>JAIETF010000059.1 GCA_019745415.1 Candidatus Obscuribacterales bacterium | reverse complement strand
AGCAGTAGGCTATTTCGCCTGGCAGGGAGATGGGCGTGCGCCCCGGCTCGCTCAACCGTCCCCATACCATTTTTTTTTTTTTTGTTATACTGTAAGGGATAGTAAAATTTTCTATTCGGATTTTTTTGCTGGTTTGCAGTATTGAAATGGCAAGTTTGGTTACTCGCTATGCCTAGCGTCAAGGTTATTAGCAGTCTCTACCATGATGGGTACGGCAAACTGCACTAGATCTTTGGCCTCGAGCACATATGTGCTCGCCCCTCCCAAAAGACCAGCCTTGAGATTTCTAGACTGAATATACTGCTCTACTATGAAGGCAAAGAAGCGATCAGGCCAGTCTCTGATGCCTGTGGCGCTATCGTATTCCTCCATGTCGATCCATATTGTTTGGCCGCTCTTTTCGATAGGCACCTTGAGATTGAAAAGCCGCTTGTTTTTGATTGGTGCTATTGCTTCTGCGTAGTGAAGTATAGTGACAGCGTCTGTATCCGAGCCGATTAGTATGACTTTGCCTCCTATTTCGTAAAACCTTTCCAGTGGAGAATCCTTGCCCAGCCCGTAATTGACCGGGTGATTGGCTGTGAGAAATTCAGCTTTTGCTCCATAGGCAGCCATTCTAGAACCGGCATTGCTGCTGCATATTACTCCCGGTGTTGTGCGGAAGAGCTCGGCAAAGGCTCCAAAATCGCGGCTTGCTCTGCTGCGATCTGGTTGGAAAGGCGGGCAGTGCTCCAGAATAAATGCCTCGTCGTCCTCGCTGTAAATGTCTCGACCAACATCGTCATAGGGCGTCTGGCAGCCTACATAAACCATAAGGGTGCCATCGCTGCCAATCGTTTCAAGAAGTGCGGAAATAAGAACATCCGGCCCGCCGAGAATCTCGCCCACTGAACGCAGTCCGGCGTGCACCATAATCGAATCGCCGGCGCTTATGCCGATTTCATGGCATTGTCTCAGCAGCATTTCTTTGGTGATGCGAGGGCATATCTCGGTCATTGCCAATTTCTCTCCTATCGAGCATTACCAGCGTTTATAAATACTAAAGCCAAATAGGCAAAAAAAATGATTCTCTTTTCTCTTTTTCTTTGCTACGAACTTGACTAGTAAATGTGCGATGAGAAGCACTCACTCATGAGCGAAACGACACAGTGAAGCTGATTGTAGGCGATTGAGTCGCAAAGTTTATACCTCGCCAGGCATGATTGTGCAGATCAAATGTTTCAAACTTATTGCAATTTTTAGTTGTTTTGAACCCTTAGAAACATCCTATTTAAGCCATTCCTAGCCATATGTAGCTAGTGCGAGCGGTGCGCAGATAAAAAGCCGGAGATTCAATTTAGCAAGAGCAATTGAGAAGCAGATATGGCTTGCCACGCCAGTATTGATCAATCTATGTTCAAAGTGAATTAAAACAAAAACTCTTTTTCAAGGAGAAACCTAAGAAAGGCGACCAGCTTCTCCAGTCAAGTCAAATTAGATACAACCCTTCGCTGGGCTGTATCTAGACCTCAGTATCTATATGTGTTTCAGGATGTGTTTCAGGAAGTGACAGTCAACTTCAACAATCAATGGAGCTATTTATGACTTACCGAAACGAAGAGAACGATCTGCAGCAACGCTACGAACTGAACAGGCTGGCTAATGCCGGTCTGCACTTCATCGTTTTCCTGGGCGCCGCCTTGGCGAGCGCCAGCCTCATGAGCTATATGAAGCAAACACAGGCGCCGTCGTCTTGGTGTCTAGTGGCGCTGTCTGCAGTCAGCTGCATTTTCAGCGCCGCCGCCTCTGCCTTTCTCTACCTCCAATGCCGAGGCAGTGAAGACGAGGAGTTCAACGAGCCGCGGCGGCAGTGCTTGCTTTTCGCTCTGAACGGAGCACTGGGTGCGGCTCTTGGTCTAGGGCTCGTCCTGCTCTGTCTCTAGCTTTTAGACAAGTTCCCAGGGCGAGCTATTTCCCATTTCACTCCTTTTCAGCAAGGAAAAAATACAATGAGAGGTCGTAAGACCCTGCTTTTGGCGGCACTGGTTTCAATTTTACCGGCCGCCCTCTCTGGATGCTCCAAAAAGAGCAGCCCCACGCCCTTCATTACTGCAGACCGCGGCGCCGCGCAAGAAAACTCACCGGCGCCACCCTTGGCGGTGCAACTGAAAGATGCGAAGTTCAACGAGACCTTACGCCTCATCGAGCGCGATGAGCACACCGGTCTCAATCGTCGCATGCGCATCGAGTGGCGTGGTGGTCTGACCTGTTTGGTCGACTGCGATGACCTGGGACGCCCCAGGCGCGCCACAATTTACTACCCGAAGGCTGAAGCAGCTAAGGGTGGTTCCAAGAGCGACGTGGAAGACTTGGGCTCCCAGCCCTTCCTCGTCACCGATAGAGCTGTCTACCGAAAGATACTCTTTCAGGCGGACGGCTCAACCTTGGCTGAAGATACTTTGTACTTCAAAGACCAGACCATCAAGGAAATCATGGTGAGAAGCGGTGCCGACATGGTTGTCACCTGCTACGCTCGGGAAAGCCGGGTGGAAGCGGTGCGCACCTACGACGGCAAAACCGGGCGCCTCATCGGAGAGATGGTCTTTTCTAAAGCCAATCGGCGGGACTCTTTGCTCGTCAAGGAAGGTGCAGCGAGAGCACGGCGCGATATCTTCAACGAGGATGGTTCTCGCAAGCTTTCCTTTGTCTATGATGAAGAGAAAGTGGTCGAGGTGTTGCTCTGGCATAATGATGGAGTAACTCTGCTGGAGAAGCTGACGCGAGGCTATTCCAGCACCACAAGCACCGTCTATGAAAACGGCAAGGCAATCTGCAGACGCTCTAAACAGTCGGACGGCTCCATGCAAGTGGTGCATTTCGATGCGAGCGGCAAAGAGAGCTTCAAGCAGACTTGGAAAGAGCTGCCTGACTCGCTGCCTGCAGACAAACAGGGAGTGGTGAGCGATGGCTACTACCTGTCTGCGGTAGAGGATTTGCTTGCCTCAGCCGACGGTAAGAAGCGAGATGTCGAGTTTTATCCAGGCGGCAAATCCGTGCGGAAGGTTCGCATCTTCATGACCTCAAATTGGTCGCCCTACGAGGACAAAACCTTCGATGAAGATGGCACCCTGACCGCCTATACAAGCTATGGCGAGCCGCAGTACACAACGGTCGATTTGCTGCCCTCTCTGACTGAGGAAGCCAGGAAGGTGCAAGCAAAAGATGACAGCGATGCCCTTGTCGCTGCGGAGAAGCTGGTGCCCGCCGGGCTTTCACCCATCGCCACCATTGAGTCTTTCAATCCACCACCAAGGGGTAAAGAACGCAGCCCTGCTTTCAAGCTGGACTGATCAATCACCTCTTGCCACCTAAATCTAAGGAGACCTCATAGATGACTAACGCTGATATCGCCTTGCAGGCAAGTGCCCAGACTGCTCTGCAAGATTCAGGCTGTTTCACCCACTGGCGAGGACCGTACGGCGCCGTGCCAGTGCAGTTTCTTGGCGAACTGAAGACCAGTGAGTTCGTCTATTTCAGGGCTCGGGGCAGGAAGCTCTCGATGCAGATTGCCGCCACGCAGAGTGATTGGGAAGAGAGTCGCTATCTGGCGAATTTTGAGGAACCCTATGAGGCGCCCGATATGGACGCCGAGGACCCATTCGGAGCTGGTCTCTGCCCAGCCGACCGCTGTGTCGCTCAGATTCTCACCTGGTTGAAGCTTTACCAGAGCGTGACCAAAACGGCCTGAGCGGCTGCCGAGGCGTGCTGCGAGAGTCGATGAGACAGACTTTGGCGCATTCGAGGAGAACCTCCCCGCAAGGGAGGTTCTCCTTTTTTTGACTTGCCGTTGGGTGTTTCTTCGGTCGGTTACTGTGTGCTTTCCTTTTGATTCGATTCTATGAATGTATATAGTGGAAATGGATGATTTCTGTTGAAATGCAGTCGGCTTAAAGGTTTTGATTGAATGAAGACGATTGCTCGACTCTAGGAGAGAGCTTAGGAAGAATGGTAAACGTCCTTCTAGCTTTCAGTTAGTTCGGATAAATTGACCGAGACATGATCGCTGAACCAGGCAGAAAAGCTATCGAACACTTGTTCTCTTTTGTTTTCGACTTCATCGTATCGCCAGACTGGCGGGTCATCTCCTCCAGCAGTGTCGAAATACAGAATAATGTCATTGTCCCAAACGAATACAAAATGATTCGTCGGCAAATCAAACTTTCCTGCCAAATCTGCAAGGTGAGGCTCTATGAATTGCGCAAGATCAAAGTACTGATACAGGCAGAAGTTGAGCAGGCCGCCGGCATCTTTACCACAAACGCGAAGGAAGTCTTTGTAGGTTTTGGGAAGGACAACTGTGAAATGCTTTTCTAAAGCATCTATTTCAGTTTCCGAGCAGCCCTTAAAGCCACCTGATGGAGTGGTGAATCCGGCAGTTATTAACTTTTTCAATTGGCTGCTAGGTGTTTCAAATTCCATTTGATTGTATTCCTGGCTGCGTTTTCAGCAGCAAAATTCTCTGATTCTTCCGATTCTATCTACTAATCTAACTCCAGTGATGAGAGATAACACTATCAAGAGCGACTTTAGATGCTGCATTTCGACCATCCCTTTATACTACTATTCAATGTTTCAAGGTACTTTGGGAAACCTAATTAGGCCTTTGAGCGACAATAAAGATTGTCATCGAAGAGTATTTTCTAATTCTCTAAACTCGTCTGTTGCCTTAATTCGCTGCTCTAATGCTTATCTGCATAGGTAATGTACTATAAAGAAGCCGCCATCAAAAGATTGTGAATCAGAAAAATGACAAACATCAACAGCCAAGATGCTGAATTGTCCATCGAAGAGCTTAGAAGACGTGCCACTATTTTGAACAACCTTCCGGTTGGGATTTTAGGAGCCGATGAAAGAGGAGAGATTTTATCGATCTCTCCTCAAGCAAACACGCTATTGGGTACTACCGGTCCAGAGCTTAAGGGAAAGAGCATCTTTGATATCGTAGCCTTAGATGACCGAAGTTCGTTTGAATGTTTTTTCAGTGAATCAATTACAAGAGATTCTCAAAACATTTCAGGTTGTTCGGCGCGACTGTGTGTAAATGCAGAATTGGTTGAGTTTGCAATTAGCTTCCAAGCTGCCCTTACTTTATCGGGAACGACTACAGTAATCATTTGCCTTATGCCGCTTTGCAGAAGAATAGAAGGAGCCGTTGCCAGTCCTTCTGTCTAATGCCTTACACCGCAAAATCCTCAATACTTTTCAGCAGACTAATCCAGATCTTTACGATAAGAGCTGTCTTCTTGCTTGTTGGACTGTCTAGCGCTATTTTAACCAGCGTTTTTGCGACGTAGGGTTCAACATCTAAATGTAGTCTATAAACCCCTCTATAATCAGGGGTCCAGTCCCCTTTCACTTATGCTTGCGCTTAAGCAGTGTTTTGATACCAAGGGCGATCAGAAAAATCCCAAAGACTTTCTCAAGCGTTTTTGCCGACAAAGCCAGGGCTTCGGTGGCGCCTAAGTAACTGCCTATGACAAAGCTGCAAAACAACCAGGGTAAGAGATAGAGCTTGACCTTGCCTTCTTTGAAATAAGCATAGGCGGCTGCCGCAGCCACCGGCAAGCTCAACAAGGCTAGTGAAGTGCCTTGGGCTGTCGGTTGGGCAAGCCCGCTCAAATTAAGCAGCGGTACCAGAAAGACTCCGCCTCCCAGACCGAGAATGCCGCTCATGGTGCCGGCGAAAAGACCAATGGCTATGAGACTCAAAATTGACATGGTCTCTCCGCTGTTATGAGATAAGCATCTTGATGCCGAAAACAATCAAGGCAATGGCGAAGATGCGGCTCAACGTAGCAGCCGGTAGTTTTACCGCCAGTTTGCCGCCCATGAAGCCGCCTAACAGGAAGCCGACAGCCATGGCGGGTAAAGCAAAGAGGTCGACATGACCGTGATGCCAGTATGTGTAGGCGCCCAGGGCCGCCACAGGCAGCGTGAAAAGTGCCAGCGATGTGCCTTGGGCTTCGGCTTGGCTGACACCCAAAAGGGCTAGTAGTGCCGGAACCAGTATGACGCCGCCGCCTATACCCAAAAGCCCGCTCAAGAGCCCGGCTGTCAGTCCTATTGCTATTGCCTTTGATATCGTTGCTGGGTTTGGCTTGTGCATGGCTTGCAGAGGAATTGCTTTTAGAAGGGGTTCAAGTTGGTTTTCTCAATCTGACCTCGGTTATTTTAAGACTAAAAGGGTTTTTCTTTTGGAAATTCAAAGACCAAAAGGGTTTTCCGAAAGGAAAACCCTTTGTAGCCATTTTCAGTTCAGTTTTGAAGCAGGCTTAGCCTTCGCAGCAACTGGTGCATTCTTCGCAAGATTTGATGCAATCTGCAAGCTTAGGATCATTCATCTCTTTGCACATTTTGGCGCAATCGAGACAGACGGCATGGCAGACCTTAAGCAAGGCTGCGGCGTGGGCTGAGCCACGTTTTTGCAGCTCGCTTGAAGCTTTGCAGAGAGTTATGCAGTCTTGCAAGGTCTTGAGATTTGCTGCTTCTGTATATTTGCCTCCTTGCTTCTTGAAATACTTGAGAGTTTTTTCGCAAGTTTGAGCGCATTCGGCGCAAGACTTAGAAGAGTCAGATTTGACTTCTTTGTTTGAGGTTTTGCCCTCGGCAGCGCTCGATTTCTTGCAACAGTCGGCTTCTTTAGCCAATACGGCGTTTAGAGGCAGAAAAGCAACAGCCAGCAAAAATGCGCAAAGCAATATTAGTTTCTTCATGATGAAGCTCCTTCTAAAATAGTGATTTAAAGACAATGCGGCCAAGACCGGCTTTAAATCAGAAGTTGGCGCACCTGAAGATAGATTGGCAGTTTAGGTGAACGTGGGGAAAAGCTGTTATCGTCTGCCGACATAAGAATGTGCAGCGCAGCTGTATTTATTGCATTCAGCTCGACAATGCCATTGAGACCGGAGCGAATCGCCACAAACTTAGGAGTATGAACCGTCTGCGCGCTGTTATCGCTTGCTAGATCGCCTGGTTCAGATTTTTCTTCTTCGCAGCAGCAACAACTGTGTTGTGCTGTTGCTTGGGCTGATGGCTTTTGGTTTTGTAATTTATCGGTCGCACAGCAAGCCATACCCTCAGAGGGCATGCCGCATAAAGCCATAGCCTCTGCTGCAGCCATCTTGATTGGTGTAAACAAGAGAGCCAGTAAGCAGACCATCAAAAAGACCAGTCGCTTTGTCGGTTGCAGTTTTTGAATTGCCTGGTTTATATAATTTCAGACCACTTTTACTGCGTTTTCATAGCCTCATCAGTATTGTAGTACAGAGACCATTGCCGTGCTTCTCAAATATACCCGATCAGCAAAACTTTACTTTCACTTTACTCTTTGAAATGAGCGATAAGAGCTTCTCTGGCTCGGCAGGCGGCTCCCGGCTCAAGTAACATTTCCTTGGTGAGAATGTCTTCCAATCTCATTAGTCTTGCCACAAGCCCGGTCCAGCCGGTTTGGTGGCTGGCTCCCAGTCCGGCTCCGTTTTCAGCGTGAAAATACTCGTAAAAGAGTAAGTTATCACGCCAATGGGGATCGTTCTGGAATTTTTCGGTGCCTCCAAAGACTGGGCGCTTGCCTGTTTTTTCATCTGGAAGAAATATCGAGCAAAGTCTGTCGGACAAGAATTTTGCCACTTCCAATAAGGTCATCATATTGCCTGAACCTGTCGGGCACTCAACTTTGAAATCCTCACCGAAATAACAGTAATAAATATAGAGTGCTTTGATGAGCAAGAAATTGACCGGCATCCAAATCGGTCCGCGCCAATTGCTGTTGCCGCCGAACATACCGTTGTCTGATTCGCCCGGCAAATAGTCAACTCTAAATTCGTGTCCCTCGTGTCTAAAAATAAAGGGATGATCTTTGTGATAGGCAGATAGAGAACGGATGCCGTAAGGGCTGAGGAACTCTTTCTCGTCGAGCATACGGTGCAAGATGCGGCGCAGTTTCTTTTCGTTTACTACTGCCAGCATGCGACGATTTGCTACACCCGGTTTGTTCGGTAAATGTATATTGGCACACAGTTCGGGATGTCGTTCGACAAAGGCTTTGCACATTTTGGTGAAATGCGGCAGTTTGTGTAGGGTGGAATCTTCCAGTACTGCCACCGCAGAAAGTGGCAGTAGCCCGACCATGGATCTGACTTTGAGGCGGGTGGATTTGCCGTTAGGTAAGCTGAGTACATCATAAAAGAAGCCGTCTTCTTCATCCCAGAGTTCATCGCGGTGTTCGCCTATGCGATCCATGGCGCCGGCAATGCGCATCGTGTGCTGGAAAAAGCGCACTGCTAAGTCTTCGTAGAGTGGATCGTGATAGGCTACTTCGATGGCGATGCGCAGCATTTGCTGGCTGAAGAAAGCCATCCAGGCAGTTCCGTCCGCCTGTTCCAATGAACCACCGGTGGGCAAGGGGGCTGAACGGTCGAAAACTCCTATATTATCCAAGCCTAGAAAGCCGCCTTCAAAAATGTTTTTGCCGCTGGGGTCTTTGCGATTGATCCACCAAGCATAATTGACCATCAGCTTTGTAAAAGCATACTTGAGGAAATCGATATCGCCCTTGCCATCGTTGCGCACTTTGTCGTGCAGATAGATTTCCATGGTGGCGAAAGCGTGCACAGGCGGATTAACGTCTCCGAAATTCCACTCATAAGCTGGAATCTGACCATTGGGATGTTGATAGTCATTGCGCAGCATCAAATCTAATTGCTGTTTGGCAAAGTCGAGGTCGACCGTGCCGAGCGGTACAGTGTGAAAAGCTAGGTCCCAGGCGGCGTACCAGGGGTATTCCCATTTATCGGGCATTGAGATGATATCGTCGTTGAACATGTGATACCAGTCGGCATTGCGAATGTTTTGCTTCTTGGTCTGAATATCAAGAAAGTCTGCGCCGTGCTCTTTTAGCCAGAGATCTACGTCGTAATAGAAATATTGCTTAGACCATAGCATGCCGGCCATCGCTTGGCGAAATACCCGCATTTGCTCTGGGTTTTTCTTCATTTCTTCGGTATAGATTGCATCATAAAAGAGGTCTGCTTCAAGCTTGCGCTCGGCAAAGACGGCGTCGAAGTTTTCTTTTGAAAACGGGTCTTTGAGAGCCTGCAAGTCAAAGGCGCTGAGGCGCAAGCAAATTGTCTTGCTGCCTAAGGCAGGTACTTCAAATTGATAGTGCGGTGCGACCTTGGTGCCTAGTTGAGCTTTGTTGACTGCCTCTTGGTCGCCGCCGATAAGATAACTATGGAAAGAGTCTTTCGGATAACGCCGCCCTTCCAAGCCATTCAGTGACGGATCTTGGGGGAAGCGATCTAAGTTTGTTTCGTTGTCGCAGAACAAAACATCGCTTGCTTGGTCCAGCTCGCTGCAATAGAGATAAAAGTCGGGCAGTGACTCTTGAAAGAGCGGGTCTTTGTGTTTGGCTGAGATTACTTGCAGTCCTTTTTTCGATGCAGACTGCTCCAGTTTAATCTCCGGCCTAATGGCATTGGCCGAGAAGGACCAGGTGTTGCGAAAGAGTAAGGTCGGCAAAATGTGTAAGGGCGCCGCTTTGTCGCCGCGGTTTTCGACTTTGATTTTGATGAGAATATCATTGGCAGAGGCTTTGGCGTATTCGACAAAAACGTCGAAATAACGGTCTTGGTCAAAGACGCCGGTATCGATTAATTCGTATTCTAGTTCGGTGCGAGAGCGACTGCGATTGGTTTCAACCAGCTTTGAATAAGGAAAGGCTTGCTGCGGGTACTTATACAAGTACTTCATGTAAGAATGGGTAGGGGTGCTATCTAGATAAAAGTAATACTCTTTGACGTCTTCGCCGTGGTTGCCTTCGCTGTTGGTCAGTCCAAAGAGGCGTTCTTTCAAGATGGGGTCTTGCCCGTTCCAGAGTGCCAGTGAAAAGCAGAGTACCTGGTGTTTGTCTGAAATACCACCCAGACCGTCTTCGCCCCAACGGTAGGCTCTTGAGCGGGCATGGTCATGGGTGAAATAGTTCCAGGCGTCGCCGTTATCGCTATAGTCTTCTCTGACTGTACCCCATTGTCTTTCGCTTAAATAGGGTCCCCACATCTTCCAGTCTTGCTCGCCCCTTTTGGCTTCATCAAGTCTTTCCACTTCTGCGCGAGACGAGTTTTCCGCCATTATTCCTCCGGCAAGTCAAGGGTTGGTTCGGTCGGCATTGACTTTGCGACCAACAATTAGTTTACCCGGGAACGGGCAGCGTAGACGGCGAAAATATGACACTGAAAAGGGCTCATATCAAGATAAAGTCCCTCTTGCGACATGGTGTCGCCCTTTCGCTCATATACTGTATTCGACAGCTTGTCTTCCAGAATTAAATTACATCCGGCAATATTCATGGGCAGATAGCACTGACTTTGATGGTCTGAGAGGTTGACCACGGCAAGCAGGCAGTCGCCGCGGGCCGGGGCTTTTTCAGGTTCCGGCTTGGCCTGCTTGCCGTTGCTTTCAAGAGCCTTCTTTTCCTGTCCCTTATCTTCTTGGTCGGGCTTGATTTTTTGCCAGAGGTAACCAAGAATGGATGAGTAGGTCCAGTTGTCTTGCCAGGCAGGCTTGGTGCCCAAAAGGGTGAAGGTGCCTGTGCGGGTTGGCTCAATAAGGGCAGCTAAAAGGTTGTTGTAGAACTCCTTGAGATTGATGTTTTCGTTTTCTTCGGGGCCGCGCACCAGGTGCGGCGAAATTCGCTTGCAAAAGCCTTCGAATTGACCTTGATGAAAGAATCTCAGTCCCGGTGTGAGAAAAGTGGTTACCGCCGCTGCTTTCTCCATCTCTTCACTAAAGACGGCTGCTGCTCGCGGTTCGTCGTGATTTTCTAAAAATCGCGCCATTTTGCTTTGATAGCTCAGGTCGGCGGTGAGATGGGCTCTTACCCCTGCTGTGTCGCCATTGCGCAGCCTGTCATAAAGCCTTTTGTCATAGGTATAGTCAAAACCGGCCTGTTGCAATTGCCATTCCATGTCCCAATAGACTTCCGCCATAAAGCAAAAGTCGGGATACTCAGCCTTTACTCTGCTAATCGCTTCGCTCCAGAAGGGCTTGTAGACTCCCTTGAGCTGTCTTCTCGATTCACCGCGATTTTTCCAGGTGCGCTCGAATATTTCGGGCTCTACCAGCATGGCCATGTCGCAGCGCACGCCGTCGCATTGCCCGGCAATATCGAGCAAAATCTTGATCATCTCTTCTTGCAGAGCGGGGTTGCTGTAGTCTAGCTGAATAGTGTCCGGCCAGCCCTCAAAATAGGGGTCTCTGCCATGGGCGACATATAACTCTTTGCCGCCCGGCTGGTCTACCTTGAAGTAATTGTGCGGCTCCTGTTCTGTATCTTGAGCATCTGCCATTATGAAGTAAGCAGGATTTTCCTGCAGCCAGCGGTGCCCTAAACCCATATGATTAGGCACAAAATCGAGCATGAGCTTTTGACCGCGTTGCTTCAGCTTTTGCCGCAGTTTTGCCAGAGCTTGCCCCCCGCCCAGGTCTTCGCTTACCTTATAGTCGGCTATGGCAAAGCCGGAACCGCCGATGTCTTCGGTCTTTAAGTCGGGCAGGGTGTCTTGAAATTCGTGCAGCCAGCCGCTTCTCTTCCTCGATACTTCTCGGGCGGCGGTGCTGGTCTGCCAAACGCTCAAAAGCCATATCCAGTCAAACCCGGCTAGTTTGCCGCCGGCGTCTAGGTCGGCTAAGGTGGCTTCAGCATTACTTTGCCGCAGCCGATTCAACAGTACTCTGCTATTTATTTGATAGAGGCTCGGGTTCATCGGCTCAGGGCTTCACCTCAAATAGGGTCCATTTGCGAGTTTTGTTCACCACGGTAATTTTTTCTGGTGTACCAAACCAAGAAATATTTTGCAGCACTTCTTTGGGCGCCATAACGAAAATCGGCGACTGAGCCTTTGCTAAGTGGGCTTTGGCTTCGTTTTCATCTCTAATGAGCGGTACATTTTTTTTGAGGAAGTAAGGAAAGCTAGGCTCGGTGCGAATTATGGTGCAAAGACTGCCCTGTCGCTCGAGAACTGTGCGGGTAAGATTATCCACCGGCTTTTGTCTATCTTCAAAGAAGGCAATATGAGCCAGGGGCATAGAAACCGCCACCCCGGCTACCGCTGCCGCAGTCAAGACAGTCAGAGCCTGCTTGAGTTTGCCCTTGAAGATAAGCAGGGCGTTGACCAAGCTGACCAGCAAAAGAAAGATAAAGAGATAACGGGTCTGGCTGAGGAATAGTTGCACCCAACCGTCTGATTTATAGCTGACCACCAGGGCGGCAATTAATACCGGCGGCGGTATCAAAGCCAAGGGGTAGAATTTTTCTTTGCCTTTCAGCCTCAGGGCAAGCGCCGCTGCCCTGGCTGCCAGTACCGCCAGGGGTGCCATGGCCGGCAAAATATAAGTGGGCAATTTGGTTTTTATTATTGAAAACAAGACCAATACAAACAGGGCCCAGATAGTTTGAAAGACGATGAATGCCTTGCTTTTGCTTAGGTTTGTGCGGGCGGCAAGGTCTTGTTTGCGCAGGCGCAATGACGGGGCGCAAAAATAGAGCAGGTTGAAGGGGAAGAGCCCGCCGGCGAGAACTGGTAGATAGAACCAGAAGGGCTGCTGGTGGTTGACTGTACCAACCATACGACCAAAGTTTTGGGTAATGAAGAAATCGCGAAAGAAGGCGCCGTTTGTGCCGATTGTGGCGGCGGCATACCAGGGCAAATTGATGACCGTGATTAAGGCTAATCCTAGAAATGGTTTGAGCTTCAAGATTGAGACAAAGACAGACTTGATATTGCCGGCAGTGGCAAGAAAATAGAGAGTGAGAATGGCGCCCACAACTATCAAGGCGATTGGACCTTTGCAAAGAAAGGCCAGAGCTAGACTGAAATAGCCCAACCAGAGCGCCTTCATCTTGCCTTGCTGAAAGAAATGAAAAAGCCCATAGAGACCGGCGCTCATAAAAAGAGTGAGGGGCATATCGGTAAGTGAAATATGACCAAGCTCGGCGCTGAGGGGGAAAGTCATGGCAATGAGAGCAGCAAAGAAAGCTTGTTTTTTGCCGATGAAACTGCGGCTGCCATAGTAGACGCAGAACGAAAAGGCAAGGGCGGTCAGAGCGGTGAAGATGCGTCCGGAGAAGCCGATAGCTGCCTCTGATGCGCCGAATAAAATAATTGATGCCGAAACCGCCCAAAAATAGAGAATCGGCTTGTCTAGCCAGGGCTGATAGTTGTTCATCGGTACAAGATACTGCCCGGTTTCCACCGCTTCTCGACCGGCTTCGATAAAGAAGCTGTCGGTGGGGTCGAGGGGTCCATAGCTGCCAAGCCCCGGCAGATATAAGAGGCAGCCGGCGGCAAAGAGCAGAACGAGTCTGAGGCGCTCGCTTGAATCGCCGCCTCTCTTTTGACTCTCTGCACTTGACGAGATAGTGCTTTCAGGCACCGACACTCTAGAACCCTCTATTTAATCTCAGCATAACAGTTTAGAATAGTTCGAGCCTCTGGGCTTGGATTTTGCCCAATTTTTACGCCCTTCGTCGCTTTCAAACAATGCGTCTTTCTCAGAAAATTCTCTTTATTGCGGCGATACCAGTGGTTTTTGAACTGACCATTTTCGGTGTGCTCTGGTCTATGGTTGAAAAGCTGGACCAGGCTAGGCGTTCAGAAGCGCATGGTCGCGATATGGCCACAGCTGTCAATAAACTAGGCATTTTGCATATGGAGCGGGCGACCGTCTTGATTATGCGGGCTTGGAACAAAGATTCTTACGACATGCTCAATGCTCGCGCCGAAAGTCTGGTGGACGAAATCAACGGGGCTGTGCGGGATATCGAAAGGCTTTCTGCCGGATATCCCGGTGAATACGCTCTTTGCCAAGATTTGAAGAAGTCTTTTCAGCATATCGGTCAGATTTTCAATTCCACCACCAGACCTGGTGCTTCCGGCACCGAGATGAGTCGGCGCCTTTCGCTTTTGGGTTTGCAGAGCGATATGCAGAAAATCAACCAGACAATTATGCAGCTTTCGGTGGTCGGTGTGGGTGATATGCAAAGAAAGCAAGATTTGCTTTTGCGCTATGACAGCGAATTGCGCTCGGCTATTGCTCTTTCGGCTGGTCTCAGTGTCTTTATGGCTTTGGGGTTGGCTATATTTCTTTATCGCAGCACCAGCAGTCGCTTTGATAGATTGACTGTCAATACCGCCCGCTTAGCCGCCAATCAGCCGCCGCTGGCGCCGGTGGCCGGTGCCGATGAGATTGCCGCCATCGATAAACTCTGCCAGGAACTTTATTTATCTCTGACTCAGCTGCGTGCTCGTGAAAGAGCTGTGCTTGATAACGCCATGGATGTTGTTTGCTCGATTAGCGAAGATTTGCGCTTTGAAGAAGTAAACGAGGCGGCTTGTCGTCTTTGGGGGTATGAGAAAGATGAACTAATCGGCATGCGAGCGGTGGAAGTCTTGCAAGAAGGCGATAGTGCCAAGCTTACCGCGGCTCTCAAGCAAGCCAAAGCCAAGCAAGATAAAACTAGGCAAGATAAAGTCGAATCTCGGTCTGATTCAGGCGCTTCTATGGTAGAGCTTGCGGTGAGAACTTTTGCCGGACAAATAGTAGAGACCGAATGGTGCATTACCAGAAGCGAGACAGACTCAGGCTATTATCTGGTCATTCACGATATCTCGCAGCGCAAGCAGATTGAGCGCATGAAGCAAGAATTTGCCTCTATGGTCTCGCACGATTTGCGCACACCTTTAAACTCGGTCTTACTTAGTCTGGAACTTGTTTTGGCTGAAGCCGGCAGCGGCAGACCGCTTAGTGCCGATGCCGTGAAAGACCTGCAGGCTTGTCTAGGCAATATCAGTCGTTTGCTATCTCTGGTCAATAACTTGCTTGATATCGAAAGCATCAGTCAAGGGCAGATGCAGCTGTTCAAAGAGCCGGCAAAGCTGGCTGAAATTTTTGAGGCGGCACTAGCTTCGGTGCAACCACTGGCTCTTAAAAAGAACATCTTGATTGATAGCAGGTTGGAGGGCAGCTACGAATTGGAATGCGACCAGGAGAGAATTGTGCAGGTCTTGGTCAATTTGCTCGGCAATGCTGTCAAATTTTCGCCGGAAGGGGCTCGGGTGCTTGTCAAAGGGCGCAAACAGGGCAACCACTTGCGAGTGGAAGTGCGCGACCGGGGGCGCGGTATACCAGAAGATAAGATAGGGCAGGTTTTTGACCGGTTTTATCAGGTGCAAGCCAAGGAAGACCGCGGTCTGAAAAGCAAGAAAGAAGGCGGCGAAACCGGCGAGTTTGGCAAGTCAGACCAGACAAAGATTAGTACTCAAGGCACAGGTTTGGGACTGTCAATATGTAAGAATATTGTCGAGTTGCATGGGGGTAAAATTGGAGTCTTTGCCGGTGAAGAAGGTGGCTGTGTATTCTGGTTTACCATTCCCTGCGATAGCTATGCTGATTAACTTGACTAGTGCCGAATTTTTAAGCGGGTATTGAAATAGATGGCCAAGCTCTTAGTGGTGGAAGATGATGCCGACCTTGCCAGGGTTGTCAGCCGTTGGCTTGCGGTAGAAGGTCATACTGTTGATATCGCTAAAGATCTCACTGAGGCTCGGCATTTTATCGAGACTTCCGAGTACGAGTTGATTATTTTAGACCGAGCTTTACCCGATGGTGAAGGCGCAGACCTGGTCAAGCGTTTTCGTGCTGAAGGCAATCCGACGCCGGTTCTTTTTCTCACCGGCAAACGTTCTATTGAAGAGCGGGTGGAAGGGTTGGAAAGCGGCGGCGATGATTATTTGACCAAGCCTTTCCATGGTAAAGAGCTGATGGCCAGGGTGCAAGCTCTCTTGCGGCGCCCGGTGAAAATTGCCAGTCCTTCGGTCAAGATTGGCAGGTTGGAGCTTGTGCCCGAGCGCCGTTCCATCAAAGTAGACGGTAACGAAGTGGCGCTCGTCAGTCGCGAATATGCTCTTTTAGAATTCCTGCTCAAGCATCCCCGCGAGCTGTTTCCTGCCGACCGCCTGCTCAATCAAGTTTGGTCGGATGATTCCAGTGTAGGTGTGGAAGCGCTTTCCAGCTGCATCAAGAGACTGCGCAAAAAAATAGATGTTGATGGCTCTGAGTCGTTTATCAAAAACGTCTACGGCGTAGGCTACGGCATTTTCCCGCAGGGTGAAGTTTAACGCCTGCAGCTGGTCGATCGGTCTCATAAAGTTTGCAATAGACACTTGCCAGTATCTGGCTGGTGCTAGAATGCCTCGTCAATGTCACTAGTGTGGAGCTTGAAAAATGGAATACCAACTCTTGCACGAAGGCTCTAACGCAGTCTTGAAAGTTTGTTTGCAGCCTGGCGAACATATCAAGGCCGAGTCGGGCGCCATGGTTGCAAAAACAGGACACCTAGTTATCGAAGGCAAGATGTGGGGCGGTGCTATGAACGCCCTCAAGCGCAGCGTCTTGGGTGGGGAAACTTTTTTCTTCCAAGAAGTATCAGCCACCGAAGGGGCTGGGGAAGTGCTACTTGCCCCATCGCCTCCCGGCGATGTGAAAGTCATTCACATTAGTGGCGGGCAAGATTATTTCGTCAAGAGTGGCTGCATGCTTGCCGCCATGGATCAAATTGAGATGGATACAAAGGCTCAGAAGCTGACATCGGGTTTGTTTTCGGGTGCCGGTCTCTTTGTTTTGCACCTCAAGGGCAACGGTGGTTTTGCTGTGAGCGCCTTTGGAGCCATTATGGAAATCGATATTCCGCCGGGTGAAAAGTATATGGTGGACAATGGGCATTTAGTTGCCTGGAGCGGCGATACCAGCTATGAAATCGTCAAAGCCGGAAAAAACTGGGTAAGCAGCTTTACAAGCGGAGAAGGGCTTGGTTGTATGTTTACCGGACCGGGCCGAGTCTACATTCAAACCAGAAATCCCGAAGCTTTCGGGGCCTGGGTACGTCGCTTCGTGCCTACGACCAGCGGCTAAGATAGACGCCGGTCATGCTAGTGAGCGAAGGCTTCAGCGCCAGATACTATGAGAAGGGACAACCCCAGAGTCGCGATGTGGAAGTGCAGTTTGCTTCTTCTAAGGTGGTTGTTTGCCATGCCGGCGAATGCTTGCAAGAGCTCGACTATAGTCGGGCTCTAATTTCTCTCGCCGGCCAAGACGGTCTGCGGGTCAAAATAGAGCCGCCGGGATCGGCTTGGGCAGTAATCTTCAATGATGAGACCATTTTGCCGAAGCTATTGGCTTTTACGCGCTCATCGGCTTTAGGCAAGCAAATCGAAGAGTTGATCGCCAGAGCTGAAAAGCGAAAAGGGCATGACCGGCGCTATTGGACCACCGTTATAGGCACAATATCTGTTTTCTGTTTAGTCTTCTATTTTTCCTTCGCTTTAATGGTTGATATGGCGGTGAGCCGCGTCGACCCCGAATTCGAAAGCAAGATAGGTGATTTTCTCGCCAAGCTTCATGAAGCCGAAAACAAGGAAGTGCCGCAAAAAGAGCGGGTAGAGCGCATTGGCAAAAGACTTCTCACTGCCTTAGGCAAGACGCCCTATCGATTCAGATTTTTCTATGATGATTCGGAAGAAATCAATGCTTTCGCCTATCCAGGTGGTGTGGTGGTAGTGAACGAAGGGTTGCTCAAAACGGCTGAGAGCGATGATGAAGTGGCTGGTGTAGTGGGTCATGAAATTGGTCATGTCATTCATCGAGATACTCTCAAAGCGGCGGTGCGCAACATGGGCGTCGGGGCAATCTTTATGATTCTCTTTGGCGGCGCCGGAGACGATAAGAGAGTCTTGGCTCTGCTCAATATGGCAAAATTGGGCGAGAGCCTAGAGGGGCTGCGTTTTGGTCGCGATCAAGAAGCTAAGGCCGATACTTTCGGTGTAGACCTGACCATTAAAGCCGGTTACGATCCACATGGTTTGGTGAAGTTCTTTCAGAAGTTAGACTCTAAAACTGAAGAAGAACACACTAAAATTCCTGATGCTTTGTCTATTCTTTCCACCCATCCCATGACCAAAGACCGCATTGCCGCCATCAATGCCGAGATTGAACGAGTGCAGAAGAAGTGAGTTCCTTGCTTGAATTTTTGGCTATAGTGGGAGGCACAACAGCTCTCTCGATATTCGGTTTGGTTTTGGTGCGCTCGCGGGTTAAGCGCGAAAGGCTTGAACCGGGGCATGAGGTCGGCGGTATTCTCATTGCTATTGTCGGCACACTCTATGCCATTCTTGTTGGTCTAGTGGTTGTATCGGCCCAGAGCAAAGTTGATGAAGCCAGCAGCGAAGCCGCTGCCGAAGCCAATAAGCTCAGTAATATCTATCATTTGTCGGGCCCTTTCGAGCCTGCGGCGCGACACAAAATTAGAGGCGAATTGCATAGCTATGCCGAGGCAGTGGTGCAGCAAGACTGGTCTAAAGTCGAGCAGGGTCTTGAGAAAGAAGCAACAGTAGCGCCTTACCGCCGTCTCTGGAGTGCAGTGGTCGAGTATCATCCTCGCAATGATCACGAGCAAGTCTTTTATGAATCAATGGTTGATGAAGTGAAAGATCTTGCCGAATCAAGAAAACATCGCATGGTGGCTGCACGCAATCAGCTTTCACCCGTGCTTTGGGGTGTGCTTATCACAGGCGGTGTCTTGATTATCATCTTCACCTATTTCTTCTTTGTGGAAAGTTTGCTTTCGCAAGTGATAATGACTGCTTTTGTGGCCATATTTTTGTCGATGAATATCTATTTGATTTTTGTTTGTCAGAACCCTTATCGACCCGAACTCGGTGCCAAGAGTGCCGGTTTTGGCGCTAGTTTCAGCCCTGCTTGGTTTGAAGACAAATCTACAGAAGAACTAAAAGAAGAACTAAAAGAGCAACCCAAAGAGGAAAAAACTAAATGAGACCTTCAACTACAAAGCGGGCGTTCTCTTTTTCTTTGCTTTCGTTGGCTCTGCTTGCCTCGGGGATGAGCTGGTTTAGCGGCTTTGCATCGCAGAAAGCCCATGCTCAAAATGTCGCCGCCGCTCAGCGTCCGGAGCCCTCTGCCGCCGAAATGGCCAGTCGTCTTGCCGCCATCGACGCCATGGTGATTAGGCGAATGCAAATGTTCAATGTGCCTGCTTATGTTTTAGCCATCGTCAAAGATGGCCGGACAGTTTTTCAGAAAGCCTATGGTTATGCCGATCTTGAAAAGAACATACCGGCAACTACAGATACGGTTTTTGGTCTGGCTTCGGTGACCAAGTCTTTCACCGGTGTGACCTTGCTCTCTCTGGTCGACAAAGGGCTGGTCAATCTCGACGATCCCCTCGATAAATATGTCGATGGTCTGGAAGGACCTTATCGCAAATTGCCGGTGCGCTGGGTGGCATCTATGGCTGCCGGTGTGCCTTCGCAACTGTCTCGCGAAGTACCTTGGGACAAAGAGCTCGAAATATTGAACAGCACTCCTCTGGCTTCCGAGCCTGGTTCGCAATATCTCTATTCTAATTTCTCTTATCGCTTGGTTGGTTCGGTAATTGCAAAAGCCTACGGCAAGCACTATCTAGAGGCGGTGAGAGAGACCATCTTGCAGCCTCTTGGTATGAGCAGCACGGCTACGACCGTGATCATGGAGCCGACCGGGCGAGTCGCTCAGGCTTATGGAGACGGGCAAGGACAGGGGCAACTGCATCCTGTCTCTTATAAAAATCCAGCTGTCACTACCGCTGCCGGTATGCTTGCTTCCACTTCCAACGACATGATCAAATACGCTAATGGTCTGCTTTCTAGACAAATTCTCTCGCCACGTGCTTATCAGTTATTGTGGTATGAAAGACCGCCTTTAACAACGGGCGAGCCAAATAAGTGGGCTTTCGGCTTTGCCGCCGCACCCAATCCTGCTATAGGCGGGCTTTATCAGGTTAGTTGGAACGGCGGCACACCTGGGGTTGCTTCGCTTTTGCTCTTGGTTCCTGAGAAGAACTATGGTTTGGTTGCTCTGAGCAATCTGCGCAAACGCGATGTTTATGAAATTGGCAAGACCGCCCATCGCATATTCTTTACTGGTGCCGAAGGTCAGCCCGAGCCTCCGGCTCAGCCCCAAGTGATTGTACCGGGTGAAGATTAGCCTGGCTAAAATTGGTCCAGAGAAAATTAGTCGGCTTTTGTTAACGCCTTTAGTTCTAGTTTGAGATTCTCTCCTTCTTGAAAGACTCTCAGCCAGGTAAGGTCTTGCACCACATAGCGAGCATGCGAGATGTCGTGCTCTCCAGAGTGGGCTGCAATGCCGATAGTAATCATGCCGGCGCTGTTTCCAGCCTTGATGCCTGCCGGTGAATCTTCCAGAACCACGCACTGACTGGGTTCTACTCCAAGTTCGCGTGCCGCTTTAAGATAACCTTCTGGATGAGGCTTGCCGTTAATGACATCATCGGCGGTGACAAAGACGCGCGGCGGAGTGAAGCCGGTATGAGTGAGGCGATGGCTGGCCAGGCGGTGCGAGCCCGATGTGATCACGGCAAATTGATGAGGGGCGAGCGCCGCCACAAGTTTATGGGCGCCGAGCACCGGTACCAAGCCTTTGGTGCAGGTGGCTTCCAGTTCTTCCAAGAAAGCCACTTCGGTCTGGGCATCAAGATGCGGTGTTATGTCTTTGACCGTCTCGATTGTGCGTCGCCCGTGGCAGACCCTCATTACTTCCGCCAAATCCAGACCGCGGTCTTCCGCCCAGACTTGCCAGGAATAATCGACACAAAACTGCGAATCGACCAAGGTGCCGTCCAGGTCGCTCAATATAGCGCGACAATTAACTATGACGCCTTGTTCGGTTACTTTAGAGATACCTTGTTTCATAAGGGCGTGAATCCTGCAGAGCTGATTCTCCATATTTTAGGGCACTTTTCGATGTATAGAGGTCGCTATTTGGCGGGTCAGGTGAGGGTGCTGCCCAGGCTTTGGTGGTCAACTTTAGTTATGGCTATTCGCCAGGCGTTTAACAAACTGATTACATCTATTTTGATATCTTGATAATTACCCTCTCCTTAATCCCAAAGCAATCGTTCCTTTCGCTAGGACGGCATTTTCTTACCAATACAATGGCTACCAAAGAAGTCGATAGATCTAGCGCCAAAGAAGCGCCTTCGCAGTCCGACCAAGCTGATAAGTCGGATAATCTCGCCAAGGACGCAGTCCGGTCCGACCTGATTGATGGTTTCAAGACGGCGCCGACGGCTCTCTTTCGCCCCGACGGCGCCAGCAGTGAGGCTGCCTCTAAAGAATTCGGAAACTTGCAACTCGTCTCTGAAGGGCAAGCCGGATCTGTGGATGCTTCTTCTGTGCAAAATTCCTCCTCTTCTTCAGTCTCTGACAGGCAAGATGGCAGACCGATGCAAAGCTCGTCGGCTTTTGATATAAACAGCTCTTCGCAGCGTTCGTCTGATGTGCGAGATGGACGTCCAGTCGCTAGTTCTGAAATACAAGGCTTTTCTCGTGAAGCGGCAGGGACTCCTCTTGAATCTGCTCGCGCTCGCTTGCTTGAAGCCAGTGAGGCCGGTCAGCCTGGGTCTTCACGCGACTTGCGAGAGCTTATGGCGGTCTTTGAGGCTTCCGCTCAGGGGCGCGGCCTGAGCCAGGAAGAAATACTTAAGACCTATCGTGAAGTTGGTAAGTTGCTAGAGGCTAAAGACAATCCCGAGGTGCCTATAACCGCCGAGCAAAGGCGTGCATTAGCCACGCAGGTTTTACAGCACGCTGCCGATCCGACCAGCATAGACCAAGGACAGCATAACACTTGCAACGTAGCCACCCTCGAGATGCGCAATTACTGGCGCAATCCTTCTGAGGCTGCCCGCATCGTCGCCGATGTCGCCACCACCGGTCGCTATGTCTCGCGCAACGGTACCACGGTGGTAGTCGATGACCAATCGCTGGTGCCTCGCAATGGCGCCGAGTCGCTCAGAAAGACCGATGGCGTGAGAGATTTTGCCGGTCAGATCTTTCAGGTGGCTGCCGTCAATCTTTACTATCAGAAAGAAAATCCCAATGTTCGCTATGAGCAAAGGGCGCCACAACCTGGTCGCACCCCTCCAGATAGTGGAGAGCGACTGATGGATTATTCGACTAATCCACCGACCGAGGTTGGCCGTCCTAATTTGCTCTTTCGTACTTTGGGTGCCGAAGACGCCGGCACGCGCCAACCCGATTTGACCACCGATAGACTGCGTCTCATCGGCAATGAAATATCGGGTGAGAAAAGCGGAGACTGGCTTTTAGACTATGGAAATGTGCGTTCTCCGAGAGAGTTGCAAGAGCGACTGGAAGCGGCCAAAAGAGACGGAAATATGCCTTTGGTGGTGATGGTACACACTGGCAATCAACCTTTCTTTGCCGATAGCGGCAACGGTGCGGCCGGCGGCAGTGGTGGCTGGCATGTTGTGAATATCACCGATTACACCCCGGGTAATCCGCCAAAAGTGGCTATCGATAATCAATGGGGCAGCGATCGCGATCGCTTGTCTGCTCCTAAGCAAATTTCTAGCGATATGCTCTATTTTTCTATGAGCGATCCACGCAACAGTACTCGGGCTAGAGAGATGATGCTGCGTGCGGGTGAGATGCAGAAAGAGGGTGTGATGGATGAGCGCTTCCACTTAGAAGCCCTGAGACGCATGCATCTGAGCGGCAACTATACCGATAACATCTATCACCATCTCTTTAGGGCGAGCATCAGAAACTTTGATTCGGCATACTATAGAGGAAATCCACCTCTGCCGTTCTCGAACGATACCTGGAATTTGCGCATGCAAGCTGTGGCGGCTATGCCTTTGCAAAGCCAAATTGAGATGTTCAACCAGATGAGAAGTTCTGGTTCGATCAGCAAAGAAACTTTCAGCTCGGTGGTAGTCGATATCTACGGTAGATCACAGAATCAAAGCAATTCAGAGCGAAATAATCGTTTTCATATTGCTGCCCAGATGCGTGAAATAATTCAGTCTTTGCCCCCAGGTGAGCAAATGGCCTTTAGGCAGGAGATGCTCAGGGCTGTTGGCCAGCACAGGAGATCATAATGGAAGACTTCCTTCAGCCGATTGAGAATGTCTCAAATAAAAATGCCGGCAAGGCATCTGATGCTGCTGAGCAGATGAAGCCTGAAGAGCTTCTTCTGGCGACTTTCCTCGATGGTGCGCCTGAGCAAAGAGGGCGGTCGTTTTCTATAGGGCAGATAGACTCAGCAAAGATTCCTGCTGGTTGGTCGAAGCTCGGCGAAAACTCTGATAACGCCGTGGGTTCGTTTACTGCCTTCAAGAGCGCGGCAACCGGCGATGAGACTAATAATGCTATCTTGGCTTTCCATTCTCGTGGTCTTGTTGATGCCGAAACCGCTGATGCATTTAAGCGAGTTTTGCAGGGAGAGGCGCGTGATCTAAAAGTGAGCGAGCTTTCGCAGCTTGGCCTTTTGCTGGGCGAGCGCAATATCGACTCGTTTGCTGTGAGCAAGGCCAGCACTGTTGCCGTCGATGGTCGCAACGCTCTTCTTTTAGAGGGGCGTCATAAGTCGATAGATCTAAAGGTCAAGGCTTTGTATATTGATGCCGGCGGTGACGGCAGGTCGGTACAAGAAGTCTATTTGCAGTCTCCAGCTGCCTCCTTCGACCGTGCCGCCGCGCAGACTGCTCAGACTTTTCAGTCACTGAAGCTCAAGCCTCTGCTGAAAGTTGCGCCTGCCTTTGGCGGCGAAGATATTGATAGCAGGCTGAAAGCACCGCGTTGGTAAATAGCAATTCGGCAGATCTTGCGGAAACTCTTGGACCGAGTGCACAGAGTGTAGCGAGTGCATTTGAAAGTGCCGCAGAGGAAGCTGCAGGGTTGTTGGTGGCTCTGGAGGCTGACCTTCCCCAAAAGGTTGAGCCGTGATCTAAACTAGTCCTTGAGCTACAGTTGCGCGCATCGAATTCGTGGCTGGGGGCGTTCCAATCGGCGAATCTGGTTATTTGTGCAAATCGGTAATGCGAAGATGAAACTGATAGTTAAGTTTGGGATATTCTAAGTATGAAAGCTATTCTTTTTCTTGCTTGCAGTTTGTTGTTTAGTTCTCCTCCGGTTTTTGCTGAAGAGCAGTCTTTTCGCCCTTGGGGTCAACAAGGATATTCAAGCAATTGTTCGGAAATTCCCTCTGGTCGATTTGTCGCGAGGGGTCCAGAAGAAAAGAAAAAACTTCAGCCTTGGTTGGGCGAACTTGTGAAACAGATTAGAGTCCCTGCCAATGAATCTCTGAACAAAATAGCTAATGAATCTCAAATCGAGGCCGAATTGAAGATTAAAGACGATGGTTTTTATGATGTGATTGTAAGGAAAAGTACGGCTTCTGCTGCGGACCAGAAGCTATTTGTTGAAGCTCTCACCAAAGCAGCTCCAATAAAATATGCCCCTCCGTATAGAAGTGCTTTTCTGTATCCCTTGCTTGTTACCTACAAAAACGGTAATTTGTCCGCTTCTTTTGGCGAAGAGCTCTTTGGCAAGCACTAACGGCTAATACAGTTTTCCTAATTATTACAAAAGGCGGTTAATACGGCTCTGCGGCAGTTCGATTTGATGCAGATTTTAGGCAGTCGGGCTTACCGTTTAGGTATCCCCGAGATGGCGAACGCTGCTTAAACCCTGAGGTACTCCCCACTATGCCTGATTTTGATTTTTCAACTGTCTATGGACATCAGCTGACAAAGGAAGAGGCTGAAGCCGCTGAAAAGCGCAATGCTGAATTTGAGATTAGGGCGGCATTAGCCGATAAAATCGAGCATGGTGATTTCAGACAAGTTGCCGCTAAACTCCAGGAACTAGGTCCGTGTCTGTGGGAAGATGTTTTCCCCAAGTCTGACCAGTTCGTTCCCTCATATACCTATGAGAATGGCAAGACTTCTCTGACCATTAATCAACGCATTCGTGCCGGTGGTGGCGGATTCTTTAATGATAGCGTAGTGCAGTATGTGCCTCGTTTGACGATAACAAGTGACTCTTGTGCTAAATAGCCTTTGCCTTCAAAATGCCGGGCTATCTTGCTAAATCAGCGGAGCGCGATGAACCGGTAGGAGCGTTCTGTTTGAATCTTAGCGGCAAGTATCTGTAGTGGGCACCAGGAGCGAGACGTTTGATTCGATATTGCGGCAAGCAGAAAACTTCTTTTTGAACACAGAATCTATTGATTGTAAAGCTTAGTTGCGGTGCGGCTTCTAGTGGTTGTATGTTTCGCGTTCGCAACAACGTTGCAATGTCGAAACATTGTAAGATTAGTCCCGGCCTATGTTTGTGACATTAGCGATAGCCGTGTGCATCACCCATTTGGGGGATAAGGCGCATGGAGAGCCGTGGTGAGTGTAGTATCATCTTTGGTGGCAAATCTAAAGGCAATGTTAATGCGGGTTTTGGGGTATTCAAGATGGCCCGGGTTTGCTAGCGAGCGTAGTGGATTTTGAGAGCGGTTAAAGGTGACTACAAAAACAGGTATCGGCGTGATGTCAGGTGGGTGTATATACTTTGCTGGATTGAATTTGCTGGGTTTGCGGTCATGCTGATATCTTTCTATTAATAAGAAGCGTTTCACCCGGAAAGGTTTGAACTGGGCTGCTTGGCGGGGTTATTTTGGGCGTACAACATTCTTTCGATATTTCCGAGGCAATCCTGAAAAACCCCCGCCAGTTCTGCGTTAAAACCTCATAGCCCTTATCAGTGCCTGCGCTGGAGCCTTTCACGACCTGATTTGGATGTTTATCATTAGAAGCGCGAATACATTGACATGTCGCGATTTTCTAGCGCAGCAAGCGCACATTTTAGGAAGCGGCCTATCCCAATGGTGAATTTGTCATCGGTCAAATAGAGCGCCGTGACAGATGCAGAATATTGGAATATTACGTACGGCTAAGGCGTTTGACGGGGTCTTTTCAATGATGTTTCGGACAAATTAGATAGACCTAAAGAAAGTAGGTCCCTGTAAAAAGGAGTCAAAATGGCTGACTCAGAAGACAAGTCATCTTTGCCCAGGCGAAGGTGGGGTTTGCGCTTTGCTGCGCAAGAACCGCCGCCTGGCAGCAAAGACACTGATTCTTACTTCGAGAAGTTGATTCGATATATTCCCGCCGACATCGTGGCAGGCTATGTGGCCCTCGACGGCATCTTGAAAGAAGGAGGCAATAGCCCGCTCTGGTTGACCTGGGCGGTCTTCATCGCTCTTCTTTCGCTCACACCTTTGTATGTCTGTTATGTCAAAACAGAGCCGCCCGGCATCGTGTCGAGCAAGACCTTTTATTGGTTGGCTTCGACTCTGGCATTTGCGGTTTGGGTGTTCGCCCTAGGCGGACCATTTGCAGCAACCTTCGCCTGGTACAAGCCTGTATATGGGTCGGTTCTGCTTATTCTGACGACTTTGACGTTGCCGGTGTTCGAGAGCATCTTTTATAAAGGAACGCCGCCTTCACCGCCGGTGGTGCCACCTGCGGCTGTTGGGAGCTTGGCGCAAGTACCTGCGCAGGCACCAATGCAAGCACCAAGCCAGGCGCCTGTGGCTGTTGTTCCTCCGGTTGCACAGACAAAAGGACAGTCCTCGGGACCGCAGCCCATTGGGCTCGCAGAACCTTCTAAAGAACCTTCTGTAGACCCTTCTACCGGACAAAATTCGACTGCCGAGCCCGGCACACCGAAATAGATAAATAAGGAAAAATGATGAAGTATAGATCTCTAGCAGCTGTTGCTGCTATCACTATTGCGGCGCTCTCGCTTGGCGGCTGCGCAGTTTCGCCAGCTGTCGGCGTGCATACGCTTGAGCCGAGCAAGCCGACAATCACCACCACCGACGCCTCGGCGCGCGGCATCATTGTGCTGCCCAAGCCGGGCGGCGGCAGTTATGTCTGTGCCGAGCCGTCGCCCGATGTGGCCATGGCTGCTGTGGCAAAGATGATCGCCGAGGTGAAGAGCCAGAACCCGGCGATTGATCTGAAGACTCAGCTGGAATTTCAGACGGCGGTGGTGCAGCTGGCTCAGCGATCGCAGACCTTGCAGCTTTTGCGCGAAGGTATGTACCGCGCTTGCGAAGCCGGCATCAATCAGAACCTTAGCGCTGAGCAGGTAATGAAGCTGCACGAGATGGCGATGCAGGCAGCACTGAAACTGGCTGAGTCTGAGCTGACGCGCAACAAGGCAGACCTGGCGAAGAATCTGCGTGACCCGCAGGTGCGGCAGTTGTTCGAGCAGATGACCGGCGGGCGCTGAAACAACAAATACAACAAACGAGGCTAAGTATGGCTCAGAAAGAAAACCCTGTATGCGACTTGCTTATCGAGGCAAGTCCGGCTGCATCGGCTCTTATTCTCAAGCGTCGGAAGCTATTTCGCGCCGGTGGCTCTGTCTATGTCGGTGAGCTAAGGAAGATTGAAAAGAAGAGTTGGTTGAAGGCCTCTATTGCTGTGGCAAGCCCGGAGCGCAACGCCTGGGACCTGGCACATGAAGTTGCGTCTCGGTACAAGAAAGAACTTGGGCAGTTGCCTTATATTGAACCAGACCGTGCTGGTGGTCGTTATGACCGGCTGGCGAACGGTTATCAGCCAGCTGGGTTTGATGATCCGTTTGGTTTGGCGAACAGTGCCGCTATGGTCCCTGACCCGATGGCGGCAGTGAGAGCAATGCTGCCCGATATCCCCTTTCAGCCGCAGAGCTTCGGAGTGGGCATCGGCGCAGGCATTGGTAGATCGCCTTTCCCAGATTTTGGTCAGAGCCAGCCAGGCTTTGGCGGTGGCTTCAACCACAGACCGATGGATGCAGCCAGTCAGGCGCTGAAGCTGCTCAATGACTCTGCGAGAGAGGCTGGCGGTGAAGTTTCGGTGCCGGCATTGCATGAGTTGCCGGGTTGGTCTGACCTTCCTGCTAGTACTGCAAAGATGTTTGAGGTGGAGTCGCTGGAGCTTCTGCGGAAATACTCGGGCGGGCATCTGGTGTATGAGCAGCACACCGCCGAAAGCCTCATGGGTGTGGCGCAAATGCAGGACTGTTCGAAGAAACTGCGAGCTTTTGTCTTGCAGCGCTAGTTTAAGAGAGAGCCTGTTGCTGAGGTACCAGGCTCTCTCTCTTCGATGAAAGATGGGCGTAATCCAAAGCCAATTGCGCAAAGACGAGCTCTTGTTGCAGTGCAGCAGGCAGTTGGCTTTGACCTTGCGCCGGTCTAGAAGCGCTCTCGCTTTTGAAGAGAGCGCTAAAGGCGCATTTCCTCCAAATTCACACGACCTTGCTCTAAGCCACTTAGCAGAGCAAGGGCAGAAACCTAATTCAAAGGTAAAACAAATGGCAAATATTTTCGTAGACCTCAAGAATGGCAATGATGCCAACAACGGGTCAACATTCGCCCTTCGCAAGAAGACTCTTTCGTCGGCAGCAGCGATTGCGGTCGCCGGTGACGTCATTCGAGTCATGGGCAACCCCTCGACCAGCAGCGGCACCGCCACCTGGACCAAAGGCTCGGCGCTGGTGACGCTCGCTGCAGCTATCACTGCTGCTATCTATAACGATGGCGCCTGGACGGCAGCAACCAACGTCACGGCGACGGCGAACACGACTGCCCCGACACCCAAGCAGGGCAGCAACGCCTCCAAGCTTGCCTGCGCGGCGGCGTTCACCACGGGCAAGATCGCCCATTTCGCGACCGGTGCTCTCAACCTGAGCGCCTATCGCCAGGTCTCTTTCTGGATTCAGAGCAGCGTCGCCAAAGCGTCGGGTGCCCTGACGCTGAACCTCTGCAGCGACACCGCCGGTAACACCGTTGTTCATTCCTTCCCCATCAACGTGGCACTGAACGCCAACCAGTGGACGGCAGTGACGGTAGACAATGGTGCAGCGCTGAGCGCCTCGATTCAGAGCGTGAGCATCACGGCGAACTCGTCGATGGCGTCGACGAACATTCTTATCGACAACATTTTCGCAGCCAAGGCGCCGACCGCCAGTGACTGCCTGACGCTCAACACACTCATCTCGCCCGACAATGCCACCTGGTACCCCGTGCAGAGCGTGAACGGCACCACGGTGTATGTCGACGCACAGCAGGCGACGGCAGCAACCGCGGCGAAGGGCTACCGAGGCGCGACTGGCTCAAGCACATTCTATATGCTGCAGCCGACCGTGGTTTCGATTGGCACCGGCAACACCGTTTACGACCAGGTCTTCTCTGCCAACGGCGCAAGTGGCAATCCGATCGTCATTTCTGGTGGCTGGAACACGACTGATATGTCTACCCAGACCGGCTGGACGACCATCGACCGCAGTGACTGGGCCGCTTCCGGCATCAACCTGACCGGCACGACCGGGCATGTGACCGTGGAGAAGTTCAACTTCGCGCGTGCTGCCTTCCCCGTGGGTCTGGTTTCGACGGCGCGGGGATACAGCTTCAACAACAGCGGCTGCGCCGGCACCGGCTCATTCTCGAGCATGCCGACCCGGGCGGTCACTGTTGCCGGTTCAAACTTCATCAACTGCACCGGCACGACCGCTATCCTGAATATTCCGGCGACGGCCAACTACCAGGCGGACAACCTCAACTGGAGCATCACCAATACCAAGGTCTGGGGTGCAGATGTGGGTGGCATCAGGTTGCCTCCCTTTGTTGCGGCTCCTTATGCAACGATTACGGGTTGCGACTGCTCCGGCAACACCGGCATCGGCATGGATATTCAGTCTCCGTGCTTCTTCCGCAGCAACACGGCGGAAGGCAATACCACTTTCGGTATCAACTTCCAGTCGCTGGAAGAGATGGTGGGCTACAATCTGGCGGCGCGCGGCAACACTTCAGGTGAAGTGCAACTCAACAACGCCGAAGTGGAAATCTACGGGCTCGACACCAATACGGTTGGCGGTTCGGCGGCTCCTCAGATTTCGATTCCCAATAACGCAGGTGGTCGAGCCATTGTCTACAACTGGACGCAGTACACCGGTGGTGCTCCTGCGGCGGTGCTGACCAAGCTTGGTAGCCCTGCGACCAACCAGGCATCGGGCAACTCGGTCAATTCGCAGAAAGAAGGCGGCAACGCTGCAAATAACACCATCTATACCGACTATGGCACCGTGACCACCACTGGCGTGGTCGGGCAGCCTGGCTCCGGTATCGCCTGGAAGCTGACTCCCAATGCCAAGGCGCTGGCGAACAGCCCGCTGAAAGTGAACGTGGGCAAAGTGGCATGCCCCGCCAACGTTCCGACGACTATCAAGTACTGGGCTAAGCACAGTGCCGCAAGTGGTATTAGCTCGCGCTTGCGCGTGGCTGGCGGTCGCTATGCCGGTGTGGGTTCTCCCGGTGTCGACGTGGTTTCGGCAACGGTGAGTGGTACGGCGTTCGCGCAGTACTCGGTGACCTTCACGCCGACCGAGAACTGCGTGGTCGACATTTTCTTCGAAACGTGGGGCTCGACGACGCAGAATGCAGTCGTGAGTGGGCCCGTGGTAGTCAGCCAGTAATCGGAGCAGAGAAAATTATGGCTAAGAAAAGCTTAGACCTTGGTACGTTTGCGTACCAAGGCAGCCCATTTATTTGGGGCTCAATGCAAGACCTCAGCGGCTTGACGGTCGTTTACCAAGCCGCTCCGCAATTTGGCGTCCAGGACATGCCTGGTACGAACTATGTCATGGACACGAGAGGGCGTTTAACTAATATCAACCTCACTAATGGTCAATCGCAGACCCACAACCTCGATGATGCGGGTAACCGCACGTCGATTGTGACGGCATAGCAGGAGAGGATTATGCAAGACCAAAATCAGACTCCCGCCGAATCAGAAAGCCGGAGTTCTTCGACCAGCTCTGCAAACCAAGAAAATCAGGAAACCAAGAATATGGCTACCATAGATAACAACCAGTCGAACAACCAGCAAGGTGTTGCGCCAGCAAAACCAGTTCCTCCCCAGAAGTTTAAACCGGGGGAATGGGGACCGATTCCACGGCAGCAGCCCATTGACCCTGCCACAGCGAAAGGGCGTATTGAGAGCCGCCCCTTGCCTGACCGAGTCTATGACCCTAAGGCACCCAGAACAGCAAGTCCTCTGGCCTTTGGTGCGGAAGTGAAATCCTTCGCTCCCGGCTTTGCCTCAAACACCGTTGCCGGACCGGCAAACATCGTTGAATTGACCCGCGCTCTGCGAAATGACCTGGATTTGATCTACGAGTGGGTGTTCAACAACATCGAGAACCATGTCACATATGGATTGCAGAAAGGCGCTGTAGGAGCCATTATTGACGGTTTCGGGAACTCGTTTGACCAGGCTGATCTCATGGTTCAGCTCTTGCGGCAGGCGGGCTTTACAGCCAACTATGTGAACGGCGAATTACGAATGAATGGAGCTCAGGCTGCCGATTGGCTCGGCACAGACCCTGCCAATGTGTTCTCTGCCTCGAACTTCTTAGCAAACTGCCTTGTGCCGGTGACGACAGTATACAACGGCACAGAGTGGGTAATGGACTTCAGTCACACCTGGGTGGTTGTCACGATATCAGGCACAGACTACGTCTTTGACCCTGCACTCAAGACCTATACAGCAGTTGCCGGTACCAACCTAGCATCTGCAATGGGTTACAATGCCGCGACATTCTTGTCCGATGCCAATTCCGGCGCCACGATTACCGCTGACTATGTTCAGAACATGAACCGGACCAATATCCGGAACAATCTGGATACGCTGGCAAACAATCTGGTCTCCTGGATGAAGACCAATGCTCACGGCGCCACCTTGGATGAAATCCTTGGCGGGCGGACGATTAACCAGTACGATGCTGCCACCCCGCTGCGTCAGACTGCTCACCCATTCCTGAAGCCTGGCTCGACTCCGACTGTCTGGACATCGATTCCTTCGTCTTACAAGACGACGATGCGCGTCCTTTATGACACCATCGACACGACTTTCTACTCAGATGATCTTGCTGGAAAGAGAATGACCCTCTTCTTTAATGCAAGCCACCAGGCTGAGCTTCGTCTGGATGGCAATTTGATTGGCACAAGCTCTGTTCAGACTCCAGGGTCATTTAACTCAGTTCTCCTTGAGATAGTTCATCCCTATCCCTACACCTGGGCTGACCAGTCTGTTTGGTATCAGATCTGGGAAGGCAAGCCTTATCTGCTGTGCCACTCCTTTGGAAATACCGGAGCTTCCGCTTCCAGTATTCATAGCCGCAAGGAAAAAGCCAGCTTAGCTGCCGGTTTAGCCTCAAACACGGAGGCGGTCGTCGGAGAAGCCATGGCCGCGACCTGGAAGATGTGGGATGCGTCAGGCACTCAGCTTGCCAATATCATCAACCGCCTGACCAATTGCACCACCGCAAACCACCACGCCGCCGGCATCATCGGATGGTTCGACACTCCCTACACCAACATCGGTATGGTGAAGTGGAGCACCGGTGCGCTGGATAATAACTACAACAATGCCTCGACCAACGACACTGTGCTTGCAATGCACGGAGTTGCGATGGAAACGCAGATATTCAACCAGTTTGCCAAAATCGACGGTGTGAGTACCACTCCGCTGATTGATATAGCGAACTCAGCCGGGCAGAAGATTTACGACGCGTCTTCGTCGAACTGGGTGGCTAATGTGCGCCCAAACCTGACGAACTATGTTTCCACCGACCTAGATGACATCAAGGCGTGGTGGATTGACTGGGGCTACCGAGTCGGCATTCCTGAAGATGGGCAGATTACCCGCGGTTCATGGACTGGCTTTGGCTACTATGCCATTCCTACATTCGGGACTTTCGGGATTATCCAGGGTGGTTTGAAAGGCGGAAGCGCAACCTGTGCTCAGTCGTTGGATAAGCTACCTCTAGAATTGGCTTATTATCAGGATACCGGCACTCCTTGTGGCTCCGGCGGAACCTTTGACCTCTATCAGCCTGCATTGGGAAGTACAGACACTGGCCTTGGTTGGAACACCCTCCCAGCCTTGGGAACTGGTGGTATCGGTTACAATCCGGTGACATCTTCTGAACCAATCGACATGCTCACCGGTGATTACCTGCTGAATCAGGCTGACATCAACATCGGTAGCATGGGCTTCCCGTATGGCTTGAGTTTCTCCCGCTCCTACAACTCCGCCTATCGATTCCAGGACGGTCCGCTAGGCCTTGGCTGGAAGCACAACTTCCAGATGTTCGCTCAGAAGGGAACCGATGCTCTGATGGGTATGGGCAACCATTCCATCATTGGGGCTGCTGCTGCGATTGCCGAGCTTTATGTCGCTGTGGATATTCAGCGCGACCTCACCAAGCCGTTCTCAAAGTACATCACATGCGCTCTAGCTTCTCAGTGGTTCATCGATAACCTGATTGATAACGCGGTGATGATTTCAACCGGCAATAAGTCAATGCTCTTTATCAAGCTTCGCGACGGCAGCTATACGCCACCGCGAGTTGATAACGGCATTTTGAGTCTTGTTAGCGGAGCATACAAGTACAAGACCCTTGGTGGTACGGAGTTCAACTTCGACTCTACCGGCAAGATCTCCACTTGGGTGGCACCGTTTGGAGTCACCGTCACCTTTACATATACAAGCGGTAAGTTGACCAGCGTATCAAACGGCTTAGGGCGCACTTTGACCCTGAGCTATACCGGAGATCGCTTAACCAGCGTATCCGATGGCACCGGCCGCAGTGTCAGCTACACCGTGGATGGAAGCAAGAACCTGACGGCGGTGGTAGACCCGAACGGCAAGAGCTGGACTTTCGAGTACGATCTGCCAGGACGCATGACGAAGCATTTCTACCCGGCCAACCCAACCGTCGCCATTTCCACAAACACCTATGACTCCTTGGACAGGGTCAAGGAGCAGCGGGACTATCAGTCCAATCTCTGGCAATACTTCTTTGCTGGTTCGAGGTCACAGGAGGTGAATCCGAACGGCAAAGGTTCCGTTATTTATAACGGGGTGTATGGTCTGCCGGTTAAGACAATCAATCAGGTCGGCAAGATTTCGACCACTGTTTTCGATGGACGGGCTCGCGTCAAGAAGTCGACCGTACCAGAGGGTAACTCCATCGAATTTGTCTACGATGTCAAAGATCGTGTCACTCAGAATACGCTCAAGGCCAAACCCGGGTCTGGTCTTTCCGACATCGTCTCATCTGCTACATACGACGCCACATGGAACGGGCTAAAGACTGCTACTGACCCCATGGGCCGTGTCACAACGCTGAATTATGACCCAACCAATGGAAACCTCCTGACAGTCGTTTCCCCCAGTGTCACTGGACTTGGCTCGTCTACGGTCACAATGACGTATAACGGGCGAGGACAGATTTTGACGGTCACTTCTCCCGATGGGGTTGTTGCTCAGAACACTTATGATGTCAGCACAGAGAGGCTTCTTTCGACAGTGGCTGACTTCGGGGTCGGGCGGCTTAACTTGACAGTAAATTACAATCACAACGCAAGAGGTGATGTGACTACAGTTCAGGATCCGAGGGGCAACATATCCACGACAGATTTTGATGTCCTTCGTCGCGTCACCCAGGTGACCGCACCTTCACCATTCAGCTATCTGACTAAGTTTAGCTACGACGACAATAGCAATGTCACCAAGGTGGAGAAGCAAACAAATGATCCAGAAAATCCGTGGCAAACGGTTCAATCGACATTCACTGCCGATAATAAACTCCTCACAATGACAGACCCCTTGGGTGTTGTCAGTAGTGTAATCCAGTATGACAATTTGCAGCGCCTCTGGAAAATTACTGATGGATTGAGTCGTACCGTTGAACGCTTCTATGATGATGCCAACCGCGTCTCGAGCATCAAGGACCCTGCTGGAATTACTGCCGTCACCTACACCTACAGGGACAACGGGCAGGTCGCAACCATCAAGGATGCCAGAAACAACCTCACCACCTATTCTTTCGATGGACTGGATCGCCTGGAAAAGGCTACCTATCCTGATTTGACCTTCGAACAGGTCACAAGTCGCGATGGCAATGGCAATCCCCTCACTTTGGTCATGCGCTCTGGCGCGACGTTCACTCTGACTTATGATGAGTTGAATCGTGTCAAGACTAAGACCCCAAGCGGCCAGCCAACTGTGACCCGAATCTATGACATCGCTGGGCGTGTAGTGACCGTCAGTACCCCAGTTGTCGCTGGAGACCCAAGCTCTGGCACGTTCACCAACTTCTATGACAGCGCTGGGCGCTTCTACAAAGAGCAGTACCCGGATGGTTTGTCGGTAACTCACCAGCTTGATGCCAATGGAAACCAAACCAGGACGACTTATCCTGATGGGTATTACATTGATCGAGTCTTTGACCAGCTGAATCGTCTTACCGATATCAAGCTGAATGGTGCAGGAACAAGTGCGGTACAGTTCCAGTACGATGCGCTTTCGCGGCGAACCAAGCTCATTTATGAGAATGGTTGCTCTACTAGCTATGGGTTTGACAAGAATAATTCTGTGGATGACCTTCTGCATAACTTCGTGGGCTCTAACGTCAACTTTAGCTATGCCTTCGATGCCGTCGGACAGATGCTTTCGCAGCGAGTTTCCGATCCGGCTAATTTCCGCTGGACTCCTGGTGCTCCTGGCACTCTTTCCTATGGTACTGCTAATAGTGTCAATCTATATCCGTCTGTCGGGGGTACAGGCTTCAGTTATGGCACTGATGGCACCCTGACTAATGACGGAGTTTTCAAATATGAGTACAATTCCGAAAGGATGATGACTCGTGTTCGAGATGCGGGTACAAACGCTATTGTTGCCGATTATCTTTACGACCCTGCCTTGCGGCAGCGCCAAAAGAATGTCGGAGGGACCAAGACCAATTTCTATTATAGTGGCTGGCAACGATTGGCCGACTATGACGGAACCGCAAACACCCTGCAGCAACGCTATGTTTATGGTCTGGGTTTCGATGAAGTCTTGATTCAAATTACCAGTGGAGGAACAAAGACCTACTTCCATGGAAACTACCAAAGTTCGGTAGTGGCTACGACTGACGCGTCAGGAGCTGTCTTGAACCGCTTCAAGTACAGCCCTTATGGCGAATCATCCAGTATGAGTGGAACGAGCCAAGGTTTTACCGGTCAGCGGTACGACAGTGAGACTGGGCTCTACTACTACAAAATGCGTCATTACTCGCCGAAGTTGGGAAGGTTCTTGCAGCCGGATCCGATAGCTTATGGAGCTGGGCTGAATATGAATGCCTATGTGGGAAATTCGCCTCTTAACGCAGTTGATTCCATAGGCTTGCGACCTGCGGGAACTGGTGATGGTCTGACCTATTCCGGCCCGGGCCCTATTGATCAAATCGGCAAACTTGAAGTGTTTATCCTCGGTTGGGACCTCGGAGCTATCAATCCACTAATGAAAGGTAAGTACCACACAGCAATTCTGTTGAAAGGAACAGACATCAACACAGGTGATGTTAGCGAGACTTTGGTCGAAGCTGTTCCCAACATTCCTGCTAATAGCCTTAAGAACAAGGGTACTATTATCAGAGGTGGAGCAAATCTTGTTCCGTACCGCTATAGCTATGCTGATGCCATGGCTAGACCATTCCAGGGACACCAACGACCAACTGAGACATTTAAGTATCCTCTGACATCCGGTCTGTTCGGACTTACCTTTAATGGCTCATCAATAATCTCTGGAGATCCGTATTCGTTCGGGCGAGCTAGTACTGCCGCTGACGAGATGGTTGGAAACCTAAACACTTGGGAGTTTCCGCAGTACCGATTCCCGATTCTTTCAGAGAAAGGCATAAACAGTAATATGTTTGTGGCAACTATCCTATCAAAAGCAGGCATTCTAGACCTGGTTCCAGAGTGGATAAGGAGAGCATCTTGGTGGATGAAGCCCTTCGAGGGTGACACCAGTTCCCTTTCTCCTACTGGACCCATACCTGAGCCGGGTGGTCTACCTGACTACTACCCTGGTCCAGCTGGTGAGGAGTCCTACTATTCAGAGCAAAGCACCGGAGGTGCTGAGTTTGGTGCTGGCGGTTCCAATAAGTAACCGTCTCCTAAGTTGACTAGGAAGCAGCGTCCACAAGGGCGCTGCTTCCACTCTTCTTTTGTATTTCACTGATCAATTGGCCCGTTGCTATTGTTTCTACCTGCTTATTTTGCTAGATTGTTAATATGAACATTCTTCGTCGACTATTGAATATCCACCTGCTTGCAGCTTTTGTTCTAGCGGCTTCTGCTCAGTCCGCAGCATTTGGTACTCAGTTTGTCGAGACGCCTGAAAATCCAAAGCCGGTCTATCTTGGGGAACTAAGAGCGCCGATTCTTTTCTATGACTCGGTTGAAGCTCTTATCAACGTTCGTTGTACTTATGCCGACGCAATAAAGTTGATTGAGTACCACAAGAAAAATGGTGGAGGTCGTTATGATGCCCTGATCAGCAAGTTGGAAAGATTAGTCATTCCTAAGTCTCCTCCACCGCCAGAGGCAGAACTTATTGTTAGGAGGGCTGGACTAATGATAGACCAAAACAGAATTTTGGAGGCTGAGAGAGAGCTTCGTGGTTGCATTTCAAGATATCCCTCTTATCCACCGGCTTATACTTTCTTAGGTCAGTCCCTTTTAGTACAAAAACGCAACAAAGAAGCTTTTGCGATCGTTCAGAAGGGTTGTGAGGTGGCAAAGCCAACTAATTTGCACCAACTCACTGACCTTGCTGGCTTCTATCTGATTACTGATAATTTCAAGAAGGCAGCACAAGTCAATTTGCAGAAGCTGAAAATGGATCCAGAGGATCCCAATGCACTAGCCTTTTTTACCAAGTTTGATAAGGATGGTAAGCCGTTACCTGAACCTACTGCTCAGTAACTTTCATGGACAATTTCGTAATGCGATGGTTGTAATATCAGCATGCTCTGCACGTGCAAGAGGGATCTTCCCAGTTCTCGAATCTCCCACTCCGGTTTAGAATGAGTAAAAATCATTGCTTACAGCCTTGTCCCTGAGCCGTTTGCCAAGGTGCGATAACGATAGCTATGTTTCATTGCCTTTGAAAAAGCTTTGAAACGATGACTTGGGGAGGGTTTTGGGAAATGAATTTTCCAGCCCTCCCTCTTTTTTTTGCCTCTCTATTTTTGGGGTATCCGTCTTTTGGGCGTTTCAAGGGTGATCTTCACCTGGAGCCCCGGCTATCAGCCGGATTTAACGGACGCTGCAGTCAAAGTACACGATCTCCTCCAATTTTTGAGTCTCTTGCCCCATTGGAAGAAACTCTTCAAAGTCTCACATCCTTACCGAAGCCTTTGAATCTCTTTGGGTTTAGCTGGGTGTAGAGA
>JAIETF010000072.1 GCA_019745415.1 Candidatus Obscuribacterales bacterium | reverse complement strand
TAAGTAAGTTAGTGAAGCTTTTCAAGCGAAAGGTCACTGGCTAGATGTCTATTGACGAAAATGTGGACGCTTTGCTCAGGTTATTGCCGGAGATGGAGCAGTCGCTGGGACCGGAGCATCCTGACCTGGCCGACTATCTGATTTCGCTTGGCCTCTTGCTCTATCACGACAGTCGATTTGAAGAAGCCGAAGATTTGTTCAGCCGGGCGCTGACCATGCGGCAGAAGCTTTTGGCTGTTGATCATCCTGATATCGCCGCCGCCCTCAACCATCTTGGGCTGGTCTATCTGGCTCAGGGGCGCTACGCCGAAGCCGAACCACTTTTTAAGCGTGCCCTTTCAGTACAAGAAAAGACCCTCGGACCTGAACACCTTGCCATTGCGTCAGCTTTGTCTAATTTGGGCGATTTGTACATTACTCTAGGCCGCTTCCCTGAGGCGGAGGAAGTGATCAAGCGGGCGATCAAGATCAGAGAGCGCTATTTGGGCGTGGAGGACACTGGTCTGATCGAAGTTTTGAACAGTCTCGCCAATATCTATTATGAACAAGGGCGTAATCTTGATGCAGAGCCTCTTTTCCGCCGCGTCTTGAAGATAGAAGAGCGGGTACACGGAAACGACCATCCAAATGTCGCCAGTGCTCTCAATAATTTAGCCGCACTCTTTACCGATAAGGAGCATTTCGATCAGGCTGAGCCCTTGCACCGGCGAGCTTTGGCGATAAGGGAGAAAGTTCTCAGCCCCGACCATCCTAAAGTGGCCGAGAGTCTAAATAATCTGGGCTGGCTCTACCATCAGCACGGAAACCATGTTCGAGCCGAAAGTCTCTATAAGCGGGCGATAGAAATTTGGGAACGCGCCCTTGGACCAGAGCATTCTTTCGTGGCTGCCTGTCTAGAAAACTATGCCGACCTTTTACGCAAGACCAATCGCTCGGGAGAAGCGGTGGCGATAGACCTGAGAGTGCAAGAAATCCGCTCCAAATTTATGGAGTAGACCTATTCGGCGATTTAGGCGGTCGAGCCTATACTAAATTGCCTGTGGCTTTCTAGGTTTTGGTGTAAATCCAATTGTTTGATTTGAATCTCTCTAAGTTTTGGTGAGAAAGCTCCGGGCGCTCTTTAGACTCTTTATTTGTTTAGAGGCGGTTTCACCGGCGCGCTGTCCTGTTTGTCCAACCAAGGCCAAGAGTAACAATGAAAGTAAAACGCCAGTTACTTGAACATATGAAAAAGATTGCAAGAGAAAAATCTGTTCGAGCTGACCACTGCCGGTGGTGGCATAAGGAAAGACGCCAGCAGGATTAATCTGAGTCGAAAGAATAAAACCAAGCAAAATTAAAGCCTGGGCAATGCGGACGGCTGTACCTTGTTTGAGGGTCGCTAGTCGGCAGAGGGCTAGGAAATAGATAGTCTGAAAACCGTTGAGAAAAGAATATGTAGCGGCCACTGTTAAAAAGAAGGCGGCGGCGAAGGTTAGTGCTAAAAAGGCGAGATTGCCTTTGGTCCGACCAAGCAAAAACAGTAGTATCACAGCCAAAATTAGTGGCACGTTGTGCATATTGGCTTCGGTGATGAACTCGCCTTTATACCTGAACTGATTGGCAAGATTGTTGGCGGCTACCTGCAGGCAGGAGACAACTGCCAAGAGCAAAATGACAATAACGGAGGGCGCTACAATCAAATTCTTCGAAACCGAGGCAAGCATAGCTGCTAATTCGCTTTTTCCCTCATTTAACTCGGATCTTCCTCGATTGTCAGTTTCAGTTTCAGTTTCTGTCTCCGATTCTGATTTTGATTTTGACTTTGATTCTCTCTCCCTCTGCCTCTCTCTCTCTTCAAGCTGAAGTTGCAAATCTTGCAGTGCAGTCAGAGACTTGTCAGCGGCTTCTCGGCGTCTATCTGCATGTATCGAGTAGGCCACCACATATAGTGCGATGAGGGTGCCGGCAAAATTAAACCAATCAGTGTGCCAAAGTGTTTGAAAGAGCTGAGCTGGAAGCCCGCTGCTACTGAGATTGCTGTTGAGCTGTTGCATTTTGAGCGCTAGAGCGGCGACTTGTGCCAGCATAATCGAGAGAATACCCATCATGGGATTGGCAAATGCGAGATAGACTAGAGAGAATATACAACTATAGAGGCAGGCATCTTCTCCTGGTGCAAGATAAGAGCTCAGCAGCGCCCCGCCCAGGTCTAAAGCAAACATCAACGCCGGGGAGAGATTGACAAACCCAAGCGGCACGAGGAAGAGCATGATGCCGAGAGCCAAGAGATTTGGCTTGCCCCCAGCTTGGGCAATCGACAACATTATGAGTAGCAGAATACCCACTGCTCTCAAGATGGCAATTAGTTTCTTTGTTTCCGGTAAGTTTTTCACCAAATTTGCCTATTTTTGGAACATCTAGTTTGCCTGCGCTCTTTTCTCATCTTCCTTGGCTAGGTTTTCTTTACCCATAGCCCGATAGACTTTCGCTCTTGCCTTTAGTAATGGTGCTACTTCTGCTGCCATTTCAATGGCGCTGCTATAGTCTTTTATTGCCTTACTATACTCCTTGAGATTGAAATGGCATTCACCTCTCATTCTCAAAACATCATCATTACTTGGCGCCAAGGCATAGATTTTGTCCAGGTCCTTTATTGCTTCACGAAAGTGCTTGGTGCGAAAATAGAATTGGCATTTATCGAGCTTTAAGTTTAGTTTGTTTGGACGAATAGAGATCGCTTTGTCGTAGCTTGTTTCAGCCTTCTTGAATTCGCCGGCGCGTTCATAAAGGCTGGCTAGAATCAAGGCGACGTCATAGCGTTCTGGGGCTAGTTTGGCAGCCTCTTCTAAATCTCGGCAGGCTCCCCGACTGTCTCCATTAGCGCTCAAGGCTAGGGCTCTATTCTTGAGAAAGTCTGTGTTCTTTGGGGCCGCCTTAACCGCTATATCAAAGGCCTTAATTGCATCTTTCGGCTTCTCCTGCTCAAGCAGTTTTTGACCGGCGAGATTATTGGCGTCTGCTTGCAGAGGATTGAGCTGCAAGGCTTTCTTGAGATCTTGTTCGTACAATCCCTGCCATTTTCCACGTCCTTCCATCTGAGCGAGCTTCATTTCGGCGACAGCTCTCAGAGCGTATAGCGTTGCCAGGCTTTCAGCTTTAGATATGTTCTTAATTGCCTCACTGAGTGTCTGTACTTCCTGTTCGAAATCTTTCTTTTCTCTTTGAATTTCGGCTCTGACTAGATAGGTTTTGAGATTATGGGGATCGTCTGAAATCTTCTTCTCTACTGAGCTTAGTGCCTCTAACTGCTGAATTCTTCTATTAGAAAATTGCGGTTTGCCGTTTTGAGCATGGGCTGGGCAACCGATCAGTATCGCCACAGCGATTAGTAGCAATTTTGCAGAGTGACTAAAGGCGTAAAACGATTTGTTCATTGCATCGATTGTACTGCATCTCCGGCTTCTGAAAGTCGTCGATATGACAACTGGTGGCGCTTAATCAGTGAGAGACCTTTTGATTAATTGGCGATATTAACTTGGCTAATGTAGGCTGCGTTTCATGAACGTGTTTTTAAGGGTTTCCGGCGATATTGTTATCCCAAGAAAGTAATATCGATATGGAAATTGAACTTTGAATTTTTCTTCAAGCTAAATAGGTCCGTTAAGTCGACTGTTGCCAACAGGAAAAGCATGGAAAAAAGATACTCAGTATCCCGACTCATGTTGTCGAGGTGGTAGCGGACTGTCTTCACTGAGTCCCCACCATTCATCGCGCATATAGGTGTCATAAAAGAGAACCCATGAGTTCTTGGAGGCTTCTGCCCGATTCAGCTCTTGTCTGATTATCTCTAGAGAAGTGTGCACGTCCAGTAAGGCGAGGTCTACAAAACCTAGTCCCGGTCCAAAGCCAGTGCCCAAGGTTGCACCAACGCCGTGCTTTTTCAAAGCGGCATTTATTGCTTCCTCAAGTGAGTAAAGCCATTGCAAATCTTCGCTCTCTAGAGAGGCAAGGGTGGTTTTGATATAGGCAAAAACTTCGCCATGTTTTGAGAAGTTGGCTGAGTGAAACAAATTGCGACTAACTTTTGCGAGAATGACCTCAGGTGCAATTGTGTTAGCCGTGATTCTTCCGTGATGTTCCGCACTGAGCTCGATCAAATAGTATTGGTTTCTCTCCGACTCGATGAAGGTCTTATCCGGAAGACTATCAATTAGTTCGGCGATCATCCCTGATAGCCTAGTTCGCACTTCATCAAATTGAACGAAAACGTATTCCGCTTCCTCCTTTGCTCGATTCGAGAATATTCTTGAAAGGAACCCTTCCTTTTTTGGTTTCGGAACTGTCGATATCAAGTCGATCCAAAGGTCTAGGTACTCTTGTCCCAAGAAAGTATCGGCGGCTAGAAAAACTTCTTCTAGGTCAGATTGTTTGTCTTTGGATTTGATGAACTGGCTGCGAAAAACTAGGTCGAATGAATTTGTTTTCTTGGCTATGATTGCTGCTTCCAAATCGTCCCAATCTTGCTTTGCCATTGAGTGTCTTGAGCCTTTGACATTGCTGGCAGCTGGAGCTTTATGTTGAGTAAAGCGCCAACCAGGTATCTGCGGCGCCATCTCCATGATGGTGGCGGTCATCGGTCTCAACTGATGATTACCTTCCGGCGTTATCGCCAAAGTGAGGCGATTTTCTTGGCTAATAATGTCTTGACCGATTTCCCACATCAAGTTTTCGTCGATTATTTGCAGATTTTTTTCTATCCAGCGCAGGATGAATTCACTCGCCCTTCTCTCGTAGGCTTCCCTTAGAGTTTGATGATCTCGCTCGAATTGGTTCCAAAAGTCCTCAATCAGCTTGAGTTTCTCTCGCTTATTCTTCTGTTCTTCTGAAGTGCCATATTCGGCTAGACACCAGCGCATGATCTTCCAGCTAATCCCGATAAGTAGGTTTTACTTGCTTGGCGAGAAAGCGCATCATGCCTGGCGCAATCCCGTGTAATCGCTCTGCTATCTTGCCGGGCATGGTGAGAATTATTTCTTGTGAGCCGCCTTTATCCATAGCCTCAATTATTTCTTTTACGCACTCTTCTGTACTGATGCTGAGTAAGTGCTTCATCATTAGACCGGCAAAATCGTTTTTCTGTGCAATCACTGTAGGATTGCGCTCGTCTGGTAACTTGTTTTTCTCAAAGAATTCTGTACGCACCCAGCCTGGGCACACAGTTATAACGTCGACATTATCACCGGCGAGTTCTGCTGCCAGACCCTCCGAGAGAGCAGTTAGAGCAAACTTCGAGGCGCAATAGCTTACTGAGCCGGGAATGGCGATTTTTCCGGCGACAGAAGAAATGTTGATAATTTTTGAGTGATCCTGCGACTTAAGATGCGGCAGCGCTTTCTGTGTTAGTTTCAGCGCGCTGAAAAAATTCACCTCGAAAACTCTACGCCAATCTTCTTCTGTCAGTTTAGAAAAGCTGCCGCCAATGCCCATGCCGGCGTTGTTAACGATAACATTCAGTTTGCCGAATTGCTTTACTGCTGTCTCGACAAGGCTCTCGCTTATTTCGGCGCTGGTGATATCACCGGCGATGACAAATGCCTCACCGCCCCGCTTCTTAACTTCTTCTTGCAAGGTGAGCAAGGCTGTCTCGCTTCTTGCCGTCAGAACCATGCGAGCTTTATAGATATTTGCTAGAGAAAGCGCCAGCCCTCTGCCGATACCAGTGGAGGCACCAGTGATGATAACGCTTGGCTGTTTTGGAAATTTCAATTGATTTAGTCTCTAGTTGTTAAAGAAATAGGAGGGTCTCAGGACCGTATACAGCAAGCATGTAACTCATTTCAGAGTTGTAACCGCTATCTGTCAACATTGATTTTAAGGCATTGAAGCTGGAAAGTCCTTGATGCTTGGCTTTGATATCGGCGATTAGTTTCATCCCTTTAGGCGTGGCGCAATCGTTCTGATAAAGTGTGTAGGCTTGCCAAAGCTGGCTGAAGATGGCGATTTGTACAAGCAGTTGAGCCAAGAGCATGAGATAGCCGTCAAGACCGGTAACAATTTGGGTAGCAAAGAGTATGAAAGATCCTATTGAAAAGACCAGAGCAAAGGCGAAATAAGCAAGGCTGTAGAGAAGGAAGTTGATCACCTTCAGGAAACTAGTGAGCAAGCTCATTCTCCAGTTGACTTTTCCACTGTGCGAGAGAATGTTCATCAGTTCGTTATAGTAAGGAATGTAATGCCTTGCCCCAATAGTAACTTTGATGAACAGTGCTCCTAAGACCGCCGTCAAATAGACAGCCAGAGCTGATGTCCAGGGCGCAAAGGTGTAGAACAAAATTAGAGCGGCGGTGATTTCGAAAATTATTGCCGCCAGTGCTAGTTTCTGCGCAATCTTTTGCCTAACTGACTCTTCATAAATCAGTCCTCGACTGAGAAGATTCTTACGTAATTCATCGGTCAGTCTTTGCTTGTATGAGGTTGCTCCGATTTCAGCCGCCAGTCTGGCTAAGCCAGAGAGTGAAACATACTTCCTTAGATTTCTCGGATCTTTGATGATTTCTTTGAATGTATCTAAAAGACCAGCCTTGATCAATCTGAACAATAGCGGCAGTCTCATCAGAAAGCCTAGCGGATTTGTTTTGATATCTAGGCAAAGTGCCTCTTCTACTTTTCTCTTTGAATAGTCGGTGATTGATTTTTTGACTACGGTGGCCAGATTGCCGGCATAAGTTTGGCGGTTGTCTTCAATAAGCAAAGTGCCCGGCGCCTTCACTTCACGGTGAACCAGGTCGAATAGCAGAACAAAAAGAGCGTAACCTCCATTCTGTTGAGTCAGGTAGGCTGCTTCCACCGGCAGAAGTTTGTCATCTAAATCTGCCTGCGAAGACGTATCTTTTCTAGAGGCGTTGAGCAGAACCGTCGCCGACGTTTTCAATGCGACAAGCGTTACGATTAATAGGGCGATATTGAGTTGATGCAATTAGGTTTAGAGTTCAGTAGTTGAACTGTAGAATCAGCCCGCTTTGACCATGTAGAGCGGAGCTCCTGTGACCACCTTTTGCTTCAGTCCGAACTTTTTTATGACATCAACCAAGTCTTTCAGAGAAACTTCGGGAGAAAGCTGCGCTTCTGATTCGGTCGCTAGTGGACCTTCTAGATCTTTCATCGCGCCGTCATAGAGCAAGATGACCGGTAAATCTTGCCTGCTTTGTTTCAGTCTGCGCAAGACCGAGACTGCATCGATAGATGGGGTGGAAATGTTGAGAATGACCAAGTCGGGTTCAGCTACGCCTATTCTTCTTTCAAGATTGCCCGATGGAAGAGAGGTGCCGACTATCTCGAAGTCTCTTACTTGATCTAGCCAGAGGCTGAGAGTAACCAGCGAAAGCCTGTCACTATCGATAATAAAGATTTTGGTCGGGGGATTCATTGCTTGTTCCTATCTGGAATCTAAATGTGGGATAGGTAGGGGGCTGAATTCTGGACTGATGCTTCGGACTGGGGATTGGGGAGTTCGGATTGGGGGAGCGGGAGTTTGGACTGGAGACTTAGGGATGAACTAGGGACTTTTGACCGGGGACTAGAGAATTGAACTGTGCTTTGAACTACTGTGCTTTGAACTATTGAATTGGACGACTTTTCTCAGGAAATCTACTAGACAAACAAATTTCATGCCAGAGCAAATCGGTAAACGCTTCCGCCAGAGGAGGAAGATTTACTAGGATTTTGCTGAGCAGTTTAGCCAAGCGATTTTGCTGACCGGTTGAAAAATAAAAACAACCTGAAGATGTATCTAAGTGTATACCCTTAGCTAGTGTTTTGGAATGTAAAGCATCTCAGCAAAAGGAAAAACCTTCCTTTGCTTGAATGAGCCAACTGGTGAGCTTGTTGCCGCTTGAAGCGAAGGATTATGTTTGAAACTTAATCACTTAAAAACCAAGATCTAGAATTCAAGTGAGAGATCTATGTTAACGGCAGAGTGGGTGAGCGCACCAATTGATATAGCGTCTACTCCGTCAATCAGATATGTCTCTAGATTTGACAGATTTACACCGCCTGAGACTTCAACAAAGCAACTCTTCTTAAGATTGGATATCGTCTGTATAGCCTGGCGAACCTGGTCTGGACTCATATTGTCAAGCAAGACTGCATTAACTCCGGCATCAAGCGCTTCATGCAGTTCTACCAAGCTGGCAACCTCTACTTCTATGTCTTTCTTGAGACGGGCTGCGGCCTCCGGCTGCTGTTTAAGATAGGTTCTGACATTCTCTACTGCTTTGGTTATCGAACCGGCCGCACGAATATGATTATCCTTGACCAAGACCGCGTCATATAGACCCATGCGATGGTTTGTCCCGCCACCAGCTAGAACCGCCATCTTCTCTATAGCTCTTAGTCCTGGTATGGTCTTGCGCGTGTCCAGTATCTTGATGCCAAAGGGCGCTGCTATTTGAGCATATTTGCGCGTATTGGTGGCGATGCCGCACATGCGTTGAACAAGATTGAGAGACAGTCGCTCGGCAATCAAGATTGCTCTGGCCGATCCCTTTATCAGAGCAATCTCGATCTTTTCCCCTCTGTCTACATCTATATAGGTTCCGTCTTGTCTAAGAATTTCGACTTCGATGTCTTTGTCGAGACAGCTAAAAACCCGCTTGCAAAACTCCAGACCCGAGAGAACTGCCGATTCTTTGAGGAGCAGTTTGGCTTGAACTTTGGCATCAGCGGCTATGGTAGCCGCGGTGGTGATATCTAGGGCAATCAGTTCGGATAACTTCTCAGGGGAAAGGAAACTCTCCAGATGGCAAGCCTGTTCCGGCAGTCCTCCCAGGTCTTCTATGAGACCAAGGGCGATGAGAGAGTCGATTAGTTGTTTGGTAAATTGGGCTTCAGTCATAGTTCACTCAATTTCGCTTGTTTTCTCTTTAAATAAAACTGTCTTTAGTGCTGACTTTGAAAGGGTCCATTTTATTAGAAATGCTTTGAAAAGAGCTATATCTCGGTTAAACTGTCCTAGTAGCAAATATCTGTTGGGAGATAGTAGTTTATGCGTGCTTCCGGCGCCGTATCCAGATGGATGGTCTTTACTGTTTTGACCGTGCAGATTGTCTTTTCGGCAGCAGCCTATAGCCTGGCTTATGGGCAGAGTTCGCAGCAGGTCTATAACAGTCTTGCCAAAAGCAGAGACTCTTTGCTCGATCAGCGGCGCTACTTGCAGACTGAAGCTGACCGACTCGGGCAGCAGATAAGCAATCTGCAGACCCAACTTGACAGGGTGAATGCCTATATGCGAGACAACGATCGGGCACTTCGCGATGTTGAGCAGGCAATGAGGCAAGCGCAATAATGAAAGCCGATAAAGACGCTAATAGAAAGAAAGAATATGAGTTGAATTGCCGGAGACAATCGATCATGAAAAATAGCGCTATAACCAGATTTATTGCATTAATCGCCGTCTCGGCAATCTGGACTTTTGTCGGCCTACCGACTCAAGCATCGGCTCTTGATGATGCCGGGAATCATCAAGCAGCCGATAACGCTGAGAAGAATAAGTCTGAGAAAGCTCACGGCTGTCATGTTAAATGCACCTCTCCCCACGCCGCATGTGAAGAGTCTCAGAAAGTTATCGATACTCTCAACCATTTGGTCAAGGCTCTGAACGACGGAGATTTTGCTACTGTCGGCGACTATATGGACGAGAGTATCTCTACTTTCGATGAAGGCAGCAAGAAACTGATTGTCGGTCGTGAAGCCGTTTTGGCTGAAATGAAAAGACGCTATGAGAAGTCGAAACAAGACTCAGAGGGCGGCACCGTTTCCTATCATATAGAGCATCCCTATGCTCAGGTCAGTGGCGACCGTGCCACTGTCACCTTCGTCATTAGGAAGACTGTGAGCGGCAAGACTCCAATTGCTATGGAATCCCACAGTACCGATGTTTTTGTCAAGCATGAAGGTAAATGGAAGAAGTTGCACTATCGCAGCAACTGGAAAAAAGTAAGCGTAAAGGCTAACTCTTAGGCTAATTTCTAGACTGGTCTTTAGGACTAGTCTAGACCATTATCTCGTTCCAGAATTGATAGGCGGCTCCGACATAACATATTCCAGCCCTTTCAAATATTGGCTGGAAGGAGGTACGCCGTGCTTCTCGTCAAAGCTTATCAGTTCTGCAGCTATACCATTTTCCTGCAGGGCGGATACGATATCTTTTTGCATCTTTACCGGCACCACATCATCTTGGTTTGCCGAGAGCACGGCGAAGCGAATCTTCCTTAGACTTTCTTTGGTCTCGGTTTCTTTCAGCCTTTCAAATAGGCTATGTCTTTTGTAGGCGGCATTGCTTTGCTCAGGCAGACCCAGAGCTTCGGCGAGTCCTGCTTGTACTATCTTAGAATTCGTGGTCTTGAATAACTCTGCTAAATCGCCGGCTGCTTCACAGGCGATTACTCCCACAATTTTCTCCTTTATCTCTGGTGCTGCCAGAAATGAATAGGCCAGCGCCGAAGCTCCTCCCATGGAAGTACCAACCACAATGATTTTCTCAGTAGGGTAGCGATTGAGCACAGCCCGAACATTTTGATTGGTATCGGCCAAGGCTTTGTCGTTGAGCCAAGAAGTTTTGCCTCGATAATCAACTGACAAAAAGGCGGCTGATTGCAGTCTTTCTCTCAATGCTTGGGCGATTGGCTTGTCCACCGGCGCCATATAGGGTTCCATATAGGTAGAACCCATGCCATGGAAGTAAATAATTAAGTAAGAGTGTTCTTTTGCCTGTGGTATCATCGGCGGTGACAAGGCGTATAGGCTTTCGGTGCCGTCAATTTCGGCTATGAAATATTCCCGTTCCGGAGCTCCTTTCTCGCCCAGTTCGCCTTGCTTAAAGGCATTTATATTGCCAATCTGATTGATATTGCTGGTTAAGACATCTCTTTCTTTCTTGATGCCTCTCAATTTAGATTGGTTGCCCATGTACAAGAAGAAAAAAACCATTCCCGCTATATCAAGACCAATGGCTAGCACTAAGACTGCCACAAGCAACTTGATTTTCGTTGCAGGTTGGTTCGGCTTGGAGTTCAGATGCCCCTCCACTCGCCGGTGTATTCACCCATTGCGTCATAGTAGAATGGTCCCCCCTGGTCATGAACTACCAGGCGTTTGCCCAGTCTAGCCAGTTCTACCGATAATTGGCGCAAGACTGGAGAAAGCGCGCCCTGGGCTTGGTAGCGCAGCATTTGATAGGCAATCAGGGAAAGGCGACTTTCAAATGTAGGCAATTCCAGGCACTTCAAAAGCGGAGTCTCGAAAGGGCTATGGTCTTTTCGTTGGAAGGCTAGGGCCATAGCCATTCTGGTATGTCCGGCATATTTGCTGGAGCGCCCACCCCAATGATAAACGGCTTCATTCCACATTATTACCGAGCCTGCCTTGGCTGGTACTGCTCTTACGTCCTGTAGGTTATCCACCCCCATAGTGGCCAGGTTATTTGGATAATTGACGTCTTGATGGGCGGGCAGTATGTACATACAGCCATTCATCGGATCAGCATCAGTAATTGGAATCCAGGCATTGAGTGAAATAGACCGTCCTTTGTTGTCGACCGTGGTCTGGCGCGTGCGGTCGCGATGCGGGCGCCAACCCGTGTTTGCCGCACCAGGTTCCACGCAAAAGGCCCAGAATGCCGGGATCACCTGATACTTCTCACCAAGCAGGATGCTGAGAAGTCCGTGCAAGTGAAAGAAGAGTTCCCAGCTTTCGTCATAGACAAAGGCAAAAGCAGATGGCCAGTTCTCGCTCTTAACTTTGCCAACAAGACCGGCTAGTCGCTGCATATCCTCCAGGGGCAATACTTCATCCAGCTTGAAATAGCCTTCTTCTTGCAGCTGCTCCTGCACCAGCTTCAGCTTCTTATCGTCCAGTTTGACCTGTTTTGCTTGCACAATGTGCTTAACTTTGCTGCTTTTCTCCGATATGGAAAAACCAGGATTCATCTCCAGCCAGAAGTCTTTGCTTGTGGCCAGATCGTAAAAGGATGCGTGTGTCAGGTCTATCATTTGTATCTGAATAAGGCTTTTGGACCAAGGCTTTTGAAGAAACGGGTTGGCTCTTACTATTTTACATTCTAGTGGCATTGCTTTAACTAGATAGCTTATCTTCATTTGCAGACAAAGCTCTTTGCTAAGAGCGGAAGCTTTGCTTTCTGGGTATTATTCTCAGAGAATAGATATTTGCAGTTGTAAAGATTAATGGACAGTCAGCCCGAGAAAAACAGCGAGCGGCAAGAGAAAGTAGTTTCTCTGGAGCTTTTGCAGCGCCGTCTTACCATTGCCTTGCTTTCGGTGCTGCTGATAATCGCCGTTATCTACCTTTTCTACTTCTTTGCCGATGTTTTTCGCATCTTGGGTATTTCAATTCTCCTTTCATATATGTTCATTAATCCGGTGGATTGGCTCAGCCGGCATTTGAAGAATCGTGCTGCCTCGATTGTGATTATTTATGGAGTTTGTTTGACCCTGGCCGTGATTGCCTTTTTGATAGTGGTACCGTCTATGGTGTATCAGATCAATTTGTTTTTCTCCAACACATTCAAGCAAGTCCCCCATCTGGTCGAGACTTTTCTTCGCTCCCTCACTCCTCTGGATGAAAGATTGGCTGCCGCTAAGATTCAAATCAGAGCTATAGACATGATTTCTAAGATGGCTCAGGGTTTGCCTAGTATAGACAGCAGCGCTTTTGTCGGTCGCATGAGCGAAATGGCCATGATGACCACGACTTGGGCTCTATATGGCTTGTCCATCCTGGTCTTATCTTTTTATTTTCTCTTAGACGGGCACGCCATGAAGAATCGACTTATCGAACGACTGCCCTCGCGTATACACGATCTGCTCAATTCAATGGCCCATGAAATCGATTTGAACCTGCAGTCCTTTTTTAGGGGGCAGATTGTTATGGGCTTTGCCTTCGGGCTCGTGATGATGGGCGTTTATTTTCTTTTGGGTGTGCAATACGCCCTTGTGCTCGGCCTTGTTCTGGCGGTCTGGGAAATAGTACCTGTAGTCGGCCCCCTTCTGGGTTTTCTGCCAGCCGCCTTGGTGGTTCTGGTAAACGGTATGGAGAATGTGCCACTAGACAGGCTTTGGCAATTTCTGATCATTCTTGTCGTCTTCAATGTAGGGCAGTGGATCAAAGATAATCTTGTCGCCCCAAGATATATCGGCAACAAGGTCGGCTTGCATCCGGTGACGATTTTCCTCGCCATCATGATTGGTGCCAGGCTGGATGGCATTCTCGGCATCATCTTCGCCATTCCAATGGCGAGCGTAGTCAATGTAATCTATCAGCAGCTCTTATTCGACCATCGCAATCGAAAAGCACAGAGTGCCACTATCGTCGCCTCAAGCGCGGAGAGCACCGATTGAGAAGAGACAGTCTCTAAATTAGTGACCAGCGTTCTGTTGTCTTTCTTTTTGCTGCTTGAGAGCTTCTTTTTGGGCTTTTTTGGCAGCTTGATCCGGGGTCAATAGCTCCGAACCGCTCATTGTTTTCGACAAATTATTGGCAACAATCGACTGCAGTACCAATCCAAGGACCACACAGACTCCCAGACCGAGAAGGATTAACTTGGTATTGTTGGACATCGTCTACCCGCTTGACCGCTTAATGTACTACTTCACATTATAAGAGAGATTGTGCGGATAAACCATACTGACTACCCCGATTTGGGTAGAGTGCTGTTTAGACCGAGAGTCGCGGGGTATGATTTAGGGGATTGACCACATAGACTAGTCAAGAAAGGAGCCTTTAGTGAATAGACCGCAGTCAGTCGCCAACCCGCAAGGGCAGGGTCAAAACATGAGCAATGCCGCCAGAGCCCTGGTCCAGAATATGGGTAAAGCGCTGGTTGGGCAGTCCAGATCCGCCAAGCTTGCGGTAGTGGCCCTTATTGCCGGCGGACATGTGCTCCTAGAAGATGTTCCCGGGGTTGGTAAAACTTTGCTTGCAAAGAGTTTGTCCAACTCTATCAAGGGTAACTTCAAGCGTATTCAGTGTACGCCCGACCTTCTGCCCTCAGACGTTTCCGGAGTAAACGTCTACGATCAAAAGGAAGGCGTTTTTAAGTTTGTTCCGGGTCCGATTTTCACCAATATATTGCTGGTAGACGAGATCAACCGAGCCACTCCGCGTACTCAGTCTTCCCTGTTAGAGGCTATGGAAGAAGGGCAGGTAACCAGTGACGGTACGACCAGGCAGTTACCACCTTTATTCTTTGTCATTGCCACTCAGAACCCAATTGAGCATCACGGTACTTTCCCTCTGCCAGAGGCACAGCTTGACCGTTTTATGATTTCAATGTCGCTTGGTTATCCGCAGTCTGATATGGAAGGCGAGATTATCAAGAAATCGCTGCAAGAAGGCTCATTCGCAGTCGATTCAATACTCTCGGTCGATGATGTTATTGCCGCCAAGCAAGCCGCCAAAAAGATTTTTGTGCACGATGCCCTAGTCAACTATATCGTGCAGATAGTCCAGGCAACCCGCAAAAACCCCTCCATACTCTTGGGTGTCAGCCCTCGTGGCAGTGGGCTTTTGGTTAGAGCGGCGCAAGCGCTGGCCTTTGTCGATGGGCGAGATTTCGTCACCCCAGACGACATAAAGGTACTGGCTCCTTGTGTTTTTGGCCATCGTGTCGTTCCGAAAGTAAAGACCAACCGGGTAAGCCATGGTGAACTCATCGAGAAAATCGTCGAGACCATCCCCGTCCCAGCTTGACGGTGGTGGTGATAAGAAAGCAAAGAAACAGAAGGTTCAGTCTAGACCTTCTGAAATGCCCGATCGCCCATTTGGCACCGGCGGAAAGTATCTAAAGATTCCGGTTGGAAGGGGTTATACCCTCTATTTCGAGAGCCGCCAAGTAAAGTTTTTGCTGCTTTCTATAGTCCTCTATTTCTTTGCCGCCTTCGTAGCAAGTGAGTGGATTTATCTCTTGTCGGCAGGCTTTTTTGTGGCCCTTTTCCTGGGTGTGCTGATACCACTTTTGTCTCTTTCGGGAATCAAGGCTGCTTATACCTTGCCTAGTGAAATGGGATCGGCCGAGTCGACAGATATAAGGATACATCTGGCTAGAAACTTTCCTCTGGCACCATTTTCCAACTGTATTCCGACTAGGGCTTTGCGCTTGACCATGTCTCTTGTTAAGCGTGGTGCCGATGGTAAGCCCTCCACGGTCACTCTTAATCCCGAACCTTGCTATATCGATTGGCTCACGCAAGATGACTGGTATACATTTCCCACACCCAGTTTACGTCGCGGTATTTACTTCCTCGAGACAATTGAGATTTCCACCTGCTTCCCCTTCGGTATAGCCTGGTGGCAAAGATCAATCAGTTTGAAAGACAGTCAGAACAAAGAAAACTCAACGGTTACCGTCTATCCTAATGTGCATCCTATTTCAGGCAACTTTCTTTATAGACTGAGCGGCATCACTTCGCCGATGGGGCATGCCACATCAAGTTCGGTGATAGTACCGCAATCATCGAGCTTTCGCTCAGTGCGTGAGTTCAAGAGCGGTGACAGCCTACGTCATATACACTGGGCTTCTTCCGCGCGTCTGGGGCGCTTCCTGGTCAGAGAGTTCGACTCTGAAACCTTGCCCATCTTTGATGTCTTGCTTAATCTGCGCGGCAGTTACAAAAACGAAGACCAGTTCGAATTGACCGTCACTTTGCTAAATTCATTGATTCACCTTGGTCATAATCTGGGGCACATGCCTCGACTGCTTATCAATCCCCCTCAGAGCTCGCAAGATGTGCAGGCCATGCTTTTCGACCTGCCTCAAATGCCTCCCGGGCTCGGTTTGGTGGCTGAGATACTTGCCAGGGTGGAGCCAATAACCAAGTTGGCTGCCGACCGAATGAGTTTTGATGAAGTAGACGAAGTAATCGACTATCGCGAAACTTGGTCGAATGTTAATGATAGACCGATACTGACTGTGGTGCCGTCCAGCGAGAAAATAGTCAAGTATAGCCCAGGTAAAGGCGATGTGGTCTGTTGTCCGGTCGATATAATTGAAGTACCGCCTAACTGGGCCGACTTTGTCGATTTCGAGGAATCGAAAGTTCCTGATGCTAAGGCGGCTAGGGGAACTGTGCGCCGTAATAAGGCTATAGAGTTCGGTCCTACAACCGGTACCGAAGTAGCTCGGGTGGAATGGGAAGGAGATCTGGAAAGTCTATGAGCCAGCGAGAGCTTGAAGCCCCTGAAGATTCCATTCCGCTGAGACTTATTGTCTTTTCGATGACCTTTATTTGTATCGCCAGCTCGCTCGTATTCATTAATACGAGCTGGGGCGTTTCCATCTTACTTGTCACACTCTCCTTAATTGGCTCAATTGTTGCTTATCAAAACCGCAACGAGAGACAGAGCTGGATGCAATGGGTGGTTCTCGTGGGCGTCTTGGCGGTTGGCGCCAACGCTCTCAATGAGTTTCTGCACCCGGTCAATTCAGCCGCCGACTTTTGGGGACCGGTCGTACACTTTGTCGCAGGCATCTTCGCCTTACACACTTTCGATTTGAAGAGTCGCTCCGATATAAATCTTTCAGCCTTGCTTGGTGCCATCATACTCTGCGCCCTCTCACCAATCGTGCGCGGCATTTACTTTGGAATGGTCGTCTTCAGCTATATAAGTTTAGGTTGCGCCATGCTTTATTTTGATTGCATGTCGCGCACTCAGCATAATTGGCTAACCAAGCCGATGCTGCCGGCGCCTCTGGTGCGCGGTGATCGCAAGCGCAGACGTTCAGGTTCTACCGCTTTGACAATGGCTGCCCTGCCTCTCACCGCTCTGGTCGTTTTCCTTTTCGTGCCTCGTTCAGATAACCTAATCGACGTAATTGTCTCCAGCTTCAAAAATTTCAATTTCAAGGGCTTGATGCGCCTTCTTCCCGATCTCAATAAAAAGTCCGAAGTGAAGAAGAATCCCTATGACCCAAATAGTCTCAAGAAGATTGATCTGCCAAATAAGGAACTCAAGCCTGAAAAAGGTAAGAAAGAAGAGAAGAGTACTGTAAAACCCGGTCAGGCTGATGCTCCTAAACCGGAAGCCAAGAAAGAGGAAGAACGGAAAAAGCAAGAGCAAGCTAAGGCTGAAAAAGAGAAAGCTGAAAAAGAAAAGGCTAGGAAAGCTGCTGCTAAGCCGCCTTTGACTGAGGAGCAGAAGAAGAAAGCCGAAAAAGAAGCAAAAGAAAAAGCAAAAAAAGACGCAGAGAAGAACGCGCGCAAGGATGCTGAGAAAAATGCCAAAACTGACGCTGCTGCCGCAGTGCAGAAGTTGCAGGAAGAAGCTCGTAAGAAAGCTGAAGCCGAGGCCTTGAAGAAAGCAAAAGAGGCAGCTAAAAATGCTGCCAAAAATGCCGGTAAAGATGCCGCTAAAAATGCCCAGAACAAGCAAAATCAAAAGGGCAAAGATGGAGCCGGGCAGAAAGCCAAACCAAAACCTTTGACACCGCTTACTCCAGCGCAGAAAGAAGCTCTTTACCGTGATTTCAAGCCGGAACTATTCCCCTCGCAATTGAATGTCGATGCCAGGCATAGTGATAGACTCTCCGAGCTGATTCTCTTCCGGGTGATGAGCACCCGTCTTTTTTATCCTCGACTCAGTGCTTATGATACTTTCGACGGCTCCACCTGGACCCGCAGCAAGGAGAATCTCTCCCACAAAATCGTTGAAATTAAGACTGATGCCGGGCCAAACTCCAAACCTGTATTAAAGGACGGAGTGCAATTAGATGCAAACGGGCAGCCTTTGAAAGAGCTTAGCGCTGAGGAAGAAGCAGACCTTGAGCTAGCCAGGGATAAGTTCTTCAAAGAAGAGAAGGAAGAAGCTGGCTTTGGTCCTAGCGAGAGTGTGCACTATCTGATCTCCAAGTCGGATAAGTCGCAGTACGATCTCAGACAGGCACAGCCTTTCCGTGTGCCTAAAAAGATGCCCTATGTCGATCTCACTCAGTCCTATGAAATACTGATGGACATTGGCAATGACCTGCCTTCCTGTTGGATTCCACAGAGCCTTGGTTTTTCCGGCAGCACAGCCGTGGTCGACGATTATGGACGTCTGAGTTTCCCCGAGCCTGTCGGCAAAGGCGCTCAGTACAAAATGTCGTCTAGTTGGCCGGTCAGTGATTTGACGGCCATGCGTGAAGCCGAGCCGCTCAGCCCCCAAGATGAAGCGGCTTTGCGCGAAAAGCTGGCCAATTACTTGCAATTGCCTGACGGTATCGATCCAGCCGTTAAGCAGTTCGGTGATGCAGCTATTGGTGGCGTTGGAAACTGGTTTGTCCAGGCAGAGAAACTCTGCCTTGCTGTTAGAGCTAATTCCAGTCTATCTAATGAAGATCTAGATAAAGCTCTCGATGCCGCCGCACCCCCTGTTCAAGGCGGTGACGGTGCGGCTGAAACAGCTCCGATTGAAGAAGCTTCCAGCCCATCCAGCGACAAAATCTACGATTTTCTCTTTGGGCGCAAGGCTGGAGACAGCAGAAGATTCGCCACTGCTCTTGCCGTGTTATGCCGCCAGCAAGGTCTGCCTTGCCGAGTGGTCAATGGTTTTCAATCGGGCACTTTCAACAAGGTGAATGGGACATACGAGATACATGGTTCCGACAGCTTGGCCTGGGTGGAAGTCTATATCCCAGACTATGGCTGGATTTCGTTTGATGCCACTCCTGATGGTATCTTGCCCGACCAAAAGCGTGAGGAAGGTTACAATCTCGGCACTTTGATCAAGGCACTCAATGAACAACTAGGACTTGATGAGGGTGAAGGCATAACGCCCAAGAAAGTCTTTGCCGTCACCACATTTGCCCTTTCTTGTTTGATTGCCCTCGCCGGTATCATATATGGTGTGATTGTTCTGTTGCGCTATTTGAAAAATCGTAAGGAGAGTTATCCCCGCGGACCCGAGTGGCCTGTCTATAAAGCTCTGATGAAAGACCTGAGGAAGGCGCAGTTGGAACGTGAAGCCACTGAGAGCGGCAAACAGTATGTCACTAAAGTTGGAGAGATTTCAAAAGAGAGGCGGGAGCAGGGCGGTACTATGCCCGATGAATTACCCCAAGCTTTGGGCGATTTCTTCGAAGTCTATGAAGCCATGTTCTTTGGCAACAAAGCCAGCAAAGACAACCTTGATGAGCTGAAAAATCGGGCAAAAAGAGTCAGCAGTCTTTGCAAGCAGGTGAAATTCTCCCGTAGTGGTAGAAGCGCCAAGTCATCACCTCATGCATCTTCTGGTAAGGGCAAGAAGGCGAAGAAAGACGAAGACAAGTCGATGCAAGCGGTTGACTCGGCCGTAAGACGCAAGCGGTGAGGATTTATGAGTGATGCTGAGAATCTAATCAGACAAGCCCGAGCCAAGGGTGTTGAGCTTGTTCGCTTTTATTTCTGCGACGGTTCAGGCATCTTGAGAGGCAAGGTTTCCAGTCTCAAGACTCTGCCCGAGAGACTTGTCTCCGGCATCGGCGTGGTCAAGGGTTCTATGGCTCAGAACTTATTAGATCAGCTGCAAACCGACACCGGTCTTGGAGCTGTCGGTGAAGTAAGGCTAGTGCCTGATACCAATTCATTCACTGCCCTTCCCTACACCCAGGCTTCGGCGGCTATGTTCTGCCGCATGGAGGAACTATCAGGTCAGGCTTGGTCGCATTGCAGTCGCAGCTTTCTGGAAAGACAAGTGGAAGAAGCAGGAAAGATGGGCTTTTCAGTTAAGGCTGCTTTCGAGCCGGAGTTTATTGTCGGCGAGCTTAAAGATGGAGAATTCCGCCACATCGATAGAGGCTTATGCTTCTCGAGCGAAAGTATGGATATGGCCGATGGTTTCATCACCGAAGTGGTGCGATTGATGGCCTTACAAGGTCTGGAGTTGGAACAGTATTACCCCGAACTTGGACCCGGGCAGCATGAATTGAGCATCGCTCCCGCCTCGCCTCTTTCGGCTTGCGATCGCTATTTGCTGCTCAAAGAAACTGTCAAAGCCTGTGCGGCCGGTCGCGGACTATACGCCACTTTCACACCTAAGCGCAGCGTGGAAGAAGCCGGAAATGGCTGTCATTTACATCTTTCACTTTATGATGAAAATGGACGGGTTAATCAGTTCTTTCACGGAGAAGCCGGCAAAGAAGGCGGCGCAGAGCAGAGCGGTCTATCTAAAACAGCCATGCACTTCATTGCCGGGGTGCATAGTCATCTGAAAGGTTTGGTCGCTCTGACCTGTCCCTCGGTCAATTCCTATAAGAGGCTTCGACCGCATTCTTGGAGTTCGGCTTTCACAGCTTGGGGTTACGAAAATCGTGAAGCTGCAATTAGAGTGCCCTCGGTTTATCGGGGACGGGAGAGTGATTCGACCAATATAGAGATCAAATGCGTGGATAGCACCGCCAATCCTTATTTGGCACTGGGGGCGATACTAGCTTGTGGCCTTGACGGCATCAAGCGCTTGGCTCTGCCGCCTGCTCCTGTTGAAGTTGACCCTGCCGATCTTGATGATGCCGGTCAAAAGTTTCACGGCGTCGAACCTCTGCCCCGCAGTCTTAATGAGGCTTTGACCGAGCTTGAAGCAGACCTGTTTTTGATGAATACACTTGGCAAGGAATTGGCCAACACTTACATCATCGTTAAGACTTCGGAAGCCGCTGCTTTTGAAGACGACCCTGCTTTCAGCGATGCTGTACATCGGGCGCGCTATTAGTGACCGAATTGATTGAAATTAAGGCCATAGACAATCATGCACACAGCATCAGTTCCGACTATCTAAGAGTGCGTGCTGAGTCAGATTTTTTCGCATTTTTGACTGAGTCAAGTCAGCCCCGAATGAAAGAGATGGCAGGGCGTAGTTTAAATGCCGAGCTGCTCAAAGAGGAACTTTGCCGAAGCTTCGATGTGTCCAGCTTTGAAGACTATATGACTGTGCGAGCCGGCTCTAGCCATGAGCATCTGCATAAGCTCTTCGACCTTGCCTCTCTTGAGACTTTGCTGATTGATGATGGTTTCTGCCAAGGCTTTTTTGAACTAGCGGACTTCGCTTCTATATGTGGACCCGACCGCCGCATCTATAGAGTCTTCAGGCTAGAGGCTCTCTTTGAAGAAGCAATCACGGGCGAAGATACTCTGCAGGGCTGCCTTACTTTTGTCAGGGAGAAACTAAGCAATCTTTCCACCGGTGCAATAAACACTGTTGCTCTTAAGTCTGTTCTAGCCTATCGCGGTGGTCTTTCACTTTCGGACAAACTGCCAGAGCTCGAGAGTTTTGGCGACCCGGCATCTCTTCCGGAAGCCGATTACACAGAGTTTAGGGGCGAATTGCTCAAGTCACGGCGCATCGATTCTTCGCACGCACCGCTTTATCTGCTTCTACTTGGCGAGGCCTTTCGCTTTGCCAAGGGGGCACATTTACCGGTACAGATTCATTGCGGACTAGGTGATGATGACGCACTTTTGGAAGAGTCCAATCCCTTGAAACTACAGCCTTTTATTCGCGCCCTTTCTCGTTTGGCTAAGCTGCCCAAGCTGGTTTTGCTTCATACTTACCCATATGTTAAAGAAGCTGCCTATCTTGCTTCTATGTACGAGGAGATTTATTTCGATCTTTCTCTTTGTTCATTTCTTGCCGCACCGGCTCTAAGCCAGAGTATCAAAGAAGCACTGGCAATGGCGCCCTATGAAAAGCTATTAGCCGGTTCTGACGGGCATAGCCAGCCGGAGAGTCACTTCTGGGGCATGTTCAATTACAGGTCTGGGCTAGCCGAAGCCTTGCAGGGTTGTCAGGCGCCTCTGAGAGAAAAGATTGCCGAGTCGGTGCTCTGCCGGAACGCTTCACTTCTGTATCGGATATAGCTGGCATGCCCTATAATTTAATCTATGCAGCCAGATCCTTCTAACAGCAGAAAAACGACTGAAATCAAGCGTTCCGAAGCCCTTGATGCGCTTGTCTCTTCTCACCATGAACCAAATGGTGATAACCAGAGGAGCGAACTCACCGAGGGGCAGTCAAGAATGAATAATCGCCCAGCTCAGCCTGGCGAATTTGCCTCATCAATAGAGAGCGGACCGGCATCAGACAAAATTAATACTACTGCCGCCGGTGCTTCCGGCTTGCCGCCTGAACCGGCCATAGAGAGGCTGGCAGAAGCTCTTAATGCTGCCGTCAATGCCGGTATTTCGACGATGCCGCAAAATACTTTACCGCCATCGTCGGTCTACTCAAGCTTAATCCCAGCCAATCAGCTTACCGAACCTCCCCATCTGGCAGTCACTGCTCCCAGTGAACCGATAGTTCTCAGCGATAGTCGCTATTACATCAATCGCGAGCTTTCGCTTTTAGCTTTTCAATGGCGTGTTTTGGAAGAAGCAATGGACGAGAGCAACCCTCTTTTGGAACGCTTTCGCTATCTTTCTATTGTCGGCTCCAACCTTGATGAATTCTTCATGGTGCGTGTGGCTGGGCTAAAAAGACAGATTGAATCAGGTGTCTTTACCACCGGTCTGGATGGACTGACCCCCTCGGAACAGCTTGATGCAGTCAGTTCGGAAGTGACAAGATTGCTTGCCACCGCCCATGATTGTTTGACAGTCAACCTTATTCCGGAACTGAAGAGTAAAGGTATAAACCTGACCACTTTCGAAGAGTTGCCTGAAGAAGAAAAAGAGCTGGCTCGCGATTATTTTGAGAAGAAAATCTTCCCGGTTCTCACTCCTTTGGCTTTTGATCCCGGACATCCTTTTCCGCACATTTCCAATTTGTCTCTCAATTTAGCGGTTCTCATTCGCGATCATCGCGGCGAGGAACGTTTTGCCCGTCTGAAGATTCCAGATAGCTTGCCTCAGCTTGTACCAGTGGTTAAGCAAGAACCTCCCAGTCAGAGGTCCTCTCGTATACAGTGTTGCCCAAACACCTTTGTCTGGTTGGATGATTTGATTCGAGCCAACTTGGCCAGTCTCTTTCCCGGCATGACTGTGCTTGAGTCTTATCCTTTTCATGTCACCCGCGATGCTGAGGTGGAAATTCAAGAATGGGAAGCCGGCGATTTGTTGGAGACCACCGAAGAAGGTGTTAAACAGAGGCGCTTTGGCGATGTGGTGCGTCTTTCTGTGCACCATGCCATGCCTGCGCATATACTCGAAATTTTGATGAGCAATCTGCAAATCGAACCCTATGACGTTTATCTAGTTGAAGGGCGAATATCTTTGAGTTCGCTTAAGTTTGTCGCCGGCATAGACAGGCATGATTTGAGGTTTTCCAGTTTTGTGCCGGCTATTCCTCAGCCTTTAGATCCCGAACTCTTAGAGAATGAAGAAGACTTCTTCGCGGCGGTCTCCAGGCGAGACATCATTCTTCATCATCCCTATGATTCATTCCAGCCGGTGGTCAATTTCCTCAATACCGCCGCACGTGATCCTAATGTGCTGGCAATCAAGGCTACACTCTATCGAGTCGGTAAAAACTCGCCTGTGGTTGAAGCTCTGTTGAAAGCGCAAGAGAACGGCAAGCAAGTGGCTGTTTTGGTTGAACTAAAGGCGCGCTTCGACGAAGAGAGTAATATTGAATGGGCCAAGGCTCTTGAAAGTCAGGGCGTGCATGTTGTTTATGGCTTGCTCGGTCTGAAGATTCACTCGAAGGTGGCTCTGGTAGTGCGCAAAGAAGGCGATACCATCAAGCGCTATGTGCACCTCGGTACAGGCAATTACAATGCAGTTACCGCGCATCTATATACAGATGTTGGACTGCTTACCGCCGATGAGAATGTCGCCTCAGATGTCTCCGATCTTTTTAACTATCTCACCGGCTATTCCGCCAAGCGCGACTACAAGCGGCTTTTAGTTGCTCCTATCAACTTGCGCGATCGCTTTGAGTACCTGATCAAGCGAGAAATAGAGCAGACTCGCAAGGGCGAGAAAGGTCGCATCATTCTAAAAATGAACGCTCTAGTGGACGAGCGCATCATTCAGTTGCTCTATGAAGCTTCTCAAGCCGGCGTGAAAGTTGACTTGATGGTGCGCGGTATTTGTTGTTTGAGACCAGGTATACCAGGGGTTTCAGAGAATATCAGAGTGATTTCGGTGGTTGGCCGTTTCCTTGAGCACAGCCGCATCTATTATTTTAGAAATGGTGGACAGGAAGAAATTTATTGCGGTAGTGCCGATATGATGCCGCGCAATCTCAATCGCCGCGTCGAAGTTGTTTTCCCAGTTCTTGATGAGCGACTGGCTCGCTATCTGAAAGATGCCGTGCTCAAGACTTATCTGGTAGACACTGCTAAGGCTAGAGAGATGAAAGCCGACGGATCATATGTTCGTCTTTCCGCTCATGCAGGCGAACCCTTTAGCTGTCAGCAATGGTTTTTAGCCAATGCCGCTTCGGGTAAAGTGAGATATTAGCAAAGTCACCCTGGTCTGGTTCAAGAAAGATTTGCGTGTCGAAGATCACGCCCCCTTAGCCGCGGGTGCCGACGATCTTTGTCTGCCGGTTTATGTCTTTGAACCGGCAGTTAGGCAAGCTCACGATTTCGATGCTTCGCACCAGCGCTTCATAAACCAATCACTGCTCGAACTCGATGCTTCTCTCAGGCAAAGAGGGGCGCAGTTATTGCTGCTCAGTGGCGACGTTCCAGAAGTTTTTGAGAAACTTCATGAGGCGATTCCCTTTAGCCGCATAGTCAGCCATGAAGAGACCGGTAATGCCATAACTTACAAACGTGACTTGGCCTTAAAAGAATGGACAAGAAGAAAAGGCATTGAATGGCTTGAGTATACCCAGACCGGTGTGGTGAGGCGGCTGAAAAGTCGTGACCTTTGGGCTGGCAAATGGCTTGAGCGCATGACTAAACCAATTATCGAAGCTCCACCTCGACTGATTTTGCCGCCCCATCTAGATAACTTTAGCTTCAGTCTGATGCCCGATGCCGTGAGCAGTAAAGTTACTCAGCCAGGCGGTGAGTCTAGGGCAAAAGAAACGCTGGTAAGCTTTCTTTCTAGTCGAGGACGAAATTACCAGAAAGAGATGTCTTCACCTCTGACTGCAGAATCAAGCTGCAGTCGTTTGAGCCCCTATATTACCTGGGGAAATATATCGCTGAAGAGAGTCTATCAAGCTTCCAGGCAGGTCAAGAAAGCGGAATGGCAGCCTTCAATGCGATCTTTTCAAAGTCGCCTTTGGTGGCATTGTCATTTTATGCAGAAATTGGAAGATGAGCCTGAGATAGAGTTTCGTAATTTTAGTCGAGCCTATGATGGTTTAAGAGAAGACGAATTCAACCAGACCTATTTTCAGGCCTGGTGTGAAGGCATGACCGGTTATCCTTTTGTGGATGCTTGTATGCGAGCCCTGCATCAAACTAGTTGGATAAACTTTAGAATGAGAGCCATGCTTGTTTCATTCGCCGCCTATCACCTCTGGCTGCATTGGAAACCATGCGCCGATTTCCTAGCCAAACATTTCCTCGACTATGAACCTGGCATTCACTATAGTCAGTTTCAAATGCAGTCCGGCGTGACCGGTATCAATACTATTCGCATTTATTCTCCGGCTAAACAGGCTGCCGAGCAAGATCCCCATGGACTTTTCATCAGACAATATGTGCCCGAACTAGCTAATCTTCCCACACAATATTTAGCTCGTCCCGAACTCACACCGCCCTTGGTGCAGCAACTCTATGGGTTACGCATCGGGGTTGATTATCCCGAGCCGATAGTGGATGAGAAGCTGGCCTTGAGTCAAGCAAAGGAAAGAATCTTTGCTCTTAGGAAAACAGCCTTTGCCCTGGCCGAAGCTGATAGGGTGCAAGCCAAGCATGGCAGTCGCCGCACATAAGATAATTTATTTATTGAAAAGTCTTTTGAAGTAGCCGAAAATTTCTTTGACAAGATCTCTTTTTATCTTCTTCTCGGGCTGTTGTGCTTTCGGCTGGGGACGATTTTGGCTTTCGTAGGCCGCATCGGCTGCCGCTGCTTTGCGGGCCTTTTCAGCTTGGCTGGTGCCATCATTGGCTAGCTTGCGCAAGGTGGAAAAATCGCTCTGATTAGCTTGGTTTACTTGCGGCATTTCAAATTCTCTGGCGCTCATGGCGGACGAGCGAACAGGCGGTGCTGGTGCATTAGCAATTTGTGGCGTGACGAAGCTGCCGTCGAGGGCTTTTGTCGGTCTGTTATCAGAGATCTGGCTTTCTTTGGCTGGGCTTTCTTTAGATAGGTTTTCGGAGGCTGTTTCTGCCTTTTTCTTAGTTGATTCGGCAGTCTCTATAGTCGACTCGGCATTGGTCTCGAGTGCAAAAACGGGTTTTTTCAGACAAGCGGTGTACAGACCTCTTTTCTTACCAGAAGTGCCTCTGACCTTAATCACTGCTTCTTCGTTTTCGTCTTTATTTGTCTGAGCTTGGCTTTGTTCAGACTTAAGCATGTTTTGATCTTTGCTTTGCGGCTGCCCCAGTAAATCGGCTAGCCCATTACCTTGTTTGACTATAGCCAAGCCGGCTTCGTCTTCGGCTAAGAGTCTTGAAAAAAGAGACCCGGTTTTTAGTTCTTGGGTTGAGCGTCGCTTGTTGAGTAGAGCGCCAAAACCCTTGAGCGTACTGCCTTCCCTCTCTTGAGCCGCCTCTCTTTCTTCTTCCTGTCTCTCTCTCTCTTCTCTGTTCTTTAGGGCTTCGCTAGGCTCTTTTCGCGTTTCCTTTTTCTCTTTATCAGGACCAGAGTCAACGCCTGTTTCGGAGAAGGTAGAAACAAAGTCGTCACTGACTCGGTCTATCATGCGAGTCATGGCGCGGCGCTTGTTGCGGTCGTATTGAGAACGCTTTTTCGATGGTTCCTGGGCGCCTTCATTTTGTGTCTGCCGGTTTAGTGTTTGTCCAGCCCGGCCGGCATTAGCTTCAAGGCTTGCAGATTCGTCATTACTTAAGGCAGATTTGTCTTCGGGCGCCATGCTCAATCACTCATTGCCGGGACTAATTACTTTAAACCACTCTATTTTGGTTTTACCCGAAAACCACCAAATTAGGAGGATTATTCAAATTCCATTCCAGAAAGGGCCGCTGCCTTTTCGTCAGAAACCAGCATATAGCCGCGATTGCGTACGGTTCTCACCAAGCTGCCTTCTTTCAAGCCCAGACTCTTTCTGAGAAGCTTAAAATGGGCTCTGACTGTGTCTGTAGACACCATAGCGTCGTCCAACCAAACTCTTTCTAGAATGGCGTCGGCGGAATAAACCTGATTTGGGTGACGCATTAAGAATTCAAGCAGGCTGTAGACTTTGGGTCTCAGCTTTACTTCCTTACCACCTTTTGTGACTGTGCAACTGGCCGGGTCAAGGCAAATATCGGCTACCTCAAGAACTGAAGAAGCAAGTGAGGAGGGGCGACGTAATAAAGCTCTGATTCTGGCTTGCAATTCTCTGTGCTCGAAGGGCTTGGTGAGATAGTCATCGGCGCCGGCGTCCAATCCGCGCTCCTTGTCTTCAAGCAAAGTCTTAGCTGTAAGCATTAGCACCGGCAGTTTACCGCCCGATTGTCTGTAAGAGGTGAGCACTTCCAGGCCGGTCATGCCCGGCATCATCCAATCTAATATGATTAGGTCGTATTTGTTTATCACCAGGTTGTCGAGAGCCTGTCGTCCGTCGCTTGCCACTTGCACCATGTGTCCCTGCGCTTGCAGCCCGAACCTGGTTACTTCGGCCAGGGTGGCGTCGTCTTCCACTAAGAGTATCTTTGCCATCTAAATTTCAACATTGAAGGAACAACTCTCTATTTTACCGCTTCCACGTTCACTTCCAGTTCACGGTTAAGTAGGTAAATATATTCAGGGTCCATAGGAAACAAGAAAGTAGTCTTGTAGGAGAAGAGCTATGAAAGTTGCTATAGCAGGTGCAAGCGGAATGATCGGACAGGCTCTCACAGATCATCTACGTTCCAGTGGCCACACTGTCGTTCCGCTTAAGAGGAATGCCCCCGGTTCGTCCCAGGTTTTCCTGGGCGTAGACGAGAAATATTTATCTGAATTTGATGCGGTAGTCAATTTGGCTGGTGAGAATATTGCCGGTCGTCGTTGGACTGAATCGCAGAAGAAACTAATTGAAGAAAGTCGTACATCAACAGCTGGATATCTTGCTTCATGTCTGAGCCGTACCAAAGGTAAGCCGGTGGTTTTTATCAATGCCTCAGCGGTCGGCTATTACGGCAATCGCGGCGACCAAGTCTTGGACGAATCTTCTAGTGTGGGTGAAGGTTTCTTGGCTGAAACCTGCAAGAAGTGGGAGTCAGCAGCCGAGCAAGCTTGCCGTGAAGGTTTGCGCATAGTCAAGCTGCGCATCGGGGTGGTGCTCGGCAGGAACGGCGGAGCGCTCGCCAAAATGTTGCTACCCTTCCAGATGGGAGCCGGTGGCATATTGGGCGATGGAAAGCAGTATATGAGTTGGATTGCCATCGAGGATGCGGTGCGGGCTATAGAGTTTGTTCTAGCAAACGATTCGGTCAGTGGTGCCGTCAACTTGGTCTCTCCCAAACCAGTAACCAACAGTCAATTCACCAGTGCCATGGGCAAGGTGCTCAAGCGTCCGGTTATTCTTCCTGCTCCAGCCTTTGCTCTCAAGATGATTTTGGGCGACATGGCTAAAGAGATGTTGTTGGAAGGCAACCGTGTGTTACCTAAGAAACTTGAGAGCGCCGGCTTCAAGTTTATGTATCCCAATGTAGAAGATGCTTTGGCTAGAGAAATCAACGGCGTTTCTCAGACCAAGACCGCCCAAGCATTTTAGTTGAGGTATCCGGGAGGTCGAAATGTCCGGCTCACATGATGGTGGAAGAGATGGTCGTGACGAGCCCTTAAATGGGCTACTTCATAATCTCAGGAAGACCTGGGACCATGTCGACAGTCTTGTCTACAACTGTGACCTGGAAAGGTATGGGCGCGAGAAGGATGAACAATTACTGCTTTTGCAGCGGGCTGTTGAATCTGCCCGCAACGGTATTTGTATAACCAACCCGCGCCTGCCGGACAACCCTATCATCTATGTTAATGATGCCTTCTTGGTTATGACCGGCTATCGGCGTGAGCAGGTTTTGGGGCGAAATTGCCGATTTTTGCAACGTGACGAGCGCGATCAGCAAGCGATTGAGTTAATCAGGCGGGCGATCAAGGAAGAGACTTCAATCACTACTGTTTTGCGCAACTATAGGCGCGACGGTTCTTTGTTTTGGAACGAGCTCACTGTTTCGCCTGTGCATGATGAGTCTGGACGCTTGATGAACTTTGTCGGTGTTCAGAACGACATCTCAGCTAGAAAAGAAGCTGAGCGGCGTGTCTCAGAGTTCTATTCAGTTATCTCGCATGAGTTGCGCACTCCGCTTTCTTCCATCAACGGTGCACTGGCTGTCATAGCCGATGGTTCCACCGGCAAGATCAATCCCCAGGCCATGCGTATGGTCAAGATTGCTTTAGAGAGTTCGGAGCGCTTGATGCGGCTGATTTCCGACATTCTAGATTGGAAGAAGATTGAGGCCGGTAAGTTCAAGCTTGCTCTGACCAATGCTTTTCCTTCAGCTATAGTCGATGCTGTAGTCGACTCTGTCTCATCTTATGCCGAAGCAAGTGGAGTACATCTCAAGAAAGAAGTGCTCTGCGACAGACCGCTCACCCTAGACGTAGACCGAACAACGCAGATACTGACTAATCTTGTCGATAATGCCATCAAGTTCTCTCCCCGAGACGAGACTGTTTTGGTTCGGGTGGAACTGCTGGCCGACACGACAAGATTCTCTGTAATAGATAGAGGTCCGGGCATCGCCCCGCAAGATCTAGACAAATTATTCAAAGTATTCCAACAGTTGGACTCCTCCGATAGCCGCCTCAAGGGTGGGACGGGGTTGGGTCTGTCTATCAGCAAATCGCTTGTCGAATTGCATGGTGGTCAGATTGGAGTCGATAGTGTAGTTGGACAGGGGAGCACTTTCTGGTTCGAATTCTATTGTGGACCAGGAGGCGGCAACCATAAGGAAGCACGGTGAGAACTATGATTGAGGATATGACATTTGATACCCACATGGTTCAGGGACTGTTAATTGAAGACTTCGATTTCTACCGCGAATATCCGGAGGCGGAGGAAGAAGAACCTCAAACTCTGACCAGAGTAGGGCGACCTAAGAAAAGTACAAAAGATCAAGATCGCATTTCAATGGAATTGGAATCGAATGCCAGCGAGCCCGCTTTCTTTTCGTATCTGCAAAATATAAGCAAGAACAGTCTTTTGCGGGCCGATGAAGAAATTGAACTGGGTAGGCGGATAGCTACAGGCGATAAGGATGCCCTATCTAAACTCGTCATTGGCAACTTGAGGCTGGTGGTCAGCATCGCCAAACGTTTTCGCAACCAGGGACTTGATATGGAAGACCTGGTGCAGGAAGGCAATATCGGTCTGATTCATGCCGCTCGCAAGTTTGACCCATCAATGGGAAATCGTTTTTCTACCTATGCCACTTGGTGGATCAGGCAGGCGATCATGCGTGCCATTGCCAATAAAGGGCGTACCATTCGCATTCCAGTACATGTGCGTGGGCAAGTGCTGAAGCTGAGAAACTGTGCTAGAGAGTATCACCAGAAATTGGGAAGATTTCCTACAACCAGCGAAATGAGCGCCGAAACCGGTCTCAGTAAAGAAGAGGTCGGACGACTGCTTTCGGGTGTATCGGGAATTTTGTCCCTCGATGAGTCTTTGCCTGGCGAAGATAGAGAGAATCTGGGCAGCGTCATCGAAGACGACCTCACACCAAAGCCGGAAAGCCAAGCCGAAGCTGTCATTTTGCGTAGGGCTATAGACAAGCTGACCAAGCATCTTACACCTTTAGAGAATAAGACAGTTCGTTATCTATATGGATTGGAAGATGGAGTGCCCTGTGACACCCGTGAAGTAGCGGCTATTCTCAAACTCGATGTGCAGGAAGTGCGACGCATTCAGAAGCGCTCGCTCAAAAGACTGAAGCGGCATCTATACAATAGAACGATCGACGACTATGTTTAGGGCTGAGGCTAAGTCTAACTCTGACTTGAATTAGGCTGGCAATGCTTGCCGAATCTATTTAGAGCTTATATCTAGATTGGCAATGCTTGCCGAATCAATTTAGAGCTTATATCTAGATTGGCAATGCTTGCCAGATCTTTTTTAATTGGATTGGCAATGCTTGCCAGATCTTTTTTAATTGGATTGGCAATGCTTGCCAATCCAGGCGCGCACCATGTCTACTACATGGTTGTCGAACTGTTCTTTCTCAAAAATTAAATGCTCGGCACTGCCCAGCATGATCAAATCTTTCTGATTGGTCTTCAATTCTCTGAATATCTTCAGAGTTCCAGATGGTTTAGATAGCTGGTCTCTATAACCGTGAAACATTAAGACAGGTGTTTTGGTAATGTCCTTTACCATGTCATCCGTTTTGCTCATGAATTTTTTGAAGGACAACAGTTCGCCGGCGCTGAGGCTTAGCCTGGCCTTCGGGTCATTGAGCCATTCCTTGCGTACTTTCTCATTGGTGGTGGAATTCCCCACCACATGTTCAGATAGGTCAATGCCGCCTCCCGGCTTGAGAAATTCGAGGGCGACCTTTGTACTGGCTTCAAGAGTTTTGTAGTAAGAATCGCCCGGCACCGATACGATTACTCCGTCAACCGAGTCGGGAAACATCGAAGTGGCTTGCAGAGCCACTGCACCGCCCATCGATTCACCAAGCAAAAATATCGGAGTCTTGTTGTGCTGCCTCAAGTAACTAAGGGCAGCCTTAACGTCGATCAGTGTTTTATAGAAGTCCAGTTTCTCGGTCTCCTTTTCCTTCCAAGAGCCGAAACCTCTAACGTCCATGGCATAGCATGAGATACCGAAGCGATTCATGGCCGAGGCGAAACCGGCGAACGACTCTTTCGAAAGACCAAAGCCATGCAAAGAAAGAATAACTGCTTTCGGATTGGCTATAGTCCAAGCGGCAATCGTTGATCCGTAGCCATCAATACTAAGGCTAGTGCTCGGTCTCGATTGCCCCCATTCAGACTTGACGAAATGCAGAGAATCTACCGAATCTAACGAATTGGAGTTGGTCGGACTAAGAGGCTTGGTTGCCCTTTTGGTTGGTATATCGACTTTCTTTAGTGGTTTCATGCGCCATTCGTGAGGCACCTTATGCAAAGAATCGGCGTCAGCACTGCCAAAGCTTAGGCTCAGGCAAAGTGTTAAATTCCAGAGCATGATATAGGGGCTAGATAAATGAAGCTTCGGCATCGGTCTGCTGAACTCTTGGTAAGTTACCTCAATATAGTAAAAGGCGCTTCAGTTGCCTAGTACATGCAAAGATTAAACGCGTGTAACAAAAACTTCATGTGGCTTATGGGCTTGCAGTTATGTATATGCGAAGAGGAGATAATTAGGGCACTCTTTGGAGTCTATAACCTATGACATTGCTTAGCGTAGTCGTTATTCTCGTAAGCACTATTTTGACCACCTTGGTCAATGATTACTTGCCCGTCGGTGGCGAGTTCAACGAAGACGGCTTTCATTAGCAATAGAATTTACTGAGTTGGCAAAATAGAAGAAACGAAAAAGACGGTATTGATAATGCCGTTTGGCTTTAGTCAGGCTGGAAAGCCTATCTGATTAGGTCTACTGACTGGGCACTGCTGGTGGTGTCATTACTTTTTCCAGCAAAGTCTAGATTCTTCTGAAATTTCTGCTTGACAAAATATAGATCGAGACTTTATTCTGGAGATCTATACAGAGGGCACTACCATGTTGTTCATCAATGCATCCGAACAATTTAAATCGATGCTATCGCAGCCGGCGCTGCGTATTGATGAAATACGCGCCTCCGAAACAGGCTCTGCCAAGCCGCCAGCGGGCGCTAATTACTTTAGCCTAGTCGCATTGAGCAATAGTGCAAAGTCGAGCAGAGCTTTCGGCAGTCTCAAGATAGGGCGTAAGTTTGGTGGTACTCTCCAATAAGAGTTTTTGGCAATAAGAGTTTGCAACTCAATCTGGTACCGACTTTGAAGACATACTTGGCTTAGTATGGACATTGTATGCGTATCGTTTGCCAATCCACCGACTAAAAGTTAGCTGGAATAAGTAGAGTTAGTGCAAGTCTTTGCTGTTCCAATCGAAAGATACTGAAGAGTATTGAAAGGTGTTGCTGAAGATAGCAGTCTTCAGCTAGCCGAAAAGAGCGTAGCATGAGCATACGCTGGTTTTCGGGCGACTGTTGATGGCACTGCCGGTAATGTCACATACGTGATCTTTCCGGCGCCATCAAAAGTCTTGTTTCCAGAATTGGAAATCGGTTAAACCTCGGAAATAGGAGAATCAATATGAGGTACGTAGTTGACGCTATATCAAACTGGATCTTCGTGATTGCTGCTAACCATGATTATGGTCCATGCAATAGAGAAGTGAGGGTACTTTCTCGGGTTCAGACCCAAGATGACGCCGGCGCGGATTTTGGCGGCGAGAATAGTGTCATTGGGGCTTCACCGAATAAACGACAACTTTTTCTGGAACAAGTAAAATGGACAAACAAATTGAGTTTAAAACAATGACTGAACATCAAATCACTGATTATGAAATCATTCAGTTGCCCAGGCACAAGCCTATCAAGGCTTGGGTAAAAGGTGTGCCCTTGGAAGAGGAAGCTAGGCGCCAACTGATTAACTTGGCCTCTATGCCGTTTATTCACAGCCATGTAGCCGTTATGCCTGATGCACATATGGGAAAAGGCACCACTGTCGGTAGTGTCATTCCCACCACTGGTGCCATTATTCCCGCCGCTGTAGGCGTGGATCTTGGCTGCGGTATGATTGCCGTTAAGACCGATCTCAAAGCCAACGCCTTGCCTGATAATCTCAAGGGACTCAGGCAAGCAATTGAAGATGCGATCCCCGTGGGATTTGCCTGCTGGAGAGATAGCCTCTCTTCATCACATCCCGCCATCAAGCGCATCAACAAAGCTTGGGCTAAGCTCTCAGATCGTTTCGATGCCATTGTTGCCAAACACGAGCATTTAGACAACGGTTCGCTCCGTTGCCGTTTGCAACTGGGTACCCTTGGTACCGGCAACCATTTCATTGAGGTCTTGGTTGACGACTTGGGCTTTGTCTGGCTTATGCTGCACTCGGGCAGCCGCGGAGTTGGTAACCGTATCGGTACCTATTTCATTGACCTAGCCAGGAAGGACATGCAGCGCCAGCAGATTCATTTGCCTGACCGCGACCTTGCTTATTTGAGCGAAGGTGCGCAGCATTTCGATGAGTATCTTGAAGCAGTGCAATGGGCTCAAGACTATGCTTATCTAAATAGACAGGTGATGATGGCACTGCTTGTCGATGCTCTCAAAACGCAGAAAGATATTCCAGACTTTCAAACCGAAGTTGAAGTGATCAATTGCCACCACAACTATGTGGCGAAAGAGCATCACTTTGGTGAGGATGTTTGGGTCACCAGAAAGGGTGCAGTTCGTGCTCAGAAAGGTGACTGGGGTATCATTCCCGGTTCGATGGGGACTGGTTCTTTCATCGTCAAGGGAAAGGGCAATGCCGAGAGCTTCAATAGCTGTTCGCATGGTGCCGGACGCACAATGTCGAGGGCTAAGGCAAAAGCCACTATCTCGCTTGATAAACACAAGCGTGATACGGCCCATGTTGAATGCCGCAAAGACGCTGGCATTCTTGATGAATCACCTTCGGCTTACAAGCCTTTGGATGCTGTCATGAAAGCTCAATCGGAGCTGATTGAGATCGTTCATCGCTTGAGACCCTTGGTCTGCGTAAAGGGCTAGAGTAGAAAGTAGTACTAGCACCAGATCTTAGATTCAGAGTGTGAGCTACTCTTTCTTGCTCGCTATCGATTCAACACCGAGTAAGATGGCTTGGCAAAGGGAGTCGGATTCAGTTCGGCTCCTTTTGTCAGTACCTGCTCTATCGCTTCTGACCTTGATTCTGTCTTCTTCTCTTGCCAGATTAATCTCTTTACCAGGTAATAGGTAAAGAGTCGCATGTCGACCAGATCTTGCGTGGTAGATCGGCTGCCAGCCTCTTCCATTGGGTTTTTGACATTTGCTATTTTATTTGGGCTAAAATCAAGCGATAGCCCCTCAAATATTGATGTCACAGTGGCAGTAGCAACTTGGCTGAAATGGGTGGAGCGCTCCATAGCGGCTCTTTCCAGAAGGTCGGAGGCTTTACGCAGAGACTCTTCTGAAATTTTCCCTGCATCAAGTAGTTTGCGCACTCTTGATACATAGCCTTCAAGAGCCATCTCTATGAAATCACCCTCTGATTTACCGAGGGCTTCTATTACTCGACTGTATTTGCGCGACATTTTCATAATGTCGGCGCCTTCCATTAGACAGAGTTCGCCCTCATCACAGCTCGGCTCTCTTAATTCAACCAAGTTGTCGCTCATCAGATAGAAATCACCTTTCATGATCAGGCGCAGAAAATAATCGAGTTCGGAAAGATTCGAGAGTCTCTCATCAAAACCGCTCGCTTCAATTCCGGCCTTGAACATGACAGTGCCGAAATCGCCGACTAGATTTGTCAATGGAAATAGACAAGAACTTAGGACTTCACCCCGGTAGTGAATGCGATTTGGCTCGAACCCATAAACCGGAAATGCGTTGAGATTGGCAGTGGCTAACTGAGGCGAAGATAGGGGTTCGCTGTACTCATCTATGAGTTGATAGCCAGTGGCAACTAAACTAAGCTGATCATTTTTCTTGAAACAGTTGACTGTGCTCTCTAATGCTTCTGGACTTAGTATTGAGTCCTGCCTCATTAGCTTGATATAAGAGCCGAGGGACTGTTCCATCGCCAGATTGATTGATGCGTAAAAGCCCTGCGGTGAACCGGTGCGAAAATACTTGACCCTAGGGTCCTTTCGCGCATAGAGATCGACTATGGCGGCGCTGCCGTCATTGGAAAAGTCATCTACTATGATCAATTCCAAATTCCAATGGGTTTGTCTGAGAACGCTCTCGACCGCCGGAGCCAGATGTCTCTCACCGTTGCGCAACGGCATAACTACTGTAATAAGCTTTTCTAAGCTGGAACTCATTTAGGTATCCTTCGAGTCTATGTAATAGATGGTCGAGTGGATATACGTTATCAACAGATTGATTTAGGTGGGCTATTTATTTGATAACTCTCATTTTCGGGGCAACATAAGTTTAAGTGAAACGCCCAAATACTGAAGGTTTTGCTCCGATGTCAAGATTTGGTGCCGATTTGGGAATAATAGAAGTTAATTCTCGTAGTTTCAACTAAGAGCGGAAATTGCTAAAGCGGGGATGGCATCAAAACTATAGCCATACTAATGATTTTATCCCTCTTCACTCTAATCGGTGGAGAATCTCATAACGCCCAGCATTCGACCAGGTTTGCGTCGGGTCGCTCAGCGGCCACGCTCTCTCAAAGCCAGATTATTGTTAATGTGGAGCGCCCTGAGCAGTTCCGCTACCTCGGGCAGCGAGATTTTCAAAAGTGGGCTCTCACCGCGGCCTCTTCAATAAAAGCCTTTTATAAAGACTATCCGCTAGAGCGTACTGTTATCACTGTGCATGCCGGGGCGGGCGATACTGTGCTCTATGGCGAGAGTACTTACAACGATGAACTAGGTCAAGGTGAAATAGAAGTACTAGTCGGGCGTGAGACTAGCTTCGAAAGTCTGATCACGAGCTGGACTCTTACCCATGAAATGGTTCATCTTACTTTCCCGATTGTTCATGAAGATGACCGTTGGCTGGCTGAAGGCATAGCCACCTATGTTGAACCGATAGCCAGGAAGCGTACCGGTCTAATCAGTGAAGAGCAAGTCTGGCAAGAGTTGGCGGAAGGCTTGCCTCAGGGCTTTAGCGAGGCAAGTCCGCCCTATCTGAGAATTGGCAATTTCAGAGGTACTCGCCATCGTGGCGAAATGTACTGGGGCGGTGCACTCTTTTGTTTGCTTGCCGATTTGAAGATAAGGGAGACCACTTCCAATAGTATGGGACTAGAGGATGCTCTCGTCTCAATCGTTAGAGAAGGTGGTACTTCTGCTTCCGATTGGTCGGCAAGAAAGGCTCTTTCTGTAGCAGACGCCAAGCTTGGTAAACCTCTGTTATTGCCGCTCTTTGAGCAGTTTCAGGATGAAGAGGTAGAAGTGGACCTGCAAGAGTTATATAACAAGCTTGGCTTGGTCTATGACCAGGGAGAATTCAAGTTGCAGGATCAGGCTCCATTGCTTCCGATGCGGCTCGCTATTACCGGCAATGCCGACGGTAAATAGAAATAGAAATATAAATAGAATCGTGATTGAAGGCTAGCCTCAAGATCTGCAGAGCCTAAAGCTTGAGTGATTTTTTGAGGAAGTCGGCGATATCATCGAGTAGATAGGCTGGCAGGTTTGCCTGCTGAGCGTATTCCGACGGCACCGATAAGGCGCCGATATCACCTTCTACAAAGAGATGGTTGAGTTTCTCATAAGACCTGAATGTGAAGTTAGGGTTTGCAGACAAAAGCTCTTTCCAGGCTTCAAACTCATCCATGTTGACTTGATAGTCTCTTTCTCCCTGCACTAAGAGAACTGGCTTATCTAATGTTTTTGCCAGTGCATTGGTATTTAGCTTATGCAGCGATTGAAAGTATGGCAGGGGAAGACCAAGCGGAAGCTCTGAGGACAAGCGTTTCTGCTTTTCCTCGCTCTGAGCTTGAGCTCTAGCCTCGTTATCACCGCTGCCTGCCAGCAGTAACTTGAGAGTTTCGACTTGCTTTGCTGTGGTCTCAACTATAGTTTCAGTGAGCCCAGACTCTGGTGCATACTTGAGTAGATAGCGCATTTGTCTGATGATCAGATCTTCAAGGGGCGAATAAGACGCCGCTAGCATAATTCCCAGACCGGCTCTGCTATTTGCGAGAAGATAGGGGATACAACTGCCGCCCAAGCTGTGACCAAGCAAGGCTATTTGTTCATACTGGCTTTGGAAATGCTCGACCAGCGTCAGTACTTCATCGATTGTCTCGTTAAAGACGGTGATCTCTTCTTCCGGCAGGGCGGCAAAGCGGCTTTGATGAGTGAAGGTTCTTTTGTCGAATGAAAATACAGCAAGATTAATCCTTTCAACTAGTCCTGCCGCCAGATCTGAAAAGACCCTTACCCCGCCGACCTGTTCTTCGCGACCGTGCGGACCGGAACCATGCACCAAGATAAGAAGAGCCTTGGGCTCAGAATTTCTTGCTGGCTTAAACAGGGTGCCATTGACAGACCAGGGGAGTTCTATTGTTAGGTCTTTAGAAATTTCAAAGTTCATACTGATGTTGGATGGGTGATAGTTGTATGTTTTGTTTATCTATTGAATATGCGCAGCTTATCGTTTTGGGCCGTTTGAAAAGCGCGGCTAATGTTTTAAAGTATCACTGTTAATCGGTCGTCTTGCCTTACTTGGTGTATATATGAAGGTTATTCTAGCCGAGAAGCCGTCGGTTGCTCGCGACATCGCTAGTGTCGTGGGTGCCAAGACAAAGAAAGACGGATACTTTGAAGGTAACGGTTATGCCGTCACCTATGCCTTCGGCCACCTGGTCACCTTGGCAGAGCCGGAGGAAATGAATCCAGCCTGGGGCAGTCCGTGGCGTCTGGAACAACTGCCGATGATTCCAGAGCAGTGGAAGTACAGCGTAGTAGATAAGTCGCGCTCGCAGTTCAATATAATCAAGAAACTTTTTCTTGCCTCAGAAACTGATTCGATCATCTGCGCAACTGACGCCGGACGCGAAGGTGAGCATATTTTTCGGCTCATTTATATGCTTACTGCCTGTAAGAAACCAGTGGA
>JAIETF010000038.1 GCA_019745415.1 Candidatus Obscuribacterales bacterium | reverse complement strand
GTCATAAAGATGCGCGCCGCTCCCTTTTGTTATTACAATAACAGCGTTTCCAAACGAGCTTGAGATTATGCTTACTGCCTCAAAGATTCACCATGTCGCCATTATTGTTTCAGATTATCAGCGCTCTAAGCGCTTTTATACCGAAACCCTCGGTCTAGAAATTATAGCTGAAGCATATAGAGCCGAAAGGCAATCTTACAAGCTTGATCTTAAGGTCGGCGACGGACAGTTGGAGGTCTTTTCTTTTCCTGAAACACCAGCAAGGCTGACTCGCCCAGAGGCTTGCGGCTTGCGCCATCTGGCTTTTTCTGTCAAAGACGTGCCGGCTTTTATAGAGGGGTTGCGGGCTCGCGGCGTACCGGTGGAAGATATGCGCATCGATGAGTATACCGGCAAGAAGTTTACTTTCTTTAGAGATCCAGACGACTTACCGCTTGAGGTTTATGAAGAATAGCTTTGGTCGTGCTACCCAGAATCAGAGTTGATACAGATTTTCAACACCTGGTTTTATATTTTTTCCGGTTCTAACTTGATTTGCAGTTCTGGAAAGTCTTTTTTTAGCTCTTGCAAAAGCTCTTTGTCGATAAAGCCTTCTTGTACCACGACAATCTTCAGATTGCTAAGCTCAGGCAGGGCTTCTTTGATATTGGGTCTAATTAGACTTGTGACTATATCAAGTTGGTTCAGTTTTTTGAGCGGTTTTAATTCGGTTATAAGATAGCTGTTATTGAGAGACTTATCGAAGCGTATTGTTTCTAATTTGCTTATGGCGGCGATTTGCTTTACTGAGTCTTTGTCTAAGGGTTCGTCGATTATTTCAAGATAGGTTAAATCGGAACTTTTAGCCAAGACTGCAAGGGCTTGAGGCATTTTGGCTATTCTGCCGATAGCCAGCCCTTTGAGCCGTTTTAAAATATCTGCACCCGCCGCACCGGCTAAATCGGCACCGCTCAAAAATGTATTTGGTATTCTCAGAAAGCGCAAGTCTTGAAGCTTTTGTAGTTTGGGTAGGTATTTGGCTTCAAAATTCGCCCCTGATAAATCGAGGTATTGTATGTCTTGCCTAAAGTCTAAGAGTGTGAGCGAATTTTCGTTCAACCGGTTGGCTTTGGCTAGATTTAGACCGAAAAGCTCTTTGTTTTTAAAAGCTTGAAAGAACTTAGGATGCTCTAGTGCCAGCTGCGAAGGAGTGTAGATTAGTTTTTGTCCTTTGGGCAAGATAATTCTGCCGTCTGCTGCAATTGGCTTGCCCGAGACTGACATCGAATTGGCTTCAAATGTTGTGAAAGTGCCCATATCTATTCCTTCCGGGCAGTTGAATATTTGGTAGTTGCCCTCGGCATCTAGTGGGCTGAAAGCTTGATGCTGAGGCCAGTACCAATCTATTAACTTGCCTGGGTCATTCTCGCTTTCTTTCTTGAAGGCGTTGATGGCTGCTTCTTCCGGGTCTTTCAGGTGCTCGCCCGGCTGGGGTGGCTTGTTGTTGGGTGGTGGCGCCGATGGTGGTGCAAGCTTTGTGGTTTGGTAAAGCCAACCGCCGCCCAGCAGCGCTAAGAGTGCTGCTGCTGCTAGAGAGGTCGCCTTGGCTTTTGAGTTTTTTAAAGCGATCTTTCTGGTTTTGTCTTCTTCAAGAGTCGTAATTGTTGTTTTGTCTTGGTTTGGCTCGATGCTCTGGTCTGCTTTTGCCAGAGCGCTTCGCAGTTTTCTAATTAGGGCTTTGACTTCATGAAAAGACTGGTAACGCATGGTCGGATCTTTAGCCAGCATGCGCCGGACGAATTTTTCCAGAGGCTCTGGAAAAGTGTTGCCTAGTGTGGCTTCTTTTAGGCTGGGGGGCTCTTCTAGTTGATGTTTACTGAGCACAATCAAAGACGTGTCGCCGACAAAGGGCGGCGTGCCAGTCAAGGTTTCAAAAAGGGCACAGCCAAAAGAGTATATGTCGGAGCGTTGGTCGGTAACTTCCCCTCGCGTTTGTTCCGGACTCATATAGGGAGGGCTGCCGCAGACTCTAGGGCCTACGCCGGCAATCTGCCAGCCGACCTCTTGCAGTGAATGTAAGGTAGCCGATAAGCCAAAGTCAACCAGTTTGGCGTGTTGATTGCGGTCACTTGAACTGGTCAGCAGTATATTGCTTGGTTTGATGTCTCTATGCAAAAGACCGAGATCTTCTGCATAGGCTAAGCCGTCGGCTACTTCTTCAAACAAACTTAGTGCTAAATCTATAGGCAGGGCGCTTTTATGAATTCTTTCAGTAAGTGTGCCGCCTTCTACAAAGTCCATAACAAAATAGGGCAGGCGATTGTCGATTGTGCCTAGGTCATAGACTTTGACCAGATGCGGATGTTCAAGTCTAGCCAGCACTTTTGCTTCGGTTATGAAGTTGTTCCAGTCTTTTTGCCAGTCGCGTTGGCTGCCCCGATTGACTTTCAATGTCTTGAGAGCAAGTTCTCGGCCAAGCTTTAGGTGTCTGACTTTATAGACCTTGCCCATGCCTCCCACGGCAACAAGCCCGATGATTTGATAGTCACCGCCGATGATATCGCCTGGCTTTAGTGATTCTTCAAAGTCGTTATATGGTCTAGATTCATCCATGGCTTAAGTTTTGAACCTAGTAGAACAGCCTGTTTCTGAACTTTGATTTGTCGTCATCTATCTCTACCGGGGCGAGATATTGTCTCATGCGATTTAGTTGGTCTCCCGACAAGTCGGAGCGAATGCCCTGCAGTGACGGGAAATCTTTGAAAATTTTGAAAGTTTCTTCGGGTATTGTGCAGTCTCTGATATCGATAGCCTGAAGGTTGGGTAGCTTTTGTAAGGCTTTCAAATTTTGACTGGAAGGGGCGATGCTTCCGATGTCTAGTCTTTCTAAGCCGGTGATTTTGCTTATATTGATGAAGTCTTGGTCAGAGAGTGGGCAGCCGTCAAGAATGAGCGTTCTCAACTGTTTGGATGAAGCTAGGGCGGCGATAGTCTTGGAGCGACTTTTGCTGCCGGCGATATTTATATAGCGCAGATTGGGGAGAATCTTGAGCTTGGCTATTTCGCCGTCGTCTAGAGCTGCAATGTTTAGTTCTATTTTTTCTAGCGACTTGAGCGAATTAAGTTTGGGCAGGCATTGATTGTTGATATTGGTTTGATTGAGATGCAGAATTTTGAGAGATTTGAGGTGGGTGATCTCCTCCAGGCAGTCGCAGTTGAACATCTCGATTCTGTCGCAGTCTAAGTCGGTGATGCTGCCGTCTTTAAGCTTTCTTAGAAGGTAAGGGCGGTTGAATAGATCATCCCGCGGCTGGAAGTAAACCAAGGTATCCTTGGGCAAGGTTTGAGAGCCGGTGGCTTCCAATTTGTCTGAGTTGCGCACGCCTACTATGCTGAATCTATATTTGCCGACTGTGCCCTTGGTGGGGAAATTGAGAATGATCTCGCCATTTGGTTTGACTTTGGTCAAGAAGGGAGCTTTCTCTAGAAAGTTCCAGTCGGGCGGTGTTGCATATTCAGTATGGGAGCGGTACAAAATAAGATTGGTTTCGTCTTTTTTTGGCAGTTTGACCGAGGTCTCTTCTTCGATATGGGTGCGGGGCGCGTCATTTTGCTTGGGCGCCGGCGGAGCCAGCAAGGCCACAAAAACAATAAGTAGGGTTAGTACCAATAGACAAACAGCGGCTATAGCCACTTTTAAACCAAGCCCGCTACTGAGATTGGTCTGGGTGACCTCGGTATCAAAGCGCCGATGATTGTGCTGGGTTGGAACCTGGTGTTGACTGGTGCGTACAGGGCGCCTTGCCGTCGACTGCGGCGGACCGTCCAGCAAAGCCTTCCTTATCTTTCGCAACTTTGCCGCCACGCGAGCGGCTGACTCAGGACGCTTTTCCGGTTCTCTAGCCAACATCGAATCAACCAATTCTTCAAGTTCTATTGGGAAATTTTGATCGGGCGCCGCGTCATTTAAAAGGGGTGGTTGATCAGAGAGTTTTTTGGTGATGGTCTCGGCGGCATTTTTGCCCAGGAAGGGCGATTTGGCTGTGAGGCACTCGAAGAGGGCGCAACCCATGGCATAGATATCGCTGCGCCCGTCTACTTTTTGGCCGATGCACTGTTCGGGGCTCATATAAATTGGGCTGCCGAAGACTTCACCGGCACGTGTTAAGCCCGGCGTATCAGGATTTGACAGCTTAGAAATGCCGAAGTCAACCAGTTTAATGCCTAGTTCATGCTTGGTGCCGCCATCAGTCTGTTTGGTCTGACTGATAATCATGATATTGTCGGGCTTAATGTCTCGGTGAATAATGCCGTTTTCGTGCACATATGCCAGGGTGGACGCTAGTTTTTCAAAAATGGTCAGACTTTCTTTCATAGAAAGCTTGCCCCGGTCTTTCAGTTTTCTGCGCAGGCTCTCACCTTTTACAAGTTCCATTACATAAAATGGCACGCCTTTGTCGATGCCCAGGTCATTCACTTGCACGATATTTTCATGGGGCAGCTTGGAAAGAGCTTTGGCTTCTTGCTTAAATCTAAGCCAGTCGGTCTCGGTCACGCTTGCCTTGGTCAGCAATTTCAGGGCAAAGCGCTTAGTGAAATGCACGTGTTCCACTTCATAGATTGCACCCATGCCACCTTCACCAAGCAGACGCAATATTCTGTAAGAGCCGCCGATTACGGTTCCTGGGGGAAATGATTGCTCTTGATTTTGGTTTGACAAGGGTACTTCGGCGGCGTGGTGAAAATTGCTAAATTGTTGCCTTAATATGCCACAATTGCAGCCTCAGCGGTTACAAGTTTAAGGATCTATCGATTGGATAAAGAGGTCAGCAAGCAGAGTGTCAAGACGATAATCGACTATCTCTTTGGCATCTTGCTGTTTATAGCAATTACCTTGGTGCTTTCGCCGCCGGCCAAGAATATTTTTCAAGTCACTGATCTAAGCGAATTTTATTGCGGCGCCGCTCTCTATTTTGCCGGCAGGGCTAAAGACATCTACGACGTCGCTCAGTTCTTTCCTTATCAGATTGCCACCTTCCCCGAACTAGGAACACGGGCTATTCCGCTTTATGTCGGTCCCTGGGCGTTGCCCTTTCTCTTGCCGCTCTTGGTTTTTCCAGCCAGTCATGCCTATTTCCTGGTCAAGATTGTCTTGCTTGTTTTATTTCTTGTCGGTCTTGGCTTATTGATGAAGACTTTCAAATTGGGCTCTCGGGTTTTTATGTGGCTTGGTGCTGTCTTGCCCTTCACTGGTCCTGTTTGGGAAGCCTTGCGCATCGAGCAGCTTTCGGCTTTCCTGTTTTTGAGTTTGGCTTTACATCTATATTTTGTCAGGCGCGGCAGCGAGAAATGGTGGCCGGCTGCTCTTGTTCTTTTGCCATTTTTGCTCAAACCCCATCTGGCTTTGACAATTTTTGCCTTTCATTTGGGGGCTTTGCGGCTGCGCTTTGCCCTTTATTTTGCTTTGCTTTCAGCGGCATTTTTGCTCTTCTCCTGGTTCTATTGCGCTGATGCCTACCGCGGCTATTTTTCTTTGTTTCAGTTTTCCATGCTCGATTTGACCTGGATGAACCCGGAGGCTACCCCTACTTTGCGCGGACAACTTTTGCGCCTGCCTTATTGGGGTAAGGAAGCAGTTGCTTTGATTAACACCCTTAGTAGTATCGTTTTTGCCATGACTTTGCTTGTCACTGCCGCTTTGGGCACGGCTTTTAGAAAGGCTTGCCCGGCTCGAGCTACAGCACTAATGGCGGTGCCTCTCGGTCTTGTTCTCTCTTTGCATTGCTATAGCTATGATTTGGTGCTGCTTTTACCGGCCTTGATTTTGGTGCTCAAGCCTGTGATGCAGAGCCGTTTTCTGCCTGCTTGGTCTTATTTAGGGGGCTTTGCTTTACCGGCTTTGTGCTTCACACTGCCCTTCTATGCTTTGATTCACTATATTCTTACCTTGCAAGGCTCGCTGATCAATTATCACTTTCTTGCCCTAAGCATTCTTACTGCTTACTTGCTGCTTAGAGGAAAAACTCTTTTGCCTTCCAGATAAGTTTCGAGCACCTTGGTCTTGCCGATTTCATTGGGCGGCAACTTGGTGATATCTTGGTCTAAGACAATGAAATCGGCATATTTGCCCGGGCTGAGGGTGCCGCAAACATGGTCTAGATGATTGGCATAGGCACCGCCTGTGGTGTAGGCACCTAAGATTTCTTCTAGGGTCAGTATTTCTTTTGAGTTCAAGGGGGCTTGCGGTGTTTCGTCTACAGCTTGTCTGGTCATGGCTACTTGCATGGCTTTAAAGGGATTCATGGTCGAAACTGTCCAATCGCTGCCTGCTGCCAAACGAGCACCACTGCTAGAAAGTGAGGCGAAGGGATAAATTCTTTCTGTTCTCAATTGCCCCAGTTTGGGCACGGTCAGCTTTGTCACATAAGGGTCGCGGAAAGCCCAATAGGGTTGGATATTGGCAATGACACCCAGTTTGTGAAAGCGGGGTAATTCGTGTTCGTCTACTAGTTCGAGGTGGGCGATCATATTTCTCAGGTCTTCGCTTTTGGAAATTTCGCTGAGTGGTTCAAAAGCGTCAAGGGCCATGCGCACTGCCTTGTCGCCGATTGCGTGAATATGCACCTGGAAATGTCTTGATACCAGCTCTAATACCAGTTTATTTAGCTTTAACTGGTCTAGATTGGTTCTGCCTGAATTTTCTTGATTGTCATCATATGGTTTGATGAGGGCGGCCGTGCCGGTTTCAATCACCCCATCTAGAAAGATCTTGGCCGAACGGGCTCTTAGATTACCGCAAGTATAGTTGTAAGATTTTGCTTGCAGCTTAAGCAAGTCGCCGGCGTCCATGTCGGGTCTTGTGGCTAAAGCTGCTTCTACTCTGAGATTTAGCTCTTTGCGCCGGGCTAGGTCGTAATATGCTTTCAGAACATTGTCTCGGACATGGGCATCTTGAATGCTGGTGATACCGAGCGAGTTAGCCGTTTCAACCGCTTGCTTAAGTACGGCGGCAAAATGTCTGCGATTGGGCCCTTTGATAAGGGGTTCGGCTAATTCCATTGCGTCTTCTTGAAGACAGCCGCTAGCGCTGCCGTCTGCTAAAGTGCCGGCTAGCTTTTCTTTGATTTTTTCTTGTAGTTGACGCTTGTCGATGCGATTGAGTATTTTGCTATTCACCCAAAGCGAATGCCCGTCTTCGCTGTAGAGCAAAATGGGTTTGTTGCTTAGTTTGTCTAGATCTGCGCAGGTGAGCGGTGCTTCGGCTAGGGCCGGCAATGATATGCCATGACCGACAATTTCTTTCAGTTCAGCGTGTGTCTTTATATAGTCCTTTGTCTTTTCCACTATCTCTGCTAGATTGCGGCAGTCGTTCAGTCTGAGCTGGGTCATCTCAAGAGCCCCCTCAGCCAAGTGGATATGGCTGTCGTGCAGACCGGGCAAGACCAATTTGCCCTGGCAGTCGATAACTTTTGTTTTTTTCTTTTTCAGCGAAAGAATTTCGGCATCATTGCCCAGTTTCTCAATCCGTCCATCAACCACCGACATGGCTTGATAGCTTGTTTGTAGATGATCTTCCATGGTGACGATGCGGGCATTATGGATGATCAGATCTTTGGCTTTGGCAGGCAAGGCACTAAGAGTGAGACTGCCGAGCAAAAGCAAAGACGACAAAGTCAGGAACTGCGATGTGGACGATAGTTTGGTTTGGTATATCAGGCGTTTTTGGCGAATCATCGCCAAATTTTACTATGCTTGCTTATTTATGTGTGGTCTGAAAGAAAGGCGCTCTTTAATGCGACATAGCCGATGGCGGCATAGATAACAAAGAGCACGAAGAGCCCAATTGCTGGAAACTTCATGGCGACTTTTAGAAAAGGTCTTACTAAGAAATCGAGATAGACAATGCCTGTGGCGGCGCTCATAATTTGCTTCCTCTGCAACTCGTTTAAATATGGCAGAGGCTGGTTAATGTGCGGTTAAGAGCGAGGGTGAATCTACTAATTAGTACCAAGTAAAGCCCAGGAAGTGCATAGTAAAGCGGTCGGCAAAAACTGCCGCCAATGTAGCAGCGAAGATGATTGGGCCAAGTGGGATTAACTTCTTTCTCGCCTTGTCTACCTCAGCCATGTCGAAGCCTTCGGAGAGGTTCACCCCGGCAAAGACAAAAGACTTGAGCAAGAGCAAAAATCCTTTCACTTGTTCTTTGGGTATTGATTTGAGAATGAGAAACATGGCTACAAGCCCATAGAAAAGGCTGAAATAGAACATACAAATCAAGAACTTGATATAGCCGAGCAGGGCGCCCACCGCTGCCATCATCTTGACGTCGCCGAAGTGCATTCTTTTGCCGGGGTTGGGAAAGCACATGATGGCCGTGGCTAAAGCCCAGGCGCAGGCGGCCTCTACGGCGCCCACTTTCTGGAAGCCTGTGTAGATGCCGTTGAAATAGCCATTTAGTGCCACACCCAGTACGGCTGTGGGGAAGGTTAGCCAATTGTAGATTTTGCGAGTGGAAAGATCGGTGCCGGCACCAATGGCGGTGGTGACCAGGGCGATTATGTCGGTGATGCTTAGACCCATATTCAGCACGCCGCCACTACTTCGATTTCTACCGAAACGTCTTTTGGCAATTTGGCCACTTGAATAGTGGCTCTTGCTGGTTTGTGCTCGGCAAAGTATTCGGCATAAACTTTGTTCATTGCTTCAAAATCGCCCATGTCTTTCAAAAACACAGTTGTTTTCAAGACTTGTTCGAAGCTTGAGCCGGCAGCAGCCAAGATGTTTTTCAGGTTCTCCAGAACTTGCTTGGTTTCGGCGGTTATGCCACCAGACTCCAAGCTGCCGTCAGGCTTTAGGGGAATTTGACCGGATACAAAAACTAGACCGCCATGTTTGATGGCCTGACTGTACGGACCAATGGCCTGAGGGGCCTTTGCCGTGGAAACCACTTCGGGCATTTAAATTCCTCAAAAATTTTAGTGCAGCTGTATTAGTAAGTAATCAAGACATTCCCTGTCTGGTCTTTATTCAGCCCAAGAAAGAGAAAAGCAACATAGTTTTTAACATGTTGCTTTTCTTTTGACTATCAATTATTTAGCGGGCTTATTTAGGTACCCGGAATGGTTCTTCCATTTTGGGGGCGACCCATTTCGACTTCCAAGATGTATCTTGCGTTTTCAGCCGAGCCCATATAGCGTCCGCTATAGACGAATTGTTCAAAAGCCGCCGGGAAGTCGGTTTGCGATAGTGCTACTTCTTCTGGGCTGTAATAGCCTACAAATTGACCGTGCACGGTAGCCGGCTGAAAGCCTGGTCCTGGTGCCGGTGGCAGTCCGTCGCCGCCTGTTGCCTGAGCGCCGCCGCCGTCATTGCCGGAAGACGTCAGGCCGGTCAAGCCTTGTTGAATCAAACCAGTGGCTGCCGCTTGTCCGAGTGCTGCCGCATCTAGGTTTTGTCCGCCCCAGTGCTGCGGCGGGCGGCCTCTGTTTGTGTCCGACCACTCGGCGCCGATATATTCATCTCCGCCCCAAGCGTCTGGCATGATGCTGCCGTGACCGGTAGTGAGACCGGCGTTTCTTGTGCCCATGATGCCTGTGTCTATACGGTGGGCTTTACTAAACCCAAAGTAAGGCGGCAGACCATTGGCTCCTTCGTCGCCATAAATGTGCTCGGCGTGACCGCCGGCTTGCTGCACAAAACTATCCATTCTTACAGGCGGCAGGTTGCGACGTGCCTGGTTGCGATTGCCGCCCATCAATTGGTTGAGCACCTGTCCGGCAACAATGTCGCCAACGCTCTGCGCATTGGCAGGCAGAGCTTGTAAACCAAAGACCGCTAAAAGAGCGGCTCCCAGTAGAGGTTTGATTTTGTTGGCAGTGTAACCGCTTAGCCGGTTACTCACTTTGGTTGACATTTTTTTAGCCTCTCACTTTAGACTGGTTGCAATTGACTCACTTCCTGAACAAATAAAACTTCTCTAGAACCCGCTATTGCCGAAGGTGCCAAGGCCTGGTATGGTGCCGCCGACTGTGCCGCCTCCCGATCCGAAAGTACCGCCGAAGCCGGAGCCGTTACCGATAGCGCCGCTGCTGATACCATCGGCGCCGACAGTCATGCCGCCTCTTACTCCGCCAATGCGGCTGACCACTTGGCCGGTGCTTGGCACTACCGATATATGTCCGCCCCCCGGCAAAATGGTTGTGACAGGAAGGTCTAAGACACTGGTGAATCTAGGCGCGCCGGTGTTCTGGCTGCCATAGCCGAATACTGGTGCCAGACCACCGGTGGATGCATAGGGAAGTTCAAGACCAAAGGGATGGATTGGGCTATTGAGACTGCGTCCGCTGGCTTGACCGTAGTCGCCGTTGGATAGCTGCTTGCCGCTGAATGATGATTCTCTCTTGTTATATTGACGATAATCTGAAGGCCCGGCGCCTGTTTCGTAACTGCCCCGGTCTATATCGCCTTTGGCTCCTATTGAGTTATTGGCTTGACCAAAATTAGGAGAGATATAGCCCATGTCGCGGTTGGTTGGCATGAGACCTGATGTGTCATAGCCCTGGGCTGAGGCATGAGGTGCGCAGCCCATGCTTGTACCCATACCGATAACGGTTGTCGCCAGTGCTATCAAAGTCAGTCCGGTTGCTCTTTTCATTGTCAAATGCTCCGCTTGAGAAAAACTCGATTTGCACCCTTTAGGGTCCAAATCCGGCGCTGCCGCGGGTTACTGTATTGAAGTCTACCGAACCGGTGGAGACCCTGGGCAGCGACTGTCTGCCGCTGGTGATGAAGCCGCCGGTGAATCTTCTGCCTAGGTCGTCGATAAGGTTATTGCCGGCTCTTGTTAAGCCATACATGCTGTCATAGTACTGCTGCGGTCCGGCGGTAAATCCATAATCCATGTGCCCGCTATTGGTTGCCGAAACCGGCATGGGGGCGTTATCGACTGAATATGGCGCCATGAGACCGGTGGTGGTGTTGCTCATACCGAAATTGTTGCCTGGACCACTGAAAGGATTCTGGGCAGGGTCGGTTCGGTCGGTAACAAAACCTCCCATGGCTTGATTTCCTACACCAGTGCGAAAGCTGGTTCGGCCAACTGTGCCGGCGTCGCCCATAGAAGCAGGACCACCTGCGAAGCCGCCTGCTCCACCAATTGTCGGCGCGTCTCCTGCCATCGAGGCATTATTCAAAACCCCGGTGGGTCCATTGGCGCCGATGCTGACACTGCCTGTCGAGCCGCCGCCTAGGTCGAAAGATTGAGCATAAGCGGCAGTCGTACCGGCAAGCAGCCAGACTGCAACCTGGACCTTGATAAAGAGAGATGCTCTTGAAAACGTCTGGATATAATTTTTCATTGGCTGGCCACCCGATGACCTGAGCAGTGGTGCAAATTGTTAGTAAGTTAAGGTAGAGACAGGCTCACCTCAATTAACCAGCCGATTTCGCGGCTTCCCTTCTAATATGCCCAAAAAGCGGGCACCTGAACCGGGCGTTAATTGAAAAGATAGTAAGCTCGAACCGGCTCATTGTCAATAGGTTGTCTTGTTTGCAAGATAAATATTCGCCCCAAACAAGTGGTAGTTTAGATAGGCGGTAGAAATCGAGATTGCAAACCACCGAATGCTTTGTCTGGGAATAGAAACTAGCTGTGACGAAACTGCTTTCGCCCTTGTGGAGAGCGGTAGGCGCTTGATCGCCTCAAAGTTGATTTCGCAAACCGAAGTGCACCGTGCTTTTGGCGGCGTGGTGCCGGAAGTGGCGGCAAGGCGTCATTTGGAGGCTTTCAACCCGCTACTGAGTGAGCTTTTGGTGGAAGCCTCCAGCGTCCTTGCCGTGCCTGCCAGTGATGTACTTTCTGCCGTGAGCGCCATAGCATGCACTAATGGTCCCGGATTAATCGGCACTTTGCTTGTCGGTCTGGCAGGGGCTAAAGCCCTGGCCTGGGCTTTAGACAAGCCTCTTCTCACTGTAGACCATATTCAGGCCCATGTCTGCGCCAACTATATAGGAACCGAGCTGGAGCCTCCCTTCCTCGCTTTAGTGGTGAGTGGCGGGCACACTCAGATTATGCACTTCAAGAGCTATAAGGAGTTTGAGATTGTCGGTCAAACTATAGATGACGCTTCCGGCGAAGCTTATGACAAAGTGGCCCGCATCTTGGGGCTCGGTTATCCGGGCGGACCGGCTGTGGATAAACTGGCCGCCCAGGGCAATCCCCAAAGCTATAATTTCCCTGAGGGCCAGGTTCCCGGCTACGATTTCAGCTTTAGTGGTTTGAAAACAGCGGTTATGCGTGCTGTGGAAAACCCCAGGTCGGACTTGGCGGCGGCGGATGTAGCTGCTTCTTTTCAAGACGCTGTCAATCGGGTGCTTTTTCGCAAAACCGTGCAATGCGCCAAGTCTTATGGAGTAAACCAGATAGTTTTGGCGGGTGGGGTGGCGGCTAATAGCGATCTGCGCTCAAGATTTGAGAAAGTGGCTTTAGTTGAGGGTTTCAAAATCTTTAGACCACCGATTGCTCTTTGTACCGATAATGCGGCGATGGTTGCCAGTGCCGCATTCTTTTCGGGACATGAAGCGGATCTTAGCGTCGGTGCCTATTCTCGCCGGTGAGGGCTGTTAGTGAACCTCTTGGCAGTTAAGGAGATTGCCATATTTCTATGGTGATATCCCCAGCGGGGGGCTGGGCTATATCCGCTAAAAATGCCTTCGTGATACCATGGCAGTATCGAGACTTTTACCGTCTCAGGTTTTCTTGCCTATTATTAGCTCCTTGCAATTTTGCTGAGAAAACCGCTTGACTAAGGAAACCCCTATATCACAGGTGGCGCGCTATGGTTTTCCACGATAAGGATATAAATTGCCGGGACTGTAATAAGACTTTTGTCTTTTCGGCCGGCGAGCAGGAGTTTTTTCATACCAAAGGTTTGGTAAACGAGCCCAAGCGCTGTCCCAACTGTCGAATCTTGATGAGAGTGCAAAGGAACGGTGAAGACCCGGGGCGTACCGCCGAAGTCGCTTGTGCCGAATGCGGCTCGCCGACCCGTGTGCCCTTCCAGCCCAAGGGCTATAAACCTGTTTATTGCACCTATTGCTTCCGCACCCGCAAAGGCGGCGGTGAAGGCTTGCCCGAAGATGAAGTGGGCAAAGCCGATGATTCGGTGAGAACTGCCAGCGCCTGACTTCTTGCACTTCCCCCAGTTCTTTAGATCCAGGAAATTAAAGACCTGGTAGGGTTTTTTTGTTATCCAGCCTGGGGGTCGGGGCAAACTATCTTTAAAAGAATTCGTTGTCAGAAGAAGAAGCTGAATTACTAGCCTTATTGGATGCGTATAATAGGCCTGTGTCGCAGCGGTGCTTCATGAAAAGCTTACTTCATGGAAACTGGCGCTCTGAGGGTTAGGTTAGGAGTCGCATGCCGGAAAATACAGAAGCTTGTCCTAGTTGTGGACGTCCCACCCCGGTGGGCACCCGCTGCGTTTATTGTGCTACGGTCACAGATCTTGATTTGAAGAGTCTGCAGCTTGATTATCTCAAGCAGAGCGATTCTAAGGTCGTGGAAGAGCCTATCCAGAACACAGTAGTAGTGGTTGTTCAGAAGACCGGACAGCGCTATTCGATGAAGACATCCAAAGTCAAAATCGGCAGAGATCCCTCCAACCAGGTGGTTATACCAGACGATACTTTTACATCTAGGCATCATGCTTGGATAACTTTTGAAGACGGTGACTTCTGGATTGAAGACCTTGGTTCGACAAACGGCACCTTGCTGAATGGACATCCGGTAGTTAAGCGTCAGGTGCTATCACCCGGTGATAAAGTACGAGTTGGTCATACAGAGTTGACCTTTGAAGTAGAGAAGAATTAGGAGTGATTCGGTAGCATGGCTGACACTGGTGGAGCAAACAGGATCGAGCTGGAAAGCCAGATTTTGTGCGCGGCTCTAAGACAAAGTTGGGCCGACAGTGATGTCACCGGCCAGGTCAATTCATGCAGTGAGCTTTACCAGCTGTTTCCCGATCTGGTGCCCGATCTGCGACCGAACCAGACCGAGACTCCACGCAATTTGTACAGCACCCTCGAGATTGATTGCGATGTGCCGCCGTCAATTGTTGTCGCCGGTTTTTTCAAAGCGGCCAAGAAATTCTTGCGAGAGGGCAGCCCCAAAGATCGCAAGCCTGAGTACTTTCAGGTTTTAGACGCCGGCTTTATTTTGCGCAAGCCAAGACTGAGGCTCAGTCACGATCTTATCGTTAGCCGCGGCGAGCTTGTCTCAAAAGGCCTCATTCCCGACGATGGCAGCTTCGAGCTCTTGGTCGCTCAAGAGGTGCGGACGCCTCAGCCTCTCATGGTCACCACCCAGCCGATTGTGCAGCAACCGTTGCCTATGCTGGTCGAGCTGCTTAAGGAGGCGCACTTTATCGGTGCTGCTGAAGTGCAAGCTTTGACCAATCAGATGCGCAGTTTCCCTGATGTTCCTTTAGCCGATCTCATTCTTTCGGCCGGATATGTAACCGATAGTGAAATGAAATCGCTGCAATTAGCTGAGTATTTACTTAGCCAAGGCAAGATAAATATGGGTCAGTTTTGCGTGGCAATGTACGATGAGCGCATGACAGGCGTGAAAATGGCGGAGTCTTTGCAGGTCAGAGGTTGGCTTGAAACCCAAGTCACCCAGTATAGAAAAGACTAAGCATCAGGTTTTTGAGTGGTACAATTTATCCGCTTTATGCAGGTACTCTGCCGCTCACTAGGTACCGGGCTTCACCCCATGCCCAAGACAAACCACAGCGCTTCATCTGTAAGACGTCATAGCTTTAGGGCTCAGGGGCGCGTTGGTCGGCTGTCGTCGGCTATTCAAGCCGATTTCCCCATGCCCGGAGAAAGTCTTAGTGATTTTCGCAAACGGTTTCTAGACTATTTGTCGGTCAATGCGTCGGCTGCTGAGAAGGCTCTTCTTGACGGAGACAGCTTTAATTCTGCCGGTATTGTAGTCAGTGCTAATTCCCTGAGCAGCTCTAGAGCGGAGCGCATGCTCGATGCCTGGCTGAAAGGTCAACGCAACGGCTCTGAAAGCAAAAGTGAGTCGGGCAATAACTCCTTAGCCGGCGCTGGGCTAAGCGGACTGCCCAAGCCCCATGAGCCGGCTCCGGATAATTTTTATGAGGCTGATATCGATTATTCGGAAGACGATTTCGAAGACGATGAAGACTTAGATAGCGAAGATTTCTCTTATTTGCCCAAGGTGCAGTTCGAATGGGGTGAGCGCGCACCTGACTGGGTGAGAGCCAGTGAAAGAGCAGACCTGGAGCAGGCAACGGCGCCTTTGCAGTCAGGAAAGAGTAAGAGTTTGCTGAATCTGAGCAGCTCTTTTCAGGTGCCTAATTCTCCGGTAACCAATTCAAAAGAACGCGGTGAGCGGCGAGAAACTTTTGATTCGGGTGCGGCGCTGATGAAAGACTCGCTCGGGCGGGTGAAGGAAATCCATACCAAGTTTGGTGACCGGGTTGAGTTCAGCTATGACGAAGCTGGACATTTGATTTCTTTCCTTCGTCATGACCATGAAGGGCGTGTGCACTCTAGTGCCAAGCGAGATAGACACGGGGTGATTGTCAGAGATGGTTCTGGTCGTGTCATGGCCCAGGGTGAGACTATGCAGGTTGATCCCTTCGGCTGCGTTTCTATTGCGCGAGCTGATGGTCAATATTGGAGTCTGGACTTGGTGCGCTCGGTGCACATAGAAAAGCGTCTTTTAGCTGATGAATTCGGTCAGTGGTATGCCATGACTGCAATCTTCTGTTCAGATGGTTTCCGCATGGCTACTAGATTTAGCCCGGTAAGCCGCCTGTCTGAGTCGGATGAAATTAAAGAGGAAATGAAGGGCGAAGCGGGAGAAGCGCGGCGGGGCAAGCTGGGGCATGGGCATTATCGTTTTTACGGCAGAGACGGTAGTGTTGTGGAGTTTGGTTCGGACCGCGACTTAGAGCAAATGAAGCCATCGGGCGTAATGCCCCCCGGCACCAAGGAAGTGACCGACAAGCACTGGGGGAGAAAGCAAGCCGGCACTGCTTGGGCTGCCTTGCGCGAGTATATGGGCAACTATCTTGCCCTCGGTGCGGTCTAGATTTACTTTTGGCGTTTAGTTAGTGTCTTAAGGGGAGTTCATGGCAGAGGCAATTAAGTTTGGTACTGACGGCTGGAGAGCGGTAATAGCCGATCAGTTTACTTTTGAAAACGTTGAGAGAGTTGCCTATGCCATCGGTCTCTATTTACAGCAAGCAGTGCCTGAGCTTGATAGAAAGCCGGTTCTGATTGGTTACGATACTCGCTTTATGGCAGATCGTTTTGCCTTGAGAGCGGCACAGGTGCTTTTGGCTATGGGGCTGAAAGTCAAAGTGAGCGACAGAGATATTCCGACACCTTGTATTGCCTGGGCCAGCCAAGCTGAACCCACAGCCGGCGCGCTTCAGTTCACGGCTAGTCACAATCCGCCTGAGTATTGCGGCGTCAAGTATATTCCGCCTTATGGTGGTCCGGCTACCAACGATATCACTGAGAAGATTGTCGCCAACCTCAAGCATGTGCCGGTCGAACGCAGAAAAGAAGCGGTGCCGCTCAGTCGGCAGGAGGCGGAGCGCTTTAGTGCTCATGAACCATATTTGGTGGCATTGTCGCAACTGATTGATCTTGCTGCTATCAAAAAAGCTGGTCTGAAAGTCGCTTATGATGCCCTCTATAGCACTAGTCGTGGTTATCTAGATGTGATGCTGGAAAGGGCTGGTGTTGACTACACTGTTTTGCACGGCTATAGAGATCCCTTGTTTGGCGGCGGTATGCCTGAGCCGACTGAAAAATATCTATCAGAACTTAAGTCGGTGATGGCGCAGGGTGATTTTGACTTGGGCTTAGCTACCGATGGTGACGCCGATCGCTTTGCCGTTGTCGGTGCTGGTGGCAAGTTTTTTACCCCAAATCAACTGCTTTGCCTTTTGACTAGGCACTTGCACAAACGGCATGGTTTGAAAGGCGCCGTGGTCAGAAACGTGGCCACGAGCCATATGCTCGACCATGTGGCTAAACTCTTTCAGCTGCCTCTCATTGAGACCCCGGTGGGCTTCAAATACATCGGTGAGAAGATGCGCACTGACGATGTCTTGATTGGTGGTGAAGAGTCGGGCGGCGTCTCGATTAAGGGGCATATTCCAGAGAAGGACGGTATTCTAGCCAATTTATTGGTGCTTGAGATGTTGGCCCTGGAAGGGAAAAGTCTAGAGGCGATTTGGCAAGATCTGGCGGACGAGGCCGGAGTCACCTTCTTTCAACGAAGAGGCGACTTGCATCTTACCGATGCCACACAAAAGCTCTTGCTTAAGCGTCTAGAAGAACACCCAATTAAAGAGTTGGGGGGCAAGACCTTGCAGCGAGTGAGCAAGCTCGATGGTCTAAAACTATACTACGACGATGATAATTGGCTTTTAATCAGGGCCTCTGGTACTGAACCTGTCATTCGTGTATCTGGTGAGGGTACAAGTGAACAATTAATTGATTCGCTCATGCTTGACTTCAAAGCGCAGATCGACGAAATTTTAGAGGGTGCAAAGGCTGTAGGTGTTTGATTTGCAGATGGACGCAGGTAATCTAAATGTTTCGGGCAAAAAGCTGCCGGTGAAAAGCAGAACAGTCAGGCACGTTATTGTCTTATTGGTCACCGGCATGGCTATTTTTCAAGCCGGGCGAGCAATCTTTCTCTCTTTCGAGCGGCAGTTGTTTTTGCACAAACAAGCCCAAGTCTTGAAGGAAGGTCAGAAGCAAGCAGAGGAAATCAATAAAGAACTGCGCGATGGTCTAAGCTCTTATAGATCTGCAAGCGGCATCGAGCGTTTGGCTCGAGAGCGTCTCAATCTTGCCGGACCGGACGAAGTAATCTTGCGTATTGGCAAATAGCTCGGCAAATTAGGTCGGTTATTTTGGGCTACAGTCATCTATATAGATATATAGATGGCGCGGTTCAAGATTGTTTGTCTTGCCAAAGCATAGCCGTATCAAATTTAAAGAAAGAAAGAGCCGCGGTTAGGCGGCTCTTTCCTTTATACCTGATTGGCTTGTCTTAGCGGACGAGAGCACGAGACAACCAGAAGGCTCTAACAGAGCGATAGCTCTTGAGCAGATTGGTTTGAATCGGCTTTACGTTTACCGAGGCCATTACGGTTTTGGTCGGTACTGGCGTAGGAGCTACGGTCAGAGGGCCGCTAGCAAAGCTGGCTGTCCCTGCGCCGAGAGCACCTAGTACAAGACCGGCAGTTAATAGGCTTTTCTTCATCTTCGTTGTGTATACCTCCGAACGTAACCTAATGGGACTCTCATTCGACTATTTTTGTTCCGAACTTTTCCTCTACTCAAATAGTCGAAAGAATAGGGTGGGTCAAAAATAGGAATACCCCTATGATAGAAGATACCCAGATATCTGTACCTTGACAATATGTTAGCATGGTCAAAATAGATTAAACCTGGTTTTTACCCTGAATATTTAGGTTTCCAAGAGGCTTCGATGTCCCCAGAAATGTTCTTTATCTTTGTTTGCTCGGTCCTGGGCTTGATTGCCCACGGCTCACGCAAGAAAGCTTGGCTGGCTTGGGTCATACGCGGCTTCATATTTATCTTTGCAGGGGCCTACGTGCTCTATAACCTTGTGCCGAGCCCCCAAGAGACCGAATACACCAGAACGGTCAACCTGGTAGTCTCTATACTGCTTTTCTTGATTCTTTGGAAACCCTTCCGTTCACTACTGTCTAAAGTTTTGACCGTGCTGGACGGTTTTGTTTCGCTGCGGGCTCTCACTGGTCCTCTGCGTCATAAGATGACCCTGGCCGCGTCACTCGTCGCTCAGAAAATTTACCAAGAAGAATCCATTCCTCATATGAATGGGCTCTTTTGCTTCATTGTTTGCTTCGGCTTTTATGTGGGCAATGCCAATCTCTCTGCCTCGGGCTTTGCTATCCCCGGTATACCCCTGCCCATGCCAATCACCCTGCAACAACTCTTCGAATACAACGGTTTGGGCCTGATCACTGTTTCGGCTTTTGGTTGCGGGCTTTTGGTCTCGAGAAAATTTAAGCAGACCTTTGTGGAACGTCTGGGTTGGCAAAAGCCCAGTCTTAAACATTTGGCTCTTGGTATCGGCCTTATCCTCTTTAGCTTCTTCTATGACTGGGTTTGGTCGCTCTTCACCCATTCCACCGGGCAGGGCATGGCTGGGCAGATTTCAGCCTATAATGCCGGTGCCTTCCATGCTGAAAATCTTGGCTCGGCTGCCTTGCTGGCCATTGCTACTGCTCTTTGTGCCGGTATCGGCGAAGAAACTTTGATAAGAGGCGCTTTTCAGCCGGTTATAGGGATTTTGCCAGCAGCCTTGTTGCATGGGGTCATGCACGGACAATTTGCCCAAGCCCCGATTTTGATTTTGCAAGTTGCCCTATGGTCTTGTTGTATGGGCATTGCCAGGCGCTTTACCAATACCACCACCACTATCATTGGTCATGCCGGCTACAACCTCTGCACTACTTTTCTTTTTGCCTTTAATCCCTAAAATTGCAGCTGAAAGGCGCCCGGTTTCACTTCGGCCACCCAGGTGTCCAAGACCAGCATCGACTGACTGAGGGAGAATTTCAAAAGTTCGATGCGTTGACGAGCCGCTTCCAAAATAATGTCTCCTAAAGCTAAAGCCGCATCAACTCTGGTTTCTCCCAGGGCGAGTTTATGGCAGACATTCATGGAAAGCGACTGAATAGTGGGGATGATGCCTAAATCGAGCGGATAGAGTTCGAAGACCTCTTTAGCCAAAGGTACTTCTATTAGCTCGTCGCTGGCTCTCAGCGAGAAGTAAGAAAATTCTTTGAACCATTCGGGTATGTTATCTTCACTGTTTTCGCAGACAGCCAGCCAAAGACTGACTGTTTGTACTTCTTTGGCTATTTGCTTGAATAACTCTTCTGAAATGGGCGGTGTTTCAACCGGTTTGAATTGTCCATTGGGGCTGAATACCACAGCCGACTTGCAATAGTTTATGTACGAGGTCAATATATTGCCGGCGAGGACCGCCATGGCCGTCGCATAGAAAATGGCTCTTTCTCTGGAATCTTCTTCGGTCTGAGGTTTGAATTCTTCCAGGTCGATGAGTGAAATTGGTTGTCCTTTGGAGCTGTCTTGAGCCATTGCTCGCTTACTGAAGTACCTTCCTCCCTATTTTAATCTCTTTCGGGCAGGTTCCTACGTAATTTTCCCAATGACATGTGACAACTTGAATGTCATGCTTAGGAATGCTAACCATCCCCCTTGCAGAAATTACATACCGGCAATCCTAATTCTGTTTTTCTGAATTTAGGTATTGACAACCCTTTTCAGTCATTTACCTGGAATGAAATGGAAGCGGCCCGGGCATATCGCAAGTAGCACTCCCAAGTTCTTAAGCATATCAAGGAGTTACTTGAAAAATGGCTAACGATAAACCAAGCCCAAAAGACGATGAATTGCAGAAACGTGTTGATGCCACTCTGCAGGGCGCCGGCGCCGGCGGTCAGCAGGGCTATGAGGCTCTCATGCGAGAGTTCACCAGGGCCGAGGGCAAATATGGTGAAAACTCCGCCGACCTTCAAAAATACACCAGTAAGGTGGTCGAAGGTATGGACCAGAAGCAGTTGCAGAACTTTGCCGAAATCTGGACCAAGCAGAACTTCGAAAGACTAGATAGCTTGCAAAAAGATGGGCGCTTGGGCAGAGGCGAAGTCTCGGTAGACAAGGCTCAGAATCCTCTTGAAGCAGCCTTCCTCGATGATATCTCCCAGCGTTATTCCTCCTTGCAGAACGATCGATTTATTCTCGGCAAAAGAGGTGGACTGGCCCAAGGCGATCTGAACGAGGCTCTAGAACGCCGCGAGAAAGGCAAAGATGCCAATCAGGTCAAACAGTACGAAGCCGACCGCGAAGTGGCGACCAACCAAGACGTTAGACGCTTGACCGACAATCTGGTCAGCAATAATGGCGATCCTTCCAAGAGTTTGTTCAACCGTCTTGTTTCGCTGGACAGCGGCAAGCCTAATGACTCTTTTGATAGAGATGCCGTTGGGGCATATCTGCGGCAAGCCAGCACCATGGCACCTGGTACCGATGGTTTCAGTCAGAAAGACGTGCAAACCGCCCAGGAGCTCTATAACAATTGGGATAGTCCAGCTGTGCAGTTGATGCGGGGTGAGCGCCCCGGCAACAACAGAGATTCGCACGGACAGCCGGAGTTTAACCACAATATCGATCTGAGCAGATTGTCCAAGGCTCTTGGCACCAATCCTGATGCTCTCTACGCTTCCGCTTCTCCTCGGGGCAGAGCCGCTCAAGAAGCTGAAAGACGAGCCACTGCCAATGTGCAGGCCGTTGGTGATGCCAGCGGCGTGGCCGAAGTAAGGCGCGACGGGCGTGTCGTTCAAGGGCAGTCTAATCCTGAAGGTGTGGCCGAAGTAAGAAGGGGCAGACCAGCGCCTCCAGACGAGCGCTCTGCCGAAGGTGTGGCCGAAGTAAGGCGCAGACCGCGTCAGCCCGGACAAGAAGTTGAAGGCGAGGAAGCTGTGCAGCGTCGTGTCGAAAGGCAGCGACAGGCGCGCGAAAGTCGCGCCGAAGCGCCTGCGCCCAAGCCGGTTGAGAAGTACGAAGATCCTAAGTTGCCCGAATTGCCTGCCAATGCAGATGATGCAGCCATCGCTAAAACTCGCGAAGCCTATGCCAAAGAATTGGCCGAAGCTTACAAAAAGCGTGAGTTCCGTGATGTCATGCCCGGCGACGGCTGGGACAGGCTGGCGCGTCGCGAGCTGAAAGCCAATGGACAAGATTTCAGCGAGCCCAATGTCGTTAAGTTCTCAGATGCATTGGCCAAGCTCAATGGCTGGACCGGCAGACTAGACACCGACAAGATGCTCATGAGAGGACAAGCTCCCATCAGAGTTAGACCGGAAGGCTGGGCTGATGAGCAAGTGAAAGCCAAGCTGGCTGAGTTTGATGCTGAAGTGGCTAAGCGTAAAGAGGCTGCCGAAAAGGCCGCTGCTGAAGCTGCCGCCAAGCAACAGCGTGACGTTGTAGACCAGTTTGACCCGCAACGCAGTGGCGGAGACGCCGCGGCTCCTGCAGGTAAGGCTGAACCTGCTGATGCAGCTGAAGCAGCTAAAGCGGCTGAAGCGGCCAAAGCAGCCGAGGCTGCCAAAGCCGGTGGCGCTCAACCTCTGAGAGACGGCTCTGGTAATGTCGTCAAAGACGGTTCGGGCAATCCAGTTATGACTGGAGATCAGCAACAGCAACAACAGCAACAGCAGCAGGCAGAAGCAGCAGCTAAAGAAGCCGCAGCCAAAGAAGCAGCAGCTAAAGAAGCAGCGGCTAAAGAAGCAGCGGCTAAAGAAGCAGCAGCCAAAGAAGCAGCAGCCAAAGAAGCAGCAGCCAAAGAAGCCGCAGCTAAAGAAGCCGCTAGAAAAGCCTCGCAAGCAGGTAAGGGACCGGCACCTGCTGCTGATCCAAACGACCTTTCGGCTTTCATGCCCTAAGTTGTCTGCAATTGCATAAATAAATTCGACCGCTCATACCAGTCTATACTTTAGGTATGAGCGGTCGAAAATTTTTATTGAGTTATCTTGCTGCGTCATTGTTTGTCGCTCTTTTGCTGTTGCCGGTCTCGCGTGCTCAGGCTGAGGGCACTGCCGTTGATAACAAACAAGCCTTGCTTGCCCAATTGCGAAAACTGTCTCTGCGCCATGAGTATAACCAGGCTCTTGCCTTGCTGGAGCAGGCTCAGGCTGAAAGCAAATATAGAGAAGACTATGATCTTCTTTTCCTTTATGCCAAGTTACTAAGCCGGCAGGGTCGCTATCAAAAGGCGATTGACTATCTTGAGCGTTGTGTCCAATTGCGCCCCAAGTTGGCAGAGCCTCGGGGCAGCATGGCTTATTACTATTTTTGCATGGGTAAGCTCGATGAAGCCGAAAGAGAGGCGTCACTAGGGCTGACCTTGCAGGGGAGTGCCCATGGACTTGCTTATCTGCGGGCGCTCATTGGCAAAATCGAGCTCTATAAATCACAGGGTCCAATCAATAGTCCCGATTATCTCTTTGCCGAAGGGGATGAATGGCAGCGTTTCGATAGAAAAGATTTCCCGATCAAGATCGCTATTCTGGTGGATCCTGCCTTTAGTGCCTATAGTCTGCAATTCAAGAAAGCCGTACTCAATTCATTTGAACAATGGCGCCAGGCATCGGGCGGCTTTTTGCGCTATAAGCTGGTCGAGCAGAAAGAGGCTCGTATTGTATGTAAACTTCTCAAGTATCGCAGAGCGAGTGGCTTCGGCACTCTTCTTGGCGAAACTATGCGTGATGACAACGAAGGACTGGAAGACAATCTCAAGTTTGCTAAGGTGGAGGTCTTCTTCAGTACAGATCAAGATCCACGTGAGATTGAGGCCATAACCCTGCACGAGGTCGGGCATGCTTTGGGCTTGAACCATTCCAATAATCCCCGCGATATAATGTTCCCCACGGCAAGAGAGCCCTTCACCGCTTTACTTACCGCCCGCGACAAGAACAGCATTCGCAAGCTATACGGAATTCCTCCAACTGCGCAGTTTCAATAAGTTTTTTGAGAGTTGATTTTGATGGACAAGAAAGTTGAGTCGGCCTTGCAGATAGAGAAACTGCCCCTTGAGAGAATTGCCGAATTGGCTGATTTCATTGAAGTTTCTACCGGTAACGCCGAGGACATTTTTCGCAAATTGGAGAAAGCCCTGGATGGTTTATCTGCGGCCGCCCCTGCCGGCTTTGGTGCCATTTCCAGTGAAGTAGATAAAGTCTATCGCCGCGAAATGGATAAGTTGAAAGTTTGCTCTAGTACACTTGATCGCTGGCGCGGGCAAGAACCAAACTCTGCCCAGACAAGAGAGATTGAAAGAATCGGCTGGGAGCTGACGCAGCTGCAAAGCAAATATCTGCGCATCATAGAGATGGCTGAACAACTTTCAGCCGATTGAGCATGCGCGGTGTCATTAGTTGACTTCTTTGATTGCGATTTTGACTGCCTTGGGAAAGTAAAGCGAGCTGTCGGCGAACAATCTCTCGGCATCGGTGGCGTTTACATTGTAAGTCAGAGACAGCTCACCTTTTTTAGTTGAATATTGAGGATGCGCTTTGACGCTATAACAAAAGAGTCCTGCGCCCGCATTAAGGGGCATTACTTCTTGTCTTTCGCTCCAAGGTCCTTCCGGTCTCTTTGCGCTTCTCATCATGATGGCACCTTTGTCTGCCGGTATATAAAAGACGTAAAACCGCTTCAGACCCGGTATTTTGACCACCGACATTTCGCTGGCGCCGTCGGTAAATAAGAGCGATGCTAGTTTCTGATTTCTTTGCCATTTATTTTGTGAGCTTTGCCACCATTCCATTTGCTTAACCGCTGCGGCAATCTTTTCCGGTCTAGCTATCTCTCTCAATGGTAAGCGCGAAACCGTGCAGGGGTGAGAGCCTTGCTTGCTCATTCTTTCATCTGCGTTGTAGAGATAGAGATAGTTCTTGTCTTTCAAACAAGCTACAGCCAAGAGCGAATCTTCAGCCTTGATGTCTAATTCTATGGCGAGAGGCTTGTCATTCTCGCTTTGCTTGACTTGGTTGAGATCAAGATAAGAGGCATAATTGGCGCAAATGCGAAACTGAAATGGCGCCGGCAGTGATGTGTCTGTTTTGACCAGGTGTTGAAAGACAAGAAAGCACCTTCTGTTTAAGTAGGCGCCGTCGCCTGGCCAGAAATAAGACCCGTCTGGCTTTGGGGGCGGAAAGAAGTCATTTGTACTAATTTGATATTGTAGTTTGCCTTTTTTCTCAAGATGCTCATCGATGGCGATACAGTTGCGCGGCATCCGGCAATTTATTCTTTTGCCATTTTCGATTGTGCCAAAAAAACTATCGCCGAATAGCCAGAGACTGAGGTCTCTAGCGGCTATTGAATAGGCGGCATCGCCGCCGCAAAAGCCCTTTCTACTCTCAAGGCGTGCTGCCAGTTCCTTATCTGGTTCGATCTTTAGTATTACCGGTAGTGCGCAGTCTTCTTGCTTTTTGGCGTTGGCCGGCTGCAGAAAGGCACTGCCGGCAAGTAAGAGGGCGGCAGCGGCAAAAGAGCTAGGCAGGCAGAGGGAAGCGATATCAAGACCCGAAGATTTAGTCTTAATTCTGACTTTCTTTGTTTTCGGATGAATCTTGGGAGCTGTTTCCGGCATTTTTCTCCGGTTCTTTATTCTCATCAGAATTACTGCTGTTACCGCCATTATCTTTGCTTGTGCCGTTCTTACCGTTCTTGTTTTTCTCTAGGTTGGCAATTTCTTTCAACCCGGAGAGCAGGTCAAGGCTGACTACCGGCGGTATACCCACTTGCTTTCTTTCGGCATGGGTGAAGATTTCTTTGTCGATATCTTCTTTGCTGCGGTGGGGTTCGAGGATAGCTACCAGATCTCGATAACGCAGGGTTTCTTTTTCCACAAGAGCCCTGGCTAACAGATCTAGCTCGGCACGTTTGCTTCTAATCAAATTGCGTACGTTCTCTAGGCAATCATCGGTGATTTTCTTGATTTCTTTGTCTATCTGCGCTTCGGTAAATTCAGATAAACGACTCTGCCTACTGCCTTTGGCGCCATCGGTATTGAAGACAAAGCTACCCATGCCGTACTGTCTTATCATGGCGCTGGCTGTCGAGGCGACATTTTTTAGATCAGCAGAGACTCCGGCGGTGGTGGTCTCCATATAGAAGCTCTCAGCGACATAGCCGCCCAAGCTGATTTCGATTTCGGTGAGCAGTTCTTCGCGGGTGGGGGCATGGTGGAAAGGATCGTCTTTGCGTACCGCCCACATAAAGCCCAGGGCTCTGCCTGTGGGGACGATGGTCACCACCTGAATCAGCTCTTTCTTGCCCTTGAAGTAGGTGACGATTGTATGTCCGGCTTCGTGATAGGCTGTGCTCCAGAGTTCTTCCAACAATATTTTTTGGCTTTTGGAAATGCCGAAATTCACCCTTTGAATGGCTTTGAAAATATCTTCGCTCTTAATCAAAGTGCGACCTTCTCGTATGGCGAAGAGTCCAGCTTCGTTGACAATATTTGCTAGATCGGCACCGGAGCTGAAGACAGTCATTCTCGCTATTTCAAGCAGGCTGACATCGCTTTCCATTTTGTATTTTTCGATGTATTGCTTGAGTATGGCTTCTCTACCTTCCAGATTGGGCAGGGGCACTTCGATGATGCGGTCGAAGCGACCAGGTCTGAGCAAGGCAGAATCGAGCATGCTGGGATTATTGGTGGCGCCGATGGTGAGCACTTTATGCTTGCCGAATCCGTCTAATTCAACCAAGAATTGATTGAGGGTATGGTTGGCGTCTTGGATGGCGCCGCCGCCTAAGTCGGTACCTCTGGTGGCGCCGATGGCGTCTATTTCATCGATAAAGACTATGGCTGGTTTGCCGCTGCGGCGGGCTTGTTCATAGACTTTTCTTACCCTGGTGGCGCCCACGCCCGCCCACATCGATTGAAATTCGCCGCCCGATAGAGCATAGAAAGCGACCCCGGCTTCGTTGGCTATCGCTTTGGCCAGCATGGTTTTACCGGTGCCGGGCGGTCCTGAAAGCAGAATACCTTTGGGGGCTTTCAGACCAAGCGATATGACCAGGTCGATATTCTTCAAAAGAGCCACAACTTCGGCTGCTTCGGCTTTGGCTTCGTCCATGCCTTTGACGTCGTCGATTTTGACGTCTAAATCGGGCACGCGGCTGAGGTTCATGCCGCCGGTATTGAGCTTGTGTCCGGCTGTGACCGAAAGTTTGTCTATGGCTGCTTCCAGGTCGGCTTCGGTAACCACATTTCGACCGTGTCTGATCGCCAAAATAGCCGCTTCGTTGCAGGCGGCAGCAATGTCTGCGCCCGAGAAGTTTACCGATAACTTGGCTAGTTTAGCCAAATCAGGCTCGGCTTCCATTTTGATTTCTTTGAGATATTTGGCAAAGATTTCTTTGCGAGCTTCGCGATCGGGCAGACCTATGTAAACTTTACGGTCAAAGCGACCAGCCCTAAAGAAAGCCGAATCAAGAGATTCTTCCAGGTTGGTGGCGCCAATGGTGATGACATTGGAACGCCCTAGACCATCGAGTTCTACCAAAATTTGATTGAGCTCATGGGTGCGATTGGTGCCGGTATCACTAACGGTGCCGGCAATTGAATCGATTTCATCGATAAAGACAATGGCAGCGGGGCTCTTTCTTGCCTGGGTATAGATAGACCTGATGCGGTCGGCGCCTTGTCCCCGGAAAGTGCCGATGAGCATACTGGCTGAGAAACCATAAAAGGGCACGCCGGCTTCGTTGGCTATGGCTTTGGCCAGCATCGATTTGCCCACGCCGGGCGGGCCGATCATCAAGATGCCTTTAGGCAGTTTGGCCCCTATCTTGCGCAGCTCATCGCCTCTTTTGAGAAAGTCGACAATTTCTGAGACTTCTTGCTTAATGTCTTCTATGCCTATTACCGAGCTGAAACGAATGGTGGCATCATGGGTGATTGTAGCCACATCTGAATTTGATATGGAACGCTCGAGACCGACCGAGACCCGGTCAAGCGCCTGCAGGATCATCTCGGTGTTGACTGTGTTGGGGTTGCCGGGGCGTCTGGCGATGAGGGCTGCTTCGTTTACCACCGAGGCTATTTCGGCGGGAGAATAATTGGTGGTGAGATTGACTATCTGTTCATAGTCTATGTTTTCTTTATCGTATGAGACTTTGGAGAGATAGTATTCGAAGAGTTGTTTTCTTTCCAGCGGTGTGGGCATCTGGAAGTAAATGCGTCTATCCATGCGCCCGGCTCGCAGTAAGGCGGGGTCGAGCATGCCATCATTATTGGTGGCACCGATGACCATCAGTCTGGAGCCTTGGAAGCCGTCCATCTCGGTGAGCAAGGTGTTGAGGGTCATATTCATATCGGCGACGCCGCCAAAGCCCTGGTCTTGCTGCCGTTTGCTGGCCATTGATTCGATTTCGTCAATAAACAGAATAGCTCGGTCGTGTCTCTTTAGTTTATTGAATAATGTCTTCAGTTTGAGAACGCCCAAACCAAGGAAGAGACCACTTATGGCGCCGCCTTCCACGACATAGAAAGGCACGCCTACTTCGTTGGCGATGGCGCGGGCAAAGAGTGTTTTACCTACTCCGGGCGGGCCGACAAAGAGCATACCTTTCGGCACCTGGGCGCCGGAGCCTTCGTAATGCACAGCCTTTTGTAAAATATCGATGGCTTCTTTGATTTCTATTTTGGCCGCTTCGTTGCCGATCATCTCATTGAGAAACTTAGGCGCCTTGGGGTTAATCGGCGAGTCTTTATAAAAGAACTTGAAAGTTTTGCGCCAGAAATTTTGCGGTGCTTTGGCATCACCGCGAGGCGGCAAGGGAAAGATGATTGAAAGCAGTATATAGAACTGGATGAGAATGAAGAGAGCGCCGTAGACCCCGGCTGCTATCACCGATATGACCGAATATTTGAGCAACGCCGCCACCGAAGTGAACGGGTTCCAGTACTGCGCCGTGGCGATAAGAGCAATCACCCAGAGTATGAATAATACCCAACGAACCCAGTTCTTCATCTCTCTAGTTAACTCCTAGTCGTTATGTGGAAATTGCACATTGCGATTGCCGTGCTTGTCGGAAACTTTTATGGCGTACCTGGCGAGTCCATTGGAATCGACTACATCTATTTCCGGAATACCGCCTTCCATGCGTTTGGTGCCCATCGCCGATGGTCTATTGTCGCCTATGCCAACAGGCATGCGCACTGGTGAGAAAGTACCCGGTGACATAATCATCGTGAAAAGAAGAGCAATGACAAAACCCCAAAATAGATACTTCATTTTTCTTGCGGCCAGTTGCTTGGGACCTCGCCCCCGGAATTGGTTGCAAAATCTTTTGAGTTGGGCTCAGCCGAGACCGGCATGTCCAGCTCTTTTTTGATCCAGTTTTCCAACTCTTGCTTGCTGAACTTACCGCTGGTGGCGTTCACCACTTTGCCTTTGTTGAATAAGACGAAGCCAGGCAAGTTGATGATCTCATACCGTTCAGCCAAAACTTGATTTGCTTTGGCATCTACCTTGAAGATCTTCAAAAAGCCGTTGCTTTCTTCGGCAAGCTTTGCCATATCGGGCTTCATCTGCTGGCAGATAGAGCATTGCGGACCATAAAACTCAACCAGAACAGGTTCGTGGCTGTCCAGAACTTCACCCTGAAAGGTGCCTTCATTGATGTCATCAATCAGTTCTACGCCTTGCTCGCCACTTGTGCTCGACTGCGCCGTCGGAAACCAGCTTGATTGGCTGTCTTGTTTGGTGCCGTTCATATAGCTGGAAAAGAGCAAAGCGATTAGGAAGCCGATGGCAAGTTCTCTCATGTTTTTTTTGGTCCTTCCCAGTCCTTTTTTGTTTTTTGTTCCTGGTTTTGTTTCTTGTTCCTGGTTTAAGAATACCTATATTGTATATTGGCTAAACCCGCCTGATTACAAATTCAGTATAGGTGATAAAAGCAATACCGGCTTGACGCCCCAGCTTGTCTAAAAATGTTTGACTAAAAACAAAGAAACGGGCTAATTGCCCGTTTCTTTGTTTCTTAACGCTAAGAATTCCGATTATTTGCCTCTTTCGGGAATCGGAATATAGTCGATGACGTGGATAACGCCGTTGGAAGCCTTAACATCGGGGGTTGTAGTAATACAACCATCGACGATTAGGGTACCGTCTTTGTTATCAAGCATGAGGCTTTCGCCTTGAAGGGTAACAGCTGAGCGCTTGTTGAGAAGTTCAGCAGCCTCTTGCTTGCCTTTCAAAATGTGGTATTTCAACACTTCTTGAAGCTTCTTCTGGTCGTTCATCAAACCTTCGCGGTTTTCTTTGGGCATTTTGCCCCAACCGGCATCGCTTACCATGAATACTGTATGCTGACCGCCGCGGCGGAGCATTCCGGTCATTCCAGCCTTCTTGTAGGCTTCCACCGAAGTCTTGAGTTCGGGGGTGCGAGCGGCTACAGAAGCCAGATCATTGTGTCTGACTACTCTGTGATGTCTTCTGTGGTGTCTGGCCGAGGCTTCTTGCGAAGTTCCAGCCACAAGACCGATACCGACCAAAAGCGCTGCTGAAAGCGCAAATGAACGGCGACTCCACTGATTAAGTTGCATTAGCTTCTCCTTTACTGACAACAAATTAGGCTGCTTAAACTGTTGATTACACGTGCTTGTTGATGTGCTGGGTAAGCGTAGATTTCGGCACGGCGCCTACTACTTCTTCCATCACCTGTCCGCTCTTAAAGAGGAAGAGGCTGGGAATACCGCGAATTTTGTAGGCTTGCGCGGTTTTCGGATTTTCGTCAGTGTTTAGCTTGACTACTTTTAGTCTTCCCTCGTACTCCTTGGAAAGATCTTCGACCACCGGCGCTACGGCTTTACAGGGTCCGCACCAGGGGGCCCAGAAGTCAACGAGTACCGGAATGTCGGCTTTAAGCACTTCCTGCTCGAAGGTGGAATCGGTTACGTTTGCAACGGACATTTCTAAACAGGACCTCCCATGTCGCTTAGCACCTTTGCAGCTTTTCATAAGCGTGGTGCTTGATTATTCAGATTAGTAACTTGCTTGTGCAGACCCTCAGGTGTTAATTACTTGAAAAGCCTGCTGCCAGGTAGCCCAATCAAACATACAAAGAGATTATAGTGATTGTGGAAGCCATTCTGGAATCGAACAAATTGCAGGGTGTGTTTTTGGGGCTAGTCAAGAACTCGATCTAGGGGCTCTGTAAGAAAAAGGAATATAGAACCGGTCTGCCTTTTGAGCATTGTTCCGGCTGCTTGTAAAAACAAGGTTAGACTTTTCTTTTGCATTCCAAGAGTAAGGAATATAGGTGAATCTTTTAGACCGCATCCTTCATAAGTGGCTATTCAGGAGTTTGGCAAACCAGCTCCTTATTACATATTTGTTGGTGATCACCATCGCTCTTTTGGCCGTCAGTCTCTGGGCTTTGGTGGCCATAAGAAAGGAATCACTCACCGATCTGCAGAACACTCTGGAGGTAGAGGCGGTCAACCTCGGTCTCGAGATAGACAACGATCTGGTGCTCGATTCAGCCCAGGCTCGTAAGCGCATTCAGTCGGCGGTGGAGAGACGAGCCTCCAAGCTGGGGGTGGCCATTGTTGTGGTTGATAAAGACGGGCGCTTGCTCTCTGATTCGTCGCCGCCTTTGGCAGGCAAAAATCTTTCCAACGAGCAAGAAATCAACGAAGCCCTGGCCGGTGTCATTTCAAACAGTACGCGCTCTGAGCCGGTCAGCAACACCAACTGGTTGTATGTGGCTTATCCGGTGCGTTCTATGGGCGAGACGACCGGTGTAATTCGCGTGGGTGTGGCTCTTACCGAGATCGAAAGACGCTTGCAGCGAGATTTGATTGTTTTTCTTGAGATTATATTTGCCACTGGCTTGGTGACTGTGCTCATTTCACTCTGGTTGGCCACCCGCGTCAATAGACCGGTGAAAGAAATGAGCGCCCTGGCTAAGCAGATTTCAATATCGGGTGATTTTTCAGCCTTTCTGCCGGTCAGTCGCAAAGATGAAATAGGTGAGCTTTGTCTTTCTTTCAACCAGATGATTGGTCGCTTGCGAGAGCAAGAGCGTATGCGTCAGGAATTTATTGCCAATGCTTCGCATGAATTGAAGACCCCGACTATGGCTATAGGCTCGGTGGTGGAGGCTTTGCAGGCGGGCGCCGCCGAGGACCCTAAGTTGCGCGGTCAGTTCTTGCAGTCGCTGGAGCGTTTGGCGGATAGATTGACCAGTCTTATTCAAGATCTTCTCGATATCTCTAAGCTTGATAGCGGTGCTGAAGCTTCAGACCAAGAGGCTGTCAGTATTGCTCAACTGGTCAGCGACGCAGTCGAGCAGGTGCGCGGCAGCGCCGATAAGAAAGGAGTGCGTCTGGTCTTCCGTAATGCCGAAGGACAAGATGCTTCCGAAACTGAAGCCCTGCCGGGTGCAGAAGTGAGAGTCTTGGGTAATTTCTTGCAGTTGCTTAGAGCGGTGACCAATATATTGACCAATGCCATCAATTACACGCCTGCCGGAGGTTTGGTGGCGGTGCAGGCTTTCACCACCACCGAAGCTAAAGTCTTGGTGAAAATAAGTGATACCGGTGTGGGTATCGAACCAGCTGATCTACCGCATATTTTTGAAAGGTTTTATCGCGCCGACAAGGCGCGTACAAGAGAAACAGGCGGCACTGGTCTTGGTCTCGCCATTACCCGCGAGATCATCGCTCGGCATCACGGTACGGTTGCGGTAGACTCTATAGTTGGAAAAGGCTCGACCTTTACCATTCAACTGCCTGTTAGTTGATTTGGGGTGGCAATGCTTGCAGCTTTCAAAAACTTTATCGCCCGCCTGACCGGCAAAAAGCCTCAAGAGCCGGCAGAGCCGGAGGAAGAACTTTGCTGTCAGGGTGTAGTTCATATTGCCTATCGCGGCATAAGCGACGAAAGGCTCTATTTGAGTTACAGCAGAAGCTGGTCGGAAGTGCGCTATTTTCGATCGAGCAATCTGAGAGTTTTTTGCGCCGGTTGTAGGCGCCGATTGCTCTGATGACGAGGGATGGAGCTCTTGATCTGGAGCGGTATCTAAGGCAGACGGCTATGCCCGAGCTTGGCATCGAAGGACAAGTCGCACTTGGCTCATCTAAAGTATTGGTGGTGGGCTTGGGAGGGCTGGGGGCGCCGGTTGCCACCTATCTTGCTGCCGCGGGTGTCGGCCAACTGGGTCTATGTGACGGCGACAAGGTGGAACTTTCCAACTTGCACCGGCAGGTTTTGTTCAACGAAGCCGATCTCGGGCTTCTCAAGGTAGATGCCGCTGCCGCCAATATTCTGGCAAAGAATAGCGCCGTCAATATAAAGAAAGAATCTTGCTATCTCTCGTCTGAGAATGTCTATGAGTTATTGGAAGGCTTTGATGTGGTGGTTGATTGCACCGACTCACTAGAGGCTAGATATCTGATTAATGACACCAGTCTTGCTCTCGGAATTCCTTTTGTTTACGGTGCCTTGCACAAATTTCAGGGACAGTGTGCGGTCTTTGCACCCGGTGGTCCTTGTTTTCGCTGTTTTATGCCTGCTGCTGCAACTGTGCCAACCTGCCAGATGACCGGGGTCTTAGGCGTTCTGCCAGGTTTGATTGGCTGTGCCCAGGCCACTGCCGTTTTGCAATTGCTCTTGGGACAGCCTTGTGCCCTCAGTGGGGTGGTACAGTTTTTTGATTCACTCTCTTTTGACTTTTACAAAATTGCCATACCTAGACAGTCAGGCTGCCTTTGCAGCGGGTCTATAAGTAAGCTGGATAAGGGTCTTAAGTTGGCTGAGTCGCCAAATCTATCTGGTCTGTCTGTAAATTCTGTAAATTCTGTCAGTTCTATATCTGTCCAAAAGCTGCGTGAACAGCTGCAGCATCTCGATTTATCTCTGTCAGATTTAACCCTGGTAGATGTGCGAGAGCTTTCTGAGTTTCGCACTATGCGCTTTAAAGACGCTCTGCACTTGCCGCTTTCGCAGTTGTCGACAAATGCTTCTCTGCCATTGTCTGAGCTTGGGCGGGGGACCTTGGTTGTCTATTGCCGCTCGGGGCAGCGCAGCAAGCAGGCAGTGCGCATTTTGCAAGCAAGCGGCATCGAGAATATCGTTAATCTTGAAGGCGGCATCATGGAGTGGCATCGAGCTTTTCAGGGGGAAAGGCTGGACAGTGATTTTGATGCCATCGATTAGTTTGGCACCAATTACGATATTATTTTGTGGCTTTTCTTTTTCTGGTTTCGGCTTAGAAGTACTCGGGAGTCTTTAATTGAAGTTTGTTCTTCCACCTCTGACGCCGCTCTTTTTGCCTTTCTTCTTGCTCAATCTGCTCTTTGGTTGTCCTTATGTTTTGCTGCGCGACGGTGCCACTTGCAGGCATATCGACACCGGGCTCTACATTCTCACTAAACATCAAATTCCCACCACAACTTATACATGGTCAGTCAATCCTGCTTATCCCTGGCTTACCCATGAACTGGGCACCGATGTTTTGTTCGGCTTGATGTATCAACTCTTCGGTCTGAACGGCGTAGTAGTGGCCGGGGCTCTGCCTCTAGGAATAGCCCTGCTCTGGTCTTTGGTTTTGGGGCGTAAGCGTGGCCTGGGTCGTTTTAGTTCTTGGATTTTTTGGATGCCGGTATTTCTTTGTACGACTATTCACTGGTCGGCTCGTCCCCATGCAATAAGTTATGTTCTTTTTCTGGCATTCTATTATCTGGCTTTCCTGTCTAAAGCCGCACCGCGCAAGAAGGCTCTTCTTTGCTGTTTTCTCTCCATTCTTTGGGTGAATTTCCACGGCAGTGTCGTGCTTGGTTTGATGATCTTGGGCATCAAATTAGTTGGTGACTTGCTTGATAAATTACTAGGCCGAAAGTCTGATTCGTTCAGCTGGAAAGACTATCTTCTGCCGCTTGCGGCAACATTCATCGGCTCTCTAGTTAACTTGCGAGGTCTAGCCTTCTGGGATTATCTCTTCGCTTATCTTTCCCATCCGCAGATTACACAAAAAGGCTTGGAATGGGCTCCCTTCGATATCAGAATGTTCCCTGGCAGCCCGGCCTATTTGGTCTTGATCGGGCTTTGGCTGGTGCTTAATTTGGCTGCTCGCTATCTGCCGCCGTCGGCTGATTTGCTGCTTTTCCTAGCCTTCGCCGGTAGTGGCTTTATGTCGGCCAGGCTGATGCCCTATTTAGCTTTACTAGCTTTGCCCAGTATCGGCCCTGCCTGGCAGAAGCTCAGGGGGAAGCCCGATGATGCAAAGAAAACCGGCATGCTGCCTTGGTTCGTTTCGGCTTTTCTCTCGCTGCTTGTCATAGCCGTTTATTTGTTTGATGGGCAGTTCAAGCAGCAAGACATGTATGTCGCTACCCAGCCGACAAAGACTGTCAAATTGCTGGAGAGCCTGCCCCCCGGTACCGAAGGCTTCAATTACGATAATTGGGGACCATATATTTATTTTCGACTGCACAGAAAAATCTTTGTCGACGAAAAGACCGATTTCTATCCCTCTGATTTTATTTCTGATTATAAGCTGATGCTTGGCGCTGAGAAGGGCTGGCAAGCCTTATTCGATAAGTACAAATTGCAATTTGCCTTAGTGCCCAAAAACGGACCACTCGATCATGCTCTCGGGCAAGAAAAAAACTGGCGTCGCGTGGAAGAAGACGAAGCTGGAGTCTTTTATCTGCGCAAGACCAACTAGCTAGTTGCCTTCAAATCTTTCGGCGTCAGTTTTGGGAGCAAGCAGGCTTTCGCCGTAAGCTTCGCCGTTTATCTTGGTTTCGGCAGCCATAAAGGTGCCGGCGCCCTTCAAGAAATCGAATGGGAAGTTCAATTTTGGTTTGGAGACGTCTGCGAGCAGTTTGAGTTGTTCTTTGTCTAGTTTGATATCGGCTGCTGCAATATTGTCGAGTAGTTGTTCTTTGGTGCGCACGCCGATTATTGAAGATGTTACGCCTGGTTGGGCTTGCACCCAGGCTAGGGCGATGCGGGCCGGTGAAGTCTGCATTTGTTTGGCAACAGAAATGACCACATCGATAACATCAAAAGTCTTTTCTTTAGCCAATTGACTGGTTACCCAATCTCCTCTTGCCGGGCTAATGGTCTTGCTATTTTCGCGTGTGTATTTGCCGCTCAATATGCCGAATTTAAGAGGTGACCAGGGTGTAACCCCCAGACCCAGTTCGAGAGCCATCGGCAGCAGTTCGCCTTCTACAGTGCGTTCCAAAAGAGAGTATTCGATTTGAATAGCGCTCAATGTCGTCCAACCCCTTAGTTTTGCTAGGGTATGGGCTTCGGCCGTTTTCCAGGCCGGCGTATCTGAAAAGCCTATGTAGCGCACCTTGCCGCTTCTCACCAGGTCGTCCAGGCAGGACATGGTTTCTTCGATGGGGGTGAATTTGTCCCAACAATGCATCCAATATAGGTCTATATAGTCTGTGCGCAAACGCCTTAGTGAAGCCTCGAGAGCTTGCATGATGCTTTTGCGGTTGGCACCACCGGCATTTGGATCACCGGGGTGCATTGTGCCGAAAAACTTAGTAGCGATGACGGCCCGATCTCTTCTCAAGTTCTTGTTGAGAAAATTACCCAAAATGACCTCGGAGTGACCTTTTGTGTAGACATTGGCTGTGTCGATGAAATTGCCGCCGCGGGAAAAATACTCATTCAAGATGGCATGCGAATCGGTTTCGTCCACGCCGAAGCCCCATTCCTGCCCAAAAGTCATCGCACCTAAGCAGAGCGGGCTGACTCTCAGACCGCTTCTGCCTAAAGTGATGTAATCGTCTAAGGCCACTACTTAAGAAATGGCTTTAGCTTTGGGAGGCGACAAGGGCTTTGCGCAAGGAACCGCCCGACTTGGTGATCAACTCTTCGGCTTGAACACGTCCCATTTTGCGCTTGAGCATCAGCACGGCCGTTTTGGCATGACCGTTGGAAGCAACCAGGGCACCTTCGGCAATGGGGCGAGCTACATCGCAGAGCAGAGCAATCATTGAAACGGCTCTTTCTCTCAGTTTTTCATTGGTGGGCTTGAGGTCGACCATGAGGTTCTCATAGACTTTGCCCAGTCTGACCATGGTGCAGGTGGAAAGCAGGTTGAGCACCATTTTCTGGGCTGTGCCGGCTTTCATGCGGGTGCTGCCGGTCAAGGCTTCGGCTCCGACAATGGGAGCAATGGTGACGTCGCAGATTGAAGCCAGCGGTGAATCGAAGTTGTTGACCAGGGCCACTGTGGCAGCGCCTTCTTTCTTGGCTAGTTCGCAGGCGGCGATTACATAAGGAGTTCTGCCGCTGGCTGTGATTCCAACCAGCACGTCTTTGTCTGTGATCTTTAGTTTGACTGCGTCTTGTTCGCCCAGTTCTTTGGAATCTTCTGCATTTTCGAAAGAGACGAACATGGCTTCTTTGCCGCCGGCGATGCAAGCCTGCACAAGCTCTCTGTCTACGCCGAAGGTGGGATGACATTCGGTGGCGTCCAATACACCCAGCCTGCCCGAGGTGCCGGCTCCGAAATAGATAAGTCTGCCGCCTTGGCTCAGTTTGCCAACAATTAGGTCGACTGCTTTGGCAATTTCAGGAACCACGTTCTGCACAGCCACCGCCACGTCGAAGTCTTCCTTCTGGACGCGGGCGACTAGTTCTTCTGTTTCCAGTACGTCCAGGTCCATTGTCCTGGCGTTCCTTTCTTCTGTCACTAGTCTTGTGAATTCTTGTGTGTAGCCCATGATTACCATCCTGAGATTGCCTGGGGAGTTTATGCTTTCATTTCTAAAGAGATTTTGACTGCAAGTAAAATTTTAACAGCCAAACGACGCTTTATTTATGCTTTGTGATGTTTAGCACCGATTCTTTAGTCTTATGTTGCACGGTAGAACGCCTTAGGAAGCTGCCGTCGCCTGCTTTTCCGAGATATTTACCTTTTTCAATGATAAGTTTGCCCCTGGAAAAGACATATTCGGCGGTTCCCTGTACTTCTTTGCCTTCATAGCAGCTGTAGTCTACTTTCATATGATGGGTCTTGGCGCTGATAGTCATCTTCTTATTGGGGTCGAAAAGTACTATATCGGCATCAGAACCAACCGCTATAGTTCCTTTTCTCGGGAAAAGACCAAAGATTTTGGCGGCGGCTGTCGATGTAATCTCCACGAAACGATTGAGATTGATTCTTCCTTCCACCACGCCGCCGTTGAAAATCAGGCTCATTCTGTTTTCGACACCGGGCCCGCCGTTGGGAATCTTGCTGAAATCGTCTTTGCCAAGTTGTTTTTGATCGTTGAAACAGAAGGGGCAATGGTCGGTTGAGACTGTTTGCAGGTCGTTCATACGCAGACCGGTCCAAAGTTCTTCCTGGTTCCATTTTTCTCTAAGCGGAGGTGTCATCACGTATTTGGCACCTTCAAAGTCTTTGCTTTCATAATGGGTGTAGTCGAGAAAAAGATATTGCGGACAGGTTTCGGCAAAGGCTGGAATGCCTTCGTCTCTTGCTTCCTTAATCTTTTTCAGGGCATCATAACAGCTTAAATGCACTATATAGACCGGTGAGCCGGCCATCTCCGCCAGGGCTATGGCTCGGTTAACGCCCTCCGCCTCGGCTTTGGTGGGGCGGGTGAGGGCGTGAAACTTGGGTGCGGTGCATCCCCTCTCTAGAGCGTATTGCACAATTTCATTGATAACCACGCCGTTTTCAGCGTGCATACAAATTAGCGCACCTTCTTCGCCGGCTGTTGTCATGGCTCTAAAAATGGTGGCATCATCGACCAGCAAAACGCCGGGGTAAGCCATAAATAGCTTGAAGCTGGTCACGCCTTCGTGGTTGATCAGTTTCTTCATTTCACCGATGCGCTCTCTCGGCAAGTCAGTGGCAATCATATGAAAACCATAGTCTATGGCTGCTTTTCCAGCAGCTTTGCCGTGCCAGATGTCTAATGCGTCATAAAGCGACTGCCCTTTGTTTTGAATGGCAAAGTCGATGATTGTCGTGGTGCCGCCGTGAGCGGCGGCTCTGGTGCCGCTCTCAAAGTCGTCGGCCGAGGTGGTGCCGCCAAAGGGCATGTCCATATGAGTGTGGGCATCGATGCCGCCTGGTATGACTAATAGCCCTTCTGCGTCGATCACCTTGTCGGCTTCCATTTCGAGTGATTCGCCGATCAGGTTGATGCGCTCTCCTTCAATCAAAATGTCGCCAAAATAGTCATCCACAGCGGTTATGACACGGCCGTTTTTGATTAGTGTTCTCATGAGAGCCTCCGCGGCTGAATTTAAG
>JAIETF010000107.1 GCA_019745415.1 Candidatus Obscuribacterales bacterium | reverse complement strand
TGTGAAGTCTTGAGGGGAGCAATTTTCAAGTTGACCTGCGGGTTTGCTTGTCAATTGACTGAATGGAACAAATGCCATAGGTCCGGCGTCTCTTTTAATATCCTTCAAATAAACAAAAGCAAAGCGAATTATGAGTAAGAAGAACAACAATAAAAACCAGAAGAAGAGGCTGAACGAAGCTAGCCTCAAGCCGAATTGTCTAGTTTCGCAAGATGTGCAAAAGCGCTATCAGCAAGAATTGAGTCGTTATCAACTCCAGATTAAGAGAAAGTTGGAGTTAGACTCTTTCAGAGCGGCTTGATAGGACGATATGACCGGCATCGGCGATAAAACAGAGAAGACCGGAAAGCGCGCTCTCGATCTTTATTATGGTATCTCTAGTAGTGGCGGCAAGACGGCAGCGCCGCTCATCGATACACATATGCCGCGACTACCTGAGAATGTCCACCAAATTCGCCGCTTTTGGTTGACTCCCGAAGTGGAAGAAGCTTTGCGCGACCATAGTCTGGTTTCTTCCATCGCCCATGTACGTATGTTGGGCGCTACCGGCATTGTCCAGGCAGAAGTCGCTTCTAAAGTTGAAGAAGGGCTTTTGACCATTCTGGAAGAATGCCGCGGTGGGATTTGTCTTCTCACTGCTCTTGATACCGATATCAATCAGTCAATAAGTCGAAGGCTTTATGAACTGGTAGGTGAGCTGGCTGCGGTCATTGACTTGGCTCGTTCGCCAAACGACTCGCTGGCTGTCAATATTAGGCTTTATTTGAGAGAGGCTGTGGTAGAAATATTTGCCAAGCTGCTCAGGGTGCGAGAGATTTTGCTCAAGCTGGCCGAGCGAGACATGGACGCGCCTATGCCTGGTCATACCCATATGCAGCCGGCTTGCGCCATCTTGCTTTCCCATTTTTGGTTGGCTAACGAAGCTCGCTTCGCGCGAGATTTCGATAGACTGACAGATCTCTATAAGAGGCTCAATCTCTCGCCTCTCGGTGCTGCCTCTCTGGCAGGTACCAGCAAGCCGATTGACCGGGAAATGGTGGCTTTCGAGCTTGGTTTCGACGGTTTGGTGGAGAACAGTATAGATGCCGTCTCAGATCGAGACTTCGTTGTTGAGTTTGCCAGTTTTGCCGCCCTTTGCGGAATTCATTACAGTCAGTTGGCCAGTGAGCTCTTGCTCTGGTCTACTCAAGAGTTCGACTTCGTTCGTCTGCCTAGGGCTCTGACAATCAAGAGCCCCAATATGCCACACAAGCGAAACCCGGAATTGCTCGAACTACTTCGCGCTCGCACCGCCTTATTCAGTGGCCGCCTGAGCGAATTTATCTGTGAGCTGAAGGGGCTGCCGGTGAGTTATTCTGGTGATCTGAAAGAGTGTTTGCCTGGTCTAGTCGATGTGGTAGAGAATTTGCGCTTTGTCACCGAAGTAGCCGCCACAGTCTTGCCTGCCTTTAAGTTCAATTTGGCACGTATGCAGGCCCAAGCTCATTCCGATTTAACCAATGCTTCAATGGCTGTTGATTATCTAATCGAAAGGGCTACGCCTCAAGAGAAGGCGCGTGAAGTTGTAGAAGCCCTGGGAGACTATTGCAAGAAGCGTCACCGGCAATTGACCGACTTGACACTTTCCGAATGGCAGCAATTTTCTCCTGCTTTCGAAGACGATATATACGGTTATCTACAATTAGAGGTTTCGGTGGAGTCGCTCACTTCGCGAGGTGGTACTGCTACCCCTCGAGTTATGGAAGGGCTTTCAAGAGCTGCTTCAGTATTTAGTCAAGATAGTGAGCGTTTGCCGCCTTTAGTCAAAGATTTGCTTGCCGCCAGATGAGACTGCTTTTGTTATTACCGCTTTTCAACCTTCTTAAATTAGTAAAAGCTTTAGCGGCAATTACTACTTACAAGGGTGTCGGATGTTAACTTTATAACAGTGTTCCTTTGGACAGTGTTTTCGCGGAGACTTTTTGATGAAGGCAATGGTGCTGGCGGCCGGTGTCGGTTCGCGTCTTGACCCTCTTACCACCCAATTACCAAAGCCGCTAGTGCCGGTGGCCAACATTCCTGTAATGGAGCACATTCTCGCCCTTCTTAAGCATCACGGCATAAGAGATGTTGTGGCTAATTTGCATTATCTTCCTGAGAAATTGGTGGAGTATTTCGGTGATGGCTCTCGTTTTGATATGAATATCGAAATGCGCCAGGAAGAGAAGCTTTCGGGTGATGCCGGCGGCGTTAGGTTTTGCCGCGATTTTCTTAGCGACGGAACTTTCGTGGTCTTGATGGGTGACTTGCTCACCGATGCCGATCTTGGCTATGTCATTGCCGAGCATAAGCGCAAAGGTGCTCTGGCGAGCATCGGTCTCAAGCGTGTGCATGATGTTACTCGCTTTGGTGTGGCTGTTCTCGACGAAGATGGTTTTATCACTGGCTTCCAAGAAAAGCCTAAGCGTGAGGAAGCTCTCTCTGATTTGGCATCCACCGGCATTTATGTTCTTGAGCCGGAAGTTTTCCAATATATGCCTGCTACCGGAGAGTTCGGCTTTGGTCGACAGCTCTTTCCCATGCTGGTCAAGGCCGGCAAGAAAGTACTAGGCGTAGAGATTGAAGCCTATTGGTCTGATGTCGGTACAATCGAGCAGTACTGGCTCTCTAATTTTGATGTGCTCAAGGGCCGTCTCAAATCTGAGTTGCAGGACTATAAAAAGATAGTCTATGGTTTTTTCAATGTTTATCTGGCACCATCGGCGGTGGTAGCGCCCGGTGTAGAGATTATGGCAAACGTGATCATTGGACGAAATTGTCTTTTGGAAGACAATGTCGTTCTGAAGGGTAATGTAGTCTTGGGCGAAGGCACTATTGTCGGGGCTGGCGCCCAGCTGGAAGACGTTATTCTTTGGCCCGGCTCTAGAGTTGAGGCTGGTGCTCGCTTGAAGCGTTGCATCGTCACTGCCGCCGGTATAACAGAAGTGCCCCATCATGAATTGAGCGGCGGTCAAAGACCTTTTTTCGCCCCCATTAATGCCAGTTACCGAAGCAGTGCTCTTGTGGGTTCCGGCCTAAGTTCTGGTGCCGCCTCTCTAAGATTGTAAGAGAGCGGTAGTAGGTGCAAGATCGTCTGGATTTTACAAGTGCTCCAAGTGATGCAAGCGGTCTGCAAGAAGTAAAAAGAGAAAAGAGGAAGGATCACTTCCTCTTTTTCATTTCAAACAACACCAGCCAAGAGAGTTAGAGATCGCTACTTCGTTGCCACTGCAGCACTTCTGTCTTGCGGAGGCGGGTCGATGTTTGTTGCTTCGCCATTCTCTTCAGATAGCTGAGCTGCCTTCCAGATTTCCATCCATAACCAATAGTGGAATGGATTGATACTGGCGGCGTCGACCCTCTCTGTCGGTTCCAGTAGTGCAAGCCAAGTATGTGGATTCGGAAATCTCTTCGCCAGGCTGTAACAGTCTGCCATCCAGAGAACTTGATCCGTCGATTGTTTCGTGGCCATTGTCCTATCCCCATCTGCTTGATTACTTAATACCCAAATCAAGCGCCGATAAAACAACATGCTTTTTCTTAATTGCTGAAGTTTTGTTGCTGTATATCTTTTGGTCGCTTACACAGCCTGGCTTTAGCCCGGCGGCCAATGCATCTGCCGCCCACCTAATATATGGATGTGTAAATGACCTACAGATTGCCCGCCTTCATCGCCTGTGTTGACCACGAGCCGGAATCCTTTCTCGTCAACCTTTTCCTGTTTCGCAACCTGACTGGCCTTCTGAAAGAGATGACCGAGAAGTTCTTTCTCTTCCACCATTGTTATGTTTTGTCTGTGTTTCCGTGGAATAACTAGGATGTGCGTAGGTGCCTGCGGGCTTATATCTCTAATGGCGAAGAAATGTTCATCCTGGTCGACGAAGGCAGCGTTAATGTCGCCTTTGCCTATTTTGCAAAAGAGACAACCGGGATCGAAATCGTTTTCGTTTGTGTTCATTTATAGGTAGTGGTCCGTAAAACTGGATATTGTCTGCAGAATAATTGTTCGAAGGATATAAGTTTACTAAAGGCAAATATGTTTAACTAATTAGGCGTAAAGCTTTATCTGATTTGTTGGCTTGAGGGGGACTGCATGACAGGCGAATCGAACATACTGCCAAGGCTTTTGCAACTTCAAAAGAGTCTTTTCTCTTCATTGAAGTTGAAAGAAGTACTCGATAACGCAGTCACACTCTTTACTGAACTAGCTGCCGGGGCTAAGGTGGCGGTTTTTCTTTGCGATAACGAGAGCACAACCTTTAAGCTCATGGCCGCAAAGGGTTATAGCGATTCATCTCTTGACCAGCTGAAAGTGGTGCCCTTTGCTATTGATAGCTTGCTCAAGGTCGCTTATCAAAAACGGGCGCCGCAAGCCTGCGCCGACCCGGCTCAGGCTCCTGACTTTTCCGCCATGATCATGCGCAAAGAAGCCTCCAGTGGTCAAATCGCCCTGCCTCTTGTGAGCAATAACCTACTTGTCGGTGCAGTCTTACTTGATGTCAGCAATCCGCAGTTACTTGGCTTCCTCGATTTCTTGAAGGAAGTTGCCGATCTTGTGGCCACGGCTATTTCAAATTCCATTTTGTTTGGACGTTCCGAATATGAAAGAGAACGTTTGAACACTCTCTACAAGACCTCTTGCGCCCTCAGTAGCAAAGCCTTGGAAGTGGGACCGGTCCTCAAGATCGCGGCTGATACAGCTTTGGTGCTGGGTAATACCCCCACTTGTGCCATTCTCTTACTTGATGAGAGCGGTGATAAGTTCCAACTGGCCGCATTTAAGGGTCTTGATGGTCCCAGCTTGAGTGATTTCGATATGTCGGCCGACCGCTCTATAGCGGCAAGCTGTCTCAAGGCCGGACAAACTGAAATCTATGGCGATGGTCAAAGAGAGCCTCATGGTATGCCTCGAGCCATGAGCGGGCGTCCTTTCGCCTCGGTCCTGGCTATTCCCCTCAGAGCCGGGGAACGCAACATCGGCGTCTTGGAGGTCTTCTCCACCGAATCACGCGCCTTCCACCGTGAGCATCAAGATTTGTTGGAGTCGCTGGCCGAGCAGGTTTCCAGCGCACTCAATATTGCCCTTTCGCATGCGCCCGGTGGTGGCGGCTCTATACTCGATGCCCATACCGGTCTTGTCAATCGAGTGCATTTCGAGTCATGTCTGGTCAAAGAGCTGGAACGCTCGCAAAGACACAGTCACAATCTCTCGGTCATGCTTGTCGATATCGATCATCTTTCGCAGATTAACGACATGCTTGGTCAAATGAAAGGTGATGATGCCATCAAGCATGTGGCCACGACAATCAAAGGCGGTCTGCGTGATATCGATATTCCTTCGCGCTTTGGGGGCGAGGAATTTGCCGTGATTTTGCCTGAGACCTCGCAAGAAAACGCCTTGGAAGTAGCCGACAGACTGAGGCAGAAGCTGCGGCAGTCGCCGGCTCCAGGTATCGGACTGATTACTGTTTCTGTGGGTATTGCTTCCTTCCCTGGTAATGCTGAGAGTTTTGAGAATTTGATGCGTGATGCCGAACATGCTCTCAACATTGCCAAGTACGAAGGCCGTGACCGGGTGAAGTCTGCCCTTACTGGTGCTTACAAAGACAAGGGCGGCTTAAACTGGGACGAATTGGCCAAACAGGCCCGTATGTCGGTTATTTCGGAGCGGCAGTCAAGACTGCAGAGCCGCCTCACTGCCACACCAGAGTATGCTACCTGGCTAGCCAAGCCCGGCTCTCTTGTCGGCAAGAAAAAGGGACTGTAAGCCATTAATTAGCTGAATTCTTAAAAAAATAGCAAAAGCTAGAGCAGACCGGCTTTTGCTCTATACACTGAACCATGTGCAAAGAAGTGCGGCGATAGACGCCCTCTTTGCTTTAAATAGTTTGTCTTACACATTTTTGCGAACAGAGATTCGTAAACTAGGAGGATAGAACCTTGGCTACTGCATCTGCATCTAAGCTTCAACTCAAACCGCTGGCCGACCGGGTTGTTGTCAAGAAACTCGAAGCCGAAGAGAAAACAGCGGGTGGCATTGTCCTTCCCGACACCGCCAAAGAGAAGCCGCAGCAGGGCGAAATCCTGGCTGTTGGCGCCGGCCGCCTGGATGAGAAAGGCAACCGTCAGCCCCTCGAAGTCAAAGTGGGTGACAAAGTTCTTTTCGCCAAATACTCCGGAACCGAAGTAAAAATCGACGGTCATGAATATCTCATTCTTGCTGAAAGAGACATTCTTGCTGTTATCGGCTAATTCTTAAGAACACCAAATACAACTTCAATTTCAGGAGAAATCGAACAGTATGGCTAAACAGATTGTATACAGCGAACAGGCTCGCAGATCCCTCGAGCGTGGTCTTGATCAAGTCGCCAACACCGTCAAACTGACCCTCGGACCGGCCGGCAGAAACGTCGTCCTCGAGAAGAAGTTCGGCGCTCCCCAGATCATCAACGATGGCGTTTCCATCGCTAAAGAAATCGAACTGGAAGATCACCTCGAGAACGCTGGCGCTCAGCTAATCCGCGAAGTATGCTCCAGAACCAACGACAATGCCGGAGACGGCACCACCACAGCTGCTGTGTTGGCTCAAGCCATGGTCAAAGAAGGTCTTCGCAACGTAGCTGCCGGTGCCAATCCGATGGTCCTTCGTCGTGGCATCCACAAAGCTGCCGAAATGGCTGTTGCTGAGATTAAGAAACTGGCCAAGCCGGTTGAAGGCAAAATGGAAATAACCCAAGTTGCCACCATCTCTGCCGGCAACGACGAAGAAACAGGCAAAATCATTGCCGATGCTATGGAGAAAGTTGGCAAGGACGGCGTCATCACCGTTGAAGAATCCAAGTCTCTCAGCACCGAATTGGAAGTTGTTGAAGGCATGCAGTTCGACAAAGGTTTCGTCTCTGCTTACTTCGTCACCGATTCCGAGAAGATGGAAGCCGTTCTCGACGAGCCCTACATCCTCTGCATCGACAAGAAAGTAAACTTGCTCGCCGACCTCGTACCGGTTCTCGAGAAAGTAGCCAGAGCTGGACGTCCTTTCATGCTCATCGCTGAAGACGTTGAAGGTGAAGCTCTCGCCACCCTCGTGGTCAACCACCTCCGCAAAGTACTTCCTTGCTGCGCCGTCAAAGCTCCTGGCTTCGGCGATCGCAGAAAAGAAATGCTCAAAGATATCGCCATCCTCACCGGTGGTCAGGTTGTCTCCGAAGAAGCCGGCACCAAGCTCGAAAACGTCACTGTCGAAATGCTCGGTAAAGCTCGTCAGGTTCGTGTCAACAAAGACAAAACCACTATCGTTGCCGGTAACGAAACCAAAGCTGAAGTTGAGAAGCGCGTAGCCGTAATCAAACGTCAGATCGAAGAATCCGATAGCGAGTTCGACAAAGAGAAGCTGCAAGAGCGTCTGGCCAAACTGGCCGGTGGTGTTGCCGTAATCAAAGTTGGCGCTGCTACCGAAACCGAATTGAAAGATCGCAAACTGCGCATGGAAGATGCTCTCAATGCTACCCGCGCTGCTGTTGAAGAAGGTTATGTACCCGGTGGTGGTACCGCTCTTCTCAACATCTCCAAAAAGCTCGAGAAAGAAAGAGAGAAACTCTCCGGCGACGAGCGCACTGGTTTCGAAATCGTAGTTAAGGCTTTCGAAGCTCCTGTTCGTCAGATCGCCGACAACGCCGGTCTCCCCGGTGAAGTAGTGGTCGAGCGTGTGAAAGAGCAGAAAGAAGGCATCGGCTTCAACGCCATGACTTTCGAGTACGTCGACATGGCTAAAGTCGGTATCATCGACCCTGCTAAAGTTGAGCGTTGCGCTATTCAGAACGCTTCTTCCATCGCTGCTATGTTCCTCACCACTGAAGCTCTCGTGGTGGACGTACCGGACGAGAAGAAAAATGCTGGAATGCCTGCCGGCGCCGGCATGGGTGATTTCTAAATCTAAGCATTTAGAGTAGAGTTAAAGAAAAGGGCGGAGGAAACTCCGCCCTTTTCTGTTTTATCTAGATTGAGAGGGCGGAGGAAACTCCGCCCTTTTCTGTTTTATCTAGATTGAGAGGGCGGAGTAAAATCCGCCCTCATGCTTATAAAAGGAGAGGGCGGATAACCGCCCTCTCTTCTCATACGATCTAGTTACCGTATCGACAGGACTCTATCTCAAGCAATCAACCGCTGTCACATTTTGAAAGTGCGGATCGCCGCTTATGCCGTAGTGGATGACCTTCGCTCGTTCATCTCTGTCAATAATTCTATGTTAGCTCGTCTGACCGATTTGCCTATTAGGACTAGCCTGTAATTTTTTAAGAGCTTTCCTGTATTCTGTAAATTAATAGGGCAATAGCGGTAAATCATTTGGCTAAAAGAATAGCTTTTCTAGTACTCGGATTTTGCATCAGCTGCCAGTCTGCCTCTGCTGATGACCTCTTTAATGTTGGCGGCAACTCGCTTTTTAAGAAGCCGTTGTTTTCAGGCGATAGTCTCTTCAACAATAATGAAAGCCAAAAGGGCGCTAGTTCGTCCGCCGATACCGCCCGTCGTACCGAAGCCGAATTGCATGAATATGAGCAGAAAAAGGCACGAGAAGATGCCATTCGCGAGCAGAAGATTGCTCGCAAAGAAATGCTCATGACCATTGATAATGAAATGTTCCGCCAGATGAAAGCCGTTGCCGATTGGCTCAACAACTTTGTGGTGATGAACCATCGCTTCCCTGAACAGTCTATCGGGGGCGAAGACCCCTACAATCTTACTTTTGGTCAGAGCGATGAACTCAATATCGCCCTGCGCCAGATGAACATTCTCATTCCCAATAATCCCTATATGAATGCCGGCATCTATATGGTGCCTGGTCCGGATGTCGATCCCAACTTGCAGGTAGCCAATGAGAATCCGATGACCGTATTTCCTGATGATTCCAAATACAACCGCAATCGGGTAAAGGTGATTTACGACCGTTCGCTCAACCCTCAAGCTGTGGCTGATTTGGCGATTCATCCGCCTTATGATTGGCAAGGATCTCCAGGTACGGTTGGCGTGGTCACCGACGGCCTTTACTATTTCATTGTCTGGGGCGCCGGTATTGACGGCAAGCCTATAAAAGATCCGATATCGGGGAATGTGCGCTTAGTGCTCGGCAGCTACCAAACTTGGGATCAACCACCTCTTCAGCCATAAGATTAATAGCTGTTTATGGTTAACATTCAATATAACTTATATAAGTGCTAGTTCCTATAAGCCCTTAGAGGGATGGCCGCGCGCTTCAAATTCGGTAACCTATTGTCATTCTAGTATGGAGGCGCCCATTAAATGGGAAAGGAGCTTCGAGTGGAGATGGTCAGTGCCAAGCCTGGAAGTCAAATGATGAGTCAAAGTCAAGTTCGTGAAATCGGATATGAAGTAAAGAATGCAGCTGTAAAGGCATTTGTAGCTGAAGTGGCTCAGATGTGCGAACCAGATCGTATTGTTTATTGCGATGGTTCAGAAGCCGAACGCGAACGCCTCCTGGCTGAAATGGTGGCTGAAGGCAAGCTAATCAAACTTAATCCGGAACTACGCCCAGGTAGTTACCTCGCCCGTTCGGACGAGTCTGATGTGGCCAGGGTGGAAGACCGCACCTTTATTTGTTCTGAAAAGGAAGAGGATGCTGGTCCGACCAATAACTGGATGGCCCCTACCGAAGCTAGAACCAAACTCACTTCTCATTTCAAAGGCTGTATGCGTGGTCGCACCATGTACGTGATGCCTTTCTCGATGGGACCAATCGGTTCGCCCCTAGCTCAAGTCGGTGTGCAAGTAACCGACTCGGCCTATGTCGTCGTCAGTATGGGCGTGATGACCCGTATGGGTAAAGCCGTTCTCGACAGGCTGGGCGACAGCAATCAGTTTGTCCGCTGTTTGCATTCGGTGGGTGCTCCGCTTGCTCCTGGAGAGACCGACTCTTCCTGGCCTTCCAATAAAGACACTAAGTACATTGTGCACTTCCCTGAGACCAGAGAAATTTGGTCCTATGGCTCCGGCTATGGTGGTAATGCACTGCTTGGTAAGAAATGCTTTGCCTTGCGCATAGCTTCTTCCATGGGTCTAAAAGATGGCTGGCTGGCTGAGCATATGCTCATCCTCGGCATCGAATCTCCCCAAGGCGAAAAGAGCTATGTGGCTGCCGCCTTCCCCAGTGCTTGCGGTAAGACTAATTTAGCCATGCTGATTCCGCCTGCTTCCATGCCTGGTTGGAAAGTCACCACCGTTGGTGATGATATTGCCTGGATCAAACCCGGTGCAGACGGCAGACTCTATGCCATCAATCCCGAAGCCGGATTCTTCGGTGTTGCTCCCGGTACTTCTTTGAAGACTAATCCCAATGCCATAAAGACTATCGAGAAGAACTGTGTCTTCACTAATGTGGCTCTAACTGCCGATGGTGACGTATGGTGGGAGGGGCTTACCGATGAACCGCCGGCCAGTTTAATCGACTGGCAGGGACAGCCTTGGACACCCGGCTGCGGACGCAAGGCTGCTCATCCTAACGCTCGCTTTACTGCACCGGTAAGTCAATGCCCTGCTCTCGACGAGAATTTCGACAAGCCTGAAGGTGTGCCGATTGACGCCTTCATATTTGGTGGCAGACGCTGCACCACGATGCCGCTTGTCTTTGAAGCAGCGACTTGGACTGACGGCGTCTATATGGCTGCCACAATGGGTTCTGAAACCACAGCTGCCGCCATCGGCAAGGTCGGCGAAGTGCGTCGTGATCCTTTCGCCATGTTGCCTTTCATGGGCTATCACATGGGCACTTATTTCCAGCACTGGCTCGATATGGGCGAAAAGGTACCGGTCGCATCTCGCCCGCGCATTTATGGTGTCAACTGGTTCTTGCAGGGTGAGAAAGGTGAGTTCCTCTGGCCCGGCTTCGGCGAAAATATGAGGGTTCTCAAATGGATCTTCAACCGCGTTCGCGGTCACGTTTCTGCCCAAGAAACTGAAATCGGCTTGATGCCTGCCTTTGAAGACATGGATTTCAGTGGCTTGGATGAGATCACTCCGCAAGCATTTGAGAAAATCACCAAGCTCGATAAAGAACTCTGGGCTCAGGAATTGGAATTGCATCAGGAATTGTTTGAAAAGTTGGCAGCTAGACTGCCTTCTGAATTCAAGAAAAAGAGAGAAACTCTTCTAGCTAAGTTCAAGAGCTAAGTGTTCCTTTCCAGTGTTTAGAAAAGAAAGCCCGCTCGATAAGCGGGCTTTCTTTTAGTCTTCTGTTTTTTTTGCTTTAGAGATAATCCTTCCCGAGGCTTCGGTCACAGCCTCTACGCCCAAGACATTTTTCATATAGCGGGCATTGCTTTCCCAGGCTTTGGGGGCTCTGCCGACAAGATTTTTGAGATGCTGTCTGGCTGTTATGTAATGCTCGTCGTCTTTATATAGGTGGTCGAAAATACCACCTATGCCTTTGTAATTAGTTCCAGCTTCTTCGCCTGTGCCGGCCCTCAAGACGACAAGCCAGTGTCTGACGCATTCACCCATCATCTTGGGGTCTTTATCTGTCTGTTTGCTTAGTTTCTTTTCTAAGACCTGGGCGATGATCAGATGCGCTTCAATTTCATCTTCATCTAGACTAAGAGTCTTGCGAGCCAGGGTTAAGGCTTTGCCGTAAGACTGATTCCTGAAAGCCGCTTGGGCTCGGGCTAGATAAGTGTGGGCGCTTACCTGTCCCATGCCGACAATCTCATCGTATTGAATAGTGGGCCTATCAGTTAAGTCATCTTTTTCTACCTGGGTGCTATTGTATGCAAGCACAATCGGAATCATTGAGAGCCAGGTTAGTATTTTCATGGTGTTTCCTTTTTGACTACCAAATTTTTTGACTGTTAGTTTGTTAATTTTGAATTCAAGTCTAAAACTGTATTGTGGTATAATTGCAAATAATGTCAGAGAAGTCAATTACAATAGGCAGGCGTGAGCGCAAAAGGCTTGAAACCAGGCAGCAGATACTGACTGCAGCTGCTTCACTGTTTGCCACCAGGGGCTATGAAAATACATCTATAGATGACATTGCTGGTCTGGCCGACATTGCCAGAGGGACAATCTTTTATAACTTCGAGTCGAAAGAGTCCATCGTCTTTCAGTTGAGAGTAGAAGCTTGGGGGCAATTTGCCGCCGCCGCCCTGGAAAAACACCAGTCGGGTTTAAAAGCCATCGATTGCATCAGTCATATGATTTTGCACTGCGTCAAATGGTGCGAAGACAATCCTGAACTGGCAAAGGTCTTCTTCATTCCCAAGGGTCCCTTGCCAGAGGCCTTGATTCCCTTGATCCTCATTCAAGGCGCCCAGGAAGAAGGCAGCCTCAGGGCCGACCTAGATGCCGAATGGCTTGGCCATCTCTTCACTTTTTTGATCTTGCATGGGCAAGGACTTTCCACTAGCGGTACTTTCGGTGAGCTGGGCAGCGAGCCTCACATCAACAAATGGACTCAGTCTTTGCTGGCGGGCATAGCGCCCTGACCAATGAGAACCACTGCCTGGCAGACAACTGCTTGTTCTTGACCGGCAGCGTCCTGCTTTTCGTTGGTTTTGGCTTTGACTGAAACGGCATCTAGGCTAAGACCTAAATTTTCTGCAATTGACCGGCGGATGGGGTCGATATGAGGTCTCAGCTTTGGCTTTTCTAAAATTATCGTGGAATCGATATTGATAATTTCATAGCCATGACTTTTCAGCAGTCTGTGGGTTTCGGCAAGCAGCTTCAGACTTTCGATATTTTTGTAGCGCTCATCGCTTGGTGGAAAATGCATACCGATATCGCCTAGGGCGGCAGCACCCAGGAGAGCATCGATAATTGCATGCAAGAGGGCGTCGCCGTCTGAATGACCAAGAGATCCTTTGGCTGAATCTATTTTGAGACCGCCGAGCATGAGGTTTCGACCTTCTACCAGTTGGTGAATGTCGTAGCCCTGACCAATTCTGAGCTTCAAATCAACCAGCCTTATTTTGCGAGGACAAAAAGTAAGGTGCCGTTATCCACTGTTTGGCCGGCCTTTACTTTGATTTCTTGCACGGCGCCATCGATATCAGCCACTATATCCGATTCCATTTTCATGGCTTCGAAAATAGCCAGTCTTTGCCCTTTCTTCACCCTACTACCAGTTTCCACTTCAATTTGCTTGACCAGTCCATGCATCGTAGCTTCAATTTTTCCGGTTTCATGGCTGTGAATCTGTTCACTCTTCTTGGCCGGTTTGTTAGTTACTTTGCTTGCGGTCTTTTCTTCAAGCAATTCGGTTACCTGCACTTTGAAGACCTTTTGATTGACGTCGACTTCAAAATTGCGGGCTTCACCGCGCACTGGGGTCTTATTTTCACTTACCGGCGCCGGTGTTGTGGTCTCAGTGTTAGCCGGCGCTGCCGCCTTAAAGGAGTGTTTCATAAAGTCTTGCTCGACATAGGTGGTATAGACCTTGCCCTCGATAAAGCCCTGGTCTTGCAAGATTGCCATATGGAAGGGAATAGTGGTGGCTACTCCTTCTATCTTGAAGTGCTTCAAGGCGCAGAGCGTTCTTTCAATTGCTTCCGCCCTGGTTCTTCCCCAGACTACAAGTTTGGCCAACAGTGAATCATAAAACGGCAGAATCTGATATCCCTGATAGCAGGCTGTGTCTACCCTGACCCAGGGATGATGGGGCAGTTCAAAACGGGTCAATGTGCCTGGGCAGGGCATAAAATTGCGCGCAGGATCTTCAGCGTTGATGCGGCATTCGATGGCATGACCGTGTTGCCTCACTTCATCTTGGCTGAAGGAAAGCGGCGCTCCAGCCGCTAATTTGATTTGTTCTTTAACGATGTCTATGCCGGTGATGGCTTCAGTAATCGGGTGTTCTACCTGAATGCGTGTATTTACTTCCAAGAAGTAGAAATCTTCCCCGGAGACCATGCATTCTACGGTGCCAGCTGAGGTGTAACCAAGGGCGGTGGCACCTTTGACGGCTGCTTCGGTCAGTCTTCTGCGCAAGTCTTGGCTTAGATGAGGGGCCGGTGTCTCTTCCAAGAGCTTCTGGTGCCTTCTCTGGCTGGAGCAGTCTCTTTCGTAGAGGTGCAAGACTTTGCCGCTTTCGTCGGCGAGAATCTGTACTTCAATGTGGCGGGGGTGGTCTAGATATTTTTCCACATAAACTTCTCCCGAGCCGAAATAGCTGGCTCCTTCTCTCTGGGCGCCGGCTAAAGCTTGCTCAACATCTTCCGCCTTCCTCACCACCCGCAGTCCGCGTCCGCCACCGCCGGCACTGGCTTTGATCGCGATGGGATAGCCATATTTTTCACCCAAGGCAAGCACTTCCGAGGCCGTGGAAACTGGATCGGTTGTACCCGGAACTACCGGCACACCGGCTTGCTCCATTACTCTTCTCGACTCGATCTTGGATCCCATTTTGTGAATTACTTCCGGTTTGGGACCGATGAATTTTATGCCTGCTTCACCACAAAGTTTGGCGAATTCAGCATTTTCGGAAAGAAAACCATAGCCTGGGTGAATAGCATCGGCGCCTGCTCTTTTGGCAATTTCGATAATCTGAGCTCCGTCAAGATAGACCCTGGCCGGTTGACCGTTCAGCTGCCAGGTTTCGTCAGCCATTTTGACGTGTTTCGACTCGCGGTCCGGCTCGGAGAAGATCGCTACAGTTTTTATGCCTAATTCTCGGCAAGCCTGAATGACTCGCACTGCTATTTCAGAGCGGTTGGCGATAAGAACTTTCTGGAACATGCTCTTCTCCTTAATTTAGGGCGTAAGTTTAGGCGTAAGAAAGTATGTAAAGTATATTCGCTGACACCCGGCTCATCGTGACGAGTTTTATTATAGAAAGTTGATCATTTTTCTATATAAATTTAGGGGGCGCGCCAGTTGACCTTCCTGCCTTCGGCTAAGCTTCTGAATAGTTGTCATAGTGTTGCTTGCTAAGGAAGCCTAGGTTTTGGGGTGGTACGATAGCCCTGTCAGTGTTTTTTGTCTGTCTATAAGGAGTATCGAGTGGCAGGCTCTTGTAGTTTCCCTTCGGTCTTTATTGCCGGTAGCGGGTTCATGGGTTCGGCGATTGCCTTCCTGATTGCATCTAAAACCAGTGCTCGCGTTAATGTCTATGATATTTCGGAAGAGCAGTTGGCTAAAGCCGTGCAGACAGTGGAAAAATTCGGCAAATCTTCGGTTGACAAAGGTTTCTTGACCGTTGAGCAATTCCAAGATCTAAAGGGGCGTATTCACACAACCTCTTCCGAGCAGCTGGCCGCGCATAGCGACTTGGTCATCGAAGCAATCGCCGAGAACTTAGAGATAAAGAGAGACCTCTTCAAAAGGTTAGATCGCATTTGTAAGCCAGAGACGATTTTTGCTTCCAATACTTCCAGCTTGCCCATAACCGCCCTGGCTGCCGTCACCAAAAGATCCAAGCAGTTCATCGGCATGCACTTTTTCTCTCCAGCTCATATTATGAAGCTGGTTGAGTTGATCAGCGGTCTCGATACTTCTGAAGAAACAACGGCTAAAGTGCGTGCTTTTGGTGAAGAGCTGGGCAAAACCATCATTCATTCGAAGGATTTTCCCGGCTTCATTACCACCCGTCTTGGTCTAGTCCTCATCAATGAAGCGGCCTTCGCCCTCATGGAAGGACTTTCCACCGCCAAAGAAATAGATACAGGTATGACCCTTGGTTATAACCATCCGATGGGTCCGCTTGCTCTGGCTGATTTTATTGGTCTAGATATATGTTTGCATATCCTCGAAACACTCTACGAGGGCTTCGGTGATACAAAGTATCGCCCCTGTCCTTTGATCAGGCAGTTGGTCACCGCCGGGCATCTCGGCAAGAAGACCGGCCGGGGCTTTTACGAGTATAACTAAGGCGGGCAAGCTCTATGCTTCTATGTTTGATGCTCTTCAATACCCTCTTTATCATTGCTCTTTACGGGCTAACCTTGGCTTTTTATATCAAGCTCAAGCCGGTTGAGAGCTGTCAGTCTTCAGGTAAAGATGCTTCCGCCCAAGACTATCCGCTTGTTTCTGTGATTGTGCCTGCTCGCAACGAAGAAGGTAAAATTGGTCGCTGTATCGAGTCGCTGCTCAACCAGAACTATCCCAATTTTGAGCTTGTGGTCATCGACGATCGCTCCACTGACTCCACCGGTGATATCATCGCCTCTTATGCGGCTCGCGATAGCCGCATTAAGTTCGTCAAAGGGAAGGATGCACCCAGTGGTTGGATAGGCAAGTGTAATGCGCTCGCCCATGCAGTCGGTTATGCTTCCGGTGATTGGTTCGTATTCACAGACGCCGACACCTGCCATCATCCCAATTCGGTGGCTGATGCCGTTGCTTACGGCATCAAGAACAAGATCGATCTTATTTCTTTCTTGCCCATGCAAGAGTTGGGCAGTTTCCCCGAGCGTCTGATTATGCCGGTTCTGCTCAGTGCCTTCCTCATCGGCGACCCCTTCCACGCCGTCAACAATCCGCGTGATTCCAGAGCCTATGCCCACGGGCAATACATTCTTTGTCGGCGCAGTTCCTACCTGGCTGTAGGCGGTCACCGCAGTGTGCGTGATGAAATCGTGGAAGACCACGCCTTGGCTCGCGCCTTTAAAGAGAAGGGCTATAAAATTGAAGTAGCCGACGGTAAGACTCTCTATTCGGTGCGTATGTACACTGATTTGGTCAGCCTTTGGCATGGCTGGACCAAGAACCTCTATAGCTTTATCGACAGCAAGCCCAGAAACTTGCTTGTCATCTTACTCATGATCAACACAGTGGTAGTCGCCCCCTGGTTGTGGCTCGGCTATGTGGGCTGGCAGTGGCTGTCTGGTGAATTTACCAATCTGCTGATTCAGCTTTCTTTGCTGCTCATTGTTCAGTTCGGCACCCTCGTTCTTTGGCTGCGGCGCACATCTTGTCACCACGACGGCACCAAGTGGTATCACTTCTTCTTGACTCCTTATGGTTGTCTGGCGGTTTCAGCCCTGTACTTGCATGCCGCTTATTTGGTGCATAGCGGCGGCCAAGTCAATTGGAAGGGGCGCCGTTATGTGGTCAACACCAGGCAGACCATCGAACCGACTGATGGCGCCGAGGCTCTCGAAGCCAAGTTGATATCTAGAGATGCTGCCGACTAATGTCGAGCGAGAATAAAACACCTTCTTTAGTGGAAGTGCAGCGGTTGATAAGAGAGAAAACCGCTGTCGAATTTCTCACTCTTGATGCTAAAAGCAGTCGCTTTGCCGGTACCATCAAGTGGTTCGACGGAGACGCTTTTCATCTCAAGCTTGAAGATGGTTCCGAAATAACGATCTTGCGACATGCAGTGCTAGGAATTCGCGCCAAGAAAGCCAAATAGTGTTAGACTAAGGCGTGATGCGGCATTTAAGGTCAACCAGGTCTCCATCAGCTTTCTAAAAGTATGACTTTGGATATCCTGCTTACCTACGGGAGTTAGTCAGTGGCTTTCTTCAAGAATATTTTTTGGCACGGAATCGGTATCGACCTGGGTACCGCCAATACCCTTATATATGTACACGACAAAGGTGTGGTTCTGCGTGAACCGTCGGTTGTGGCGGTTGACGAAAATACCAATATGGTCAGATGGGTGGGCGAAGAAGCTCGCGCCATGATTGGCCGGACACCGCAAGGGATCAAAGCGATACGTCCACTGAAGGACGGCGTCATTGCAGATCTTGAGCATGCCAAGGTTATGTTGCGTAAGTTTGTTGAAAGGGTGACCGGGGCCGGCGGTATCAAGAATCCCGATATGGCTATTGGTGTGCCTAGCGGCGTCACCTCGGTAGAGAAAATTGCCATCAAGTCGGCTGCCGAGAATGCCCGCGCTTCACAAATTTATTTGCCGGAAGAGCCTATGGCTGCTGCTATTGGAGCATCTTTGCCGGTGGTCGAGCCGACCGGCTCGATGATCGTCGATATCGGCGGTGGTACAACTGAAGTAGCTGTCATCAGCCTTTCGGGCATTGTTGTGAATGAGTCGATTCGCATAGCCGGTGATGAACTCACCGAAGCGATAATCTCTTATCTCAAGAAAGTTCACAGTTTAGCCGTTGGTGAGCGTACCGCCGAAGAGATCAAATTCAGGCTGGGCTCGGCTTTCAGAACTGCCGAAAATGACCGTCTTGATGTAAGAGGGCTCAGTCTGCTCAATCATGTGCCTTGTACCATAACCATCAGCCGTGGCGAAGTGCGAGAAGCCATGCAAGAGCCTCTCAAAGCCATCGTCGAGTCGGTGAAACGCACCTTGGAGCGCACCCCGCCCGAATTAGCCGCTGATATTTTCAATCGCGGAATATTCCTCACCGGTGGTGGTGCTCTGCTCAGCGGTCTTGATGAACTTATCTCGCATGAAACCGAAGTGCCGGTCTTTGTGGCGGAAGATCCTCTTTCTTCAGTAGCAATAGGCACAGGCAAGATGCTCACCGATCCTACTTATCGCAGGGTCTTAGAGCAATGTTTGTTCCGCAAGTCTTAGTCAGCTTTTGATGAGGTAGCGTGCAAAACGAGAGTTTTGAGAGCCAGTCTCAGTCTTTGACCGAGTATTTAGTTCTGGGCATGCTGGTCCTCATGGTTGCCGTGCCTGTATCTGGCTTTGTGCTCTCTGCTGAAGCCTGGACTTCTTCTTTGTTTGCTAAAGGTGCCTATCAAGTAGAGTCGACCAAGAATTTAGCCGAGCAGTTATTTGATGCCTCGGCAAAAATTCGGGCTTTGGAGAGAAAACTGGCACAAAATGAATTGGAGATGACCAGACTCAAGCAAGAAGCTCGCGATACAAGCCGCTTGCGTAGCTTGCTTGAACTGAAACAAAAGTCTAAGCGTCAAACTATTGCCGCCGAGGTTGTGTCACGTAATGCCGACAACTGGTTTGAGCAAGTGGTTATTGACAAAGGTTCTGCCGACCATATTACGGTGGGCTCGGCCGTTATCTCGATATCAGGGGTGGTCGGGCAAGTGGTAAAGGTAGACAGTCATGGGGCCGTAGTCAGGCTAATCACCGATCCAGATCAAAAATTGGGTGTCTTGATACCACGTCTGGGTTTGACCGGCATTCTCGTCGGTAATAGTCAAAATCTAGCGCGTATTGATTTTGTGCCGGTGGGCACTAATGTCAATGTCGGCGATAAAGTAGTCACTCTCGGCAAAGCCGGTACTTTTCCGGAGAATCATCCGGTGGGCAGTGTCGTAGCGGTGCGGCGAGATGCCGAAGGTGCCTCGATGGAAATCGACGTCAAGTTGACCGAGAATTGCTACGACCTTTCCCATGTGCTTGTCTTGCCGCCGCTTGAGGGCTGACGCATGTATCTCGTTTCCAACCGCACAAGAAGACGACTGTCTGAAATAGTGGTAGCTATCTTTGTTGTTTATTTGGCTTGGATAATACAGCTAGCATTGCTTTCGCAATTCCGTTTTGTTGATATCTGCGCCAATCTACCCATGGCTATGACTATTGTCTGGGGACTGACCTTCGGTTCTCGCATGGAAAAGGCTACTAATGACGAACTGCGTGTTTCCAGTCTCTCGGCTGTCTTTATGCGGCAGCTCCTCTCAGGTTCTCCTTCCGGTCTCTTGATTGGCGCCTTTTTTGCCGCCCTTGCTGCTTCGGTCATGCCTGTCTATCCGGTAGCCTATCCCATTATTGGCTGGATTGCCGGCTACTTTTCTTTGCGCAATTTCAATCAGGCTGCCTTTCTTTGCATACCATTGACAGTCTTGCTCAATTTTCTGGGCGAGATGATTATGGCTTTGCAGCTAAATCTAGCTGGACGTCCCGATGTATTTAGCCATTTGGTACAGATTAGTTTCCCTGAGGCTTTCCTGAGCGGCATCATCGCTCCGGTGCTTTTCATACCGATGCGAGGCTGGTTTCAGTATTCGCTTTATCTCGACAGGTGAAGAGCATGTTTACCCGCGAGAGCAGAAGCACAACCTCGACTATCTCTTTTGGAGAGAGAGACTTCCGCCCGAAAGTGGTGATTCTCACTGTCGTTATTGGTCTCGCCATGCTCGCTCTTCTTGCTCGTCTAGTCTGGTTGCAGATTGTCCAGAATCCTTATTACAAAGGACAGGCGGTGGAGAACTCCACTCGTGTTACCTTTTTGCGGGCGCCGCGGGGCAATATTTATGACCGACACGGAACGCTGATAGCCACCAATAAGCAGTCTCTATCTATGGTGGCCATACCGGCCCAGTTGGATAATGTCCAAGATCTCAGCCGGCGCTTGGCTCCCATTTTGAGCAGTCCTGAGCCCAAGATACTGGCTTCGCTTCTCAAGGCTAAAGCTTCGGCTTCGGTATTGCCTGTGGTGATTGAACGAGATCTCGATATGGAGATCGTCAGTAAGTTTTATGAGAAGAAAATTTTTCTCAAAGGCATAGATATCTTGCAGGATGTCAGCCGCAGCTATCCCCATGGTGAGGTGACCGCGCATGTGCTCGGTTATTGCGGCGAGATTACCCAGTCGCAGCTGAAGCGCCGAAAAGGGCGCAAGATGGGTGATGTAATCGGTCAAGACGGTGTTGAGCGGCTTTACGATGATCAGCTGAGAGGAATCGACGGTGAGCAAAGGGTGAGAGTCAATGCCATGGGGCAATCTCTCTCGGCTGAGACGGCTCGTCCTCAGATCACTCGCAAATCAACCGCCGGTAAGCCGGTTGTACTTTCTCTCGATCTGGAATTGCAGAAGGCTGCCTATGAAGCTTTAGGTGAAAGATCGGGCGCAATTGTGGCGATCGACCCGCGTACCGGTGAGATTCTCACCATGGTTTCACGTCCTAGTTTTGATCCCAATGTCTTCACCAAGCGCATCACTCCCGATGTTTGGAAACGCATCAATGCCCCCGACCACCCCCTCTTCAACCGGGCTCTCTCAGGCTATCCGCCGGGTTCTATTTGGAAAGCGTTTACATTGCTGGCTGCCCTTGAGAGCAAGGCGGTCAAGCCTGATACCAAGCTGCATGTCTCAGGTGGTATTTCACTTGGTGGCTTTTTCTTTGGTGACTGGACCGGCACCACCGGCTTGTTTGACCTGGTTAAATGTCTAGCTTGGTCTCGAGACTCGGCTTTCTATCAAATGGCACTGAAGATGACGCCTGAGCAGATTAAAGAATGGGCCATGAAATTTGGTGCCGGACGTCCCACCGGTGTCGAACTCAGGCATGAAAGCAAAGGTTTGGTGCCCGACTCGGAGTGGAAGCTCAGGGTCTATAAAGAGAAGTGGTATCCGGGCAATACCTTGCACATGTCCATCGGTCAGACCTATGTACAGGTGACGCCGGTGCAAGCGGCTCGCATGTTTGCCGGTCTAGGTATGAAAGGGCAGGTGCCAAATCTGCATTTGGTCATAAAGATAGGCGATCGTCTGATTCCTCCTCCCAAGCCTGAAATCGTCAAGACCAATCCTGTTTATCTGAAAGTGGTTCTCGATGGCCTTAAGGCTGTTGTTGCCAGTGGTACCGGCGGCGCCACCAGACTGGGCAATGTGGAAGTGGCCGGAAAGACCGGTTCTGCGGAAGCCCCTCCCGCTGGTAGTAAGACCCATGCTTGGTTTGCCTGCTATGCTCCGGCCGATAATCCGCGCATTGCTGTGGCTTGCTTTGTTGAGCATGGTGGTCACGGTGGTTCGACGGCTGCACCACTAGCTAAGGTGGTTTTAGAAAAATTCTTTGCGGTTGGACAAGACGACACTACTGCCGGTGCGACACAGAATGCAGTCGCTGCGGGCAAGAAGAACAAACCGCACTAGGATTGTATATGCTTGGCATATAAAGTAGTTGGAATGGACAAAGGCGGGGCTTTTGGCGATAATCTTTATTTATTATTCAAATGCTTCAGGAGCGCTCCAATGATTCAGCCCCAGTCTCTAGAAGATGGACCCCAGGCTAGTTTACCGCCTACCAATCTGGATGATTATCAGGGACTACTCAACGATGGTGGAAGCGATTTCATCATGGACGCCTTCATTGATCAAGCCGTGGAAGAGTCGATGTTTTCTGCTGAGGAAGTTATGATTGCCATCGCAGAAGAACAAGCCAAGCTTTCGGACGAAGCTGGGGCATCTTTCGACGCCAGTCCTGATGCTGAACTTTGTCAAGCCACCGAAGTGACGGAGAATTTAAAGCAGTTGCCGGCTAATACCATGGTCGGTGCCAGTGATAAAGTTTCGCGCAAGGCTCTGGTCAATTTGCTTGAAGGTTTTGTCGATGTGCTCAAGTCTGAATCTGAGCCCGATGAAGAAGGCCGGCAATATCGGGTTGAATTAGTCTCAAGCGTCAAGCCTGTAGAAGCCCATGTGGATGATCGTACTCAGGAAATCGAGAATCTGAGAAGTCTAGTTATCGAAGCACAAGACACCATCATCAAGCTTTTGACCGATAGAGTGGAAGATCGAGCAAAGATAGCCACTCTTGAGACTCAAGTGGCTTTGTTGCCCGACTTGCAGGCCCAGGCCGACCGAGCCATGGCTGCAGCCGTCAAGACTGAAGAGTACAGAACCGAACTGACCAAAATCAAATTCGAAGTGGATCGCTTCAAACTCTTCCGGGTGCGCAGCGAAGAGGGCTCACTTTGGGCGCGCATCAAGCGTTGGTTCGTCAAGCCCAGCAATTCCAACTAACCGTTCTATTTAGCTAGTCAGTTAAAGACGGCACAGTCCTTAAGTTTACTTCTCAGTCTAGCGGCGCCGATTTCGGTGATTCTGGTGTCGCGCAATTCTAGATGTTCTAGAGTTGTGAGATTCTCCAGGTGATTGAGCCCTTTGTCTGAGATCAAAGTGCCGTTCAAGAAGAGAACCTTGAGAGTTTTTGATTGCGAAAGTTCACTGAGCGCGTCATCGCCAATTTCGGTATCGTTGAGATACAGAGTTTCCAGACCCAACTGAGCCAGGTGCGGGGCGCAGCAATTACTGATTTTGCTGTAGGAAAGATCTAGTTCGTTGATGCGACTGCGTCCTTCGCTAAGATAGGCCGGACCGCTGTCGTCTATAGAAGCCGGTAGGTGGAGTCTCTTTAGGCTTTCAAAGCCCTTACAGAGATTGGCCAGGGCATGGCTGGTCAGGGAAGTGCTCTTTAGAGTAAGTGAGGTCAAAGAAGGCAGGTCCTTAATTAATAGGAGTTGTTCGTCTCTGATTGAGGCGCCAGTCAACCAGATTGTTTCCAGAGTCTTGATCTTGCCTATTACTTCCAAGTCTTTGCCCGATAGGGCGGCAAAATCTAGACGCAGTTCGACCAGCTTGCTCTCCGCAAGACCTGATAAGACTCCGCTCGAAAAAGTACACATGGAGAAGTCGGCAGACTCTAGCTGCACTAGACTTTCCGCTACTTTGGGCAGATCTTTGTCGTTAAAGTCATAGGAAAAGGCAAGTCCCATGAGGCTGTCATCTTTGATTTCCAAAGCAACCTGGTTCTGTGCTTGTCCGACCCAGGTTTTTGAATGGGGGAAGGCTCTCTGCGCTAGATAAAGGTTGCCGGCGGACCGCGCTAGGGGGAAATGGAGTTTTACTGCCTGCATAAATTTCCAGTGTTTTGATTTGTGAAAGAGAAAGTAGACCAGAGAGAGCCAAAGCTTGTTTTTGGGTCGACCATGGGAGAAACCGTGTCGTCGATTTCCAACTATTAGATTAACCTGTTGGAATCTTATACCCCCTCTCCCTCGAAAATATAAATCCTATGGCTGATTTCTTTCCTTATGACCGCAATGGCCGGTCAGTAGACGGTTCATATAATCCCGAATTCGACTATGAAGATCGGAGTTTGCGCCAGTTCGTCAATGACGAGATGATGGGGCCGATGGGCCGGGGTTTCTACAATGCTCCTTTACCCGAGAACATGGCTTATCAACAAGATATGGGCTACAGAGATTTGGCCTACAGGCGCCCTGTAAACCAGGATTCTTTATATATGGAAAGTCCTTACGCCGATTATGCCGATTATGCTGATGAGCGCACTAGTTATCAGCCGGAAATGCAGCAGGTTCAGTACAGCCAGTATCGCTCCGATGGCGGAGAGCGCGGTAATAGCCGCGACGGTCGCCGCCATAGCTGGACCGAGGGCGAGATTCGCGACTTTTACCGTCTAGATGACACAGTCGCCGGTCTGAATGGACAGTCAATCAATAGATTCTTCCCGAATATGGATCCCGACGTTGCCTGTGCCAAAGCGGTCAGTCTCGCTATCAAGAAAGCCTGGGGCTACAATGTCGACGAAGTCAATGTCAACCGTCTCGAACAGAGGCTGCGCGGCTTCGGCTTCACCCAGGTCAATTCTCCCCGCGATGTTAAACCGGGTGATGTAATCCTAGCCTATCGTGAACAGGGTGATTATTCCCATTCGGCAATCTATATGGGTAACGACCGTATCTTCAATAATGACAGCAAGACTGGTTTAATGAGAATGGAGTCGATAACCAAGTTTAACGAAGCTCAGTTCAAGCGCTTTGTTATCTTGCGTAAGCCATCTGCTTAGTTTCTGTTATCCATCGGTCTTGCTTTATCAGACTTTGCGATAAGCTCTCTTGTCTTCGTGGCATAAAAGCTGAGTCTCTCGTTTGCGGATCTGCTCATGGAATTTGATATCAGGCTGGTGGCGCCTTTTGCCACTACAATTGGTATCATGGTCAGTATCTATCTTTGGATATTGAACCAGAAAAAGAAGCGCTTGAGCTTCAAGGTACTCTCATGCGAACCTATACTGAAGCTCTCAGGTTATGCCCGCCGACATTTGCAGGTGCGTTTTGACGGGCAGATAGTCGATGATGCTTCGGTAGTTCTTCTGCGCCTGACCAATAGTGGTCATCTACCTATTAATGTGGCCGACTACATAAGCGAAATATCAATTTGCTTCAATCCCGGCTCCCTGGTTTTGATGGCCGATATCAGAGCTACTGCTCCCGCCGATCTTGATGAGCGCACTGAAGCAAGAGGCTCACTAGGTCTGATTAAGAACCTGGAAGAGCGCCGCGTTGTCTTAGAGCGCGTCTTACTCAATGACGGTGATTCTTTGACTTTGCAAGTGGTGGTGCGCAATCATAGCGGGCGATTGCAAGTGAAAGGGCATATCAATGGTATCTCCAAAATCGAGGAGGAAAAGCAATACTCCTTGACTCCTCGCTTGCTCACCAGTGGCGGTGTGACCATAATGATCGCCAGCATGTTCCTTTGCGAGCCCAGCTCTTTCTTTTATTGGGGCTTTGAAGATATTTTGCCTTATGTGCAGCTTTTCGCCATGGGTTTGCTCTTGCTTTTGGTTGGTATGCGCTGGCCCAAGCCCATAGATTTAGTATAGAGATTTTAGAATGGACAGGTTTGCTGGAGGACGCAGGTGAAGATCAGATCGCAGTTGAAGGTTGTCTCGATTGCCAACGCCCTCTTCGTTCTCATTTTGGGTGGCTCTGCACTTTTCGGCGTACTCAAGCTTACTGAGGCCCATAAGAGTGTCTCGCATTCCCACAAAGTCTTGGCTGAGATCAATATGCTGCTATTCAATCTTGCTGATACTACGGCAAATGAAAGAGCCTATCTGATCACCGAGCAGGAGAGCTATTTCCAACGCTATAGATTTTCTATGGAAAAGACTGAGAAGTCTTTGGGTGATCTGCCTGCCTTGCTTACAGATAACCAAGAACAGTCGGCTCGCATCAAGGAAGTGGACCGGGTGATTATGGAGCGACTCAAGTCTTTCGAAGTGACCACCGAACTTTATCGTAAGGGTGATAAAGAGGGGGCGCTCAACCGAGTGCGCCTCGGCAAGGGGCAGCAGTATATGATGCAGATTAGCCGCATGATTGAGGAAGTCAAACAAACCGAACTTTCTTTGCTCGAGCATCGTCTGCAAGATCTCAGTCGCAACATCGAGTCGCTGGAGCGCACGATTATCTTTGGTACACTATCGGCTATCGCCTGTGTATCGCTCTTCAACGCCGCCCTTGGTCGCAATGTGGTTTCTTGGGTGGAACTTTTGCGCCATGCCGCCGACAATATCGAGAGAGGACGCTTCGATACGCGGGTGCCCACCGAGACCGCCGACGAGTTCGCCGAGATAGCGGAAGCCTTCAACCGCTTGGGACAATCTTTGGAGGTGGCGCTGGATATTCAACCGTCAGAGTTGGAGGATGCCCGCGACAGTCTCTCTCGTGTGGCCCAGACCGCCTACCATGTGGAAGAGTGGTCGCACACGGCCAGAGACAGCGCTCGGCTGGCTCAGTCTGCCATTAATTCAGCCTTGAACGGTGCCAATGAGATGTCTCTGACTGCCCCGGTTCTCATGAATCGCTCTATGTCTTCTTATGAATCGGTGCGCCTAATCAACGACAGCTTGAGCGACTTGCAAGAGCGTTTTGCCGGGCTCACCGATGTCTCCAACGAGCTTATGGTTTTATGTCTCAATGCTGAAACTCAAGAATCTGTCACCGAATCTAGTATCAAGCTTTGGCAATCTAAGCTGAAAGAAGTTTCAGTCAAGTTACGAGAGGAAAGCAATCAGGCTCATAGACTTTTGCGCAAACTGGAGTCGGAGGGGGTCAGGCTTTTAGGCGAGGAGCGCGACGAACATTCCTCCGCCCAGAAAATCTCTCTGGCAGTCGAGCAGCTTATGCTCAGTCTACGCAGCTGTGCCGATTCAATCAATTCGGCTCAGAATTCCATCTACAGCATGTCTGAATTGACCAGTAAGAACAGTACCACGGTGGCTCTTGGCCGAGGCAGTTTGGATAGACTCTTCAACGATCTTGAGCGGCGCAAAGCAAAGGTTAGGCCGGTCGAGACCTTTGCCACCAGTGCTCTTGCCACCATAGGTGATGCTAAGCCCGATTCTTCCGGCTGACCAGCTTCAGCTTTTGACTGCTTCTTCTAATCTCATAAAGATGGGCCCGGTATTGCGCACTTTTTGACCGACCGGAATCATATCGAAGAAACCATCAGGTCTATCTGAGTCGCCCAAGACCTCGATATTATCGTCATGTCCTAGTTGCCACCAGATATCGGAAGCCAATTTCGGTGTGAAGGGATAAATTTGAAAAGCTACTCGTCTGAGCATTTCCACCGAGGTGTACAGAACTTCCGAAGCTTCTTTTACTTTACCTTCTTTGAACAGAGTCCAGGGTTTTTCGTCATTTATGTATTTATTGGTCTGGTCTAGAATGGCCATGATTGCTTCCACTGCTTTGGCAAATTCCAGCTTTTCCATACAGCTATCGAAGACAGCGTGCAATGTATTGGCTTTCTCTCTCAAATCGTGTTCCGGCTTGGCATCTGGTATCTTGCCGTCTAGGTTGTTTTCAATTAGCTTGAGGGTGCGGTTGAGTAGATTGCCGAGATTATTTGCCAGTTCGGCATTTACCTTACGTACAAATTCATGCCTTGAAAAATCACCATCTTGATCGAAAGATGTGCCGCTCATGAGGAAGAAGCGTACGGCATCAGCTCCGAATTCTTCCACAAGTTTATTTGGATCGATTACATTGCCCAGGCTCTTGCTTATTTTCTGTCCTTCCACTGTGATGAAACCATGGGCATAAATCTGCTTGGGCAGTGGTATTCCTGCCGCCATCAAAAAGGCGATCCAATAAATAGAGTGGAACTTGGTGATGTCTTTACCAATCAAGTGCAGGTCAGCTGGCCAATACTTTTGGAAGTGTTCGTCGTCGGTGAGGTAACCCGCCCCGGTGATGTAATTGGTGAGGGCGTCCATCCAAACATAAATAACTTGGTCGTGGTCTCCTGGAATATCGATGCCCCAGTTCAGCGATTTGCGCGAGCGCGAGACCGAAAAATCGGTCAACTCAGGGTCGTTCAATTGATTTAAGACTTCTTTCCGGCGACCATCGGGCCGCACAGCCTCAGGGTTTTCTTCCAACCAGGCTTTGATCAATGGTTTGTATTTGGAGAGCTTGAAGAAATAGTTCTCTTCGGCAATTTTACGAGGCGGTTTTTTATGATTGGGACAGTTGCCGCTTTCGTCTAAGTCGCGCTCTCTCAGAAAGTCTTCGCAGCCCTCGCAATATAGTCCTTCATAGGTGGACTTATAGATATCGCCCTGTTCCTTCAGTTTAGTAAAAAGGCTTTGCACCACTTTGGCGTGACGCTCTTCAGTGGTCCTGATGAAGTAGTCGAAGGATAGGCCGAGGTTGAGCCAGGATTGCTTGAAAGTCTCAGCGATTTCATCACAAAAGGCGATAGGGGTTTTGCCAGCCGCCAGAGCCGATTTTTCTACTTTTGAACCATGCTCGTCGGTGCCGGTAAGAAAGAACACATCATAACCACGCATGCGATAGTACCGAGCGATGACGTCGGCGGCGATTTTTTCGTAGGCATGCCCGATATGAGGGGCTGCGTTGACGTAGTCAATCGCCGTGGTGACATAGAACTTTTTCATGGATGACGTGTAACCTATTAAGCACTACAATAACTATGTCGAACCATAATAATACATATCTGGTATTTGAAAGGCGGCGGCTGTCAAGTGATAGTGCCGGTTTAGAACGGGCGGCAAGAGCTGGGGCTTGGGCCGGGGCGTCAAACTAATAGAAAAATTTGAGGGCAAGCGAGGTTTGCAAGTATGAAGAAGGGCACTAAAAAAAGGGCAAGCAATATTGAATCGTTCAGCCCTCTTGAAAACAAGACCATCTTGCTTGGCATCACCGGTGGTATAGCCGCTTACAAAGCTTGCGACATCGCCTCCCTTTTACGTCGCTCAGGCGCTGACGTACACGCTGTTCTCACCCCTAATGCCAAAGAATTCATCACCCCTCTTTCGCTGACAACTATCACCCGCAACCAGGCCCATTGCGAACAGTATGGACCGACTGTCAATTGGCGCCCCGAGCACATTGATCTGGCTAAGAAATGCGACCTCATCTTGATCGCTCCCGCCACTGCCGATATCATCGCCAAGCTGGCCAACGGCATTTGCGACGACCTTCTCACCACCATGGTGCTCGCCTCACAAGCCAAGGTTATGTTGGCTCCGGCTATGAATCCGGTTATGCTGGCTCATCCGGCTACACAACATAATCTTTCCATTCTGGAAAATCGCTATCGTTATGACATAATTTCGCCCGAGTTCGGCGAAGTGGCTTGCGGCGATGTCGGTCTCGGCAAGATGGCTGCGGTGGAGTCGATTATTGCTGCTGTGGCGGCGCGTCTTTTGGCCAATCAGACACTTTCCACCAAACGGGTTCTAGTTACAGCCGGAGGTACGCGTGAGCCTATAGATCCTGTGCGCTTTATCGGCAACCGTTCTTCGGGCAAGATGGGCATCGCCATGGCTGATGCAGCTTTTGCTCGTGGGGCTGATGTTACCTTGATTTCAACTGTAGATGTAGAGCGGGCTTATCCCGTTGTGGTGGTAGAGACCGCCCAAGAGATGCAAGACGCGGTCGAGTCAGAATTCGATGGTTGCGACGCTCTAGTAATGACAGCAGCTGTGGCTGATTTTAGACCTCTAGCTGTCTCTAGTCAGAAAATCAAGAAGACCGAATCGGAAGATCTGGTTCTAGAGTTGACCAAGAACCCTGACATTATCGACCTGCTTGGCCGCGTTAAGCGCAAAGACCAAGTTATTGTCGGTTTTGCCGCCGAGTCCGAGGCCTTGCTCTCCAACGCCTCTCAAAAACTGAAACGCAAGAACCTAGACATGATTGTCGGTAATGACATTTCAGTTCCTGATATCGGCTTTGGATCGGATGACAACGCTGTTGTCATACTTTCGGCCGAAGGCACCCGCGAGAGCTTACCGCGCATGCCTAAACGGGCAATCGCTGACCACATCTGCGATTTGCTGGCAGACCGTTTTCAGGTGATTGAGAAAGAATACGTTGGTTAGGCTTGTTATTTGGGTCTAGCCCTTACTTTGGTGCTATACTGCAGTGTCCACATCGTGTCGGAGATTTGTTCATGGGCAGAGCCGAGAACTATAGCGTTGAAATTTCTTCCGCCGAGTCTGAGCGGAATTCCGGTTGGGGTGCCTGGTTGGTAGGATTACTTATTGGAGCAGCCGGCGGTGCAGCCATCGCCTTATTGACGGCTCCAAAATCTGGTAATGAGCTGCGCGGCAATCTACAGAGAACCGCCAAACACGTGCCGGACCGTCTTGGTGAAGTAGTAGATGATTCCCTCGATCTTTACGCTTCTTTCCTAAACTATTGCCAGCTCACTCTCGAAGAGCAAACACTGCGTTTCAAGCGTGCCGTGGCTGCCGGTAAGTTAGCTGCCGCCAAGAAAAGAGAAGAAATCGAACTGGGCGGCGGTCAGATGCCTTTCCAGCATCGCTAAAAACGAGGAGTTTTACGTGGAGCAAATTTCCGGAAGCCTGAACATACTGGTGGCGGTGGCTTTGATATTCTTGGCTGTCTCACTGATGTTAATCAGCCTGCCCCTTATGTCTATGGTTAAACAGTCAGAGCGCACGCTTTCCGCCCTCGAAAGACTTCTTGGAACGGTGGACAAAGAGCTTGGACCTACCCTCAAACAAGTCGATACTCTTTTGGGTGCGGTAATCGAGCTGAAAGGTAGAGCTGAACGCTCAATCGGCGATGTGGGCAGCAAGGTCGGCGATGTTAAGGGCGGCATTACAAAAGCTGCCGATGAAGCCAAGAAGAATTCATCAGTATTTGGTGCCGGATTTATGGCCGGTATTAGAGCTTATCTAGAGCCAAAGGGTAACAAGGAAGAAAAAGAGCGCATTCGGGAAGCGAGATCGCTTTCTGAAGTGGGCAAGTAAAAGAGTGAAAGCTCAAAGCAAACTTAACTAGATTGTGAGGTAAAACACAGATCATGAGCAGATTTTGGGAAGGTCTCGTAGTAGGCGGCGCTGTTGGTTACATAATTGGTCTTTTGTCGGCTCCTAAATCAGGCGCCGAATTGCGTCGTCAGATAGCTGACGGTTCTGAAGACCTCTACAAGCAAGCGTCTGATTCACTTTGCGAAATAAAAGAGAAAACCGGTACAACAATTACCGACTTGCAAAGCAGAAGCAATGAAGTTTTGAAGAAAGCAAGCGATTCGGTGGCCGGCACCAAAGATCAAATTGCCCAGAAGTTGCAAGAATTGGCCGGGCAGTCGAAAGTCATGGTGGATGACGTAGAAAGCGCCACATCGGGAGGCTAGGGCTAAGTTGCCCGAGTCGAATGAGCGGTCGTGACAGGCAAGATTCTTCGCGCAAGAAAAACAGCGAAATTTCTTGCAATCAGTCTGAGAAACAGACGGAGCTTTTTCGTCTGAACCGCGCCGTCGCTCTCACTGGTTTAGCCAGTCGACGCAAGGCTGACGAACTGATTGCCCAAGGGCAAGTGAAGGTGAATGGAGTAGTCGTGAAAGATTTTTCTTTCATGGTTTCTCTTCAAGACAAAATTGAAGTGGGACGTGATAGCGCCCCACTTCTTTCGTTTGACTATATCGCCCTCAATAAGCCAAAAGGGGTGGTTTCAACCTGCGAAGATGAGCGCGGGCGCAAATGTCTAATTGATCTCTTGCCGGAAGAGCTGAAGCATCTCAAGCCGGTTGGACGCTTGGATCGTGATTCGGAAGGCTTGATTCTTTTGACAAATGACGGCGAATTCACCAAAATTCTTACTCATCCATCCCATGACATTCCTAAAATCTACCGAGTGACTGTCAAGGGGAAGCTGGAGCAATCTCATTTGCGTCAGCTCGCCTCGGGTGTTAAGTTGTCGGATGGTATGACCAGAGCGGCCAAGGTTCGCAAAATTTCTGCAAATTATGACTCGACAACTTTTGAAATTGCCATCAAAGAGGGGCGAAATCGGCAAATCAGGCGCATGTGCGCTACACTCGGCTATGATGTAACTCGTTTGGTCAGGGTTGCCATAGGTGGGTTACAATTGAGTCAGTTGCCGCCTGGAAAATGGCGTCGGCTCTCCGATAGAGAGATATCGCAAGAGATATTCGATAGATAGCCGGTTTCGCATCAGCAAATTATAAGCAAGCAAGCAAAATAGACACCAAGACAAAACAAATTCAGGTTGGGGAATAGCGGTGACTGCCACAATGTCGTTAGAGCAAGTAGGACAAAAACTAAAATCGGCAAGGGAAGCTCAGAATCTGACCCTGGGTCAGGTATATGACCGTATCCGTATTTCGACTTCCAATCTTGAAGCAATTGAAGAAGGACGACTGGAAGATCTGCCCGAACCGGTATACGTTGCTGGTTTTATCAAGCGTTACGGCGACATGCTTGGTCTGTCTGGTCAGACCTTGGTGGAAGAGTACAAAAGAACCATGACCGGCGAGAACGGCAAGGGTAACGGACTTTTTGGCATGGTCAAGAATAGTCAGCCCATAGCCGCTCCCACAGTCAGTTATGTGGCTCCGCCACGTCTAGTCTCCGATGCTCCTAGTTTCACCAAAACCTTTTTCTATCCTAGTTTGCTTTTGGTAGCCGTGGTCGCCAGCGTCAGCGGGTTGCTTTGGTGGCAGCAACAGCAACTGGCTCAACAGCAAGATCCTTCGGTTCTGGCTTTGCGTGATTCAACCTCGCGTTTCAACGCAGCCGGCATGCAGGTTGCAGCCACTACCAGCCAGATGCCCACCGCCCAGGTTCCAAGTGTACTGCCGGCCAGCACGGGCAAGATCACATTGGCTGCTAGTCAGTATGTCTGGGTCGAAGTCAAGTCTATGGCTACTGGTGCTCCATTGTTTACCGGTTATCTTGAAGCCGGTGACAAGCGTGACTTTCAAGATCCTCAGGGATTGACAGTGCGAGCCGGTAACGGTGGTTCTTTGTCGGTCACAGATTTCACCGGTAAGACCGAGGTTATGGGTGCTCCGGGCAAGGTCAAAGAAATTACTTATACACCCCCAGCTCAGACCCAGCCTGGTGCCGGTGGCACGCAAGTGGCCGATCAGAGCACCGGCAGCTCCAGCGCGAGCACTGGCGCAGTCAAGCCTGTAACAAATGTAAAGAGGCCGATTTCATACAAGCGTTCAGTCTCGGATGCCGCTGGAGCGGGCGAAAGACGCCCTCGTCGGCTTGATGATGGCGGTACCAGAGACATCCCGGGCATATCCTCCGGCAGCGGGATTAGATCAATCGAAACCCCTTACCGTTACAATGATGGTCGTCTTGATAACGAATAGTTTGGTTATCTAGCTATCGGTTCGGTGAGGAAAATCTGATGCGCAACCCCAAGATCGGGGTGGTTTCACTTGGCTGTCCAAAGAATGCCACTGACACCGAGGTTATGCTCGGTCTATTGAATAAAGCCGGTTTTGAAGTCACTTTTGACAACGACGAAGCACAGATGTGCTTGGTGAATACCTGTTCATTTATCGGTGACGCCCGCAAAGAATCAGTGCGCACCTTGGTTGAACTGGCAGATCAAGGTAAGGAACTGATAATCGCAGGCTGTCTGGCGCAGCACTTTAAAGAGGAGCTTCTGGAAGAAATACCTGAAGCTCGTGCTCTCGTTGGCACCGGCGACATCACCAAGATAGTCGATGTGATCAAGTCAATTGCGCAAGACTCCTCGCTTCGCGTGGTTGAAGTTTCCGATGTGCCCAATAATTATGACGATGAAGTCTTGCCTCGTATGGCTACCGGGGTTGGTGCCTCTGCTTATCTAAAAATTGCCGAAGGTTGCGACCATAGCTGTTCCTTCTGCATCATTCCGCAATTGCGCGGTAAGTTTCGCTCCCGCACTATCGAGTCTCTCGTCAAAGAAGCTCGTATGTTGGTCATGGGTGGCGTCAAGGAAATCATTCTGGTATCACAAGACTCCAGCTATTACGGGCTTGATATCTATAACCGCATGGCGCTGCCAGAGCTTTTGGAAGCCCTGCATGAGATTGAAGAATTAGACTGGATTAGGGTGATGTATTGTTACCCGACCGAAACTAATAAAGCTCTGCTTACCACAATGGCTCGTTTGCCCAAGGTGGTCAAATATGTCGATATTCCCCTGCAGCACTCACATCCCGATGTTCTTGCCGCCATGGCCAGACCTAAACATCCAGAAAAAGCTATGGACCTTATTAGAGAACATCTGCCCGGTGTGAAGATTCGCTCTACCTTCATAGTTGGCTTCCCGGGTGAAACCGAAGAACATTTTGAGCACCTCTACAATTTTATAGACCGATATCGGTTCGATAGATTAGGCGTCTTCACTTACAGCCGTCAAATGGAAGTGCCAAGCGGCCATATGGAAGACCAGATACCGGAGAAAGTCAAGAAGAACCGTCAGAAACGCATTATGCAGTTGCAGCATGGTATTTCGCTATCGCTTAATGAAGCCATGGTCGGCACTCGTATACCGGTGTTGGTGGAAAGCTTCGATGAGTCCAAAAGGTTATATATCGGCCGCTCGCAGTGGGACGCCCCTGGCATAGACAACCAGGTCTATATCAGAGAAAGCGACGAGACTGTCTATATGGCCGAGGTCAATAATGTTCTGGTGGAAAGTGCCAAGCCTTATGACCTCTATGGTGTAGCCTGCGGCGAAGATAGTCTTTCAGAGCTGGTCTCAGTCGTTTCGTCAAAAAATAAGAAGGCTTAAAGCTTTCCGTGCTATATTGTCAACAGGGAGTGTCCGCACTTTCTCGAGGCATAGAATGTGATCGGCAAGCGGAACAAGTCGGCCATACTATATATAGGTGACGATGCAGCCTATGTAACCAGTCTGGCATTTGATGAACAGGGCTTTTATGTCAGTCTCAACAATAGGCAGCGCCTTGCCGATGCTCTCGCCTTTTGTCTGGAAAGTGAGGTAGCGCCTCTTAGTATCGCTGATTCGATTAGGCGCCGCCTCTCTATTGAAGAGCGTGTGAAAGAATGCATTCCAGCTGCTCAGCTGCCTGACTTGCGCGAGTTTTTAATAGAAGTCGATGGTGATTTCTTTGACATTCAATTCTTGTGCGATGGACATAGTCGAAGCCCTATCTTGGGTCGTGTCTTGACTGAGCGTGGTTACTTTGCCCTCGCCAACGAAATAGTGGCACATTGCCGGTCTGCAGATGGTGCACCAAGTTTGGCCAGTTTGTTTCCTCGTCTCTTCCCAATTTTCTGGGGTTGGTTGGTTAAGAACTTGGGTAATCTCAAGGTCTAGAGCCAGTCCTGCAACAGCTTCTCTAGCAACTGAGGCTCGCCTTAGAGACTCTCCTTAGGGGCTGCCGCCCTACCCTCAAGAGCGGTGATCATACGATGCAGAAAGTCTTTCATGAAATCTATGTCGCTTTTCTTTAGCCCCTGCGTGGCTTCACCTGTGGTGGCAAGAGCAAGAGCTGGTAAGACTTGATAAAGCTCTCTGCCTCTCGCAGTGAGAAAGACAAGTATCCTTCTTTTGTCGTGCTCGTCTACCCGCCTGGAAACTAATTCTCTTTCTTCCATACGGTCCAAAAGTCCAGTCAGCGTTCCCCCCACCATATCAACATGGCTGCCAATCTCCATTGTGGTGATGCCCTCTTGTCTCCACAGTCGGCAGAGGGCCACCCATTGCACTGTGGTTACGTCATAGGGCGCCAGCACCTCAGCAAAGCGACGGCTGAGCGCCAAGGTCAGTACTTTCATGCGATAGCCGAGCGATTTGGGTGGCAAGATGCGATTCAATTCGGGCGGTAATTCATTGGTGCATTCGGGCAAAGAGCACGTATATTCCGGTATAAGGTTCTTGAGGCATTGATCGATCAGTTGAGAGAACCGTTCTTTTTCGTCTTTGCTTATTTTCTCTAGGGCTTGATCCCATATTTGACGAACTAGTCGGGGTAGTTCGTTCAAAAGCTGGCTGCCTTTCTCGGTCAAGAAGACTCGCCAAATACGGCGATCTTGTTTATCTCTGCGACGCACCACCAACTTTCTTTTTTCCATGCGGTCCAGCACTCCGGTAAGGGTGCCGCCGATTTGCTGAATTTGACGGGCTATATAGGTGACCGGTTGTCCGTCTCGTCGCCAGAGACAAGAAAGAACAATCCAGTGATTGGCAGTCAGTTCGAAGGGCGCCAACTGATTGGTCAGCTTAAGAGTCAAAAGATTGGAGGCACGTTTGATCAGCGAACCTAAGGAAGTTCGGTCGAGGAACTGTCTGTACTCTTCAATTTGTGTGGAGTTGTTAAGAGATTTCGGCTCCATATTTCATCGTCCAACCGCTTCCGGCACCAAACTAGCAGATTTTGGCAGATGCCATCTCTAATGCCCACCTGCTCCAGATTAAATAAGTGTTGCAAATGCGAATATTTCGTATAACCTATAATTATAGAGCAGGAAAATGGTGTCATATGTGGATAGTCGAACTAGCCCTGAGAAGACCGTATACCTTTGTGGTTACGTCGCTTTTGATCGCTATTTTGGGCATATTCAGCGCTTTGCGTATGCCCACAGACATCTTTCCTTTCGTCAATATGCCGGTTGTGAGCGTTATTTGGAGCTATAACAATCTGCCGGCTGAGGAGATGGAGAATCGCATCACCACAATCTGCGAGAGAGCCATCACCACGGTGACCAGTGGTATCGACTTCATCGAGTCGCAGTCTATGAACGGCATTTCGGTGATTAAGGTGCATATGCACCAGGGAGCCGATCTGGGTAAGGCGGTGGGAACAATTGCTTCTCTTTGCCAGACCTTGCTCAGAGTCTATCCGACAGGCACCACTCCGCCTTTAATCACCAGCTTCTCCGCCTCCGACGTGCCCATCCTGCAGTTAGGTGTAGGCAGTGAAAGTCTCTCTGAGTCTGAACTATTCGACTATGGTTTGAACTTTATCCGTACCGGTCTATCGGGAGTGCCTGGTGCTTCCATTCCCTTGCCTTACGGCGGCAAACAGCGCCAAGTCATGGTTGATCTCGACCAGAATGCTCTCACCGCCAAAGGTCTCTCCGCACAAGAAGTGGCAACTGCGGTGGGCAATCAGAACATCATCATTCCGTCCGGCTCAGCCAAAATTGGTGAGACTGAGTATGCGGTAAAACTCAATTCCACCCCGCAAATAATCGATGATTTCAACGAGTTACCCATCAAACAAATCAACGGCGCCACTGTTTATCTTAAGGATGTAGCCCAGGTGCACGACGGTTATGCAGTGCAGACCAATATAGTGCGCCAGAATGGTCGGCGCTCCACCCTGCTCAATGTTCTCAAGAATGGCAATGCTTCCACAATCAAAGTCGTGGAAGAGATCAAAAAAGCCTTGCCCCGTATCCTCGCCACCTGTCCTCCCGAGCTCAAAGTGGCTCTAATGTCAGACCAATCTATATTTGTCAAAGCCGCTATTGAAGGTGTGGTGAAAGAAGCTCTTACAGCCGCCTGCCTTACTGCCCTCTTTATGTTTTTGGTTTTGGCCAGTTGGCGCAGTACTTTGATTGTCGCTGTTTCGATACCATTGTCGATTCTGGCTTCAATAGTCTGTCTTTATGCTTGCGGTCAGACTCTCAATACAATGACTCTAGGTGGCTTGGCTTTGGCTGTGGGCATGCTGGTCGACGACGCCACTGTAGAAGTAGAGAATATTCATCGCAATCTTAGTCTTGGTAAGGCAATTGAGAGGGCTATTCTTGACGGGGCGCAGCAGGTTGCCGCGCCTGCTTTTGTTTCAACCACGGCCATTTGTATTGTCTTCGTGCCGGTCTTTTTACTGACTGAACCGGCTCGCTCACTTTTTGTACCGTTGGCTTTAGCTGTGGTTTTCGCCATGATGTTCTCCTATTTCCTCTCCCGTACTCTCGTGCCGGTTATGGCTCGGGCTCTGCTTAAGAATGAAGAGCATGGGCAGGCTGAATCTTCGATATTCAGCCCGCTTTTTCAGCTCAGTGAGAATTTCATCGAGGGCTTACGCAGTCATTATCGCGATCTTCTTTCCTACCTGCTTTCGGCGCGGCTCTTTTGTTTTGCGGTGTTCACAACTGTCTTTCTTGCTTCTTTTGCCGTTGTGCCTTTCATCGGGCAAGATTATTTCCCTAAGGTCGACGGTGGGCAGCTCAGGCTTCACTTGCGCCTGCCTGTTGGTACCCGTATTGAAGAGTCGGAGCGAATTTTTGCCGCAGTCGAAGATGAAGTCAAACAAGTCATTGGCAAGGGTGAGATTGAGGATATCGTCGATAATATCGGCTTGCCCACCAGCGGTATCAACCTGGCTTATGGCGACAATATCACTATTTCCAATTTTGATGGCGAAGTGCTCATCTCACTGAAAGAAGGGCACAAGAAATCTACCTTTCAATATGCTAAGGAAGTCAGGTCGAGACTGAAGACAAAGTTTCCTGAAATTCAGCTATTCTTTCAGCCTGCCGATATCGTTTCGCAGATACTCAATGCCGGTTTGCCGGCACCTATAGATATTCAGGTAACGGGCCGAGACAAGGCTCTCAACTTCAAAGTCGCTCAAGAAGTGAAAGAGGCTGTCGGCAAAGTGAAGGGGGCGGTAGACGTCACCCTCCATCAGATTGTCGATGCACCGCAGCTCAATTTCAATATTGACCGGGTCAGAGCCAATCAAATGGGCTTTACTCAGAAAGATATAGCGGCCAACGTACTGATAAGTCTCAGTTCGTCTTTTCAGACCGCACCGAGCTTTTGGGTCAATCCGGCTAATGGGGTCAATTACAACGTAGCTATAATGACTCCGCCGACAAAGATGCGCAAGATAGACGACATACTTTCGATGCCATTAACGTCTTCGTCTTCACCGGAGGGACGTAATCAGCTCTTAAGCAATCTCGCTTCAGTGGGGCGTTCTGTGACACCGGCAGTGGTGAGTCACTATAAGATTCAGAATGTCTACAACATTTTTGTCAACGTCCAAGACCGAGATCTTAACGGGGTGGCAAGCGACATCAAAAAGGCAATCGCTCCAATTGAGAAAAATCTACCCAGGGGCACATTCATCAATATCAGAGGGCAGGCTGAAAGCATGAATGCCGCTTTCAGAGCCTTATTTGGTGGTCTTATATTTGCTCTTTTACTGATTTATCTTCTTCTCGTGATCAATTTTCATTCTTGGATAGATCCTCTTATTGTTTTGGGCGCTCTACCCGGAGCTTTTGCCGGTATCGTTTTGGCACTCTTTGCCAGCAATACACCCTTTAGCGTGCCGGCCTTGATGGGAGCGATTATGAGTATCGGCGTGGCATCCGCCAACAGCATTCTCTTGGTCACTTTTGCCAACGAGAGATTGCATTTGGGCGATACTCCTGTCGCTGCTGCGCTGATGTCGGGTTATACAAGAATTAGACCGGTTCTGATGACCGCTACGGCAATGATCCTAGGAATGTTGCCTATGGCTCTCGGTCTTGGTGAGGGCGGCTCGCAGAATGCTCCTCTTGGTCGCGCCGTGATTGGCGGTTTGATACTGGCTACGGTGACAACTCTATTGCTTGTACCTTGTCTTTATAGCTTGGTAAAGCGTCGTCCAGATGATCTTTCCGATATGCAAGATGGAGTCGCAGACCAACAAAAAAAGAACTATTTTGCAACTCTTCGCCTCGATAACGAAAACAAAGTGGAATCAAAATGATGTCAGAAACTCTATGCCAAGCAAAAAAAGATAGTGAGTTGAAAGCAGGTCAAGAAAGTCTGGACTCGCCTGCTTCTCTTGCGGGCTCTTCCGGCAGGCGACCGCCTAAAATTCTTTATGTCTCTATTGCCGTAGGCTTGCTTACATTTGCTTCGCTTTTGCTTTTCGGTCTTTTACCTCGTCTGAGCACTGAATCTGAATTAAACGAAGCGCACGGCGCCCAGGCTAAGAGCATTAGAAAGGTTGCCTTTACTCAAGTGAAGAAGCCTGTCGGTGAGACTTCACTTACATTGCCGGCTTCGCTTGAACCGATTCAAGAGATTCCTATTTTTGCTCGTTGCGATGGTTATTTGGTACAGCGCTTTGTTGATATCGGCGATCGAGTCAAAGCCGGACAGCTCTTAGCTACAATTGATGCTCCCGAACTGGACCGTCAAGTTGAGCAAGCTGAAGCCGACCTGCATCAGTCTCAGGCCCAGGTCAAAGCCGCTGAGGCTGAATTGGCTCGGGCGCGGGCTGTGGTCTCTACCAGCGAAGCGGCTGTTCACAAATTGCAGGCGAATCTTGTTTTTTCAAGGCAGCAGTTGGCTAGATATAGTCAACTTGTGCAAGAGGGAGCAATCAGTCGCGAAATGAAGGATGAGAAACAGCGCGACCTCGACAGCGATCTGGCCGGTCTAGAGGCGGCGCAGGCCGAAGTGAATGCCAACCAAGCTCAAGTTGCTTCTCTTGCTGAAAAGGTAGCAGTCAGCAAAGCTGCCGTTGGTTCATATCGAGCTGCCCTAGGCCGAGCCCTGAGCCAGCAATCTTTTAAGACGGTCAAAGCCCCAGCCGACGGCGTCATCGTTTCTCGCAATATTGATGCTGGTTCTCTTGTTTCAGAAGGCAGCGACAATGCCAAGAAAGAGTTGCTGCGTCTAGCCAAAACCGATCCTCTTAGGGTGATGGTGGCTGTGCCGCAGAGTTTTTATCGCCACATCAAGGTCGGCTCTAAAGTGCAACTAAATGTCAATGAATTTTCCGACAGGAAATTGCAAGGTGTGGTGGCAAAGGTGGCGGGTGGGCTTGATGCGGCTTCTCGCACGATGCTCACTGAAGTGCATGTAGGCAATGCTTCCGGTATCCTGAAACCGGGTATGTACGCGACTGTGAAGTTTGAGGCTGGTGAGGAGCGACCCAAGGCAAAAAGAGCTGCGTCTTCAGCTTCTTCAGCCACTCTAGACACTACAAATACTTTAGAATCCTCGGCTTCTTTCGATAATAAGCGCTTTAGAATTCCGGCTAGCTCCCTGGTCGTCAAGCCGGAGGGATTGTTTGTCGCCAAGTTGAGTGACGGCGACAGAGTACATTTTCAGAAAGTTGTTCTGGGTCGCGATTTCGGCAAGCAGATTGAGATATTGGATGGTATCGCTAGTGGTGAAAGGCTAGTCCTAGATCCTGATGTCGATTTGAAGGAAGGGCAGCAAGTTGAAGTCTATGATTGAGTTTGGAGCAAGCAAGAGGGCCTAGTCGAAATCGCCGGAGAAGTAATATTATTGGGTAATGAATTGCTTCAAGGAATGGCTCAGACTAACTTGGCAAAAGCGGCCTCTCAGACCGGCTGTTTTGGCAAAACTTCTCTTTTTTCAAGTGAAGTTTCTTCTGGGTTCTTCAATTCTTTGGCTTGCCATAGTCTTTCAGTGTGCTCAAGCCCTTGCCGCTGGTGCTGATAAGCCGACGCTAAAGGCTTTGAAACTCAGTCAGATTCACTATTACTTTGGGGATTGCGACACAGTTATTGCCAGCAATGGTCTGCGCATCAATAATCGAGGCAGTATGAAATTTTGCTTGGTGGCAAAAGCTCCCAAATGGGATTTCTGCGTTTTTCGTGACGATGATAAAACCTGCTTTCCCCAATCTCTTAAGTGGCTAAGCGAAAACGGCATAGTCAATGACTTTATCGTCATGAACCGTGAGAAAGACGTTAAGGGTGAGAAGGCAAAAAATGCCAAAATTTGCAATACAACAGTCAAGCACATTGAAAAAGGCAAGATTAAGCTAGATATATTGCCTTTACCGGCTGGTTTTTCTGCTCAGTTACCGACTATTTTGCATTACATATATAAGATTCCCAATAATGGGGAACTCGCTATTCGATATAGCAAACCGGCCGTGAAGAAAGACTGGTTGAGCGGTGAAGATCGCACCGGTCGCCAGAAAATTCTGTTTGATACAGTCAAGATTGAAGAAGTGCTTGTGCCGAAGAATTATTTCGATGCACCGCTCAATTATCGCAAGCTTCTCTCTATTCAAGAGGTTCTTGTCAGCAAAGAACGAAGAGATGCCACCGTCGATCTTGACGAGATATTTCTGATTAAAAAGAAATAGAAACTTTAGCGTGATACTACTGGCAGTGGCTTTTGTTTGGGTTTTTCTAGATTAGGCTAAATCTGTGCTCCTAGTTTCGCCAAACTGCCAGCCTTGATTAGATGTTCGGCTGCTATCTTGAATAAATTGTCAGCCATGGCTAAATGGTCGTAATCATAATTGCCGAGGAAGTATCTCAGTTCATCAAGACCATCTGAAGCTTGCGCTATGGCATGGCGCATCCACTGCACGGCTGGAATCAAGGTCATGGGCGGAGGATTGTCGGTGAATTCGCGGGAAGCTTTGAGAAGCGTACTTTCAATCTCTTCAACGTATTGTTCAAAATCTTCCAGCAAATCTTCGGCATATATGTCTTGCGAGAGTATCTGCAATTTTGCTTTGTACTTTCTTAGCACTGCGGCGATAGAGCGCTTGAGTGGATTGAATACTGTCCTTAGAAAGCGTTCTCTGGCTCTTTCTTCGTCGAGCGAGTCGTGGGCGTGTCTGGGAATATTCGGGGTTCGGTGACTAAAAATAGTGAGGTCGTAATCAGCCCTTTTGTCAACGTCAATAAGGACACTATAAGCTTCATTGACCGACATCATAAATTCGGTTTCGCTTACTACTTGATTGTCGCTCTTGTCTGTATAAGAGAGGTCGGGGTGCTTTGATTTAACCAGGCTGCGATAAGCTTGCTTGATTTCATCTGCCGAGACTGTCGGCAGAACCCCGAGAATTTCATAGTGGGTAACCTTGCTTCGCTTCATAAATCAATTATGCCCTGCCTT
>JAIETF010000024.1 GCA_019745415.1 Candidatus Obscuribacterales bacterium | reverse complement strand
TCTAGGGTTTTTCTGGCTCTCATTACTCTGACTCTGCTTTTCTTCCAAGAAGACAGCTTTAGATGGATAGCCTTTTTCCTGACGATATTTGTTATTTGGGCTGATGGTCTGGACGGTTACTTTGCCAGGAAATTGAATCAGACTTCCAAATTAGGCGCAGTGCTTGACATAGCCGGTGACCGAGCCGTGGAAATGGCTTATTGGATAGTCTTCTCCACTCTCGGTTGGATTCCTGTTTTTGTGCCCCTGGTTTATTTAATCAGGGGTACTTTTGTAGATGCAATACGCTCACTGGCTTCTGAACAAGGTTACACCGCCTTTGGTACCAGCACCATGATGCAAAGTCCGCTGGGTAAATTCTTGGTGGCTTCAAACTTCAGCCGCTTCACCTATGCGGTGGTGAAAGCCCTCGCCTTTTGTGCAGTTATCGCTGCTCAAATAAAGAGCGATTTCCAGGGGATTTTGCACAACAGCGCCGACGTCTTGGTTTATACCTCGGTGTTTTTCTGCCTGGTCAGGGGCTTGCCTGTACTAGTCGAAAGTCCCTTCCTATTCAAAGCTGAAAAAAACAATTAGTTTGTCTAGAACAACCACTAAGGCCAGGGGTTTTCCACCTGACCCTGGTTGGGATTATTGTCATTCTTACCGGTGGGATTAACGAAGCCGCCGCCCCAAGGAGTCTGCTTCGAATCGCTTGAACTAACGCCCAATTCGCGTTCTAGACGGCCGATCATCTCACGGGTATTCATAATCTTGCGATTGAATTCCACCTCAATATTGTTTATCGGCACTCGCATACAGTTATGCCCTTCGCCAAGAGACCTTCTGGCAAAGTTTTTTAGCCTGTCCCAGAAACGTAAGTCTTCTTCAAAGTCGCGCATCTGCCCTTTCAAGTTATACAGATAAACCTTGCGTAGGTCGGGATCACGCAAAGGTTGCATACCTTTTGGCGTGAACTGCGGCGTGGCGCCCTGGCTGGCGAAATATGGCGGCTTGTAATGCGAGTCTTTGAGAAAGTACATGAGGTGGTTGATTAGGCTGCAAGTGGCTTGCTCAGTTTCGCTGGATAAACCACCGGCACGCTCGGCAGGCACTTCTCTTTCGGCAATCTGCAAGGCAGTCATCCAATACTGCCTTGCTTTCTCATAATCACCATGGGCATAGTAATAACCACCGCCCTGGTCATAAGGCGGAAAAGTAATTTTCCTTTTCTGCTTAGGTTTGAGGCTGGAGAGATACTCGATACTCTTGCCCGGATAATGCTTACCGCCTGTCCTTTCAAAATCGCCTTTATCTTTAGCCTGGCAAGACAAACCACCGGCAAGAACTAAACTCAATCCAAGGCCTACTGAAACTAAAGCGACTCTCAACTTACACCTCACTATCGGACACCTTATATTTAAGCACCATCTCGACCATTTAGCATGGCGGTGCAAGCCTCATAGACTAAATCAGCTGAAAGTTCGGTAAGGCAGGGTCTATTATCGCAGGTCTTTTTGTAATGACAGGGCCGACAGCTAAGACCGGCATCAAAGACGGCTCGACCGCCATAGGGACCCCACCTTATGGGATCGGTCGGACCAAAGAGTGTGACGACCGGCACCCCTGCACTGGCAGCTAGATGTGAAGGTCCGCTATCGACACAAACGGCAAGCTTCATCAAAGAATAAAGAGCCATGCTTTCACGCAATTGCAGTTTACCGCTAAGGTCTATATAGGGTATTTCTTTTGGCAAAAGAGCTGCCAACTGCGCATACAAGCCAATATCTTGCTTGTCGCCGCTGAAAACGGGAATAAAACCGTCACCATGAAGCAACTCAATCAATTGGGCAAAACTCTCAAGTGGATAGGTCTTGTCGGGATGGGCGGCGGCGGCATGAATAAGCACATATCGTCCCTCTTTGAGGCGGGGCTCGATAGCGAGAACTGCAGACAACTCTTCATCAGCGATGAAACTCTCAAGATGGCGGTCGCCAACAGTCAAGCCGCAACCTTCTAGTACCGAGAGCACAGAATCTACTTCATGAATATCGGTGCGAAAAGGCACTTTATCAGTAAGCAAAAAGTGCCCATCTCCTTGATAGCCAACCCTTCTTTTGGCGCCGCAGACTAAAGAGAGCGCCGCGCTGGAAAAGGAACGCTTAAGAACAAAAGCTAGATCGTAGCGACGCTTGCGCAAATCTAGAGCATAACTGAACCAATTGCGAGGTTTGCCCTCGCCTGAGTCGTATTTATGAAAGCGCGTGGTATCAAATGCGATTAACTCGTCGACATAAGGACAGCCCTTAAGCACCTCTCCACTTTTGGGACCAACCAAGACATCGATTCTTGCCTCTGGATAATTAGCCCGCAAATTACGAAGAAATGGCACGGTCAAGATAGTATCGCCGATGAAGCGATAGCGAATGACTAGAATGCGTTCGCCGCGCGGCTTCATCAAGAATCCTCTTTTGATAAGAAACTCGGCAAGTCTGTCAGCCATTCCACAGCCTGAGCCAGATAGAGAACTCTCCCGGCAGCAAAAAATGAAGATAGCCTGGTAGAGTTCTCGTACTCTTTGATGCGCACCATATCTTTGGCGGTTGTCACAACATAAGTCCCAGTCTCTTCGGCAAATGCAAAAATCTGCTCCAGTTCCTGCTCGCTAAACCAGTGATGATCTGGGAAGGCATAACTCTTTATGAGATCAAGATTGAGCGACCTGAGCGATGCGGCAAAACTCTCTGGACGAGCGATGGCGCAAAGAGAAATAACCGGGACATCAAGTTCAACAATCTGATCACGAGCATTGCGCAGCTTGAAGGGACGAAAATAACAGGCGCTGAAATTGGCTTTCTCACTATATTTAGCAAGCTTGCTCTTGAGATATTCAAAGCGGTCAAGACTGTCTACCTTAGTAATAATGACATGATCGGCCCGCCCCAAAGCGGTGAGCGGCTCACGCAAGCGACCGCCGGGCAAAAGCGCTTGTCGCTCGGGATCATCACCCGCATCCCAAAGCACTATATCGAGATTTCTGTGCAGCGGCAGATGCTGAAAGCCATCATCCAGAATAAGCACTTGTGCAGCCAGTTCTCGACAGGCAAGCTCAGCTAGTTCCACCCGTCGGCTGCCAACTAAGACACCCAAGCCATCAACCAGGCTAGCAATCAAGAATGGCTCATCACCGCTATCTTGAACTGTTGCAAGAGGACCTTGTCCTCGGCTGACGATAACGTTTCCTTTACTGCGACGTCCATAGCCACGGCTTAGCACCGCGGTCCTCAGCCCCTTCTCAACATAGCGACGGCCTAGCTCCATTACTATAGGCGTTTTGCCGGTGCCGCCCACAGTGAGATTGCCGACGCTAACCACAAAGGCAGGGCTGCTATGTCGTTTCTTCAGACCGCTTTGATAAGAGAGTAAGTGCAGATAGGCTCCGGCACCATAAAAACAATTGAAGGGAGCAAGACAGTTCCTAAAGATCTGATTCTCTAGAAGAGCATTCAATTGGCAATTTTGATCAGTAATCTTCATCTAATCAACTGAACTTTGATCACGCCCAGAATCACTTACAGAATCATTCATAGTATCAAGGACCGACTCGATCAAGGTAACAGCCTGTTGAACAGCCCCCTGGCTGGCAGTCAAAACAGCCTGCCCTCGCTCTCCCAATTGCCGAGACAACTCTAAATCTCTAATCAGATTGATTAGGTTATCGCCGAGTGCAGACGCGTCTTTGCACATGGTTAGGGCTGAGACTTCAAAAAGACTGCTAGCCGTATCGCGAGTCTTTTCAATATGAGGACCTACCAGCACTGGCACCGAATAAGCGTAAGGCTCCATAATATTGTGACCGCCGATTGGCGCCAGGGTGCCGCCCACGAAGGCGAGATCGCATAAACTGTAGAAATCAAAAAGCTTGCCTATAGCATCAAGCAAATAGACTTCCCTGACTAGACTATCTTTGACTAAGTTAGTCTGAGGGTCAGAAAAAGCTTCTGAGCGAGAATAACGGCGCACAGTGTAGCCCTGAGACTTGATCAGAGAAGCCACATGCTCGAAGCGCTCAGGGTGACGGGGCACGATGATAAGTTTTATGCGCTCGGCGAGTTTTGCATCTAACCGCCAAACTCGATCTAGGAAAGAAAGCATGGCACTCTCTTCGCCTTCATGGGTGGAGCCAGCCACGATAGTGATACTACTAGAAGTGCCAGCATTGACCAATCTCTCCAATTCCCGACGACGCTCGGACGAGACCGGCACCAAGCCGTCGAATTTCAGATTGCCGAGCACCTGTACGTTCAGATCTGCACCGGCAATAGCCCGATAACGTCTAGCTTCCTCTTCAGATTGCACACCTATTGTATGCATGCTGCGCAAAACCGGTCCGAAAAAGGCTCTGAAACGATGATAGCCTTTGAAAGAGCGCGGTGAGATTCGACCGTTGACCACCACTATTGGGATATTGCGCTGACGACATTCATAGGTAAAGCCTGGCCAAATCTCGGTTTCAGCAATAGCCACCAAAGAAGGCTGTAAGGCATCGAGCCAGGGACGAGTGGCAAAGGGCAAGTCATAAGGGAAGTAGAAAACATCGGCCATACCCTGACACTTCTCTTGAGCGAGAGCTTGACCGGTGGCTGTTGTGGTAGATACCACCAGAGGTTCAGCTGGATGCTTGCGATGATAAGCTTTCAAAAGAGGCAAGACGGCATTGAATTCACCCACTGAAACGGCATGAAACCAAAGACAACCCGACAGTTTCGCTTTCTTATCCTTAAATGCTTCGGGCACGTCGCCCATTTTCTGACGAAACCCTGCTCTCGCTTTCTTTTTGAAAAGCAGCAACGGCGCCACAATAATGAGAAGCAGGGCAAAGAAAAAATAGTAACCGTGAATGGTAAATCCGAAAAGCGGATCGGCCTTTTTATTGATTCGGCGCAATGTACTAGCGTTTACCATGGAAAATACTCGGTTTGCTATTTTGTATTTAGAACCAGATCTTACTACATTCGCCTATCTATATAAGGTCGATAGCATCCACATCGACTGCCATGCTGACAGCAGGACCAAAACGCCGTCCCTTGAGATAATCGACCAATATTCGCTGCAGTCTCTCGCCGCCTTTATTTTTGATAATTAAGTGATAGCGGTAGCGTCCCTTAATTCTCTCAATAAGACAGGGCGCCGGTCCCAGTATCTTGAGCTCGTCTTCGGCAGCTTCATCTTCCATCAAATAACTTATTTCTTCAGCGACAATCTCAGATACAGACTGCACCAGCATTTCGTCTTCGCCCGAGAGCAAAACTCTGGTTAAGCGTGCAAAAGGGGGATAGTCTAAATAACGTCGACTTTCAATTTCGGGGGCGAAAAAGCCGGCGTAATCGTGCCGGCTGGCTAAATTGAGCACAGGCAGCTCAGGAGTATAAGTCTGCAAAATAACCGAGCCGGGGGTTTCACCACGTCCAGCGCGCCCCGCCACCTGGGTGAGCAGTTGGAAACCCCGCTCGGAAGATCGGTAATCAGGCAAATTGAAAGCCGAGTCGGCTAGCAAAACACCAACCAGGGTTACTTTTGCTATATCGAGACCTTTAGCCACCATCTGCGTGCCGATCAGTATATCCGCTTCACCTTCGGTAAACTTGGCCAAAACTTCTTCAAAGGCACCTTTTCTGCGCACAACATCGGAATCAAGGCGCACGATGCGGGCGTTAGGCAAGAACTTGCTTACCTCTTTCTCTACTTTCTGAGTACCAACACCGGCAATCTTCAGAAAAGGTCCCTGGCAACTACTGCATTCTTCCTTGAGAGGCTGCCGGAATCCGCAATGATGGCAAGCCAAGTAACCACCGGCGGAAAACAAAGATTGGTCGGCGGTCTCTTCAAGATTGACTTTGTGCCTAAGGTTTGAATGCAAAACCAGAGAGACGCTGCAGTTTCTGCAAGTTTGCGGTGTACCGCAAGCCTGGCAAAAAATATGGCTGGCATAACCGCGTCTGTTGATCAAAAGAACCGATTGCTCCCCTTTCTCTAAGCGATCTTTGAGAGCATCAGCGAGCCTTCTTGAAAAGATTTCACTACCTGCAAGCATGGCCCCCCTGCCCTGCCGCATATCCACTATTTCGACGCGAGGCATGACGGGCTGATGCACTCGATTTTTCATAGTAAGAATGCGGCCGTTCTGTCTGGCTCTTTCAAAGCTGGCAAGATCGGGTGTAGCAGAGCCAAACAAAACAAGAGAACCGCAGCGCTTGGCTTTCTCGACTGCTAGATCACGAGCGTTATAGCGGGGAGCAGGGGTGGACTGCTTATAGCTGCCATCATGTTCTTCATCAAGAACAATCAAACCCAGATCGGGTATGTTGGCTAGAATAGCTGATCTCGCACCGAGCAAGACTCGCACCTCGCCTGAGCGCAATCGCCGCCAGGCATCATAGCGTTCACCGGCACTGATACCACTATGCCAAACTGCCACTAGGGCTCCGAAACGTGCCTTCAGACGCCCGGACAATTGCGGTGTAAGGGCTATTTCCGGTACGAGAAAAAGGGCAGTGCGACCCAACTCTAGACAGCGGGCAATCAATCTCAGATAAATCTCAGTCTTACCCGAACCCGTGACACCATGCAATAGCCATGGTTCAAAAAACTGCTGAGAGTTGTCTTCAGAGATAATGTTAGAAGGATTCTTTAGTGACAAACATTCTTCCAGCGCCGGCAGAAGTACACTGTAAACATCTTTCTGTTCTGCGGTCAGTTCGGGCAGAGCACTGTAGTTATCGACCAGCGCACCGGGTAAGCGACCGAGGGCGTCTCGCACCACTTCTTTCTCAAAACTCTCGAGCATGCCTTCCTTGATCATCTTATCAATTGTCGCTCTTGAAACTGCCGACTTTTGCACGAGAGAGGCCAGGCTGAATTCGGCTTGACTAAAAACTCTATGGTTTAAATCAAGGCTTTTCTCAAAGCCGTCTCTTGCCTGTTTAACTTCTTCGCTTTGAGCATCAATCTCTTTAGAATCTTCTATCTGAGAGGCTTGATCAAATATTTCCATAACCAGCTTCTGCTTGGCCGTACGCGGTGGAACCCCGGAAGCCCTAAGCCAAAGCTCAGTTTTCACCGAACTGCCGCTTTCTTCTACTTCGTCGATAGTGAGATAGCCAAGCCGACTCAAATGTCTCATCGACTGCAAAAAGTCTTGCACGGTCAACTTAGGTTTGCGTCTTTTGCCCTCACTTTCAAAACGTCTGCGCAAGGCAGACAAGCTCAGTATGCCTTTAGCACTGCCCTGAAGAAGGGTAAAAACAAGATAAGCAGCCGGTGAAAGTAAAATTTCATCGCCTGAAACCGTGCGATCGACAAGACGCACATGCCTTTTCACCTTACTAACCAGACAACTAGGAACGGCTGCACTGACCACATCCTGCATGCTGGCACAATACTTAGCGGCAATAAAAGCAAGGAAATCGATATAACTCTCGTCAAACAGAGGAAGAGGATCGACTACTTCCAATATTTCTTTTACTTTGAACGATTCCCGCTCTTCGTCAAAGTCGGTGACCAGGCTGATGACATAGCCGGCCACCATTTGTGAACCGAAGGGAACCAAGACCTGAGCACCGACAAAAACTTCGTCATGAAGCGACGCCGGCACACGATAAGTGAACAAACGATCTTTCAGATCCTGCACTTGTATATCAAGCAGAATCTGAGAATAAAGACGCGTTTGCGGGCAAACGCTCTGAAGACCTAAATCGGTTTCGACCATTCCCTAATTATCAGGCACCGATCACATATTTCTTCCAGTTATAGCCAGAAACATTTGGATGAGTGTGCTTCGAAATTTCGAATAAGACATGCGAAACAGGTCGCCTCGGGGTGGACATCAAAGGCATGGAAGCTTCCTTGGGGGTGCGATCACCTTTCTTGACATTGCACCGCAAACAAGCCGCCACGACGTTATCCCAGGCATCAAGACCGCCGCGAGAGCGCGGAATAATATGGTCGATGGTCAGATCGTGCCGTTTATCACCACAATACTGGCAGGTGTAATTGTCTCGGTGCAAGATATTGCGCCTAGACAAGCTGATTTCTTTGTAGGGAATTTTGACGTAGGAACGCAGCCTGATCACAGTGGGCAGGGGCGTGTCGGTATAGATGAAGTTGCCATTGTCTTCAATCGGTTCAGCCTTGCCCTTCATGAGCAGAACCACGGCACGACGCCAGGTACAGATATTGAGAGGCTCGTATGATGCGTTCAGTACCAGTACCTTAGACACGTTCCCACCTTTATTTATTAGTAAAAGTTTACGTTGTAATATTATAACGACTAATGGTCAAGATGTCCAGAAATAGGCGATTTTGAGACTCCATATCAACGGTGGGCAGGAACGTTATAGTTTTCCTATCAACTGCATATAAAGCAGGCAACGCAGCCCTTCTCAGCGAAATTCACCGAGCGGCCTCGGCTCTGCCGCGCTTCAAGGCAGGAACAAGTGTTAAGCAGCGCGTAATCCAGACTCGATGGCAATTGCCTTTGAGCAGTCTTTAATGCTACTTTGGTCTACTTACCAAGCGCGACTGGGGCAAGGAAGACCCAGGAGCAAATCTAGATTTGGTTTTGTCTTGGTTTTGTATCGGCTTCCGTCATACCTACCGGCTCACACATCATTATCAAAGGAGTATTAAGCCTTGCCAGTAGCATCGATGAGACAACTTTTGGAAGCGGGCGTGCACTTCGGTCACCAAACCCGTCGCTGGAATCCCAAGATGAGACCTTACATCTATGGGGAGCGTAACGGCATCTATATCATTGACTTGGAACAGACCACCCGCGCTCTCGACCGGGCCTGTGAATTCGTCAGAAAAGCCGCCTCTGAAAAGAAAAACATTATTTTTGTCGGCACTAAGAAACAAGCAGCCGAAATCGTCGAAGAAGAAGCGAAGCGCTGCGGTGCCCACTTTGTCAATCGTCGCTGGTTGGGCGGTATGCTCACCAACTTCGAAACAATCAGACTGCGCATCAATCGCCTCAAAGAACTCGAAGAAATGAGAGATACAGGTGATTTCTATCGCCGCGGCAAGAAAGAGCAGTCAATGCTCAACCGCGAACTGACCAAGCTGGAGAAATCCTTGGGCGGAATCAAAACAATGCGCGGTAAGCCCGACGTACTCTTCATCATCGACCAGAAACGCGAACTAATAGCCGTTTCGGAAGCCAAGAAAATCGGCATCGCCACAGTCGGTATCATCGACACTAACTGCGATCCCGACGGCATCGACTATGTCATCCCTGGCAACGACGACTCTATCCGCTCAATCAAACTAATCACGAGCAAGATCGCCGATTCCATTCTGGAAGGTAAGCAAGGTCAAGCCTATAGCTCGCCGGCTGAAGAGAAAGCCTGGAAAGAGCCCGAGCCTCAGATGGCTTCGGTAGGCGCCGCCGCCGGTGAACATGCTGATGCTCCGGACGCTTTCGGCGACGACGAAGCAAAAGCCTAATTTTTCAATATCACTCCAGAACAAACGAGGTCAAAGGAAGGAGATGAGTACAGTGGTTGAGATATCAGCATCCATGGTCAAAGATCTGCGCGAAAAATCTGGCGCAGCCATGATGGACTGCAAAAAAGCCCTGGTGGAAGCCGGCGGCGATTTTGAAAAAGCCTTCGAAATCTTGAGACAAAAAGGTGCTGCTGCGGCCGGCAAGAAAGCCTCCCGCATCACATCGGAAGGTCTCGTAGTCGGACAAGTATCAGAGTGCGGCAAAGCCTGCGCCTTGGTCGAAGTCAATTGCGAAACAGACTTTGTTGCCCGCAACGAAGAGTTCCAAGCCTTGGGTAAAGAACTCGCCGCTATCGCCTTGAAAGAGAAGCCGGCAACAGTAGAAGCTCTGCTTGAGAAACCCTCCAGCAAAGGTACTGTTAAAGAGCTAATCACCGAAGCCATCGCTAAAACTGGAGAAAACATCCAAGTCAAGCGCCTGGAAGTATTCGATTTGAAAGATGGCACTGGTTCGACCGGTCTTTACATCCACACCCTCGGCGGCAAGATGGGCGCCATCGTCGAACTTTCCACCGATAAATGCGTAAACGGCTGTGCCGACACCAAAGCCTTGGCTAGAGAAGTAGCCATGCATGTAGTTTCAGCCAAGCCAACTTATCTAGATCGTGAAGCAGTTCCTGCCGAAATGATCGAAAATGAGCGCCGCATTGAATCAGGCAAAGCCGACCTGGCTGACAAGAAGCCCGAAATGCGCGACAAAATCGTAGCTGGACGCGTAGATAAGATCTTGGCTGAGCGCTGCTTGACCGAGCAACCCTTTGTCAAAGAACAATCTACTTCGGTAGGCAAGTACCTGGCCGCCAAAGGCAAAGAATTGGGCATCACCATCAAGCCAGTGCGCTTCGCTCTCTTCATTCTGGGAGAAGGCGATGCACCGCAACAGGCTGAAGCCTAATTCACCTTAGAAGCAGCACTATAGAACTGAGAGCCGGGTAAGAGTTATGATCTACCCGGCTTTCGCACAGAATGCCCCTCTCAATACGGAAACTCGGAGTTAATAATGTCGGAAGTGCGCTACAAACGGATCTTACTGAAGCTCAGCGGCGAAGCCCTGACTGGAGTTCAGGGCTTCGGTATCGATCCAGAGATAATCAGCGGCATCGCCGACGAGATATCCAATGCCTATTCACTAGGTATACAAATAGCCATTGTGGTGGGCGGCGGAAACATTTTCAGAGGCGTGCAAGGGTCTTCCTGGGGAATGGATAAGGCAGCAGCAGACTATGTAGGTATGCTGGCGACAATCATGAACTGCTTGATTCTGCAAGAAGTCCTAACCCGCAAGGGCGTACCCACTAGGGTGCAAACAGCTATTGCCATGCCGGCGGTGGCCGAACCCTTTATTAGATTGCGCGCCATACGCCATCTAGAGAAAGGGCGAGTAGTAATCTTCGGAGGCGGCACCGGCAATCCGCACGTCACAACCGACACCGCCGCAGCCCTGCGAGCCGCCGAAATGAAGGCCGATGCCATCCTAATGGCTAAGAACCACGTGGACGGCGTCTACGAAGAGGATCCGAAGAAAAACCCGAATGCCAAGCATATCGACAGCATCACCTTCGAAGAAATGCTCTCTAGGCAACTCAAGGTTATGGACCCAGCTGCGGTTTCCATCTGCCAGCAAAATTCCATCCCCTTAGTCGTGTTCGATTTTGCTCGTTCCGGCTCTATCGAAAAGATAGTTATGGGCGAAAAAATTGGTACTCTCATCGGCACAGCACAACAGGCAACAGGAGTAAGTAAATAGCAATGAGCGCTCAGGAATTACTGAAGTCCGCGGAAGATCACATGCAAAAGGCGGTAGAGCGTCTTCATAAAGAGTTCCAGACCATAAGAACCGGACGCCCCAGTCCTCATGTTCTGGACAAGATTGAAGTGGAGTATTACGGCACGATGAACCCAATCAAGGGTCTCGGTAATATCTCCATCCAAGACGGTCGCACAATTATGATTCAACCTTACGACAAAGGCTCACTCAAAGCGATCGAGCAAGCCATTCAAAAATCCGACTTGGGTGTAAACCCCAATAACGACGGCAGCGTTATCCGCCTAAGCTTCCCATCTCTCACTGAAGACCGCCGCAAGGAACTGGTTAAAATGGTCGGCAAACTCGCCGAAGAATTTAGAGTGACAGTTCGCAACGCCCGCCGTGACTGCGATCAGAATATGAAAAAGCTGAAAGGCACAATTTCTGAAGACGAAATCAAAAAGCACGGAGATTCCCTGCAGAAACTGACAGACAAATACATCAAAGACATCGACAAAACCCTAAAAGACAAAGAAGAAGAACTGATGGAAATTTAGAGCGTCTGTTTAGTGAGCCTGGTCGGTTCCTCTCAGTTACTCAGTTGGCAAATGAATCGACCACTCTACCAATTCAGCTCGCAACTTCAGTTCACCACTCAGTTAGAACCAAGCAAGAGGCTATAAATATGTGCGGTATCGTTGGCTATCTAGGCCCGTCCCAGGCGTTTCCGGTTTTGCTCAATGAGCTTAAATGTCTTGAGTATCGAGGCTATGACTCTGCCGGGGTAGCTGTCATCGAAGAAGGTCGGCTTTGCGTACTGAAAGCGGCAGGAAAACTCTCCAATCTGGAAGCCCTCCTGGAAAGCAAAAGACCGAAAGCCAGTGTAGGAATCGGGCATACTAGATGGGCAACCCACGGCATCCCTAATGATCAAAATGCTCACCCTCATACAGACAAATCTGGCACAATCGCGGTTGTTCACAACGGCATCATCGAAAACCACGAAGAACTGAGAGACGAACTGAAAGCACTCGGTTACGAGTTCGCGTCTGAAACAGATACTGAAGTAATCGTGCATCTAGTCTCACATGAATATGCCAAAGACCAAGACCTTCTGCAATCAATTTTGCGCGCAGTCAAACGACTGACTGGCATCTTCGCCCTAGGCATCGTCAGCCAAAAGCACCCCGATCGCATTTATGCCGTAAATCATCACTACTCACTTTCAGTCGGTCTAGGCGACAACGAGAACTTTCTAGCATCAGACTCAATGGCTGTAAGACAGTACACAAATAGAGTTATCAAACTCGACCAGAGTGAACTAGCCGAAATTACAACAACCGGGGTGAGGCTGTTTACTTTTGACGGCAAAGAAGTAAAACGCAGCCCCATAGCCCTAGACACAAGCCCATACGTGATCGACAAGTGCGGCTATAAGCACTTCCTCTTGAAAGAAATTCACGAGCAACCACTGGTACTGCGCCAGACTCTATCAAAATATCTTAGACATCCAAATCATCCAATCGATTTGAACATTGATCACCTTTCGACTGGGTCGGGAGAAACCGCTTACGGAGTCCATCTGACCGAAGAAGAGATCAAGGGACTAGATAGAATTTCTGTTTTTGCTTGCGGCACTGCCTACCATGCTTCTATGGTCGGCAAGTTGCTTTTGGAAGAACTCGTTGGTATTCCCTGCGAGGTAGAGATTGCGTCAGAAATTAGAGGACGTAAAGTACTCGTCAATGAATCAACACTAGCAATAGCCGTAAGCCAGTCCGGTGAAACCGCTGATACTCTAGCCGCACTTAAAGAAGCAAAAGCAAAAGGAGCCTACACACTCGGCATAACCAATCGAGCCGACTCGCACTTGGCTCACCTGACCCAAAACCTGATGGTCACCGAATGCGGTATCGAAGTTTCCGTCGCCGCTACCAAGACCTACCTTGCCCAGCTTGCCAGTTTCTATCTACTAGCCATTTATCTAGCAGAAAAACGCGGCACTATTAGCAAGGAGAGAGCAAAAGAACTAAAAGTGCAGCTCAATCTCGTGCCTACAATGATTGAACAAATCCTGGCAAGAGAAGAACAAATTCGTGACGTCTCGGTGAAATACGCTGAAGCTCACGATGTAGTTTTCATCGGACGTGGTCTAAACTTCCCTACTGCACTGGAAGGGGCGTTAAAGTTGAAAGAGTTAAGCTATATACACGCTTCCGGATATGCCGCCGGAGAACTCAAACACGGTCCGATAGCAGTGCTGGACCAAAATGTACCGGTAATTACCGTGCTAGTTCCGGGTGCTGTCTATGAAAAGACATTATCGAATGCCCAGGAGGCTAGAGCAAGAAAGGCGAAAATGATCTGTGTGGCTGTTGACGGGGACGAACAAGCCACCAAAACATTTGACGCAGTGCTTGCTATTCCTCCAGTTGATGAGCTCTTCTCACCTATGACCTCAGTAGTTCCACTTCAGTTGCTGTCCTACTTTATCGCTGACTATCTAGGTAAAGACGTCGATCAGCCCAGAAACCTGGCTAAATCTGTAACTGTTGAGTAGACGCTGAAATCAGATAGCTGCAATCAGACGAAGAAAGAAAGTGACTCTCGCTAGTCACTTTCTTTTGTTATGCCGGTTTTCAAGAGGTTAATTCTGAATTTGCTTTTGAACTTTTTTGCTCTTATTTTCGTTTAAAGGAATGACACCTACTTTTAGAAATTCTCGAAAATTTCTTTTTTTTTGGAGTATCCGAAAATGAAACAAGAAAACTCAAGCAAAAGAAAACGCAAATACACCAAGGACCAGCTTAAATTCGCCATAAGATTCATAGCAAAACTAGCACATTGGGAAGTATTCACGACTAGAGAATTATTGCCTTTGGTACCGAAGCGAGCCCCCCTTGATGTTTTCCTTTCAAAACAAGTGGCGGCCGGGTACCTGGAAAGACTCGCTAGAGGCGTATTCCGGAGAAGACATCGATTCAATAGAGTTCTTACGGAAGAAGCTATCGCCGGAATCAAGCGGAAATCTTTTGCCGGTAGATGCCTAACTACCATCGAATCAAGAGAGTCTCTCCATATTGAGAAACAGTCATTTATAAATCAGCTGGAACTGGCAAATGAAAGGAATCCTCTTTATCTGAGTCAAGGAACAAATAGTAACTTCAAAATCGAGCAACTAGTTCAAGCCAATAAAAATAGGACTTGGGCCTGCAGAGAATCGAGAGTCAAGATGAAGGCAGTAGGCAATAGAAAAGCCAAGTTAGGTGAATCACAAGCAGGTCAGTGCTTTCGGGAAATATGGCGGCAAGGTTTCAAAAAATGCACGGACGAAATCGTGCAGAACGCCTACTTTTCAATGTGCAAATCAGCGAGAGCAGAGTTAGTCAGCCTGAAACAATATCTACCCCAATGGATAAGCGATCGGATACCAAGCAACGACAGCCTAACTTTATCGCTGCTTCTAAATAAACGAGATCTACGAAAGAAAGACGCCATCAAGCAGCACTACAAACCCGGTAGTCGGATATTTGTATAGCTAAAGCATGAAAAGTAAACTGAGCTGCCAAAGCATTTCAGAACAACTTAGATTGAAAAGCACGCAACCTTTTGAGTGGCAAGTTATACTCGCCACTCCAGGCGATGTCGCTATTTCAGCTTTTTCAGTTCTCCGTATTCGGCGGAAAACGCGTTTGGACCAGCATGAGCTTCTTTGGCGTTTCGAATTTCGTTACGCGTTTGCTTTTGCACGACATCTAGCATCCATAGAGCCCAAGATACTTCATTGACTGTTGCACCTTGTGCGACGCCCTTAAACACCTTATAAGGATTTCTGTCGTATCTGTAACCAGCCCTAGCAACATTTATGCCGAAGGCAATCTGAGGGCCGCCCCTGGCTGCATAAGAAATGAAGCTTTCGATCATATCTTGCTTCTGAGTCTTGCTATCTGCCTTGAGAAAGACCTCTCTATCTTCGAGAAGCTTAGCCATAACCGAATAGGTCTCTGTATTGTTGCCACCCATAAGCTTATTGAGATCTGCTCTTAGCTTTTCAGTTGTCTTACACTGCGCCTCGCCGAGTAGTTTAGAGAGCCGAGAACCAGCAACCTTAGCGGTGACTGCTGCACCGCCATGAATAAGCACGGGAGCGGCAGTCAAAGTGGCGCCAGAAATCAAGAATCCGATGCCGCCACCACCAATAGTATTGATGCGAGTTTCTCTTATGCCTCTAAGAACGTTTAGAGCGCCAGGAAAGGCCCCGGTAGCGCAAACAGCCAAGGTTCCTATTGTGGTGATATCTCTGGCGGTGTGTTTCTTGCGAGAATCTATGTAAAGTTTGCTGAATTCCAAGATAGACAAGTCCCGCAAATCGCGTAAGACTGCCTCTTCGTCCAAATAGTATTGCTTCTGCGGTCCAACTAAGTTGGCTACAACTGTGGCACGCTTTGCCAAAAGTGAATCAATTTCTTCTCTGATGCTGTTCACTCTCTCTCTGATTGATTTTGCGTCAAAGTGCTTGCGCTTGCCCTTATAGTCGGCGATTAGATCCGAAGCGCCTTCTAGAGAATAGAGACCACCCAAAATACAGTAAGCAACAAAGACAGTTATTACGCCTGATTCAAGACGTCCGCGCTTTGCCAACCCCTCCCCCGGTTTACGTTGATACTTCCAAAAGTTGGTCAGCAAAGCAATATCACCAGCATTAGCCACTGCACCAGCGGCGAAATCATAGAGCTTCATTCGGCGCTGCTTATTTTTATCGCGGGCCGTGTAGTGAGTTCTGAATTCGGAATTCAGCCTTAGTAATTCAATTTCCTTTGCAGAAATCTGCCTATTAAGATTTTCGATTTCACTATCGCTTTCGTAAGCTGCAGTTGCAGGACCAGGAGATAGGGGACTTAATTGCAGCGCTAAGGTTTCATTCTCGATGGTTGAATCTTTTGATTGAGTAATGACTTCATCAGCCAGAGCGGCGAGTGGAGCATTAGCCAGAGTAATTGCCAGGGAAAGGGTGAGCGCTGCCGCCCGTCTAGTAATTTGAGAAACCGCCATAGAAACCACCATATAACTGCAATAACAGCTTTTAGAAAAGCAAAGATAGTGTCCTAAATTTCCCATTACAGATCTTCCGCCCCCAGATGGATGGCGAAGATTCCACTAAGTGGAATCCAGCCCAGCAAACCACTCTTGACTTCAATTTAGTTACGAAGTGGAAAACGAGGACAGCCCAGAATCTTGAGAAAAAACAGGACTCACTCATCCAATTTTCGAAGTAGTGAGGCTTGGTCAATTTCAAGAAATTGACCAACAAAACTCAAAGAGCCGCAAGACAATTTCGCAGACTTTAGAGATGCTGGAGAGATGCTTAAAGGCAGTCAACGAGCATAACGAAACGGACGCTAATAAATAAAGGTAATCATCCCTGAGACTGAGCCAGAGTAAATTTCCCAAAATTGGTCGCAGCCGACTATCCTCGACACCATGCCAAAATCGGAAAGCACAGAGTCCAATATGTTCACCTAGTCTTAATTGAGCAACGAGTGCTAATCAGAAGCTAGTGTTCAATACCCCCATAGTCTCGCATGCACAATGGGCATTACTCGCTCACTAGGTCTCGCATGCACAATGGGCATTACTCGCTCACTAGGTCTCGCATGCACAATGGGCATTACGCGCTCACTAGGTCTTACATGCTGACTGACCCGCGACCTTCGGAGAGCGCGGCGTTTGGCTCTTCTTCGACGATCTTAGGCGTAATGAGAAGCATCAATTCAGAACGATTGCGCCCTTTCAAGGTATTTCTAAAGAATGCACCAAGTACGGGAGCTTCTGCCATATAAGGAACCTTGGCCATCTGCGAAGCCTCCGTCTCGGTGAAAAGACCACCTAAGACCAGGGTCTGCCCATCCTTAATACGCACTTCCTGAGACATGATATCGCGCACATTCAAGAGTGTGACCACGGTGGTGCCGAAAGCCTGAGGCGGTCCAAGAGGTGTCGACACCTGGGGACGCAAACGCATAGAAATGAAACCGTCCTCGGTGACACGAGGCAGGACGTTGAGGAATATTCCGGCCTTGGTCAATTCTACGTTTGTGGTTACAACCCCAAGGCTGACAGTAGCTGTAACTTTGTGCACAACTTCTTGGGCAATCGTGATCAGAGCCTCGGTGTTGTCCACAACGACAACAGAAGGGTTAGCCACCAACTTAGCTTTATTGGTCTGCAACATCATATTGACCGACAAATTTACCACTGTTGGCACAGTGGCGATGTTGGCGCGACCACCGGCTAGACGATCGGCGGTAATGAAGTTGAAGGCAGACTGAGCTGTCGGCAAAGCCGTGACGTTGGCAATAGTCGGCGGGTTGAGCGGCAAAAGCGAACCGACCAGTCCGTTATAACCGGTGCCGAACGCGTTCGTAGCCGTAGAAGTAGTGTTGTTACCCGTAAAGGGAATAGCGGGGATATTCGGGTTGGCGATAGCGTTAGCCGGTGATCCCAAACCTGGCAAGAAAGACTTGAGAGGAGCCTGTGAATTACCCATAATCGAGGTGGATAGACCATCTCCCTGCATGTTGAGAGTGGCGCCCAGTTGCCTAATACCTTGGTTGTTCAGCTCAACAAGACTGGCTTGTATGTGCACTTGCTTTGGTCTGCGGTCGAGAAGCCTGATCGACTCTTCCGCTAGGTTCACATCTTCTTGGGTACCGACCACCAAAACTTGTCGGTTCTTAACGTCGGGCAAAATGATGGCACCACCACCATTAGGGTCAACCTGAAAATCAGCGTTGACCTCTAGATGAGCCCTAATCTGCTGGGTGCCAGGGTCTACTGCAGCATTGTTGAAGCCGACGCCCTCTTGAGTCTGAGCACGGGTGATACCGCGCAGAGTGCGAGGCTGGGTCTCAAGCTGATAAGTCTGGGTGTTGTCGGTCTCGACCGACTGTCCGTCTTTGTCTGTATTCTTAGTACCAGATTTCTCGGCGGTAGGACCACGCAGATCTGTACCTTGCGACTGTCCTTCTTTCTCACTGGCGGTCTCTTCAGATGCTTCGTTTTGGGTGCGACGCTTGGTCTGAGATTTAAAATCGGGCAAATAACCCTTGTTAAAGACCGAGGCAGCAAGCAGAGCAGCAACATCATATGGGTGAGCATAGCTGAGCTTGAAGGCTTTCGCCACAGGTCTGTTCAAACCTAATTGCACCATTGCCTGCGTAGAGGCAACCACAACAGTGGAACTATCAAGAGTGCGACTGGTCAGACCGGCGGCGGCAAGCACGCTGTCCATTGCCTCGTTGAGAGTAACATCGCGCAACTCACCAGTGATCTTGCCGGCACAAGACTTATCGATAATTATGTTCAAATTACCCCGGCGAGCGATTTCACTTATCACTTCGCGAACTGGAGTATCGCGAAAACTCAAATTGTGAATTAGCGATTCTTGTGCAAAAAGCTTGAAAGGTCGACGAATCTTAACGGTACCGGTCACACCGGGGAGGGTTTTGCGACTCTGGGGGCGCATCGTGCCCTGTGCTATAGCTCGCGGTTCGGGCTCAGAGTTTGAACTTGATGAAGTACGGCTCTCGCTATCTTTCTGCACTTCGGAATCTGGCTTGCCGGGACTGACGCCGAAAGCAGAACTGGATGCGTCCACAGAAGCAGGAGCAGCAGAACTAGCTGATTTACTGGCAGGACCAAAATTAGAAGCTTTACTTGGTGATCCGGAACCGGCACTGGGATCAGAGACGCCGGGATCGAAAATAAGATCTGAATCGGATTTAGCAGCCAAGGTCTGAGTTGCTGAAAAAAGCACCATCAGCAAAGCGATTGAACCTGGTAGAAATAAGTTCGTCTTCTTCAAAAGAAAACCCCTGGACCAAAATCTGAAACTGTCTAACTCTGAAACCAAAAATAACCCTGAATAACCGACTCTGAAAACAAAGCAGTAAGTGAGGTCATCAGATAAATTAGATTACTTAGTTGGACCAGAGGAAATTTTACCGCTTAACTTCCTCGTTTCCCTTAACTACAGCTGTTATTAGAACTGGTTAATTAGTGGCGGGCAACTTCTTGAGCCCGGTCAATCCGCCCAGGGCTATTTCTAAGTTGTTGCGAGCCTCGGCTAGATGCGGGTTGAGACGCAAGGCCAGACGCAATTCACTGACTGAAGAGGAAAGATCGCCCCGCCCGTAGAGGGCAAAGCCCAGATCATTGCGAGCTTGCGCGTTGAGCGGGTCGAGAGAGACGGCACAGCGAAATTCATCCACTGCGGCATTGATTTCTTTAGTGGCATAAAGTGCCCTTCCCAGAGCCATATGGCCTTCGGCGGAGGTTGGGTCAAGCAGAACTGCTTGTCTGGCCGTGCGCCTGGCGCAATGATAGTCCCCAGCCATGAGTAGGGCTTTGGTCAAGACCGCATGGGCTATAGCTGATGAGGGATCGGCTGAGACCGCCTGACGCCCGGCTTTGATGGCCCCGTGTAAATCTCGAGCCGAAAGGAGCGCTTGGCTGAGCCCGGCTAAGTTGAGGTCACTGGCATTCAGCTTGGCAGCCTGTCTATACTCGTCGACAGCTTCTGAAATCTCGCCTCGGCGGAATAAACTTTCGCCGTAATAGTAATGGGCTTCGGCAACATCTGGCTTAATCTGCAAAGCCCGTTTGAACTCTAGCTCAGCCCCTGCCTCTTCACCTGAAAGGTCGAGGACCCGAGCCAAAATTATATGAGCGAGATAATCTTCCGGATTGATTGAAACAGCTCGCTTCATCTCGGTAGCCGAGCCTGAAAGGTCACCGGCCAAGTAGAGATAGGTGCCCAAACGCAATCTCAGATTACCGTCCTGGGGATTATCTGTGACTTTTCTTCGCAGAAGCACGATGACATCGCTCACCGAGCGAAGGTCGGTGGTGACTGGGTTGGAGTTGAGCAACTTAATTAAAGACTTTTGCGTACCGGTCAAAGCCAGCGCCTTCCCCGCCCCGCCCAGAGAATAACTAAGGCCGATCAAGGTCGATAAAAGATATACAACAGACTTAGTCAGGGATGAAGATTTAGTCAACGTCGGTACATTCCAATTCGGTTACTGCAAGAGGCTATCATATAATTTTGCAATGACTGCACCCAAAAGTGTCTATATACACATCCCTTTCTGTTCGCACAAATGTCATTTTTGCGACTTTGCCGCTTTTGCCGGTCTGGAAAGCCGGCAGGACGAATATCTCAGTGCCATACTGATTGAGATAGAAGAAAGATTGGCGCAATACTTTCAAAAAGAACTAGGCAATAGAGATGAGCCTGCGAGAGGCAAACCGGTCTTGGAGACAATCTTTATCGGCGGCGGCACGCCTGGATTATCACCACTGTCGCACTTGCAGTCCATTACCCAGTCCCTTAGCAGCTACTTTCAGTTTTCACCCGAGCTGGAATTCAGCCTGGAGACGACTCCTCACGCCATCACCGCAGAAAAGGCCAGCGGCTGGAGAGACATAGGTATAAATCGACTTTCAATAGGGGTGGAGTCATTCCACGACTCCGAACTAAAGGCCATGGGCCGAGACCACAGCCGGCAAGAAGCACTAGTGGGCATAGAAACAGCCAGCCTATCCGGTATCGACAATATTTGTCTGGATTTCATGTATGGCTTACCCGAGCAGACGCGCGCCTCTTTCCAGGCGACTCTACAAGAAACAGTCAGTCTATCAAGACAGTTTCCAATCAAACATATCTCAGCCTATGGGCTTGAAATAGCTGTCAATTCTCCGCTTTTGAAGCGCTATCCAAGAGAATGCCCAGCCTATCCAGATGAAGAAACTTTTGTGCAGATGTTCGAAGACCTTTGCTTAATTTTGGAAGATGCCGGCTTTTTGCAATATGAAGTCTCCAATTTCGCTAAACCAGGCTTTGAAAGTAGACACAACCTCACTTATTGGCGAAATGAGCCATATTTCGCCTTCGGAGTCGGGGCACATCGATATGTGGACCGCATAAGAAGCTCGAATAGCAAGTCTTTCAATGCCTATGTACGCGACTATAGAGAGAGCGAAAAAATAGAAGAGATATCAGCCCAGGATATCTGGGTAGAGGGTTTGATGCTTGCTTTACGTTTGCGTCAGGGTCTAAACCTAGGCGACTTTAAGAAGCGTTACGGAATAGACCTGGAAGAAGCAAAAGCTGTGCCGATTAAGGAGTTAGAGAGCGCCGGGCTAATCGAGAGAATAAGTAAAGCCAGCGGCGAAGATCTTTCTAGACCGAATCAGGAACAAGCATTATCAGCCACCGAGAACCCAGCCAAATATCTGCGAATCACCCGAAAAGGCTTGCCAGTAATGAATTCGATTATTGGAGCCTTGATCTGAGGAAAAGCGCCAGAATCCAAAAGAAGATAAACAAAAGAGGATATACATAAATAGCTGTGGGCTGGGTATGCTGAATTTAGCACTTACCACCTCAGACCAGATGACTCTCCAGTCAAGCTTTCCGACCATCCCCTTTTTGAACTCCTTTTCTAAACTCCCCTTTCTAAACCAAGACCAAATTGAAGACTTGCCCTGAGTGCTACTCAGAATATGATGACGACACCAAAGTCTGTCCTGCCGATAACTCGCCTCTGAAGTCGGTGGAGATGGATCCTCTGGTGGGAACCAGGCTGGGCGATCGATACGAGATAGTTTCGGTCGTCGGTCGAGGCGGTATGGGTATCGTCTACAAAGCCAGACAAGAGCAGATGGACAAGCTCATGGCCATAAAAATGCTGCATTCGCACATGGTTTCAGATTCTGAAGCGGTAAAGCGCTTCTATCGAGAAGCCAAAACTGTTTCCCAGGTCAGGCACCACCACATAGTAACCCTCTATGACTTTGGTATGAGTTCTCAGGGGCAACCGTTCTTGGTCATGGACTTTCTGCAGGGAGTCAGCCTGAAAGACGAACTGAAAAACAATGGACCGCTAAGTTTTGAACGAGCCGAAAAGATTTTCGGACAGGTTGTTGACGCCTTAGCTTCAGCCCATGCCCTCGATGTGGTGCACCGCGATCTAAAGCCTGAAAACATATTGCTCTCTCAACAGAACCAAAGTACCGACTGGGTCACCCTGGTCGACTTTGGTCTTTCCAAATTGAAAGAGCCGAAAACTCAAGATGCTTACACCATTACAAAAACCGGAGATGTTTGCGGCAGCCCACCCTATATGAGCCCAGAACAATGTCTGGCGGCCTCGGCAGTTGATCCGCGTTCAGATATCTACTCTCTGGCCGTAGTGGTTTATGAATGTCTTTCCGGTACCCTGCCATACACAGCCAAATCGGCTATTGAAATGATGGACTGCCACCTTTACGGCACGCCTATACCGTTTAACCAGTCCACCCAAGACATGAAAGTGTGCAGCGAATTAAGCAATTTCTTTGTTAAGGCCCTTCAGAAAGAGCCTGAAGCAAGACATGCCAACATTATTGAATTTGGCGAAGATCTGAAGACCTGCTTGAGAAGAGACAGCATTAAACTGAAAAGCTACAAGCACCGCATGGAAAAGGCTTCCTTCAAAGACATGGAAAGCGAAGCCGAAGCACTAATGTCGGGCACTTATCCCACCCTCGGGGCAGACGGGCAACGCAGTAATCTAGCCAGTGTTCGAGCCATAGAGCTGGCTGGACAGCAGGCGATGAGCTTACAAGAAATTGCCACCAGCCATGATATCAGCGCTCATCCCGGTCAACCGATAGCCGGACAAAGCATGGCAACGGGGCAATACAATAAGGCCAACAACAAAACACCTAATAATGAAGAAGGCAGCGAAAACGCAAATAGGTCTTGGGTCTCAAAAGTCATGAGCGCCGTCTTTGGTCATAGGGACAAAGAAAACGAACCAGCCGACTTCGATGAGCCAGACAGTGCCGCCTTGCCATACACCAATTGTCCCTACTGCGGCGCGCCGGTTCGGGCACTGATCAAGTTTTGTATTTCTTGCCAGAGGCAACTACCTTCGGCCGCTGAATATGCGCGCATGCGAGTGCGCGGCGGTGGGCGACTGGCGGTAGCCTCGGCCCAAGTAAACACCGGCAGACATCAAAGAGTGGGCTTCAGCAATCGCGCTAAAGACGCTATGAGCAGCCGCACCTATCCAACCATACAAACTTGGCTAATTGTCATTCTGCTCCTCGTAATCGGCTTGTCTTTCTATAATGCTCTAAACAATCCAAGTTTCATCAATGCCATGAAAGGCATAGTGCAAGCCATCAAAAAGTAAGTATAGATTTTCAAGAAAATGAAGTCACAGGTCTCTTCTCTAATCACTTCCTTTTGTACGAACGACACACCGCTGGTGGAGCCATTTTGCGCCTCCTCGCTCATTGCCGGTCCGGCCTTTTACATAGTTTTGCTTTTATTGAGCATGCTTTTGACACTAATAGTGGTGCTGGTTTCCGGTCGCCGCAAGCAAGTAAAGCAAAGGCTTGCCCTCTCTCTCGATGAACGCATGGCAAAACTCTATCAGCTAGCCACAGAGTTAGGCGACCGCAGCGACTATCTAGCTAGCCCCATCGCCGAAGATAGGAAAGCAGCAGCCCAGAAAGAAGCCATTTTTGAATTCTACCGAAAGCTAACTATATTGGATGCTGCCTATCAATATACAAAAAAACTGAACAGTCAGAAACGGCCGGACGGTGAACTAGCGATTGAGAGCCTTTCAAAATGCTTGAGGTTCTGCGACCTACTTATATTGGAAGCAGAGAGCTTTGAAGAATCTATTTTGACTATATTGCCTGTTTTGCCCGAGACCGCAAAGAAAGAAAGCTCGACCGAGAAGCAACTGCCTTTGAGTCAGAAAGAAGAAAGTCAGGCTAAATTCAAAACCTGCCGTTTCTACAAACCCTCATGGTCTGAAGTGGAAGAATATGCTTCACGCCTGGTTATTGATTCAGAAGGAGCCATGGCCCAGCTCTTACAAGAACTGAATCAGTTGGAAGAAGTGCGCAGGCTGACTAAGTCTTGAAGGCGAAATCAGCTCGGCTGATATTTGCCCTTCATGTTTTGTCCGATGCGAAAACCTTGAATGAGATTATGCCTAGTTAGTTGGAAAATCTCGTTCAAGCAAGACGGATCATTGATGCCATGCTTGGCGGCGATAGCGTTTACTTGTTCCATCGCTATAGCTGAAAAATAGACATCTACATCGTCATGGACTGAACCTCGACCTTGATTAGGCAAACGCAGAATGGCCTTGCCAAAGTCATTGGTGACGGCATCGGCAATCTGAGCGGTCAACAGGTCTGCATAGAAACTTTCTGCTTTAGTCGCCATTTTTATCCCCGAATTATGCATCCAAACTACTGAGAGTCTTGCGAACTTCTTTGATGTCCTGCCACATGTGCCATTTTGGAGAGCCGGGCTCTCGCGATTCATTCCTTAGCAAATATGAGGGGTGGAATATGGGCATTACTTTAGCACCGCTTGAGTAGTTAAACCACTTTCCTCTGATTCTGCTTATAGGATCCTTTACCTTGAGAATATGCTGAACTGCTGTGGATCCTGCCAGTAAAATAAGCTTTGGCTTAAGAAAATCTATTTGAGCGAGCAAATATTTTCTGCAAGCATCGGCCTCATCTTGAGTCGGGACGCGGTTTTGCGGCGGGCGACATTTTACGACGTTGCAGATATAAACTTCCTCATCTTTGCATATCTGTCCCGCTTCAAGAATTTTATCGAGCAACTGCCCAGCCTTACCAACGAAGGGTAAACCCGTCTCGTCTTCCTTCTGACCGGGGCCTTCGCCGATTATCATCAGCTTAGCCTGGCTATTGCCCCGCGAGAAAACCACATTAGTTCTGGTTTCACAAAGCTTACAGTCACGGCAAAGTTTAGCCGCCTCTTCCACTTGCTTCAAACTTTCCCACGAGTTTTGCATAGGGGTCGCTCTAGAGAACAACTGAGAAAGCGTTAAACCGGTCTAAAGGCTTGAGATGATAATTGCAAATATCAGCGATAGCGACTTCGCGGCAGCCACCGATTCTGCCTACGCAAGAAATAGCAGTGCGCTCGAAGTCGCTGCCGGTACCAGTGGTGAAATACTTGAAGGACGGCAAGCTGAGGTCGACAGGCTGCGACCTTGCTGTTTCGTTCAAACCAGGAAAAATGTCGTCTACCAAACAAGTGGCGGGATCTATGAGAGTCAAACCGGCAGGAAATAGTTTGGCCATCTGCGCATCCTCGCTAATTAGCTTCTCTATTTGAGGCGCCACAAAGGGGAAATGGGTACAGCCAAGGACAATTGCTTCCATGCCGGAGAGTTTGGTTAGGTACTCGCGCAATGCCCCTTCAAGATCACAGATAGCGTTGTGCTCTGGCAATCTACCTGATTCAATAATGGGTACCAAGCGCGGGCAAGCCACTTCTCTTATATCCCCTTCATATCCAAAGCTGCGCAAGCCCTTGCTGAAGGCCTGAGAATTTACTGTGCCGAAAGTAGCCATTACGCCAATTGATGAGAAACGACTGCGGCTAAGACTTCTGCATGTCGGACCAATCAAGTCATAGAGCTTAACTGCCGCACCCACGGCAATTTCGGCATGACTGCGAGCTAGTGCTGCAGAAGTATTGCATGCCATCACTAGTGCATCAATTTTAAAGTCACCGAGAAACCCGACAATTTCTTCTACGAATTGTCCAATCTCGGAAGCATCACGATTGCCGTAAGGGCAACGCCCGGTGTCTGCAAAATAAATGTAGCGAGCCGGCACTGCACAAGCGGCCAGACGTGAAAGAACAGACAATCCACCTACGCCTGAATCGAAGAGACCAATAGTCAACGGCTGCCTAGAGACGCCCGTCGACAGAGGCGCATCTTTAAACTTCGTCAAGTCTGAATTCTCAGCCAATTAAGCTATTTCGCCGATTTGGAGTTGCCTGAAGCTGCTATCTGTGAGGTCTGTTTTCCGGCCAGTTCTTCGCTGCCTTTGTTTACATCCTGCAAGTAGAGCATAACACCACGAGCCAGAGCATTGGCAATCTTATTTTGGTAATCAGAAGAGATTAACCTATCTCTTTCTGTTTTGTTAGTTATATAACCAACTTCGGCCAAAATAGCCGGCACCGGAGTGTGATTGATTACATAGAAGCGTGCTCGCCTGACCGAACGATCAGGAGCAGCCAGACCGGTGACAAGCGATTCATGCACCCTTTTGGCCAGAGGCAAACTGCGATCTGTTTGATAATAAGTTTCTATACCGTGGATATCGGAAGTACTCTGCAAAGAGTTTATGTGAACAGACAAAAACAGATTGGGATTGACCTGATTTGTAATCTTCACCCGGTCTTCCAGAGAAACAAAAGTATCGTCGCTGCGAGTCATGACGATCCGAGCCCCCTTAGTCTCCAGGACCTTCTTGAGTTTGGCGGTTATGGCTAAAGTGACATCTTTTTCGTTTACATCAGACCTTTGCGCGCCAGGATCACTGCCACCATGGCCGGCATCAAGAACAATCACAGTTTCACTGGGAGCACGCGGTACGACAATAGGCTGACCAACAGCCTGACTGATAGAAAGACTGGAATTTTTCTGCGAAAGTCCCTTGCTCAGGGTGATAGTCATGTATGAAGAACCTTGATTGAAAAGCTCGTCGACCGTGACACCTTCTTCAAGTTCTAGCACTAAACGCCCTGTAGAGACCTCAGCATTAGGCACGCCTACGCGAATGGAGCGCACCAGCGGTGATGCGGCAGCATCAGGCAAGGCGGCATTGACTATCGACCGCATATCTTTGATATCCATGACATAACGGTCTGGAGCTTGCAACCTGAATGACTTGTATTCAAGATCTTTTCGATTAGGCAATTCCACTCTGAATATCTCGAGAGCGCCTTTACCGGCATCGTCGACCTTATCTAATGTGATTAGGGGCGGCGGTCCTAAATCCTCGACACGCTCCGGCAGCACCCGCTCAACCGGGGCAGCGCCCACATTGTCTTTTTCCGGTTGTTTCGGCTGCATCTGTCCAGCTTCAGCCGACTCCTTCATTTTGTCATCCGGCTCAGATTCAATCTGCGATCTTTCTTCGGAGAGACCAATAATATCTAATGTGCGCTCTTTCAAGCGCGAAAACCAACCCCGGCTGGGCTTTTCGCTAAGGTCATGGTTATCTGCTTTGGCTTTGGCGACCTTATTAGAGTCTTTCTCTTTATTGGCGTTCTTGTCTTTTTTATAGATTGGCGGCGCCACAGGGGGCTCATCTTGAGTAGCAGAGTTTTTGCTGCTTATCTTTGCAGTCGAAGCGGGAGCCGGTGCCGGAGCTGGCGCAGCTTGAGACGACTTAGAACTCAAGCCAGAACTGGAGTTTGAACTGGAGTTTGAACTGGAGTTTGAACTAGAGCTGGTACTGGAGCCATATTTAGACCCGGATGAAACTTCCCCCCAGCTGATCTTAAGGACAGAAGGGGCGGCACCCACCGATACAGTCTTCAAAACAGCCGGATCATCGGCGGTAAATGAAATGCGCAACTTGGGAGGACTGACTTGAGCGAGAGCGATATGCACCGACTTAATGCCGGGAAATTTAGTATAAGAAGGATTTCTAAAACGATTATCAGATGAATTGCCTCTTACCTGACTGTTTGAGCGCTCCAGCAAACTAATATTTCGCGACTGGGTTTGATTGAGGGTCAGCCCATCGAAATCAGCAATGAGAACTGTCTCACCTCGGTCGCCCGGCAGGTAATTGAAGTGCGGTCGACCGACAGTAACCGCCTCGGCTAGATGCAGATAGATTGTGCGTTTATCAAGTTCTTCCTGGACAGAAATCACTTTCAAACCAGGACCTGAAATAGACTTGTATTGCGAATAAGACTGGGCCAAGACCGCAGAAGACTGAAACGGAGCCAGGGCTGAAGCCGTCAAAATGCAGAAGAGAGCCACCGCCACCTTCAAAGTCGCCACCTTGAAATAGGTAGCACTGCTGCTTTTGCTTTCGAACTTGGAGACCCGATTCAAGTGCTTTCGCTTTTCTAGGAAGATACCGTCTTTGATGCTGCAGTGGAGAGCTTAGGCAGAATCTGCATTCCCTGTGAATGCCCCTGTGAATGACCCTGGAAATGCCCCTGCAGATGGCTGGCAAGTGCCAGACTCTCGATAGATTTGATTGGATTTACTTATATAGATCTAAAGAGGAAAATCATAACACATGCTCAAATTTGTTAAGCATTTGAACTATCTTCCTAAATTAAATTGAGTTCCGGCTAAAACACCCACCACCTGGTAATCTGACTCTCAAAACAACTGAAATATTCCGAATGCGGACAACCGTCTATTCGTTAAGCGATTTTAGGGAGTAAATAATGGACACGACTCTGATGGGTGTGCTGGGCTGCGGTGCAGTCGCACTCGCATATGGCGGCTGGGCTGGCACCAGCGTTCTCAACTTAAGCGCCGGGAATGAGCGCATGCAACAAATTGCATCGGCCATTCAGGAAGGCGCCAGTGCTTATATGAACAGACAGTACACCACCATAGCTGGTGTCGGTGCTGTGCTTTTCCTCATCATCGGTCTCACTCTGAACTGGACCACCGCGGCAGGCTTCCTGGTCGGTGCCGTTCTTTCCGCTCTTTCCGGCTTTGTCGGCATGTATGTCTCGGTACGAGCCAACGTGCGCACCGCTGAAGCCGCCAAAAACGGGCTGGAAGCAGCTCTTTCGGTAGCTTTCAAAGGCGGCTCGGTAACCGGTCTTCTGGTTGTCGGTCTCGGTCTTTTGGGCGTGGCTGGATTTTACATGGTCACCAAAGACGTCAATGCTCTAGTTGGTCTCGGCTTTGGAGCCAGCTTGATTTCAGTATTCGCCAGACTGGGCGGCGGCATCTACACCAAAGCTGCCGACGTCGGCGCCGACTTGGTCGGTAAGGTGGAAGCCGGTATTCCTGAAGATGATCCAAGAAACCCCGCTGTTATTGCCGATAACGTCGGCGACAATGTCGGCGACTGCGCCGGTATGGCAGCCGACCTTTTCGAAACTTATGCCGTAACCGCAGTAGCAACTATGCTGCTCGCTCATCAAATCTTCCATGCTCAGATTGAAGCCGGCACCGCCCCTAATGTCATTGTTTATCCTCTGGTATTGGGCGCTGCCTCGATTGTCACATCTGTTATAGGCGCGCTCTGCGTCAAGCTCGGTAAGAGCACCAATATCATGGGCGCTCTCTACAAGGGTCTGATCGTCGCCGGTGTTCTTGCCGGCGTTTCCTTCTGGGTAATCACCGACAAGATGATGCAAGGACTGACCATCGGCGACAAACCTATCACCACAATGGCTTTCTTCCTGGCTGCCATGGTCGGTCTGGTCGTCACCGGGCTGCTCGTTTTCATCACCGAGTATTACACTTCAACCGAATACGCACCGGTGAAGTACATCGCTAAAGCATCCGAAACAGGTCACGCCACCAACATCATCGCCGGACTAGCTGTGTCGATGAAGTCAACAGCCTACCCTGTTATCGTCATCGTCGCCGGTATCCTCATTTCTTATTCACTTTGCGGAGTATTCGGCGTGGCTCTAGCTGCCATGTCTATGCTCTCGATGGCCGGCATCATCGTCGCTATCGACTCATACGGACCAATCACAGACAACGCTGGCGGTATCGCCGAAATGTCTGAATTGCCTAAAGAAGTAAGAAATGTCACCGACCCCCTCGATGCCGTAGGCAACACCACCAAGGCTGTAACCAAAGGCTATGCCATCGGTTCTGCCGGACTTGCAGCCATCGTGCTCTTCAGCTCTTATACCGAAGAACTGAATCTGGCCATGGCCAAAGCCGGAGCCCAAGGTCATATCACCTTCGATCTCTCCAGCCCCTATGTGCTGGCTGGTCTCTTCATCGGCGGTCTCATTCCTTTCGTTTTCGCAGCCCTGGCTATGGAATCGGTGGGTGCCGCCGGCGGTATGGTCGTCGAAGAAGTGAGACGCCAATTCAGAGAAATCCCCGGCATCATGGAAGGCACAGCCAAACCAGACTATGCTAAGTGCGTAGACATCGTTACTTCGGCAGCCCTCAAGAAAATGGTTGTACCGGCTCTCTTCCCAGTCGGCACTCCAGTTGTTATCGCCATGCTCGGCGCTTTCTGGCTGAACAATGCTCTGCCCGGTGAATATGCAGCAGCTAAGATTCTGGGCGGCGTGCTGGTAGGTTCGATCATCACCGGTCTATTCGTGGCTATCTCGATGACCTCCGGCGGCGGAGCTTGGGACAATGCCAAGAAATATATCGAAGAAGGTCACCACGGCGGCAAGGGCTCTGAAGCTCACAAAGCTGCCGTCACCGGCGATACTGTAGGCGACCCCTACAAAGATACCGCTGGTCCGGCTATAAACCCGATGATCAAAATCTTGAACATCGTCGCTCTTCTTTTGGTCTCTTTCTTAGTCAAATAAAGACACTAAGCAAAGCGAAAAAAATAGTTAGCGGAAAAATAACCGGCCAAGTGCCGGTTATTTTTTTTGCTCTGCTATCATCATCAGCATGAGCGACCAAATTAGACTAGCCAATAGACAAGACGAGAAAGAAATCAGAGAGCTGACCGAAAGTCTCTACCAGGCATCGGCACAGAGTTTCTCATTGGAAGATCAAGATAATGACCTACGCAATATCGAAGGGAACTATATTGGTCCCGGAGGCATTTTCCTGGTTTATGAACTAGACGGTAAACTAAGCGGCTATCTTGCAGCCGCTTGCAATAACGAAAACGAAACAATAGAAATTAAGCGCAACGGTTTCGCCCCCTCATGTGTCAATCCCAGCCCCGCAGAAGTCTACGGTCGGATGTTGGCGGTGGTTCGCAACCATGCCTACCAGATGGATATAAAGTCTGTCTTGATAGACGACAGTAATACAAAGGTCTTTCAGAAAGACTTTCAATAAAGCATAAGCACAAGAAGTAAGCAGACAAAAAAAGGAGGTCGTCCCTCCTTTTTTTGAACTTAGTTTTGCGCTTAGTTTAGTGAACCTATTTCTCTAATCCAACCTTGATCACAGGCAGTTTCTGACCTAAGTTGACCAGAGTTTGGTAGGTGAGCGCAGCCACATCAGCCCTGGAGGCGTTGAGATTGGGTCTTATTTGGCTTGGGTCGGGATAGCTCACTATGATTCTCGCTTTTGCCGCCTTTGCCACAGACGGAGCGGCCCAAGATGGTACCGAAGAACCATCTTGATAGCTGTTCAAAATAGAGACATCGGCAAGACCGGAAGGCAGAGCCTTGGCTAGGATTACCAGCGCTTGAGCACGGGTAATCTTATCTTCGGGCTTGAAAGTACCATCAGGGAATCCGGTCACCAAACCAGCCTGGCTCACCGCCGCAATAGCCTTGGAAGCCCAATAAGTAGGCGAGACATCCTTAAATTGAGCGGCGCCGGCGGCAGGCGGCACATTGAGAGCCTTCATGGCAATGGCGGCAAACTGAGCGCGGGTGATTCCGTCATCCGGCTTGAATGATCCATCAGGGAAACCGCCGATAATCGAGCGCTGAGTAAGTTGCCCGACATATGACTCCGCCCAGTGTCCCTTTGTATCAAAAGGCGCATTGGCAGTCGGCACCGGCGTCACCGGATGGGCAGCCTTCAAACGAATGATGTCGTTGTTGAGCCTATCGAGGTCCCGGTTAACAGTCATCACTTCCCAATCGGTGAAGACGTTATCTGAAGCACGGAAACTGGCTTCAACAGTGGCGATACGATCCAGTTCCTTGCGCATATCCTGCAGTTGGGCGGTGGTCAAGACACCAGAAGCTTCGCCTTCGGCAATCTGTTTAGCCACTTCGCTTTTCTTGGCAGCAACATCAGGCAGGGCAGCCATCGACTTATCTAGTCTGGCGGCAATGGCCGCATACTCTCTAGACAAATGGGCAACTTGCTCATCGTTCAAAGTGCCGGAACCGCTCTTAAAAGCAGACTCAAGTTGGGATACGCGACTGAGATCGGCGCGCACATCAGGTTCGGCAGCAGGGCTCAGTCGACCAGAGGCCAAGCCATCTTGCAGCTTCTTCTCAAGCGCACTGCGGGTGGTGCTGAGATCGGGCAAGGCCGTCAGCGAAGAAGTAATCTGGGCTGAAAGGGTGTCCAGCTCATTGGCAAGAGAGAGAGTCTCGTAATCGCTCAAGACGCCATCGGCACGGAAGAGTCTTTCTCTGGCACTATTTTGGTCTAGCTTATTCTTAAAGTCTTGATATTGGGCATCAGTCAAGCGCTGAGCAGCTTTAGCCGAGTCCAGCTTCTTAACCAGATCACTCTGCTTGGCGGAAAGTCCGCCACCGGGAGCGGGCGCATTACTGCTCAAGACTGTATCGATGCGCTTATCGAGAGCTTCCAACTGATTGGAAAGTGTTAGCGTTTCGCTATCGGAAAGTGAGCCGTCTGCGCGATAGTTACTTTCTACTTGATTGATACGGTCGAACTCTTGCTTGAGCTCGGCATATTGATTGAGGGCGAACTTGCCGGCTGCTTGATTGTCGGTAATCTTCTTTTCAATAGCTTGTTGCATAGCATCAATGCCAGGCATACCAGCGGCAGTGGCACCGGTGTATCGCTCAAGAGCAGAGTTGACTCTTTCTAAATCAAGAGCCAAAGACAATTGGTCGGCGACGGTAAGAGGAGCACCGGCAGATTTAAGAGCCGTCTCGCGACTTTCAATACGATTCAACTCTTGGGTATAAGTGTCGACTTCGCTTTGGCTGATACGTCCGGTGGTGAGCAAGTCTTTCAAACGAGTGCGCAGTTCGGTGCGCCGAGCCGCATAATCAACATCGGCGCCACTCCTGGCTTTCAGCTGCGACTCTAACTTACTAGACAGTTTATCGAGATCAAGAGCCAGCTCTAGAGTCTGAGCATTGGACAAAGCACCGCCCGAAGCAGCCTTGAATGTAGACTCTTTGGTTTTCAAAGCATTCAGATCAGCAAGCAGCGCATTCACTTCAAAACTGCTCAGCCTGCCGGCTGTCTGAGCAGCGTTAAGACGAGCGGTAAGATCGGCCTGCCTACCGGCAATATCAGTTAATCCAATCTCTTTTCTTTCACCGAGAGATTTTTCAAGATTGGAAGAAATCACATCCAACTCTAAGCCGAGCCTGGTTTTCTGCCAAATTGAAAACTTACCCGAAGCTTTATAGCCAAGCTCAAGATCTTTGATTCGATTCAATTCTTTCTTGAAGCTGTCTGCGTCGGTTGAAGAGAGGCGACCAGCCAATACAGCATCATTGACCGCCTTCTCCAGCTGGGTTCTCCTACCCTCGACGTCCAATAAGGCTGGAATTTGAGAAAAGTCGATACCACCAAGTTGCGCCTGAGCAGTCGCGCCCGACATTAGAACCGAGACTAGGGCCAATGTAGCCGCAAGCCTTGCCTTGACTTTCATGCAAGATCTCCTCTTAAACTTTCGATAGCGCCTATTTTAGCCCATCGACAAAGAGGATGATCGGCTCTAAGCGCCTATTAAATTGATGACCAAAGCAAAATAGCTTTCCAAATCATCTCTTGATATGCCGCTCTTTGGTCCAGCGTTCTCTTCCGCGACCATTTCAGCGATCGCTTCTTGATTATTGAGCAGAAAGGTTATGAAAGACTTTTCGCGGCTGGATACTTTCTCGCTCTCCAAGAAGGTAAATAGTTCGTCGCGCTCAATAAAGCCATTTTTGTCTAAGTCAAGACGATCAAAAGCCAACCGGGCATAGTCCCTGATCTGTTTTATGTCTTGATAGACCGGCTCGGCGCTTGTTTCGCTGCGCAACCAGTGTCTGTCAAATTCAGAGCTCTCATCAACCTGGTCTGAATTGGAAGAATTAATATCGGAAGTCATATTACCCTCAAATATTCCTATTCTTTCTGTTTAGAGGCCTTGGCAGGCGGGCACATAAACAAGCGTAAGACTTGCAGTATATCAGGTAAGGCAAATGCACAGAGATCAGGAAAAGGTAAAAGTAGCAGTTGCGACAAAAGAAGACGACACAGTCAAGAGAGTTTTCCTGGCTGTAATCTTCGGGCTACTGGCGGCCACAAGCAATACCTGGCTCTACGGCAGTCAAAATCATTCAAATTACGACGCTCCGTGGATTTATCCTTCTAGATAGTCAAAACAAACGATAAAGCCAGTAAGCCAGAAAGGCTGAAGATGGTATGGTCAAGACCCATGCCATAAGCATGTCTCGAGCCACAAGCCAATGTACGCCTTTTCTTCTTTCAGCACAACCGACACCCATAACTGTCGAAGCAATCACTTGAGAAGCAGAAAGGGGCCCGCCGGTGAGTGAACCAAAACCAACCACAACAGCCGAGGCCAGCTGGGCAACAAAAGCCGGTGTCGGCCTTAAGCGATAAATACCAGTACCGACCCTTCTGACAATTCCGGGTGCCATAGCCAAGACACCAGTGGTGAGAGCTATCGCTATCAAAAGTCTAATTTCAATGGGAATAGTGGAAATATTTCCAAGCATACTGAAAGCTATTAAGCCCATTACTTTCTGAGAGTCGTTAGCGCCATGGCCGAAAGCCAAAAGCGGCAAAGCCAGCCACTGTAAGCGCTTAAATACACGAGTAAGCGAGGCCGTAAAAAAAACGCCAAAAACATAAACCAGCTTGAGCAAGATAAACCCGGCTAAAAACCCGATAAGAGGCGAGAGAAAGAGAGTGACTATCACTTTAGTCACTCCGGTTGGATGCAGCAGATAACCCAGATCGCCCACGACGATATAATCAAAATTACCACTGGCGGCGTAAAGAGCGCCGATCAAGCCACCCACCAAAGCATGCGTTGATGAACTAGGAACCTTGATTGCCCTAGTAAAAAAATTCCATGAAATAGCTGCCACTAAAGCGGTCAAAAGAATGGGCAGAAATCTCTCGTCCAACTTACTTCCACCATATCTGGTGATACCAACTATCGAGCCCGCAACAGCCTGTCCGCCCAAAAGAGCGCCTAAAAACTCGAATATACCCGAGAGCAAAGCCGCCCAAGCCGGCGGTATAGACCGTGAGGCGATCGGGGACGCGGCGACCGAACTACCGTCTTGAAAGCCGTTTGTATAAGAAAACAAACAGCCAAACAAAACAATCAAGACGATGATGGTATTGTGATCCAAGTTTCAGCCCATCTTGACTATGACATGATGCAGTTTCTCAGCCACCGAATCTATGCGCTGCGCTGCTGTTACAAGTGTGCGATAGACTTCGACTGTGCGCAAGATCGTCTTGAAGTCATTAGTCTCAAAGAGATCTCGCATACCCTGGCGATAGATCTTCTCGAAGCGATTTTCAGCTTTACGGGCCAAAGCCGCTTGAGCAGCGGCTTCTTCTTGGTTATTCTTGAGATTTGCAAAAGAATTAAAAAGACAGCGAGCCCCCTCCTTTAGGGTACGAGCCATCTCAGGCAAAGTTTCATCACGCGGGCAATAATTGAGAGCCTCTACCTCGCGAGCGGCATTTTTGGCTGCGTTTATCACTTCATCAAGTCGAACAGAAAGGTCATAAAGATCTTCTCGGTCTAAGGGAGTGACAAAAGACTCGACTAATTTCTTCTGCAAAACCAGCTTCTGTTCATCGGCCTGATGCTCGAAGTCTCGGACCTGCTGGCAGCGCTCGTAGGCACCACCGCTCAACCACACTTCTAAAGCTTCGATTCCCTTCACCGTAGTGGCGGCCTGGGCCTCGAGCAAGGCGAAGAAATCTACCCGCGGCTCGAACAAACCCTTAGCGAAGAAAGTAGCAAAAGGCATCTTCATAAGACTGCGGGCAAGAAGACTGCGCCTATGATTGCTCATTGGAGAGAGCCTCCACTAAAAGCTTGAGAAAGTCGGCTTCGGTAAGTACCGAGTCTTTTTCCTGCATATAAAGACGGGCTATTATATCTTCGGTGGAATTGAATTGCCAGCGCCCCTTACGGTCTAAACGGTTAAATTGCATGGCTAGAGCACTTAAATCTAGACGCGGCAATAAAGGGCGACTCTGATAATCGACCCAAGTCTCATAACGAAAATAGACCTCGCGCCTCCTGCCCTTGAGCACGGCAATTCGCATCATGCTGCTATTGTTGTGTATGAACATCGGATGCAAAACCGATGAAATCCAGCTGGAGGCTCGTTCTTTGTCGGCGCGTTGCGGAACCTTTTCGTCTATATTGACTATGAGCAGGTCGATTTCGGGACGCTCTTCAAAAGTGATCAGACCTCTCTCATACCAGCTTTCAGTCTCGGTCAAGAAATCATCTTCTTCCTGCCAAAAGCGACTAAAAGAGCCAATCTTGGCGATAATCTTAGGCAAGCGCAAAAGCAGCTCTTCGTACAAGATGGCTTCGATCTCTGGCCGAGGCAAGGCAAAGACATCATCACTGAGCGGCGAGAGCTCAGGGCAAGCCCAGGCATTAAGCATAAAAGACACCCGTGCCATATCACGGTCTCTGTAAACCCCGAAGTCTCCAGCCGAAGCAATATCCATCAGTTTATCCTTCAGCTCTAGGGCTTCTTCGCTATTGGTCAAGACAAACAGAGAGACCAAGCCATCTTCATCAAAATGATTATTGGTAACATAACGACAAGACACAGACAAACTACCATCTTGCATAGCTTGCAGAGCATTAAATGCGATACCACAAGAAAGGTCATGTTTGAGCGGAACCGGTGTATTGTTACCCCGCCAATGAGATAGAGTCAAGACCGATGCAGAGTTAGGTGCGCCGTCTACCATTATGTGGTCGGTTGCACCTAATTTAGCAGCGGGCAAATACTGGAACATTGCCTTGAAATTGCCTTAAAGCGGTGGAAGATGGAAGAAGCTTCTCAAGCCATCTCTCAGCTTCCAAGCCAAGTCGCCATCTCTTTCCCTTAAGCGATCTTCCAAGCGCATCAAAGCTTGATTGCAGGGTCCGTTGTAAGGCAATAGCGCATGGGCTGTTTTGTATGACTGCAAGGCTCCATCATAATCGCCAAGATATTTCTCTTGCAGTTTTCCCTTAAAGATAATGGCATCCACATTTTTAGGATCTGCCGCTAGAAAAGTGTTGATTTCTTTGAATGCGAGTTCAGGACGTCCACCCTTCTCGAGGGCCGAGGCAAGATAAAAATGAAAGGGACTGCGCACTAAATCCTTACTGCTGCTTGCATAAAAGCTATCGAGAATTGAACTCAATTTCTTGGCTGAAACATGCGGTACTGTCTGCGCGATCATCTCGGCACCAGCCATGCGTCCTCCCAAATAGGTGGCAGACTTAGCTAGAGTTACCAACATGGGCAGAATCGCCTCTTTATAGCGTCCGTCCCAAAAAAGACAACGGGCGTAGATATCGGAAATATTGCGCCAGCTTATTGATTGCTTCACTAAAATCTCGCATGGATATATAGCTCGGCGATACTGCCCCTGGTTATAAAAAGCCTCAGCCAGAACAGCTAGAGCCGGAGCATAGTCGGTTTGTCTTTCAATATCTTCAGAAGCTAGATTGACCGCCAATTCAGGATTGGTGGCCGAATAAAGTTCCGCTAGTTCGGTGGCCAGACCGATAGGGCGATTGGGCAAGTTATGGGCACGCCATAGAGTTTTTTCGGCTGAGTCGTAATCTTTATCTTGCTTGAGAGTCTTGCCCAACATAAAGAGAACATTTGAGTCTTCGGGAAAGCGCTTTAAGGCTTGATCGAGCAAAGCACGGGCGGCTTGCTTATCACCTTTAGAAACTAAGTGGTGAATGATACCGACTACCGCATTTGAATCTTGTGGACCGAGTTTATCGGCTACCTGAAACTGCTCCAGAGCCTGATCATTCAAACCGACCAGATCGAGGGCGAGACCATAAACCAGATGCACTTTCGCCTCAGCAGGAAACTTCTGGGCGAGACTGGCAAGTTCATTCAACTGGGTCTCCGAGAGACTGCGACTTTCTATCTTTTGCTGATATTCATTAAGCTTCTGAGTGAGTTTTTGAGCTGGAGCCGAATCGAGCGCCCAAGCCGGAGTGGTCAGACTAAACAAACCTATAGCCAAAGCCAGCGAAGCCGCCGATTGTAAAGAGTATCTTGCCAACACTGCTGCTACACCTTTCCCGATTGAACATACAAAATGCTTACCAAATGGAATTCTACAGGGATCACAAAGGATCGGGATTTTGTAGCATTAAAATATTTTCATACCTTCACATGACGGGCACAGCGACGATTAACAACCGCACCGCTCCGGGAATAATCAGCACAGACCAATATATATATTTGGTTTGGCGTTTTCTGTAGCAGCTAGAAGCTGGGGGATTGAAGCATGAGAGTAAAACGGAAGCGTAGAGGCTCGCAAATTGCCGAACTTGCTCCATCTTTGGTGATTCTATTGCTGGTTATTCTGTTTCCGATGCTGGATATTATGTATCTGGGCATAGGTTATGCAGGCGGCTGGTATCTTAACCAGATGACCGCTCGAGCCCTGGCCACCACCGAGCCGACAGAGTGGAGCACTGCCGCAGGCAGGATGACCACAGCCTGGCAGGGCAGCTCTCTCGCCAATTTCACCGGCGCCTCTGTGGTATCGAATGGTTCAGCCAACGCCACCGGAGGCACTCTCACCGGCGGCGACAAATACGATAGGTATGTACAGGTGAATACTGAAGTACGCATTAATCCCTTCATCTCACTGGCTTCTGTCCCCTTCCTCAACGCTCTCAGCATCGACGGTTTGACCAAACCGGTCACCTTTAGATATGTGGATAAACGCCCCCGTGAAGAACTTTCCGTCAGCGAACTCTAGTAAGGGCTCAAATAGAAATGAACAAAAGTCTGAGAAGAAATAACTCCGGCAATATGGTGGAGACTGTTTGCGGATGCATCATTCTCGTCATAGTGGCTCTATTTCTTGTAGATGTTGCAGCCATAGTCATCTGCCAGACCCAGAACGACGCTCTGGCCAAGCATTGTGCCCGAGCCGCCGCCAACAAAGATGATTACACTCAAGCCAACGCAGCCAAGCAAAAGGTTGTAGACGAATTCAACGCCTCCAATGGCGGCTCCAAGATCTGTGTATCGAATGGGGCTACCCTCGACCCAGGCTATTTCAACAATGCGCAGGCTTATGTACAGTCGACTGTGACCTGCAATTTTCCGGTGCCGATACCATTTGGACCTTCAAGCATGCAGTTCAGGGCCGACGCCATCGAGCCTGTAGTGGCAATCATGCCGCCCTAAGGCTAGAGCAGACAAAAGTCGAAATCTAGTCTTTTTTGAGCCCGTTGTGCTTTGGCAAAAGCACAACGGGTACTTCTTTCACAGGCTCGGCAATAAAATCAACAGCCTTGGGATGGGTACCTGGGTCGGCCCCAGCCACAATGTCTTTGATTTTGGCCTCATTTGCTTTTGCATCGGCAATGATTACAGCGCCATAGGGCTTGCGCAATGCCACTTCGCACTTAATGATGCCATCAGCCTTACGCAGAGCCTGCCTGATATTGAGCAAACACTTAGCACAGCTAATTTGCTCCAATCTAAAATCGTAGCGAGTCAAACCTCCCTTGGCCGCTTCTTTTGGTGAGGGACCAGCCCAAGCCCCAGAAACTGAGAGAATAGAAGATATTGCTAGAATGCTCATCGCCTTGCCGACTAGTCTTAAATTGCCAGCGATGTTTCTGAATATATTTGAGAACATATTTGAGACTATTTTTGCCACCATTTCTACTTTCTCCAGAAAAGCTGTATATATTTATAGCAAATGAACAACCAAGATAGTTTCCAAAAAAGGCTGAATTTAGCTGTGGGCTGGCTTTTGTATCCGACCGGCGATTTTCTCGGTCAATTGATACTGCACCCAGGTCACATTTCGGGCGAAAGACTTTTGGCTATCACCTTAATGGGCGGACTAGTTTACCGCTTCGAAATTCCCCGTTGGTTCAAGACTCTAGATAGTATAAAGTTCGACGAAAAGACAATTGAAAAGTTTCATCTTCTTAAGTTTCTTACCAGAGAAAATCCCGCCGAGAATTCCCATAAACAAATACTGAACTGGCTTGGAAGAACACTGGGAGCCATGCTCTATTTCAATCCTCTCTGGATCTCGAGACACATTTATGTGATTTTCGCCAGCACCAACCATCAGTTTATGCCATCAAATATGACACCACTAGAAGCTATCTGTCACTTTCTTGCGGTGGGAGGCAATTCCTTTTTGATCAACTTACCTATATCGTTTTTAGGTAATTACATCATTCAACAAAGACTGCCAATCACCTACCGTTTTTTAGGAAGCGCCGCCTTGAGCAGCTTGATGGCCATACTCTACGCTGTCGCTTATTGGCTCTTTCATCATTAGCAAAAGAGAGCGGCAGCAATACTCTCTTCGAATGGGGCTCGCAAAATACCCTTTTCGGTGATGATACCGCTAATAAGTTCAGAGGGGGTAACATCGAAGGAAGGATTGATAGCCTTGACTCCAGGTGGGGCATGACGCGCCCCGTCAAAGGTGAGAACTTCTTCCTCGGCTCTGAACTCGATTGGGATAGCCTCACCACTGGTGGTGACTCTGTCGAAGGTGGAAAGCGGTGCTGCAATAAAGAATGGAATTTTATGAAATGAAGCAAGAACAGCCAAGTTGTAAGTACCAATTTTATTGGCGCTATCACCATTAAGGGCAATACGATCAGCTCCGGTAACAACCAAGTCTATCTTGCCGCACTTCATGAGAAAACCGCTCATCGATTCACAAACCAGTGTCACTGGTATATCTTCGCGCTGCAATTCAAAGGCGGTCAAGCGACCCTGGTTGCGCGGTCTAGTTTCATCGGCAAAGACTTGAGGCTCAAGACCGGCATAGTGAGCGGCCCGAATTACCCCAAGTGCTGTTCCATAGCCACAAGCAGCCAGCGGTCCGGCATTGCAGTGAGTAAGTATCGATGCCCCTTTAGGAACGATGGACAGTCCATGCCGGCTCAACTGATAGTTGGCATCCAGTACTTCCTGATAAAGCCGATGGGCTTCCACCAGCGCCGCGGCGGCAGAATCCGACTTTTCCTGAAAAGCCTGAAGAAATGCCTTGTGAACTTGCCTGGCACCATATTGAAGATTGACTGCAGTTGGTCGGGTGGCAAGCAAACTCTCTAGGTCGGCTTCAATGACTTGAAGAGAAGCCCCCTGCCGCACTCGTCTGGCAATATTGAGGGCATGACCATAGCCTGCCACCACACCTATTGAAGGGGCGCCGCGTACAACCATTTCTTTGATGGAAAAGAGTAGATCATCAAAGGCGGTGGCATCGAACCACTCCTCTTGAAACGGCAATTTCCTTTGATCGATAAGTAAGAGTGTGCCGCTCTCTTCCACAAAGCGAAGAGGCAAGAGTCCGGCTTTCTCCATAATTAACTTCCTTATCAATCACAAATGCTGAAATAATAGATTTCATGAGAAGAAAAGACAAGCCGCACTATATTTACTTGCAACTGCTTGCTGTTGCCATTGGACTATTTGTTTTGGGCCGCCTTGCCTATATGAAAGTGCAAGCGCAATCGGTCAACAGGTTGGCGGCAGGAGATAGAGCAAAAGCCGAGACAGTAAGATTGGAGATCAATCCGCAAGCAAGTCTAAATTTTCTTAGTCGGCATGAGATTTTGGAAAAGAGACGTTCCTATCTTTATCGTCATCCTGAATTGCTTATGTATCAGTATGTGCCGACAGGCGCCATATTTGACTTGATGGAAGAACAGAAACCATGGTGGGGACTGAAGGGTCAGCTCTTTTTTGGGCCCGGAAATCGCTCCATCGAAGGTGATGCAGAAGAGAGTCGCTTCTTATACAACCCCTTTTTGCTGGCCCAGGCCAATCTCTTTCTCAAGAAAGTCTCATGGGATGAAGGTTATTTTGCCAGCCGCGAAGATCTGGCGGTCTCAGGCATGCCTTTAGACTGTCCACCTCAAACGGCAACAGTTTATCCGCGGCTAAAGAAGGAAGAACTCACCTACAATGTCTCAGACTTTCTTAGACAGTGCGAGAGCGCCAGCCGGTTCAAGACAGGCCTAGATGCCTTGGAATTCGACTTAGTTGTCTATAACGCCCGAGATATGGGCTACAACTATCTAGCTGTTTCCAGCTATGAAAGTCAACAGATTGAGAAAACCGGAGCGATAGTGAAGATCGATCAGTATATTCATTGCGGGGATACCTGCGGCTATCCTGGCGGATGCAACAATATGAGCCCATATAATGACAAGCTCTTCGATCTCGGTATCAAGTCTTTACCAGCAAAAGCCGTAGTCAAACTTTGGCAGAACTATCCGAGATCTGCAAGCGATGCCGGTGACTTTGAAGTGACTTTGCTCTTCTATTGATAAGCCTTAAAGGGCGAATGAGCCCCCGCCTATGCGAGAGCTCATTCACTAATTCAATATATAGCGCTCTTGATCAAGCCTCTTTATCTAGCGGCCTTGGCCATTTCTAGCTTTGAGAAACTCTGGAATGTCCAGTATGTCGGAAGCCACTTTCTTGACCTCATTAGCCGGCTGAGCCTGCGGCTGAGGTTGCACTTCACGACGAGGAGCTGGCTGCGGCTGCTGGGCTTTGTGGGCACGCGGCTGGGATTGAACGAGCATATCAAAACCAGTGGCGATGACAGTGATGAGCACTTCACCGTGCAATCTGTCATCGAGAACAGCACCGAATATGATATTGGCTTCGTCCGAAACAGC
>JAIETF010000020.1 GCA_019745415.1 Candidatus Obscuribacterales bacterium | reverse complement strand
ACAGTGATGAGCACTTCACCGTGCAATCTGTCATCGAGAACAGCACCGAATATGATATTGGCTTCGTCCGAAACAGCCGAGTAGATCACGTTGGCAGCTTCCTGCACTTCGTGCAAGGTGAGGTCTGGACCGCCGGTGACATTGAAGATGACGCCGGAAGCACCATCGATGGTGGTCTCGAGCAAGGGGCTATTGATAGCATTGCGAGCCGCTTCGACAGCACGACCTTCGCCGGTGGCGCGGCCGACACCCATGAGGGCGGAGCCGGCCGTTTGCATAACGGCCTTGACGTCGGCGAAGTCTACGTTGATGAGACCAGGAACTGTGATGATATCTGAGATACCTTGCACACCTTGCATGAGCACTTTGTCGGCTTCAACAAAGGCTTCTTGCATTGAAGCGCGGTGATCTACAACTTCCAGAAGACGTTGGTTGGGAATAACAATGAGAGTATCAACTCGCGAACGAATCTCATTGATGCCCGAATCGGCCTGGTTGCTTCTGCGCTTCCCTTCAAAGAGGAAGGGACGGGAAACGACGCCAACTGTCAGAGCACCTTGCTCTTTAGCGACTTCAGCGACGATTGGAGCGGCACCAGTACCGGTGCCACCGCCCATGCCGGCTGCGATAAAGACCATATCGGCACCTTGAAGTGCCTGGGCGATTTCTTCACGACTCTCTTCGGCAGCTTTCTGCCCGATATTGGGGTTGCCACCCGCACCCAAACCGCGAGTCAACTTGGAGCCGATTTGAAGACGGTTCTTTGCTGCCGACAGGTCCAGCGCCTGGGCATCAGTATTGCAGGACCAGAACTCGACTCCGTTCAAACCAGCCGCAATCATACGGTTAACGGCATTAGAACCGGCTCCGCCGCAACCAACAACCTTGATGTTGGCCTTCATTTCGAAGTTTTTGGCAGGTTTCTCTTGTTTATCCGCTCGCTCAAGCACAGCTTCAGGACCTCACGCTATCTAGTTGACTTTGGAAATAAATCGTTCTAGCTGGACCGACAATAACAGCTCATGCCATCTGCCTTTCCAGTATCGATTAACTATTAAGGTATGGTAGAACCTATCTAGTCTATTTGCAAGTTGCTAGCCGTCGTATGTCGTTAACCTTTTTACATTACATATGCCGATGCATGGCAAAGCAAAAGGGTTGCCAATAGATTAAGCGTACTCTTTTCAACTACCCCAAAATTAACGCCGAGCCAAATCCACCGGCAGATAAAATTTTGCTATTTCTAGCGATTACCTGAATCAGCCTTCTTTTTGGCGGCCAGTATCTTGTCACGGGTCTGCACATAGCGGGCATTATCGGGATTGATGCTGACAGCCTGCTCAGCCAGTTGCACAGCTTCCTTGAACTGTCCTTCCGAGGCATAGATGCTGGCAAGCAAGCGCAAAGCATCGGCATTCTTTTTGTCATGCTCGGTGCACTTCTTGAGTGCGGCGATAGCTTCTTTCTTATTTACCTTTTGGGCATAAGCAGAGCCGAGATAGAAATAAGCGTCGGCATTCTTGTCATCGATAGCGAGTGCTTTCTTTTCTTCGGAAATCTGCCCATCGACATCCCCCTTGAGTCCCAGGCATGCTCCGTAATCGCGGTGAGCATTGGCATCCTTGCCGTTCAGTTTGATGGCCGTCTTAAACTCGGACACAGCTTGATCAAGTTTATTGTCACGAGAGAGAAGCTGCGCATATTTGAGGTGATACTGACTTTCATTAGGCTGCAAGCGCACTGATTCCTTGATGTTGTCGCAAGCCTGCTTGATATCACCTTTTCTTGAATATGCTCTTGATAGCCCCATATAGGCTTCAGCATCTTCCGGATTGATTTTCAAAGTGGCTCTGAACTCATTTATGGCATTATCTAGTTCGCCGCCCATAAGGTACGACTTAGCCAGCTTGAGATGATTGGTGGCACTATGGGGATTTTGTTCCAGTGCGGCTTTGTATCTAAATATGGAGGCCGAGATATCTTCGCTGTCTTTATCGTCGGCAGCTAGAACCGGCTGAGACAATGAAAGAGCAAGGACGCCCAGTGCAACTGTCAATATTTCCTTTTTACCTAACATTTTTCTATCCCCGTTTTTACTGTACTTTCAGTGTCTGTGTCTGTCCTATCAATTCTTTTTGGCGGTTCAAAATACGAGCCAGAGCCGACTGCGCACTCTTGTCGCCCGGATTGGCTTCCAAAGCCTTGCGCACGCATTCGATCGCCTTTCCGGTCTCTTTGCGGGCTTCATAAATCTCAGATCTAGTCAAAAATACATAGCTGCTCTTTGGACTCAAGCTCTCAGCCCGCTCAGTCAGCTTTAAGGCAAAGTCAAAACGACCGTTCTGACAATAGACCCGGGCCAAACCTAGATATGCCATAGGTAGCAAGGCTTCTTTGTTTTTCTGACCACTGGCAATAGCTTTCTCAAAAGAGGAAGCCGCCCTCTCGGTCTGCCCGGTCAAGGTATGGGCTAGACCGCTGTTATAGAGAGCAATGAAGTTATCGGGCTCTTGGGCGAGAACTTGTTTAAATTCGTTCAGAGCCGCTTCACCAAAACCCAACTGCAAATAGCAGATACCGAGATTACCTCGAGTTTTGCAATCGAGAGGCCTAGTTTCTAAGATGCGCTTGAGTTGCCCGCCGGCTTCATCATAATTCCCTTGTCGCATATAGATTGTGGCTAGCTCAGCCCGACTTTCGGCTGCAACCGCGGACTCTTCCGGTCTGCCTTGGGTCAAGACAAGAGCTTCGACAAAAGCAAGTATGGCTTTATCGTCTCTGCCGCTTATGCCTAGTTTTGTATAGGCGAGCCCCTGCAAGAAATGCAAACGGGCGCTATCAATCTGTTTTTGCTGGGCAAGCTCGATATATTGAAGCGCCTGGGCGATGTTCTCTGGCTTATTGCTCTCTATCAAGGTCTTGGCTTGCTCTTCTACTTCTGAGGTGCGCGATGCACTTTCGCGTCCCAAGCCAAGGCGAGGCACTTTGATATCAAGACCAAAAGAGAGAGCGGGTGTTGCCAAGCAAACAGAAGAAAAGACCACGTTAAGCAGCAGATAACTGCTCTTCACCCTGTTTTTGACGCCGACTTTAGCTAAATTGCGCAAGCATGCCTCATTTGTCAAAATGATTAAGCTGGATATGACGTCAACAATTATAAGAGGAGGTCAAGCAGACGCTTCTGCTTATAGAATAAGTCTTGTCTTAAATTTGGAAGCTAAAGTATGGAATTTCATTGGGCTGCACTCTTTCAAAGTCAGGAAGCCATCCTCTGGAAGGTGGTCGTGCCGCCCATTTTGTACTTCGCTCATGGTTATTTAGCGACGTGGATGGCTGTAGCAGCCCTTTTCCGCCCATATAACGCTTATTTCATTCCCGGTACCAAGATCCAAATACCTCTCACTCCAGGCATCTTTCCCAAGCGCCGAGCCAAACTTGCCCAGGCGGTGGCCGGCACAGTGACCGATACTTTGCTCACCCCGCATGACATAAAAGCTCAAGTTGAAAACCTCCTTACCGAAGATAATATTCGCCTAACAATCGGTTTATTGGTAGACTCGGTCCTGAAAGAGTTCAGAGATACAACCAAACTGCACCGCCTTGCTTCAGATATAGCTGAACTGAGCCCGACACTTTTAGAACACTTCGTCACATCTTCGATTGAGTCTTTGCAGGCCGGCACGGACAAGAAGGTAGCGACAGTCTGTGAAAAAGTTTTCGACCAAGTCGTGCTCACCACTCGTATTTCGCTTGAGCAAGCCAATGAGTTTGCTTCTCGCATCCTAGAGGCATTCGCGACACCACCCAAGGTGCGCGCCGCCCTGATTTCTATATTGAGCCCCAGCAATATAAGCTCTCTGGAAGAGTCTATCTCAGCCCATGCCAGCGGCCCATACAAATTGCTGGCCAAAATAATCGGGGTAAAAAGAGTTTGCTATGAATGGCGTAACTTCTTAGAGAAAGAGCCGGAAGAAGCGGACAAAATCATTGCAGACATGACGAAGCGCTTCGGTATCAAAGATCAACTAGCTTTGCAAATCGCCAATTTTGAGCTGCGGTCGCTCCCCTTGCAGACAGTGAACAAATTCAAAGCCAATATGGTCATGTTCGTTGAAACTTTCTTGGTTGAACATAAAGACGATATTGTGGCAGCTGTTCGCAAGATCGAAGGTGAGGCCATGAGTTCGGTGCGCCAAGCTATCGTCGGCTTCAACCCGGAAGATATTCCAGAAGCCTGGTTAGAGAGGGCAAAACAAGACCTCTCGCAGTTCTTACTGAGCTATCTGAAGAGAGAATTGGGAGAATTGCTGGAACAAGCCATTCCCAAACTGGGTATGTACAATGTAATTGCCCAGAAAATCGATTTATTTTCAGCGCAGCAACTGGAAAACCTGATCAAGAAAATCTGTAAGCAAGAGTTGCAAGCTCTTGAATGGTTCGGAGGCTTCATCGGTCTTGGACTGGGATTCTTTCAGATTGTGGTTAATGCCATTGCCCCCTGAGTAAATTACTTAAGGAAGCTGTCTGAGGAAGTTAGATGAAGAGAATTGTTAGGAGCCCAGCACCGCGGTTAGTACCACTAGCCGGCGCTGGTCGCTATCCTCTTTATCGCATCAGAATCTCTCCCAATTTCAAGGATTGCTTGATTGGCTGCACCCTGGGCGGCAAGTATTGGGTTCTATCGTCTATAGGTAAAGGCGGTATGAGCGTGGTTTATAAGGCCAAGACCAAAGGCACCGGCAAAACCGTAGCAGTGAAGACTCTGCGGACCCAGGGACTAACAGATGAAATGCTGGTCAAGCGTTTTCAAAGAGAAGCCGAACTACTGAGCCGACTGAATCATCCGCGCATAGTCAACCTGCATGCCTATGGAACAAGTTCGCGGGGCCAGCCTTACTTTGTCATGGATTATCTAGTCGGCCAAAACTTGACTGAATTACTGAAGAAAATTGATCATCTGCCGCCTGAACGCTTTCAAGATATTTTTGTGCAAGTATGTGCCGCTATTGAACATGCCCACAAACACAATGCTATTCACCGTGATATTAAGCCGGGCAATATTATGCTTACCAGACAAGGGCAAACGAGAGACTATGTAAAGATAGTCGACTTCGGCATTGCCATGATCACTGAAGAAGCTCAAAGACTGACGCGCATGGGAGAAGTCTGGGGTTCGCCTATCTACATGAGTCCGGAGCAGTGCATGGGTGCCACAGTCGATCTAAGGTCAGACATTTATTCGCTAGGTGTGGTTATGTACGAAAGTCTGACCGGAAGAGTGCCCTTTCTCGGCAAAAACTACGGCGATACCATGGGCAAGCAAATTTCGGAACCACCCCCGCCCATGAAAGAAGCCAGACCAGACCTTGAGATACCAGGCAGCCTGGAAAAAATTGTTATGAAAGCACTGGCGAAGCTTCCAGATGAACGCTATCAAACTCTCACTACTATGCGCAAAGAACTTGAGGCAGCGCTATCGTTCAAGCAAGATGGCGGCAGACAAGATTTAGGAAACCATGGCCGAACAACCGGCACCAAACACAAAACAACTTCGCAAGAAAGACTGCCAGAGAGAAAAAATGAAAAACAAAAGCTAGAGCTAAAGAGGCAAGACTACAGACCGCAAGAAAGCGATATAGATTTCGATCTTGAGGAAGAGAAGCCAGTTCGCCGCCCTGGTGCAAAAACTCGCAGCAAGAGTAGAACCACCTCCACAACCTCGGCAAAACCCGCACTAAAATCGGTTAGGCAAGCCAAAAGCAGTAGGAAAAAAGCGGCAACAAACGGCATAAGACTCAAGCCTATGATTCTTGTTGTCTGCACTTCCATTTTTCTTTCAGGCGCAATTATTTTTGCCATCAACAATATGCAAAGCTTGACCAAGATTCTGGGCGAGGCAGCCCGTTTTCTTCTCAAAGGGGCAACTGAAGAAAGTCATTACTAGAGGGCGGCAAACGCAGAAACCCAAGAGTTATCAGGAAAAGTTCTCTTTGTTATCATCGAGGAACGATGCAATCAGTTCTTTCATTTGACTGATTTCTTCAGCCAACTTGATCATCGACTCAGCCCCTTTCAGATCGCGTTTAGCAAAAGCTTCCGAGCCACGAGCCGCTATTGCCTCCATCTCTTTGTCGAATGATTCAAGAAGACTAGTTACTTCCGCCCTAAATGAAAACGGTTTGGATGTGGCTTCTGCAACAGAAAGAGCAACTGCTGCAACTGCACCGGCTTCTGCGGGCGGCTGCTCTACTAAAGGTGGTGATGGGGCTGAAGCGATGCTTGCCGCTTCTTCTACTACGGTCTTCTCGGCGGTGGTATTTTCCACAACAACCTCCGCCTCGGGCGCTTTATTTGCCGAAAGCGAACGCGCCAATGACTGGGCGAAACTAGGTTTGGCGGGACTCTCTTCCGGTTTGGCTATATTGCCTGAGGCTTGCTGAGAAACAGCAGGAGGCGGTTCGGGCTTGAGAAACTCGAAATCGGAGCGAAGTAGTTGCGACTCATAACTCGAAGGAGGACTAGGAGGCATAAACTGGGGAGCACCGGCAGGTGCGCTGGGTGCCTGTGGAGTATTAGGAGCCGCCTGTGATTGTGGTGAAGAATTTTGTGGTGAAGAAGACTGGGGTGAAGAAGACTGAGCCTGATATGAGCCTGACTGAAATGAATCGAGTTGGAAGCTGGAATCTTGTTTAAAAGCAGACTCTTGTTTGAAGGCCATTTGCCACTGCTGTTGCTGCAAATTGGTATCGCTCTGGGAGGGACCTTTAGGCGTCTTGCTGCTTGGTTCAACGGCATTCCATTTATTATCTTGAGATTGCTTATTTTCTTGAGACTGCTGTTGAATAATCGATGGTCCAGTGGCTTGGCTTTGGAACAGAGCTTCGGCAGAAAAGCTCTTAGCGGCATTAGGCATAGAGTTCGGTGTATTTGACATAGAGTTCGGCGAATTAGGCATAGAGTTCAGCGAATTAGGTAAAGATTGAGAACTGCTCCGACCTGCTCGCGATACCGGCTTCCAATCATCATCGGAGCCTGCACCAGATCCCAAAGAAGAAGCAGCAGCAGCAGGACCGCTCACAGCCATATTGCCCGGCGCAGCGGCTGGAGGAGCTGTACTATTGAACTGACCACTGCTATTGCTGCCTTGCGCCATCTGCTGTTTATAGCGGGCTGAATAGTCTATTTCTTGCTCGGCGGCGGCACCGTAAACATAGCCCTGTCCACGATAGACTCCGTCATAATAGGCATCACCCTGGGCGGCTACTCCTAAAGAAACAAGGTCAAGATGACTACGGGGGGCCTCGTTTGACTGAGCCACGTCAATTAAAGATTCCAAAAGAGCACGAAAACAGTTATCGAGTGAGTCGTCGTCGAGCATATAGTCTTGCGACGAATAGCGCACCTGACTGCCGTCAAAAGCCGGCAAAAGCGCCAGAGCACAAACATAGCTCGAGGGTTGAGTATTGAATGAGAGTAGCTTATCGGCTGGAATTATGTAGGAGTGAATACCTTCGAAAGTGCCCCTGACCACGAGGGTCCAGTATCTAGTGGAAATTCGACCGCTGAATACCGAAATAAAGTTGGCACTCTGGTGCCAACTTGATATATTCTCCTTCGAAATACTCGGTCGAATCCAACTGAGCTCTAGTTCAGGTACAGGATTAACTTGGTTGAAGTCATAAGCCAAATTTTGAAAATAATCAAACATGTGGTCGACAAGATTGACCATTGATTCATGCTGTGCTTCCTGCCTCATTCGCTCCGAATGGCTTTGCACTTGTCTTTGACCAAAAGGAGTATTCTCTACAGAGCCGCTCGGGCGCGCAGCGCCAAGCATACGACTCTTCCAAACCCCCGAAATTTTGTCTTCATTACTTTCACCGGCAGAGGCCGGCAATCTAATAAAGTTATTGTGACTATCACCAGCCTGATTTTCTCTGGCTTGACTATCTAAGTGGTAACTCAGACCAATTTCACCCGAATCAGAAGATGAGCCTGGCTCGTCCATTTCTGATTCAGTGAAGTCGCCCTGCACGGTTTGGGCTCGTGCAGCTTCTTCCGCCATAGCTTCGGCGGTTTCTTGCGTCATAGCCTTCAATCGAGCTTTAGTGGCGCGGGCCTTCTTATTATCGTCCTTCCCCTTACCCTTACCTGGCCACATATGTAAGTCTCCGAACCTAATTTAAAGCCCAAACGACGTTAACAGCCTAGTAGTTAACCGTTAACTTGGATCTACCCGGCTGAGACGTACCTATAACTTAACCAAATAACCAAGTCAGAGGTAACCATATCTAAAGTTGAAAAGCAGCTTAGCAGGGGTAAAAGCCCCGCTTGAGTTGCTAATATTTATCTGGGAGTTAAGGAGCCTTTGAATGGCAAAGAGACATGACCCCCACTTTGACGAACATATTGTCGTCAGGGGGGCAAGGCAGCACAATCTTAAGAATATCGACATAAAAATACCGCGGGGCAATCTCGTTGTAGTAACAGGAGTTTCGGGCTCAGGCAAGTCATCGCTGGCTTTCGACACTATATTTGCCGAAGGGCAAAGACGCTATGTCGAATCACTCTCCGCCTATGCTAGACAATTCCTCGGTCAACTAGACAAACCAGATGTTGACGGTATAGACGGCTTATCTCCAGCTATTTCCATAGACCAAAAATCGACCAGTCACAACCCTCGTTCAACCGTCGGCACAGTCACCGAAATCTATGATTATCTCCGCCTGCTTTATGCCCGAGTGGGCACGCCCCATTGCCCCAGCTGCGACAGACTGATTAACCCTCAGACCATCGACCAAATTGTCGACCAGGTTTTAGACCTTCCAGACGGCACCAAATTACAAATTTTGGCGCCGCTTGTGAGCGGCAAGAAGGGCGAATATCAAAGTTTATTTCAAGACCTGCGCAAAGAAGGCTTTGTGCGCTGCCGAATAGACGGCACGGTCGTGGAACTCGAAGACGAGATCAAACTGGACAAAAATAAGAAACACAATATCGACCTTGTGGTTGACCGTCTAGTAATTAAGAAAGGCATACAATCAAGACTGGCCGACAGCCTTTCCCTAGGCTTAAAGTGGGGAAAACAGAATGTCTTGGTCGATGTGCTAGCAGTAGGCGAAAGCAACAAAGAAAGCCAGAAGGAAAATCTCAAAAAGGGAGATATGCTCTTTTCGGAGAATTTTGCTTGCGCCGCCTGTGGTATCAGTTTCGCCGAACTATCGCCACGCATATTTTCCTTCAACAGCCCTTACGGTGCTTGCGATGAGTGTCATGGACTGGGTTGCACCTTTGAAGTAGATCCCAAATTGGTTGTCCCAGATCCGAAAAAGTCGCTGGCTCAAGGAGCAATTTATCCCTGGTCTAAAACCAACAATCCGTATTATGACCAGCTACTAGCCTCGGTGGCTAAACACTATAAATTTTCCACACGCACCCCTTTTGAAGAGCTGACAAAAGCTCAACAAGGTGTGATTCTTTATGGCTCTGGACCAGAAAGAATCAAGCTTGGACACGATTCTTTCGACGGGAGAGAATTTTGGGAATACAAAAAATCTTTCGAAGGAGTGATAAGCAACCTTAAGCGACGCTATGAAGAATCGAATTCCGACCGCATCAAACAAGACATCGAAAATTATATGACCCAGATGCCTTGTGAAACCTGCCGGGGCTCTCGTCTCAAGCCTGAGAGCTTGGCTGTCAAAGTTCATAGCCGTTCCATAGCAGAGGTGAGCGCTCTTTCAGTTGAGAAGGCCATAGGTTATTTTGCTGAAGTACCTGTCAATCTGACCTCAAAACAACGCACCATCGCCCACCAAGTTCTGATTGAAATCAACGCCAGATTGAAATTCCTCAGCGATGTCGGACTAACTTATCTCACCCTAGATCGGCAAGCCGGCACCCTTTCAGGCGGTGAGGCTCAGCGCATTAGACTGGCTACCCAGATAGGCTCTGGACTTTCCGGCGTGTTATATGTGTTGGACGAACCTTCTATTGGTCTGCATCAGCGAGACAACAACAAGCTCATAAGCACCCTCAAACATCTGCGCGATCTAGGCAATACCCTATTGGTCGTAGAACATGATGAAGACACGATGCGCGAAGCCGATTGGCTGATTGACATAGGTCCGGGCGCCGGCGTGCATGGCGGAGAAGTGGTGGCAGAAGGCACCATGGAAGATGTCATGAGAGCGCCGCGTTCATCGACCGGCGCCTATCTGAGTGGACGCAAGCAAATTCCTGTTCCAAAGAAAAGAAGAAGCGGCAACGGTCTATCTATCAAAGTTGAAGGCGCCTGTCTCAACAATCTGAAAAATCTCAGTGTAGAAATTCCGCTCGGTTGTTTCGTAGCAGTAACCGGCGTTTCCGGTTCAGGCAAATCGACCTTAGTAAACGATTTGCTATACCAGTATCTCAAACATCATGTAAGCGGCACTGTGCCGGCCCCCCGTGGGGTCGACCGCGTAACCGGATTAGAGCAGATAGACAAAGTTATCGATATCGATCAATCCCCCATAGGAAGAACCCCAAGGTCAAATCCAGCCACTTATACAGGTCTGTTCGACGTTATTCGAGAAGTCTTTTCCATGACCACCGAAGCGAAAGCGAGAGGCTACCTACCGGGACGCTTCAGTTTCAACGTCAAAGGAGGACGCTGCGAAGCCTGCCACGGCGAGGGCATGAACGAAATTGAGATGAACTTCCTGCCCTCGGTATTTGTCACCTGCGATGTTTGCAAGGGAGCCAGATACAACCGTGAAACTCTAGAAGTAAAGTTCAAGGGCAAATCTATTTCGGACGTACTTGAGATGACTGTGGAAGAAGCTCTCGGTTTCTTCTCTTCGATACCGAAAGCTCTAAGCAAGTTAGAAACCTTGCAAGAGGTCGGACTCGACTATGTCAAGCTCGGTCAGCCAGCAACCACATTATCGGGCGGTGAAGCCCAGAGAGTGAAATTAGCAGAACAGCTGAGTCGCCGTTCCACCGGCAAAACAATCTATATCTTGGATGAACCGACAACCGGTCTGTCTTTCCAAGATGTGGACAAGCTGCTGCATGTACTCAATCGCCTGGTGGATGGAGGCAACACAGTTCTTATCATTGAGCACAATCTGGATGTCATTAAGCAAGCCGACTGGATCATCGACCTTGGTCCTGAAGGTGGCGATAAAGGCGGCAATCTAGTCAAGGCAGGCACGCCTGAGACGATAATCAAGGCCAAATCTTACAGCCATACGGGCCAGTATCTGGAAGCCCATCTAAAACACTGTCTGGCTAAATCTTGATCTATTTGGGGTATGATCATGTGCTAGAGGAGCTTGGCTAGCAACTGCCATGCCCACATCTATAGACCATGCGCGAGACAATGGAAGATAGCCCAGAAACCGGTACTGACCCGCTGTTCGACAGTCTACGAAAACGTGGACATAGAATAACGGCGCAGCGCGAGACAATTTTGCAGATTTTCAAAGAACAGGAGAGCGGTCATCACCTCTCGGCAGAAGAACTGCATGCCAAATTGCTGGAAAGGGGAGGCAATGTTTCGCTGGCTACAGCCTACAGAACTCTCAAATTGCTTTCATCTCTTGGCTTATTGCGCGAATTGGATTTTGCTGAAGGTCACAAGCACTATGAACTGAAGCAAGACACTTTGCCGCATCAACACATCATTTGCACCGGTTGCAACACAACCCTTGAGTTCGAAGACCATTTTCTGGAAGAGGCCGGTCAAAAGATAGGCGCCAGGTACAATTTCGAAGTAATAGACGCCCAGTTCAAGATTTTTGGGCTCTGTCCCAACTGTAAGACGAGCAAGTCCACTAAAGGGCGCTAAAATAAAGGCAGAGGAATAACAAATGACATTGGCTGAAGCAAAAGAAGGAAAGCATTTCATAGTCACTGCCACTCGCTCGGACGAAGTAACCATGCAGGCGGTTAGGTTCGGCATTGGTGAGGGAGCTCGCATCGGCATTGCCAAAAACATTAAGGGGGGACCGGTGATTATCGCCCTCAATGAAATGGAATTGGCTGTCGGCCGTGACGTTGCTTTTCAGATCGACGTTTCAGAAGTCGGCTAAGTTATGTCCAGCGAATTACATTGCCAAACTTGCTCTATGCCTCTTGATGCAAGCGGAGCAGTCGGACAGCTTTTGCATTGTCAGCGTTGTGATAATTGGAGTGAATTTTCAAGCGAAGTTCTCAAAACCGGTTGTAATAGCTGCCAGTCCGGAAAAAGTTGCGGGCAAAGCACAGTGGGCAAACAAAGCTTTAATATATTCAATAGTTTGAAGGTTATTTTCAAAGGCAAGTCATGCTCGGATGAGATTGAAGAGCAAGAAGGAGCTGCCAAGTTTAAAAATCGTTGTGATAATCAATGAGAAGCCCAAAAAAACGCTTGGAATTGACCCTGCCTGGGAATAAAATAAAAGTCTATCTATTTATGGCTTGGGCGCATCAGCGCACTTAAGGGAATCAGAATGTCAAGACCAATAAATCCCTGGAAAGTAACAGGGTACAAAGCTGGTCAAAACGTAGTTTGTAAGGTCATGAAGGCCGAATCGGGCGGCTACGCCGTCTTGATTCCTAAAGACAACCTGCCCGGATTTATACAGACTGCGGCGAATCATCAGCCAGGCGAAGAAGTTCTGGCTCAGTTCGTATGCGTTCACAACAACCGTATATTACTTTCGCCCTTGTTTTCTGGAACTATAGGCAAAGGCGCATCTTTACCGGTCAAATCAGCCAAGAACTGGCTAGAAGAGCTGGAAAACCCCGAACAACAAGCAGCTTCGCAAGGTGGCGGCTTTCAAGGCAATTACCAAGAAGAGACCATGGGTCAGACTCAGTCGCCTTTTGCACCGCCATCACCTGATGCAAACGAAGGATACGGCGCCGCAGGTTATGGAGCTGGAGAATATGCTGAAAACCAGATAAACACTGATGGACAGCAAGATATACAGTCTTATCAGCAATATCAAACGGGTGCAGAATACACTCAAGCACCGGCCGAAGCATATCAGAATTATCAGCAGGAAAGTACCGACTATGCCCAAGGCGGCCATAGCGCCTTTGCTGAAAGTCAGTGGCGGGCACCAGTAGAACAGACGCCGACCAAAAGATTCAGACTGAGACGGGCTATAGACCTGGTCATGCCTCCTATAGATCAAGAGTCGCTCAGCGTCTATCAGATGAAAGATTATGACCTGGAATGGCTAATCACAGACCTGGAAGGCGGTATGCGCACAGGCTGCATGAAATGCACTTCAGAGCAGCAGCTATCCCGCTCTGCTGTTTTGCTATACAAGGGTAAAGCGGTAGGCTGCATTTATGGCTGTAAATCTTCGCCTGAAGCAAGACCAACAGAAGAATCGTTGACCAGTATGCTCAATGACTTGGAAGCATCTGATGCTGTTGTGAGCGTCTATGACCTTCCTGAAGATGTTACCGCGGCTATGTCTGCTCTTTTCCTGGGCTTCCCGGTGGAGCGTACAGAGGGAATGGATGCCAAAAGCCAGTTTGATTTCTTTATGACTTATTTCACTCAAAATGGCAGCACGGCTTGCCTTGCCATAACACTGCCGAGCACTAAATCGACTTATCTAGTCTTTGTGCACAGAGGTAGATTCGGTGGATGTTTCTTTGTCGAAGAGCAGATCTTCACACAAGATCCCAACGATATCTACAAGCTCTTCCAGGTCGATCCCCAAGCACGTGTAGAAGCAAGTCTATTGCAACCAGAAATGACCGCACCAGGAGCCCGCTTCGGTTATAGCCTTTCTATGGCCAAGCAAAAGCGCAATTAGTCGTTCAGTTTAGTTATTGATGATAAAAGCCCGGCGTTGTATGAACGCCGGGCTTTTGCTATCAGACATGTTCCTCGAAATGAGATAGGTCTGGAGCTATCTCTCGACTTACTCTTGTCCCTCTTCTTGAGACTCGCTCTGAGTATCAGCCTGGAAAGTGGGCAAAGTGAGCTGGCTCACTTCTTCTCTTTGCAGAGTGAAATTGGGTGTATAGTCGCTGAGGGCTTCAGATTGCACGGCAACCGCTACCGGTTCTTCCGCGGACATTGCTTTAGAACTGGAATCGACCGCACCAGATTCGATATCATCGCTCTTGGTCTTCAATCTGTAGACGCCTGTTACAGGATCCACTTCAGCCGAATAAGGGCTTTCTACTTCGTATTGAATAGCAGGCTGAGCTTGGCCGACTGCCTCGGAAGATATTTCATGTTCTTCCTCTGCAACTTCAGCCTCAATAGTGGCGGTCAATCCTTCACTATCGAGATCCAGTTCCTGATAGACGCTTTCAACAGCAGAAACGCTCTTGGCCAGATCTGAAGCCAAGTCGGAAACTGGTTCCTCATCTGCTTCTTCAGTCAAGCCGTCTTCGTAAAGTGCTTTTTTGGGCTGAAAGACGTCGGCTTTCAACTCGATAGTCACTTCTTCGGCTTCGCCGCTATCTTCATCATCTTCAAAACTTACCGGCTTAGAGTGGGGCTTTCCCTGTGCTCTGGCATCGAGAAGATCCTCCGGCATCATTTCCAAAATTTCTTCGGGCACATCATCTAACTCAAGAGCAGCCTCAGCTTCCATCTCTTCTTCATCTAGAGGAGCGGGCATGACTCTTCCACCATATGCGGTGGCAGATTTAAGAGGCTGCTGCAAGCGGTGCTTGTTGCGATTCTTGCGGCTAACCGGCTCTTCTTCCTTACTCTTGAAAGTAATTACTCTTCTGTCTTCAGGCGGTCCAAGTTCTAGCGCCGGCACCACGCCGTGCGATAGACAGCTTGTGCAAGGTCTGGTGAACAACTCGCGCAGGCTCTGACCCTGTCTGCGTCTGGTCAATTCAACTAGACCAAGGTCTGATAGCTGGCCGACTTGGGGTTTGGCCCGATCTTCCTCTAAGGCGCGCTGAAAGGCTTCCAGCACTTGCTGCTGGTCTTTGCGGCTATCCATATCGATGAAATCGACTATGACCATACCGCCGATATTACGCAATCTCAGTTGACGCGGAATCTCCTGGGCTGCTTCCAAGTTGGTGCGGCGTACAGTTTCCGCCTGGGTGCGCGAACTAGTGAAGCGTCCGGAGTTAACGTCGATAACGGTAAGAGCCTCGGTGGGCTGGATGACCAGGTGTCCACCAGAGGGCAGTTCCGCTCTATTGGAGAGCGCCGCTTCGATTTCTTTATCTATGCCTTTTGAAAGCAAAAGATTTTCTTCGGCTGTATGGAAAATCACCTTGGTCTGCTTGTGAGCCCAACCTGCCAGATATTCCTGCGCGCGTCTTTGACCTTCAGGGCTATCGGTGATGATCTCAGTCACTTCGTGCGAATAGGCATCACGAATGACTCGGAAGAGCAAATCTTGGTCTCTATATATAAGAGTCGGTCCGATTGAGGCTTCTGCTTCCGAAACTATTGTCTGCCAGCGATCCCAAAGCTGTTCGAAATCTTCGTAAAGCTCTTGATCTCCCTGTCCTTTTGCTTCGGTACGAATAATGAGACCAACGCCGGGAGGTTTCATGAGATTGACCACGGCTTTCAAGCGGGCTCTCTCTCTAGCTTCCGAGATTCTTCTCGAAATACTGACGCCGCGCTCTTCCGGCACCAAGACCAGAAAACGACCAGGCAAACTGATCGCCGTAGAAACTCTTGGTCCTTTGTGACCTGTGGGTTCTTTAGTTATTTGCACCAAGAGTTTCTGCTTGGGCACTAAGCGCTCTTTAAGCGGACCCTGTCCCGGCACATCATTGGCATGCAAAAAGCCCATTTTGTCTTTGCCGAGATTGACGAAAGCAGCATCAATACCAGGCAGAATATTCTCTACTGTGGCGGTATAGATATCACCGAGCAAGAGTTCGCCTCTATTGACGAAAAACTCAACAACCCGGTCATTCTCGAGCAAGGCAGCAATATTGTCCTGCTCTGAAATTACGATTGACTTTCTCATACGTTTCCTCTAAACACGTTATTTTTGCGGAACCAGGGGCTCACCATCCAGAGAAAGCATCTCTAGTCTGGTCACATGAAAAGTGAGTTCGGAACTAAGCAAAGCCAAAAGATCTTGAGGCTTCAAATGTCCCGACGAGCCGGTTGCCAGCTCAAGCTCCAACCAGGGAGTCGGCGTGGCTAAATCATGTATTTTGATCAGGTGAATCAAAGGTCTCAAATTTTTCTTTCCATCAATATTGAGCTCACCCAAACCCAATATCTCTTCTATTCGGGCACTGAGCCTCGAAAGCTTGTCTTGTTCGATTTCAGCCGGTCTGACTATATCGACCTTATATCTGGCTCTACCCACAAGTGAAGGCAGAGACTTCTTATTCTCGGCAAGGTCTTTGCCGATTTGGAAAGCCGAGAGTATTTGCACTTCCGGCGGCAACTCGCGATTGAGACGCTCCATAAACTGGTCGGCAGTAATTGCTTCCGCCACTTCGACGTCAATAAGTTCGCCCATTCCTTCCTGGAAAAGAGGCAGAGGCGCAGCCACAGAGAGCTTGGGCGAAGGATTGAAGCCCTGGGTATAGCTCATCTTGATTTCAGCTCGACGCAGCGCCCTTATGAAAAGATTTTGTAGATCTAGGTGCCCAATGAAACGCAAGTCACCAATCTTTTTGAACACAGCTCTAAATTTGACATTGTCTGACTTCTCAGAACCTTGATTCGCCTGGCTCTGAGAGCTTGTGGACGGTGCCAGGAAAAAGAGCGAAGGATGAGACTCTTCATCGCTCTTATTAGCATTCAATTCCTTAACGAAGGGATTCTTCTTGAGTGTGACCGGACTGGGGTTAGCCAAGACATGATTTGTATCCAGCTCGGTACAAATGCCGCAGGCATGGCAGGTATTCTCCGTGCAAGCAGCGGTTTCAACTTCTTTGACGGCTTTCTCCCATTCACGCACAAGCCACCAGTGATGGAGACCGATATGAACAATATCGTAAGCCTGCATGCTGCCTACCGGTCTATCTTTAGCCGCTTCGGCCAACAAGGTAGTACCAAAATGCTCTGCCACCTGATGCCAAATTTCCGGCTTAAGATGTTCATCCCAGGCATCAAAAACACAACCACGTTTGAAAGCTTCCAAAATCATCTCGCCGGTTTGTCTGTCGCCGCGCGAAATCACCGCCTCAAGAAGACTTATTTGCGGGCCGGTGACATTGAGTTGTACATTGCGCAGACCAGACTCTTTCAACTTGGCCCGCAAAACACTATGTTTCCTGGCGAATTCTTCAGGGGAAACCTGAGGGAACCACTGAAAAGGAGTAAAAGGCTTGGGTACAAAATTTGAGATTGTGCAAGTCAGCTCAAGATCTCTTCTATATTTTGCCGGCTCAGCCTTGCGCTTGAGACGCGCATGCACTGTGGCTTCTTTCAAGATAGCAATGATACCGGCAAGGTCATCATCATCTTCGAAAGGCAAACCACACATAAAATAGAGCTTGACTGACTGCCAACCGGCTTCGTAAGCCGAGTCTATAGCATTGATAATTTGTTCGTGCTTAAGCCCTTTATTGATAACAGCCCTGAGCTTCTCGCTGCCGGCTTCAGGCGCAAGGGTGATACCACTTTTGCGAACCGTCTTCAGTTCTTCCGCCACGTCCAAGTTCATGCGGTCGGCTCTTTGCGACGGGAAAGAAAGCGAGGTGCGCTTATGAGCATGTTCTCTATTGAGAGCCCGCACACTGTCATAAAGACTTGTATAGTCGGATACACAAAGTGAAAGCATGGAGTACTCTTCATGTCCCGAATTCTTCAGAGCTTGTTTGGATAGCTCTACCAACTCTTCGGCCGAGCGCTCACGCACAGGCAAAAAAGTATAGCCGGGCTGGCAAAAACGACAACCCCGGTCGCAACCGCGTCTTACTTCAAGCACTTCGCGATCATGAACCAGTGCCAAATAAGGAACAAGATTACGGGTAGGCTGATTACTAGGAAGAAGAGGAGCAACCTGACGCATTACTCTTTCCGGCAATTGTGCCTGCTTGAACTGCTCAAAGAAAGGAAGTGCCAAAACAGTCTCGGCATCAATACCGCAAGCGGATAACTCCTTGCCGGCAATCTGAAAGAGCTCGGCAAGGGTTCTAGGTTTAACCGGGTGCTCATTAGGATTGTAAGTGTAGAGCTGCGGCGCATAAACACCAGGTACGGTGCAAGCCAATCGAGCCAAAAGCAAATTACGAACTGCTTGTACACAAGCAAGAGACATTTTGCCTACTGAACTACTGTCTAAAGATAGAGCCGGATAAACATCTTGCTTAAACTGATCAACTTGGCGCATCACCGCCGGCAGGGCTTCTTCACCATCGCCAATAACAAAGAAATCAAGAAAAGGCGCCATCGGTTCGGGATTGACGGCAGAGGGTCCGCCTCCAAAAACCAAGGGAAAAATCGTCTCACGCTCACAAGCTCTCAAAGGCAGATCTGCCAATTCAAGCATGTTGAGGACATTTGTATAGGTGAGCTCGTATTGCAGAGAAAAACCAATCAAATCGAAATTCTGCACCGGTTCTTTCGATTCGAAGGCAAAAAGCGGCAACTGCTCGGCACGCATTAAGGCTTCCATATCACCAGCCGGTGCATAGGTTCGATCAACCATATAGCCATCTATATCGTTAATGAGTTGATAGAGTATCTTCAGTCCGAAATTGGACATCCCAAGCTCATACAGGTCAGGAAAAGCAAGCGCCATTCTCACTCGACTGCTTGAGAAACTCTTTCTTCTCGCACCCCACTCATTGCCGAGGTACTGCCCTGGCTTGTTCACCCGAGGCAAGAAATCATCCTTGAGTCGTCTTTCAATCGACTCAGCAGAACTGCTTTCTGTATGTTTAGAGCCCGAACTTCTAAGCAAGGCTTCAGTGCTAACTATGACTACACTCCCAACCGCAGCGGCGGTCAAAATCTTTTCAACGACTGAGGACTCTAATCCAGCACTGCAAAGCTCGCGCTGGTGCGACTCAAACTACTTTAATAAAGTAAAGGGGTCTTGAGCAAAATGCGTCCTCAAGTGCTCCAATTATATAGCCTCTTGAACCTATATATAGAAATCTGAACTTAAAATTACTGAAGTATTTTGGCGGGCGCCAAATGACATCCATCTTAAAGGTCGGGACAATCGAGAAATAGTAAGCCAGAGACAGCCTAATCAAAGCGAATTTGACAAAAAAATAGTCTCGTCTAACGATGAAACTTCAGCCTCGCTCTCATTTTTAATTCTTCACACAACCCCAACTAGCAAAGCGCCCCCCTCCTGACTACTATGATATATTCGCTTCAGGAGGACACCACTTGATTCTAGAAGCTTTTGCCCAGTATCTTCATAACAACCCTAGCCTCCCTGCTGGTCAGGCTTTGTCGGCATGGCTCTGGGATAGACTGAACGCCGAACCGGCCAAACCGGTCGATCAAGTTATTCAGTTGGAAATTGCGATTGGCAGAAAACCTGAGCAATTGACCAATAGAGACTTGGTATTCTTGCCCAGCGAAGCTATAGAAACCTTCCACAAAACCTATGGCATTACAACCGCCAAAGAAAAGGACCGATTTACCTTGGTTTTCACCGGCGCCTCCGAATCGGGTAAGAGACTTCTTTCTAGCCTGATCGAGTATAGCCATAGCTATGAACAACACCGCTGGTCGAAATTCGTGCATAATCTCAAGGCGAGCGACTTTAACTGAAGTGCTCATAATGGGGAACAAATCATGCGGCAAGCAGTCAATTACTGCATGTGCAGTGACAGGAGGATGAAATTAGCTAGCCATGAGAACTAAACGCAATCTGGCATTCTTATCAGCCTTGACCATCGCGCTCGGTCTGCCTACTCTTTCTAATGCGGCAGAAGAACTCAAGCTGAAGAAAGGAATTTCGTTTAGCCAGGATACCGATAGTGGCTTCCCGATTGAAGCCAGCAAAATGGAAGATGTCGACGTGGAGCCGGGCAAGCCTGCCTTGATTTTCTTCGGTGCTTCCGGCGACCTCAATGTCAATCGGCAGGCCAAGCGAGTAGTCGACCTTTACAAACAAACTTCGCAAGCCGGTAAGCCAGTCAAATTTATCTTGATAGACGTTGATCATCCGTCCGGCTCGGCAGCTAAGGCCCTCATCAAAAACCACTACAAAGGTTATATACCTTTCCAGGTCATTCTCGATAAATCGGGCAAGGTCGCATGGAGCCAAATCGGAGAAGTTGAGACCGGTACCCTGTCAAATCAAATAGATAAAGTCTCACAATAACCAATCGGGCTCTTTTCCAAAAATGTCTTCAGTCTATTCTCGGGAAGCTTTATCGCTCCCATAGTAGATGGATAGAAGGTGCCGCTCTCTTTATCGAGGTAGGGTCCATGACAGTCTGAACCGCCTGTGACAAACAGACCCTTCGCGTCAGCGTAATTTTCATAGTAACGCACCATCTGCTCGTCATGAACTCGGTGGTAGGCCTCTATACCATCCAAACCGGCAGCAACAAGTTTGGGCAAGAGGTCTTGCATAAAAGCGGCTTGACCTGGGTGGGCAATAGAGGTGAGGGCGCCGGCTTTCCGCAATGCTTCCAAAGCCTCGAACGGATTGACGCTGCGGCGCTGGGCATAGCAGGGAGATTTAGAGGAAGTAAAGCGCTCATAGGCATCCATAAGGTCTTTAGCCAGTCCCAGACGGACTAGAGCCTCGGTCAGATGCGCTTTGCCTGGAGCAGCCGGACCGGACACAGCCAAAACATCTTCCAACCTCACCGGTCCAGGCCGCTCAAGCCCGCAAGCAGAGACGCTCAAACTAGCGTTAATCAAGGCGATAGTTTCTTCCAATTGCCGAAATCGAGCCGCTTTCTGCCGCTCTAATAGCTCATGGAGCGCCGAACTATGCAAATCTGGAAAGTAGCCAAGAATATGGACATCTTGACGCTGCCCTTGCCTATCTATATAGACTGTGTTGATTTCGACGGCATTTATGAGCTTAGGCAGCAAGCGAGCGAGTCCAGAGTTCGTGAGGGTAGCGGCACTTGGCGCTGTTACTGAGCCCAGTTCTGATGACAGTTCTGATGGCAGTTCTGATGGCAGTTCTGAGGACTTTATTGATGACGGCCCAGAGTATAGTTCTGGCGTTAGGGCTGCGCCAGGTGCTGACAAAAATACTGACAAAGGCTCTGACAAAGGCTTTAACGAAGGCGTTGAGCCTTGAGCAGAGCCAAAATCAGGAGACTTATTTAGGGTCTTCGACTGTTGCCGCGCCAATTCGGCAAGACAGGCCTGTGCCTCAGCCAAACCGTCTACAGTATCATGATCCGAAAGAGCAATGTAGCGCATCCCTTTTGACACTGCGTGCTCAACCAAGGCAGTCGGCGACCAAGTTCCATCTGAAAAATGGCTATGCAAATGCAGATCTGCCCCAGCACAAGAACTCTGGCTTGGCACCGCAGCTTCATCGGCAAGAGTGTTCAAGAATCACCTTCGAATCTGATTCTCTGGATAGAAAGCGCGCGCCCTGTCTTTCTTTCTGTTTCAATTAGCACACCACAGGCAGTGGCAGGGCCTTCAGCAATCTCGAAACGAGAAGGCAGCTGCTTTACCATGCGACGAAAAACTCCATCTAGTGCCATGCCAATCACACCGTCTCGAGGACCACAGGCACCGGCATCGGAAATGTAGGCAGTGCCCTTATGAAGCAATCTTTCATCGGCAGTCTGAACATGGGTATGACTTCCGACCACTGCCGAAACCCGTCCATCGAGATACCAACCAAGAGCCATTTTCTCAGCAGTCGCCTCGGCATGCACATCGACAAGTATCACATCCGGTGCCTCTTCTTTGAGCTGCTCAAGAATCGAATCAACAACTGCAAATGGAGACTGCAGAGGTTCCATAAAGATGCGGCCCATTAAATTAATAACAGCAAACTTCAGCCCGTTCTTCTCAACTACTGTAAACCCTCGACCAGGTGTACCTTCTGGATAATTAGCCGGACGCAATAGAGTTGTTTCAGTATCGATAAAATCGAAGACATCTTTACGATCGAAAGTATGATTTCCGCCGGAAAGCACGTCCACGCCCATTTCCTTGAATTCAGTCACGTTGTCGCGCGAGACGCCGAAGCCATGACTAGAATTTTCCACATTAGCCACAATCAGATCCGGCAAAAGGCGCTCGCCGCTTGCCGCTTCTTCTTTGAACCTATCCAAAAGCTTGCGGACGACAAGCCGCCCCGGCTTGCCTATCACATCCCCAAGAAAAAGAATTGAGACAGATGAGCTAGACTGTAATTCAGACATATTAAAAGCTTACTGCATAAGCTCACCGAGTAGGAAGCTAAGATTCAATAGAAAAGACTTAGTTTACCTAGCAAAGTCTAAAGCTCCGGTATCCCGAGAAGTCAACATATGAAAAAGAGAGAAAATAAGACTCAGCCTTTTCCAAAGCGTGGTCCCCTGTCATTAAGAGAGCCAGAATGTGCCAATCGACCAGACCAGGGGGCAAGCAAAGCCATGGAGGCGCTTTGGCTGGTTGCATCCTTAAGCAGCATCTTAGCTATGACTTTGACGCAGGCTGCTCATGCTGACAAGACTACTCCCACAGCGAAGCCAGAAACTGTATTGAAGGCACCGGCTGCGGCTTCGGCTTCGGCTGCGGCTTCGGCTTCGGCTTCAAAGATACCGGCTTCGGCTTCGGCTGCGGCTTCGGCTTCAAAGATACCGGCTTCGGCTTCGGCTGCGGCTTCGACTTCAAAGATACCGGCTTCGGCTTCGCAGGTGATGGCGCAAGAGCAAAAAAATCGAATTTCGAGTACAACCCTTCAGTCGAAGCATGCCAGTGAAGAGGTTAAGAATAAAAAGGTTGATGCAGCGGCTAAGTCAGGGCAACCAGCGAAGCAGGCACAGGCCAAGCCTGAACTAGCAATAAAATCGGACCAAGCCTTAAGGGCTGGACAAGCCGCGAAAACTGAACAAGCCTTAAAGGCTGGACAAGCCGCGAAACCTGAACAGGCTGCGAAATCAGGGCAGTTCTCAAAGGGACCTAAGAACTTTCGAGTTATAAAGAGTCTTCCTATAAATTCAAGTCTGGTCCCGCCTCCCCCTCCTACCACTCCATCCTTTATGGTGGATCCTTCTATGATCGGCCTTTATGGACTCTCAATGCCAATAGATTCTCTAAGCCGGGAAGCTTTGAAAGATAGAGAAAAGGAAATTTCAGTGCAATTTAAGGATGCCTCTGCGGAGCTGGAAGCAAAAAAGAGAAAGCATAATGAGCGGCAAGAGCGAGCAGAGAATTTCAAGGAACTCTACAAAGAAGGAGTTGTATCAAGAAGAGAAATGGAAGCAGCTGAGGCTGAAGCTAGCGAATTCGCTGGAGATGTTGACAGACTGGATTTAAAAACGAAAGAACTAAAAAGCCTTCTTGACCGAATAAAACAACGACTTGCTCCTCCGACAAAAACTGTACAGCGAAAATTAATACATTAAGTGCAAAATTAGCAGCCACCGAAAAGCTGTTCATATAGCTTCAATCTGTCGAAATTGGGATCACCCATTATTTAATTACCTTCTGGCATGCGGATGTTGGAAGGTAGACTTTTTCATTAAACCCGAAGACGGCTAAGCAGCAATAATTCTGAAGTTCACAAGATAGCGACAGTCGCCACCTAAAATATTGCGATCTTCTCGGGAAAGTGGGCTACGATTATCAGCACGGAACGCAACCATTCTTTTCACACAACTAGTTCAATAGCTGATGCAGATGATCTCCCTCAGCTGCACTAGCTAATAGTCACTGCCATCACCAGCAGTGCACTTTCTATTGCCTAGAAGTTGAGAATCAGATTAAAACCTTCCGTCAAACCAACCTCGAACATTCCAATTGGAGATTTTTCAATGTTTTACAACCGCACACTCAAGGCTCATAACTATGGCTGGAGAAGCAACCTTCCGTTGCATCAAGAAGCCGGCATCGAACACCAGTACCTCAATGCCCATCAACGGGACTGGGAAGTGCCATGCGCCGACGTCTTGGAGCTAGACGATCAGTTCATTCTCGAACTTGCTCTGCCGGGCGTTGTGCTGGACGACATAGAAGTGAAAGTAGAATACAACTATCTCACAGTACTTGCGAAACGGACTCCGACCATGTTCCAAGAGCGCGCGACCTACCTCATGAAAGAACTACCAACAACTTATATGATTCGCGAGTTCGAATTCCACACCGATATTCTGCCTGACCAGATTGAAGCTCGCTTGGACCGCGGCTTGCTCTTCGTAAGCGTTCCAAAAGCAGAGACAGCTTTGAGAATCCCCGTATCAGCTGGAACTATCGATGCGAGCATGACCTATAAGAATCGCACACACAAGACAGAGATTCGCTCAGCTAAGGAAGTTATGGTCAAGTAAACAAACTACTTGATTGGAAATCTGCTGCGCGAACAGTAAGTTCAAGAATTTACGGGGTCTGCAGAGGGAGAGAGAGAAAGTCACAGAATTGTGGCTTTCTCTCTTTTAGGGAAAGGCGTCGCAAGAAAAACAGCGAAATTTCTTGCATCGTCAGGACTACAGAGGAATTAACATAAATTTTTGACGAATCATCGAACTCTTTGCATTGAATTTTCGTTTTTAAGATTAGTAGAGCGCAAGAAAAATCTCTGTTTTTCTTGCGCAATTGAAATCTCAAAAAAAAAACGACGAGGTCTCAAAATGGAAAGATTAAGTGTCCCCAAAAAGATCACACCGAAAAGCAGTTTTCCGGACTACAAAATTGACAGGTCAAACAATATTCACATACTAGCCTGCTGCGAGAATATCGAAGAAGAAGAACCACAACAACAAGATTTTGAAGATCTAGAAGACGATGATGAAGTCTGCTTAGACTTTGGTGAGGCTCTCAATTACTCAGAAGTTGCTGGATTAATGCGAACCTATGTTCAACGGATGCCAGATGATGCGATCTTCACAAGCAGAGATCTCTTGCCGTTTGCCTCAAGAACAGCTGTTGACTCATTCACATCAAGGTCTGTAAAGTCAGGCTATATTGAAAGACTAACAAGGGGTGTATTCAGAAAACTACCCTGGAATCGGGTTCTTCCACCTTTGACTGATGAAGCGATTGTACAGATTAAAAGAGCTGGTTTCGCGGGCGCCAGCCTTCTCCAGACACCTCCAAGACCCCATTACTGCGAAAACGCAGATCATCTTCGCACGCATAGAAAAGAACTAGAGCAAACAATCTACACAGATGGACGAACAAGTGCCTTAGTTATTGAGAGAACAAAGCAAAAAGTAAAACTTAGCGGCATAGCAAGAAGAAAATTTGCACTCGGGAGTTCAGCACTCGGGCGAGGGCTGCTGGCGATATGGAAAGCCGGACGAAAGAAATGCACAAGAAAGGTTTTAGAGTGCTTTCTTTTGCAGTTCAACTATAGAGAATTGCTCAAACTAACCGATTACAGGAGAATTCTGCCGCAATGGCTCAGCGAAAGAATTAACTTTAGACCGGCACAACCTCTAGTTGATAAAATTAAGGGGCTCTGAGCCTTTGCTAAATCTTTCGATTTCTTAGAAGTAAGCCTTAGGTAGCAGTCGCAGGTAGACCGAAAGGCCGAGAACTTAATTAGCTAACTATGCAAGAATGCTAACTTACAGCTCGACTCTCAATACAATCGCTTCTAATAAGAATGTATTTGCAGCCTTCAGTACTGAGTTGGAGCTTAAAATCCAATTCTAGAATAGCCGCAATAGAACTTGGATAACGGTCAAAACAATAGGAGATTAGGCAATGGTTGCCGCCAGCGAAACAACTCAAGCAAACGATATCACAGCATTTGGACCAGCAAGATCTTCAGTCAAAGGTCGTCCACTTAGCGCTAACGAACTTCAGAACATCGATCGATATTGGAAGGCTTGCTGTTATCTAGCTGCCGGAATGATTTACCTAAGAGACAATCCGCTACTCAAAGAGAAGCTTTCACTTTCGCATATAAAGAAAAGACTACTCGGGCACTGGGGAGCCAGTCCTGGTCTCAGTTTCGCCTATGTTCATTTAAATCGTCTGATTAAGAAGCACGACCTAGATATGATCTTTCTAGCAGGTCCCGGGCATGGCGCGCCTGGCGTTCTGGCACCGGTCTATTTGGAGGGAACCTACTCAGAGATCTATCCAGATAAAAGTACAGATGAAAGAGGTATGCAGGCGTTCTTCAAACAGTTCTCATTTCCTGGCGGTATTGGAAGCCATTGCACACCGGAGACTCCAGGGTCCATCCATGAGGGTGGCGAGTTAGGCTATAGCCTTTCTCACGCATACGGAGCTGTATTTGACAATCCCGAACTAATCGCAGCAGTTGTGGTTGGTGATGGAGAATCTGAGACTGGACCGCTGGCAACAGCCTGGCATTCCAACAAATTCATTAATCCCAAGCGAGATGGCGCAGTGCTTCCGATACTGCATCTCAATGGCTACAAGATAAACAATCCGACTATTCTTGCTAGGCTTGATCATGAAGAAATCGACAAACTCTTCCAAGGTCTCGGATATCGTCCCTATTTTGTTGAAGGCAGCGAAGCAGAATCAATGCATCAAGCAATGGCCGCCACCTTGGACCAGTGCCTTGAAGATATCAGGCAAATTCAACAAAGAGCCAGACAAGAAAACGATTTGAAGCGCGCCCCCTGGCCCATGATTATACTTCGTACGCCTAAGGGTTGGACCGGACCCAAACTTGTTGACGGACATAAAGTTGAAGGCACATGGAGAGCGCACCAGGTGCCCCTGGCTCAGTTAGAGAAGAAGCCTGAGCATCTTCAACAACTAGAAGACTGGCTGAAAGGCTATCAGCCCGAGAAACTTTTCGACGAAAATGGCACTCTCTGTAGGGAACTGAGAGACCTGGCGCCCGTGGGCAATCGTCGCATGAGTGCCAATCCACATGCAAATGGCGGCATCCTCCACAAGTCACTGAAGATGCCCGAATTCAAGGACTACGCCGTGCCGGTGGAGCACCCTGGGGTACTTGAAGTGGAAAACACTAGACCTCTGGGACGATTCCTAAGAGACATAATGTTCGCCAATCCTAACGAATTTAGGGTTTTCGGGCCTGATGAAACTACATCCAATAAACTCGACGATATCTACCAAGCCTCCAAGAAATTCTGGATAGAGAATCGTCTACCCGAAGACGACGACGAAGGCGAGCTATCTACAGATGGTCGGGTTATGGAGATGCTCAGCGAACATACGTTGGAAGGCTGGCTGGAAGGCTATCTATTGACTGGACGCCATGGCTTTTTCTCCACTTATGAAGCCTTCGTGCATGTCATCGACTCGATGTTCAATCAACATGCAAAATGGCTTGAAAGCTGCAACAACCTAGGCTGGAGAGCCAATATCGCATCGCTCAATCTTCTCATAACTTCCACAGTTTGGAGACAAGACCATAACGGTTTCACCCATCAAGACCCAGGTTTCCTTGACTTAGTGGTGAACAAGAGTCCGCGAGTGGTAAGGATTTATATGCCGCCCGATGCTAACTCTTTGCTATCTTGTGCAGATCATTGCTTGCGCTCCACCAACTATATAAATGTCATTGTCAGCGATAAGCAAAAACACCTTCAGTACATGGATATGGACTTTGCTGTCAAGCATTGCACCAAAGGAATTGGTATCTGGCCTTTTGCCAGCACAGATCAAGGCGAAGAACCAGATGTGGTGCTAGCCTGTGCGGGTGACATACCGACTCAAGAAGCGCTTGCGGCAAGCATTCTTCTTAGAGAAGAATTCCCCGATCTAAAAATACGATTTATCAACGTAGTTGATTTGTTGAGATTGCAGTGCTCTAACGAACATCCGCACGGCATGACTCATCAAGACTTCGATGTGCTTTTCACCACCAATAAGCCAATCATTTTCAATTTCCATGGCTACCCCTGGCTCATTCACAGATTGACATACAACCGTACCAATCACGGCAACTTGCATGTCAGAGGCTACAAAGAAAAGGGAAATATCAACACTCCACTTGAACTTGCTATAAACAATCAAGTTGATCGCTTCAGCATCGCAATGGATGTCATAGATAGGGTACCGGCCTTGCAGACTAAGGGAGCGCATGCCAAATCGAAGTTCATGGATATGCAGATCGATTGCCGCAACTATGCCCATGAACACGGCATAGACAAGCCTGAATTTGCAAATTGGAAGTGGCCTTTAGCTGCGAACTAGGCTTCCGTCTCAGAATCTTTCGATTCGGACTCGCCTCCAGCCAGACTCCTAGAATAGGCTAATCTTGATGTGCGTCGCAGTCCATACAAAAAATAGATTGCGAAACCAAGCGCCATCCAGCCGATAAATCGAACCCAGGTAATTAGCGGTAAAGAAAGCATGAGAATCAAACAAGCTACTATCCCAGCTAAAGGAACAACCGGCACCAGGGGACATTTGAATGCTCTAGGATGATCTGGTTCGGTCTTGCGCAATACCATCACCCCACCACAGACGATAATAAAGGCGGCAAGAGTGCCGATATTGGTAAGCTCTGCCGCCTGACCAATGTCAATCAATAAAGAAGAGACACCAACAAGTAGTCCGGTTAAAATCGTGGGAATGAATGGAGTGCGATAACGAGGGTGCAAGCGGGCAAAGAAATCAGGAAGTAACCTGTCTCTAGCCATTGCCATGAAGATACGCGGTTGTCCTAGTTGAAAAACCAAAAGCACCGAAGTCATACCTGCCAGCGCGCCGACTGCAACAACCAAATGAGCCCAGGCACTGCCTCCATGTGCCAAAGCAGTGGCAACCGGCGCTGCATCGTTCGCATAAGACTTGTAAGGCATTATGCCTGTCAAAACCAAAGAAACACCAGCGTAGAGCAATGTACAAATAATGAGAGACCCAATCATGCCAATAGGCATATCGCGCTGGGGGTTCTTAGTCTCTTCAGCAGTAGAAGAAACGGCATCAAACCCAATGAAGGAGAAGAAAACGATAGCCGCCCCTCCCATGATGCCAACCAATCCATTGGGCGCGAAAGGCACCCAGTTCTCGGGCTTTACCAAAAAGGCACCATAGCCGATAAAGAAAAGTACAACCAAGACCTTGACTGCAACCGCTATGCTATTGGCTCTAGCAGACTCTTTGATGCCCACCACCAGAACATAAGTAACGAGAGCAACGATAAGCAATGCCGGTAGGTTAATTGCAATCTGCTGTCCCCAGAGAGTCGGTAAATCAAAATTAGAATAGAGCACTGACTGGGCAGAACTAGCCATCTCAGATTTGCGCTTGAGCGCTGTAGCCAGATCGCTTGTCAGCCAGAGAGGCAAACCATGACCAGTTAAACCATGATACAAGTGCAAGAAATGATCGCTCCAACTCACCGCTACAGCAACGTTACCGACCGCATACTCCAATATCAAATCCCAACCAATTATCCAAGCAATTCCTTCACCCAGACTGGCATACGCGAAAGTATATGCAGAACCAGAAACCGGGATCATGCTTGCCAATTCTGCATAACAAAGAGCGGCAAGACCGCAGGCTATGGCCGCGATAATGAAAGAAACAACAATGGCTGGGCCGGCACCCTCCCTGCCCAGGGTTGAGCCCATTATGAAATTCAACAAGGGTGTTGACATGATGCTTTGCTCGGTTATTGCTTGACCAGCAGCGGCAGTGCCTGTCAGAGCAAAGATGCCCGAACCAATAGTCGCTCCAACACCAAAAGCGACAAGGTCAAAAGCTGAAAGATGCTTATGCATAGGTCCATGCTCTCCGCCTTCTGCTTCTGAAAGCAAAAGCTGCGGAGACTTCCGTCTCAGAAACGCTTGTTTGACTAAATCCATTGCGGTCCTCTTTTAGCTCATGGTAGAGAATGAGTGCTTTTATGAGAATTTCCAGCGCGGTCGATAATTTCAATAGTCACCTTATGCGCTTCCTTCAGTCCCCGACTCGAACCACGCGGAGCAAATACCCTAGGGGCATTTAGGGTCAAGGATTTGCCATCAGCCAGGCCATCCACCACCGAGAAACTGAATGGTTCATATCCATCAATTCGATAGGTGACGTCGGAAATCTCAGATGTCTTATCGGATACCTTCAAAGAGATGTTCAATCGGTCCTCTCCAACTTTCTCAAATGTAGGGCCGGAGACAATATAGGGCGGCGTGTTATCAATGATCACATCGCGTAAGGCAAATGCAAGTCCGGGTTTATCAGCATTTGAAGGTCTATCTGATAGCGTGAGGCGCAGCAGATAGCGACCATCCTTCTGCTTTTTGGTCTCAAACTGATAAGTAAACTTCTCGCTGGCATTGAAGCCTTCAGTCGATTTCTCACTTGCAATCTCAATTGCCTCGCTTGACTGTGCCTTTCCGCCTTTGGCTTCATTACTTTCTGTATTCTCAGCGGCTGGTGCAGACTTGCCCTCGCTCTCTCGCTCTCGCTCGCCAGAATTGGGAGCCTCATCCTTCGGATTCTCTTCCAGACGCTGGTCGAGTCTGAAACCGCGAGCATCAAAAGGAAACAGCGGAATTTTCGAAAAGATTGAAGTTTTTTGGTTCTTACTTTGCTTCTGACCATCGATTTCAGGATTTAAATCCTTCTCGGGAGATCTTTCAACTTCCTTGCCAGAAAATTCGCCGTTTTTCTTGCGCTTGCCTTCTTCCGATTCGGAATCTGCATCCTTTTCTTTCTGCTTGTCTACTTTCTTGCCAGAAATTTCGCCGTTTTTCTTGCGCTGACTTTCTTCCGATTCGGAATTCGCATCCTTCTCTTTCTGCTTGTCTACTTTCTTGCCAGAAATTTCGCCATTTTTCTTGCGCTTTTCAGTATCGCCGGCAGAAGATGACGATTTTCCTCTCTTACCCTCATCTTTGGTAACTTCTCTGGTACCACCTTTGCCTAATTCTTTGCTGGTTTCAGCATCTTTTGCTGAACCATCTGCATCATTGACCTTGGCTGTCTCTGTTTTCTTCTTCTTGCCCTTCTCTCCCGCTTTACGAGACCGAATGTCGCCATTCAAAACAGTCCAGGTCTTGCCCCCATCCCCAGAGATTTCGACAGCCAGCAATAGATTATCCATATCCGCATCACTGCCAGTAACCGCAATAGTCTCACTGCCCGACAAGGCATCACCAGCCGATAAAGACACAGATCCGAATGACGGAGCAGAATTGCTAGGCTGGTAGGTAATCTCGATACCGCCTACAGCTCTTTTGCGTAAAATCTTCTCAGCCAGTAGTTCAGGCTTCCAAGTCAAGCGGTATTGAATAAACTTTGCGGCTGGTGAAGGAACCAACCAAACTGCACCGAGTGTCTCACTTTCCGGGTCAGCCTGGCAAAGTCGCCAATCGCTCCAGGTCTGGTCTGGTTGAGAGGAATCACCACTGCGCGTCTCAACCTGAAAGAGTCGAGTAGCGTTGCTGTCGCTTGCACCATCGGCATTATAGAGACGAAGACGAGAAAAAACACTCTTCTTGGTGGCATCCAGCACAGTCGAAGTATAGACACAGCTTCCTGAGGGCGAAACATCGACGACCTTCAAAAGTCCGACATTGCTAGTCAAAATGAAAATGTGCCCAACACCATCGCAAGAGATAGACTGCACCGCCTCTTGTTCGGTATGGCAGACCGGAAAGAAAAAAGCTTGTCTCTGAATGTTGTCGTAAGCTACGCGTGTGACATCACCTTCTGCATCACCAGTGTAAATTCGGTCCTCAGAACTATCGTAATAAAGGGTATAGAAGGCTTCGCTCAAAGCAACGGTCTCGACTTCGCCGTCTTTAGAAATTCTAAACAGCTTGCCTTGACCAGCAGTTGCCACATATAGATTGCCTGCTTTATCGCGTGCCAGCCCAGTAACTAAGTGCTCGCCACTTTCGAATTCTGTACGCGCCGCCTTATCGCCTTCTGTAGAGAGAGAAACTACTAGACCTCTTTCTGCAGTGCCTACATAAATGCGTTTGTCGTAAGAAGAATAGCTAAGCGCGCTTACATGAGCTTGCTTGCAGTCGTAAAACAAAACTGGTTCGGCTTCCATTCTATAAAGACGCCCAGTGCCGGCCGTACCGATATAAAGAAGACCTTTCTCGTCCAGCGCCAGAGAAGTAATTATCTCTTCCTCGACTCGGGCAAAAACTGTCGGCTTAGCAGGCGCACCATTGAGCTTCAGACTCAATACTTGCCCTTTGGCGCCATTACTCTGGGCGGTGCCGATGAAGGCAGTGCCGTCACTTTTGACAGCAAGCGAAGTGGCAAGCAGTGCCGGCAGTTCCGCAATCAAAATCGGCGCTTTCACACTTTCATCACGCAAAACGCCGTCCTTCTCTATTGTCTTCTCTAGAGCAAATAGCTTGTTTTCACTTAGGTAATAAAGCACTCCGTTGAAATACGCGGATGCAACCGGGCGGGCTTCGCCGCCCAGTTCGAAGACTCTGCGTTCCTTGAAACCAGGATAGAGACGACCGAGACTATCAACCACCACGCCTTCGCATTTACCATTGCGAAGTTCGCTCTCGTCATGCTGATAGAAACTATTAACGCCCCTCAAATGAGGGAAAGTGCGAGCTTGCGACCAGAGAGTCGGTGGCTTGGCACCGGCAGCGGCCGTGCTGGCCGGCTGGCTGGTACTGGAGGAAGAAGCGGTTGAAGACTGGCTTCCCTGCGAGGTTGCACTTTGTGTGGCAGCAGATGTACTGCTGGTATCTTTCGATTTTTGATCAAGTGCTTTTCTCGCTTGCTCAGTCATCATTATTGAATCTGAAGCAGATACACTGGGTGGTGTGAAAAAGAAAGGCAGGGGCTTAGAGAAAACCTTATCGCTCCTTTTCACGGTTAGCGCAACAACATGTGAGCCATCAACTATGCTGTCGAGCAGGCGTGAGACCTTTTCTTCACCTCTAACTAGAGCAGGCGGATGGGTGGCACGTTCGCTAAAGTAGGGCTTGATCCAATGGGCTGGAGGATTTCGCAAAACCTCTCCCGAAAGAATCATTGACTGACGAGGCAAAGCTATCAGTCCGCAGAGTTTGTCCGATCGCTCTTTTCTCTTTATTCGGGCTAGAACCTGGGTAAAATTCTCCGGCGCAGGGTCCCCAACACCCATGCGCTTGCGCAAGGCCTCCAATTCATCTCCGCCGCAGACACCAATGGCGATATCGCCATCCGGAAGATCGCGAGGGAGAGTGAAGCTAAGTTTCTCGACCACGGCAGCTCCATCGTATGGCTTGAGGCGACAGTAAACGGAGACAGTCTCGCCGGGCGCTGCACTGGCACGGTCCAAATAGATTTTCTCGATGCGTGAAACATTGCGCCCGTCTTCAATAGTTATATCAACATCGACATTCTTGATGCGAGTTCTTTCATAATCATTGTCGACGATACGATCTACAAGAGTCCCAACATAGCCACTCACTGGCTCGCGCAAGATCTTCAGACGCCCAAGAATGTCGGTAGAAGGATGGGCTGGGAAATTGACGGCAAAGCGATCCACCCGCTCAAGCTTGCCTCGCTCCACCATATCAACTACAGTTTTGACCTTCACCACATACGGTGATTGAGACTGATAAGTGGCGTCCAAAGCCGACATTACTATCGCAGTAGTAAGACTGGCCGTCAGGTCAGGGTGTTCGACTATCCTGCTATGATACTGCTTTGACACTTTTCTGACTTCATCACTGACAGTCAAATTAAGTGGGAGCAGTTCGGCTTGGCGCCCGACTTCTCCACCTATTGACCAAGGTCGATCGGCAAAAATCGTGCCGATTACTTCTATGGGCGAAGCGAGTTTGAAAGAAACTGCTAGACTGGGCAAAATGTCGTGAATATAGGCGGAGGCTAGGGGAAAAGAAACGCCGCCCGCCTCTAAAAAACTGTGACCGAAAGCAACAAATTTCTTGCCAAAATTACAGGTAGCGGTTCCTGTTCCGGCCGCTGAGAAGTCGCCGGTGGAAAGCATGACGGCAACAGCGCTGCCTGGCGCCACCAGCTTCTCAGAAAAACGATCGAGCGCCTTGTCTGCAGATTTTTCTGAGTTGGCACCGGTGCGATTGCCGCCGCCATGGGCAGCGCTCTCAGCAGCCAACTGGGGATTGATACCACCAGCGGCACCACCGAGGGTCAAACCGAGACCAAGGTTCTCGGCAAACTCTTTTTGCAGATAAGCCTGGGCTCGATTAGAAAAGCCTGCCAAGACAACCGGAGCCAGTAGCGGCACCATGCGCGGGGCGGCGCCAGAACTAAAGCTTTGACTAAAGCTAGGACCGTAGTTAGAATCAAAACCAGCCCCAGCTCCAATGCCAAGTCCAGCTCCAAAACCAGACCGAGACAAAGCGCCGGTGCCTGCACCTGAGGCAAATTCTCTAGGCGAAAACTGGGCAGGTAGGGGAAAGCCACGTTCTTTCAAATTAGTTTGCGAGATATGGCGTGGCTTCTCTGATCGGTTATCGAAAGAGAGTGCGTCAAGCATATCGACTATTGGCGTTATACCGACAATCGGCTCCTTGGAAAAATCAAAACCATAAGAAAGCGCGCCGATAAGCCGATTACTTATGTAGATAGGCGAGCCGGACATACCCTTGATGATATTGTTCTTGCCCATATGCGGGCCGCTCAGCCTGACCAAAATGGCGTCTCTGCCGCTCAGAACCTGCTTTACTACACCGATGACCTTGACCTGGAAGCGCTCCACTTTGGTGCCTTGAAACACCGTCAAACCATAACCTTCCATCCCCGGCTTAATTTCTTCCACCGGCATGTATTCCGAGCTCTTCAAATAACGCTCAATAAAGCTACGGTCTAGCGGGTTGTAATGAGAGCCCTTATTTTCCGGGCTAGCTGCTACAGCCTCCAAGCTAGAGGCCACAGTGTTGGTAAGAAACACAGCTGCAAGTACAGAATGAAGCAGAAAAAAACTGGTTTTTCTAAAAGAAGAAGAAAACATTGAATCCAAATTGTGCATAATTAGCACTTCTAAAAGGCGACGGGCAAACAGATTAACACATTGGAAAGGGGCAGACCGGATGAGCGGTAAATCTGAAAGAAATGCTTACGGCAAGAGTATCTACAATAGCCTGGCAAATAAACACGCTCGGTCTTCGACCTTAAATTTAGGACAAGAAAAGCATCAGCTTGAGCCAGTAAAAATCAAAAACTTGACCGGCTCTCGTTGGTTTAGCCTGGGTACGACTCTGGCTATGGTTGGCCTTGGCTCTCTGGGTGTCGACTTTCTGGGCTCTGCTAGTTTGATTCAGCCTGGTCTAATTCAGCCTGGTCTAATTCTGCCAGGCTTTATTCAGCCGGTTTTAGCCCAGGGTTCCCCATTACCGGGATCAGCCAATTACAAGCCGGCTAGCTCGGCACCTGTGCCGGGCTCGAACGGCTTCAACAAGCCTATGAGTCCGGAAGAAACAATGCGCAGTCGCTATAAAAGCTTGCCAATAACAGCTGCCGACGCCAAAATCAGATTGGAAGAATTGCGCAGCGCTCTTGAAATGGGCACTCCGCCCCGAGAACTGCAAGAGAGGGTTTTGGAGCTGGGTGAATGGCTGACAGACGCAGCTGACGCTCACTACCGCATGTATCAAGCCTTTGCCAAGAGCGAACTGACCAAAAACCAGGCGGCTAGCGAAAAGCAATTGAATCAGTCCTTCTCGCAGCTTAAAAGAGAAGCCCAGCTTCTCAAAGCAGACCTGCTTATCAAGCAAGGAAGAGGTCCAGAGGCCCTCTCTCCGCTTGTGGAGATAGTGGTGAACGACCCGCGTTCCCAAACCGGCCAGGCGGCCTATAAAAAACTGACCGAACTGGGCTTCAGCCGCGATGTCAGCGAAGACAAGCAGATTTCGGGCTTGGAAGCGCCAAAACCAGCGAAATAGTAAATCAGGCAAGAAGTAATTTTCAGCGAAAACCTTAATCCGGCGAAAAGCTTAATAAGGTAATAAAATAGAGCCAGTGTTGAAAGACAAAGCTGTATCGCCAGCAAGACAATAACGAGGGATAAGATGAAAGAAGCCAGGTTATTTGCAACCATACTGACCCTTGCAGCTTTGACCGGCTTATCGGCAGGGCAAGGGGCCTCTGCCGATCCCTTCCAGCTGGGTGTAGAACAGCAGCAATTCATGGATTCTAACCCCGGCAGTTTCTCTGGTTCTTACAGCTATCCCGCGCCGCAGTCCGTACCAACAACTCCTAGACTGAATGCCAGCGCCACCAGACAGCAGCCCCAACAGCAAAGACAAACCCAGACTATTCAAGCAGGCGTGCAAAAGCAAGCAGTTCTGCCCAAAGGCTTTATGGGCGCCTGGCGGGTCATGGGCAACCGCACCACTGTAGACGCCCAACCTCAATATCAAGGCGGTATCGGTCAAATTTTCCAGCAACGCACTCAAAATATCTGGAATATCGGCGGCAATGCCGGCAATTACACCCTTTCCACCGATCAGGGCGTCACCACCCAGCTTTATGTACAGAAAGTTGTAGGCAACCAAGCTTTCATTCGCTATCAACATCCAATTTCGAAGACAATGGCTCAAGAAGCCATTGTCTTGCAGCTCGGCGACGGCGGCATGACTTTCGAAGGTCTTGAGCGTATCTCAATAGTCAAAGAAGGCGAGCCCCAACCCAGAGCTAAAGTGACCTATCAATTGGTGGGTCAAAGACAGTAGAGAAAGGCATAGACTAAAAGGCATCATGGTTCACTCTTTATTGAAGCGCAGAGCATTTCAACTAGTTTTTCTCGCACTAACTATGGTTGGTTCTCAAAGCGCATCAAATGTTTTTGCTCAACAATACCCAGACGGCGAGCAAAAACTAGAGCTTCGTCCGGCAATCAATATCAAGGGCGGAGACGTAATCGCCGACCCGGAAGCCCCCTTGCCCCTCACACCGGAGCAAGTTGCTAAAGCTCAAGGCGAGAACTCTCAGGGCGATAAACTCAAGGCCGTTATAGAGAAAAGCAACCTGCTAGGCTCGGCACGCCTGCTCAATGCTAATCCTATGACACGCTACCGCGGTCCGAGATTGGCTATCGTCAATCTCAAGCTCACCAACAGATCTAACGATCCTGTGGTCTTGCTAGGCGATGCCATCAAGGGTAAAACCAGCACCGGAGAGATCGCGGCTGTCTCAGCCGATAGAGTGATAAAGCTCGACAATTCTATTTTGTCGCCGGCAGGCAAAGCAGCAGTAGCGGCGGTAAGTGCCGCCACCCTTGGACTGGCTGGACCCATTTTTTATGAAATGCTCACCCCGCAAGAAAACGCCAAAAGGGGTTTGGGCACTGCCATAGGAAGAGATGCCGGCCGTCACGAAATCGAAGCCGGTCGCTTCAACCGTCGCGTCGTTCTGCCCCAAGATGCAACTGAAGGCTGGGTAGCTTTCGAAGTGCCTGACGGCGCTTCTATTGATAGCATTACCTTGCCGCTCTTATTGCCGCCCTTCCCGGCAAATCAAGGTGGAATGGTCACTATACCGGTCTTGAGCCAACTCAAATTAAATCAAGTTCTGCCTGGTCAAGTTCAGTCTGGGCAAATAGCGCCTTCTCAAATTCAGCCAAATAAAAGTAAGCCAAGTCAAAATAAGCCAAGTCAAACAAAATAAGCAAGGAGAAATAGAATGCAATTGCAAAAGGGCTCATTCAGGTCGTTAGTCATGGGCGGCGCCGCAGCAATGACACTAGTCATGGTGGCAGGTTCAGCCCTCTTGTCCCTCCCCGCCGCAAACGCTGCACCGCAAGCTAAGGCAGGCGCCAAGCGGGTGGCAAGCGATCCTGTCGTTCTCATCGAAACAAGCAAAGGGTCTATCAAGGTTGAAGTATTTAAGAAAGACGCCCCCGCTACTTCCGAGAATTTTCTTGACCTGGTCAACAAAGGCTTTTACAACGGTCTCAGCTTCCACCGCGTCGTACCCGGCTTTGTCATCCAGGGCGGCGACCCGCTTGGTAACGGCACCGGCAATTATGTCGATCCCAAGACCGGCGCCACCCGCTACTTGAGACTAGAAACCAATCCGACTCTTCTTCACGACAAGGGCGCTTTGGCTATGGCCCGGGCTAACGATCCTAATTCGGCCAGCTGCCAGTTCTATATCACCCTCGATGCCCAACCGGCTCTCGATGGCAAATACGCCGTCTTCGGCAAGGTGCTGGAAGGTCAAAATGTGGTCGATTCCATTCGTATGGGCGACAAGATGACCAAGGTCAGCGTTGTTTCTGAAGGCAAATAATTCGGCGCAAGTGCTAAAATCAACGGTTTAATTTTAAGGAGGTTGGAAGCTCAAGCTTTCAATATTTGTGAATGTCAGATCCAATCGTCTCAATTGAAACAAACAAAGGCACTATCAAAGTGCAGGTCTTCGTATCGGAAGTGCCGACCACGGCAAATAACTTCCTCGACCTGGTAAACAAAGGTTTCTACAACGGCCTTACTTTCCATAGAGTAGAGCCTGGCTTTGTCGTCCAAGGCGGCTGCCCGCGCGGCACCGGCACTGGTAACTATGTAGACCCGGCTACAAATCAGACCCGCCGCATTCCACTGGAAGTAAAGCCGCACCTGAAGCACCACAAAGGCGCTTTAGCCATGGCTAGATCAAATGATCCTAATTCAGCCAGCTGCCAGTTCTATATCACCCTAGAACCAGCCCATTTCCTCGACATGAACTATGCTGTGTTCGGTAAAGTACTGGAAGGCCAAGATGTGGTGGATTCGATAAGGGTCTCAGACAAAATGACTAAAGTGTCGGTGACCACCCCGGCTGCAATCTAAATCTCAATCTAGATCTAGATAGTCAAAGAAAAAGAGAGAGGGACCAAGAAAACCGGTCCCTCTTTATTTTGCTTTGCAGTATAGCTAACCGCTAGATCTTGATATAACGCCCCGAAGTCCAGAGACTGCCACCGGCACCGACCACAACACCTAGAATAGCCATAAGCACGGCGGTCTGACCCATTGAATATTCGAGATTCTGGGTGAGAGCCGGTGCCAGACTAAGCAACTGGTCTTTGACATAAGGGTCTATATAAAGATGCAGAGCAACGAGAACCACGGAAGCCATAATGGCGGCACAGGCTCCGTACACAGCGCCCTGAAAAACGAAAGGACATTTGATATAGAAATGACCCACACCCATGAGACTGAGTATCTCTATCTCTTTATGCCTGGCCTTGATGACCAAATGAATCGTATTGCCGATGACCACTAGAGTGGCGGCAGAAAGAGCGGTGGTGACGAAAAGACCAGCCAACTCTAGAAAATGTCTGACATCATTGATCTTCTTAGCGACTTTGAGCGGATAGCGCACATTTTCAATCGCCGACATCAATCTCAACTTAGGAGCCAAGACTTCCACTTGGTCAGGACTGGAAAGTTTGACATGCAGAGTATTCGGCAGAGGATTCTCGATGGATGCCACCTTGAAAGTATGCTGCATCTCGTTCCAAGCCACATCTTTGGTGACAATCTCAACCTGCTTCACTTCGGGGAAGCGTGAAATTTCATGGGCGACTTTCTTGGGATCAGCCCCCTCAGCCAAATAAGCTGAAATTTGAATTTGATTGCCCCATGCATTGACTAGATTCTTCAAAGTCATAGTGACTTGCAGCACGCAACCGAAGATAGTCAGGGCAATAGCCAAAATGCTCACAACAAGCCAGTTGGACCAACCACTTGCTCTTAGACCAAGCAAGGTTTCCACACAAACGCGATTGAATATTCTAATTGCTCTAAGCATCTTTAGGCCATCTCCAGCTCATAATAGCCATTGTCGACATCCGCCACCACTTCACCCTTTTTGAGGGCGATTACTCGTCTGCGCATGGCGTTGACGATGGGCTGGTCGTGGGTAGAAATCAAAACAGTGGTGCCGCGTTGACTGATTCGCTCAAGCAACTGCACAATCTCTAAAGAGGTAGCCGGGTCTAAGTTACCGGTCGGTTCATCGGCTAAAAGAACGGGCGGGCCATTGACGATGGCACGCGCGATTCCTACACGTTGCTGCTCTCCACCAGATAGTTCGGTGGGATAGGAATCTCTTTTGTGTTCAAGACCGACAACAGCCAGAGCACTGCCCACACGCTTGCCGACTTCGCGCTCATCGACACCAAGGGCACGCAAGACATAGGCGACGTTATTGAATACAGTCTGGCTGTTCAAGAGTTTGAAATCTTGAAAAATGATACCGAGCCTTCTGCGCAAAAGCGGAATCTGCCCTTTGGAAAGACGGTTTAGGTTGACGCCTGAAATCAGCACATTACCTGATGTCGGTACTTCTTCCCGATAGAGAAGGCGCATCAAAGTAGATTTACCGGCACCACTGGGCCCGACCAAAAAGGCAAATTCACCAAGGCCGATGTGTAAATTCACATTGGAGAGAGCGGGGGTGCCGCCATAGTTTTTGCAAACATTCTGCAGACGAATCATATCGATATGCTTACCTGGTCTCCACTGGGACCTCATGATAACACAGTAGTCACGAGGCAAATCTAAGGGTTTAGTAAGCCTAGTATAGATTAACCAAAGACCGCCCTTCCGATGCCCAAAAGAGCCAGCCAGAGAGGGTTATATGCGCCGCATAGATATCACTAGTCGTTAAGCTCTTTTTCGCTTGCATCTTTGGACATACCAGAGGCAAAGCAATAGGCGCAGATAAGATCTATCCCATGTAAGCGCGGTGCCACATCTCCACAGCGACTACAGCGTGGATAGCCATTTGCTTCTCGCCAGCGCTTCAGCCTAAGTTCTTTCTCATAGAGGGCGCGCATACGACCCTTGAGGGTTTCATCTTCAATATCTCCCTCACCAAGATATCTGAAATCGGCCAAATCATCTTCTGTTAAGACAATGGCGGCAAGGTCGGCAGCAGTAGGCGCAGGCAGCACAGCGGAGCGCTCACGCAATTCGGCTTCGCGCTCCAGCTTGCCTTCAAAAAATCGCTTCATATCAAAGCGCAAACCGTTCAAGTTGAGCCCAACGCCTCTGGCCGCCGCACCCACCATCTTCAAAATCTCAGCCCTTCTAAAGCCAAACTCTTGCCCTATGGCAGCATCCTGCACAGCCACAACCAGGTTGCCATCAGCATCAATAAAAAGAGGACGAGCCCGGCTGGCAAAGGGCTCCGGCACGATATGGGGCCAGAGATTCATCAAAGTATGCTCTTTCAATCTGCGGTCTATGCCCAGTGCCCGCACCACTTTCGGCAAAAGACTAGAGACTCCGGTCATCTGCGAACGTCTAAAGTTTGTTCGGGGTTTTGCCGCTTTGGCAGCGCCACCGGCATCGGAAGCCCCATTGCTTACGCCATTCTTAGAGGAAGACATGTATGAATCCCCTTGAGATATCCATATAAAAGATTATAAGAGGTTATAATCTGAGCCTATCTTAGAGGTATATACAGTGCTAGCGCAAGAAACAATAATCAATGAGTTGAAAAAACGCTTCAAACCGCAAGCAGCAAAAGACATAACCGCCGCCTACTTGATCAATATCAAGGGCGAGAACGGCGGAGCCTGGCTGCTAAGCATCAATAACGGCGAACTCAACGTCACCGAGTATCAAGAAGGAGCTGCCTACAACTGCAAGCTCTCAATCAGTGCCGAAGATATGGCAATGATCATAGAAGGACGTATGTCGGCAATGACAGCCGCTCTCTCGGGAGTACTTTCTGTAGAAGGCGATCTCGGACAGGCGATGAAATTAGTGCCTATCTTTTTTGAAGGATAGAAGAGCAAGCTCATCTATACCGAAAGCGCCTCATTGAGAGCTTTCAAGCCGATCTGAAATGACGGCAATAAACCAGTCCACAGTTTGAATGCTTGTCGAGCTTGCTCGACAAGCATTTCTCTTCCATCAGCCACTTTGCTAAAACCGAGGTCATAAGCCAGTCTTGTTATAGGAGTCAGACCCTGCCTGGCATAGACCATATCAAAAACAAGGGTCTCTCTTACCAAACTGTGCAAAAGCGGTCTAAACCAGTCGGGCAAGTCAGAGGCTCCCTGCCTTTGTCCAAGCGGAGTAGCATTGATGAAGACAGAAGCCTGACCTATGACTTGCATCTCCTTCATGAGCCGCTCCGACTCACTAGTAGAAATCACGGTTATGCGTTGCAGCAGCCTAGGGTCAAAGCCAGCTTTATCAAGATCACGCAGCATGGCATAAGCCGAATCAAAGCTGCGCACCAAAAGAACGAAAGAAGTAAAGCCATAGTCGGCCAGAGCGACAAGAGCGGCTCGGGCAGCCCCGCCGCAACCAAGCAGCACGGCAGGACCATTTAATTCTTCTTGCTCACTGAGCGGACTAATTTTGCCGGTTACCCGCAGGGTGTGCTTGATTCCAGCTATATCAGTATTATGACCGCTGACAACAAGACCTTCCTCTCTGTCAATCACGATAGTATTGACCGCACCAGCTAAACGCGCCTCGTCGGACAAATGATTCATATAGGCAGCACAAGCCACTTTATGAGGGATAGTTACATTCAAGCCATCAAGGGCTTGAGAGCCTGCACCACCAGTAGTAGCAGCAGTTGCAGCAGCAAGCAGCTTTTGCAAATCTGCATCGGCATATAGCTTATATTCGCCGAGCAAATTGAACTGCCCAAGAAAAGCAGCATGAATAGCCGGAGAATTAGAATGACCGAGGGGGTAACCAATCAGGCCAAGTCTATAGAAAGAAGACATAAGACCTGCTTTTATCTAGAGAAGAAGCGCTCTAATAATTGGTCTGCTGCTGGGTAGCCACACGCATTTTCTTGATGCCGGCAGCAGCAGCGGCACTCATCACTTCCACCACATCTTTCTGCTTAGCATCGCCATCGGCGTTAAGAGTGAGGTGTAAGTCGGTATTTGGCGGAGCGGCATTTTTCAACTCTACGATCATCGCTTTTATAGTTTCGATATTGTGATCGCGAACATACTTGCCGTTTATAGCCAGCTGTCCGTCTTTGTCGATATCGATACTAATGCCTTTGGTCGCTTCGTCTTTCTTAGCGTTCTTAGTTTCGGGCGGTTTGATCTTGAGGTCGGATTTGTCGATCAAGGGAGCAATCAAGATCATGATGACGAGCAAAACAAGGAACAC
>JAIETF010000075.1 GCA_019745415.1 Candidatus Obscuribacterales bacterium | reverse complement strand
CAGGGTGAAGGTTATGACAAAAATGTCACCACTTCCGGCACCACTGCTAATGGCGGCACTTACGATCGCAACAAGACTGTGACCGCAGGTCAGGGTGAACCCGCTACAAAAGTAATCACCACTACCGGTACTACTGCTGCGGGCAAAGAATACGAAAAGGAAAAGACCTACACTAAATAGACATTCCTAAAGCCCCGGTTGTAAAGAACGCGCATTCTTCCCTAGCAAGGTTCTAGTCTTCGCACTAGAACCTTCCTTTTCTTAGTGGTTTCGATAGGCTCGATACGCGGGGCGTCAGGTACTATAAAAATCAAACTCAAGCATGCGGTTTTGCAAGCTAATCGATATCGATAGACTTACAAATTGAACGAACTACAAAAACTTTCAACAGTACTTGACCGAGCTAGACGACTGGTCTACGATTAACTTTGCTCAATTGAAGTTCGACTAAAGTAAATTTGTAAGCTAATCGATATCGATTAGCTTACAAACAAAGACCAAAATTTTCGCTCTTGCCAAAGGAAATTCGATGAAGACACTAGCTGTTCTGGCGCACCCGGAAAGAAAAAGCTTCAACGGCGCTATGTACGATGTCGCAAAAGATGTCTTTAGCCAACCAGGGCACGAATTTAAAGGATCAGACCTCTACAGAATGAACTTTGACCCGGTCTCAGACCGCAGAAACTTCAAAACGATTGCTGACCCTCATTACTTTAAACAACAAGTTGAAGAAGCCCATGCAGCAAAGCACAATACTTTTAGCCCAGATATCGCAGAAGAAATAGAAAAGCTCTACTGGTGCGATCTCTTGATTTTTCAATTTCCTTTGTGGTGGTTTTCAGTCCCGGCGATCATGAAAGGCTGGGTAGACAAAGTCTTCGCCATGGGCAAAATATACGACGAGGGACTCTGGTACGAGAAAGGAATGCTCAAAGGCAAAAAAGCAATGTTGGCTCTTACAACTGGAGCTGGAGAAGAGGAATTCGAACCAGGGGCAGGACACGGAGACATCAACCAGGTTCTTGCCCCGCTCAACCATGGTATCTTTGGTTTTGTGGGCTGCGAGATTCTTCCCCCATTTATTGCCTGGGCAGCGGCTCAAAAGACAGACGCAGAGCGCAGAGCTTATTTAGAGCAATATCGTGAAGTCCTCTCCAAGATCAAATAAAGAAGGGAACCGCCGACAGTGCCTCCGATAATTAAACAGGGCGAGCTGGAAAAGATTCAGATCAAAAATCAAGCCTGCAGCGCCGAATTATTCTTACAAGGCGCACATCTTACAGCCTGGCAGCCGCTAAATGAAAAGCCTGTTTTATTCCTCAGTAAAAATTCCGCCTTTCAAAAGGGCAAAGCGATCAGAGGTGGAGTCCCCTTAATTGCACCCTGGTTTGGCGCCAGATCCACCAACCCACTTGATGAACGCACTGACGGACCTTCTCATGGCTTCGCCCGCACCTCGCTATGGCAGCTTGTTGATGCCACCACCGAGAGTGACACAACCAAACTTTTACTCTCCCTAGCAGCCAACGAGAGTACCGCTGACTTAGGCTACAGAGACTTCGAACTCAACTTGCACGTTGAGTTGGGGCGCAAACTTTCCATGAAGCTTAGTTTTAAGAATAACAGCGGAGAACCCGTTTTTATCGAAGATGCTTTTCACTCTTATTTCGCTGTCGGCGACGTGCGCGAAATCGAGATCTGTGGTCTTGACTGCACTAGCTACTTCGACAAAACCGACGGTATGAAAGAGAAAGTACAAGAGGAAGAAAGGCTTGTACTCAGGTGCGAGACCGATAGACCTTATTTTGATACCAACCGCAAAATTACTATCGAAGACCGAGTCTGGCAGAGAACCATTCATATTGAAAAGGTTAATTCGCTCACTACAGTAGTCTGGAACCCCTGGCAAACACTGACTGCAAAAATGGCAGATTTAGATGCTGATGAATGGAAAGACTTTGTCTGTGTCGAGTCGGCTAATGCTCTCAAAAACAAAGTAAGAATTGAAAGCGGTTCAGTTCATACGCTTGAGACAACCATTTCACTTACATAAACAGCCGCTACATTTCTTCTTGTACTCTTTGCATGGGCCGACCAGGCAAATAGCCTGGCAGGAAATTGCGCACGGGTCTTATCTGCTTCAGTATTGTCTGACGGGCTCCCGCACCAGGGAAACTGGAACCTTCCTTTCGGCACACAAATATAAACGGACGCAAATTCGGATCAAACTCAGAAAGGCGCAAACCTACTTCCTTGTCTGATAGGTGAGAAAGTGTGGACACTAGCTCTCTTGCTCTATCCGCCTGCTTATCAAATTGTTGCTTTAGGATGCCGACAATCTGATCAAAATCCTGCCAAAATTCTTCAGGCAGATCTCGGCGAATAGATTCAAGATCGGTGCCAGCCACAAGATGTTCCCAAATAGCCAAAGGCGTCACCCGCGAGATCATGCCGTGAATGCGCAGATAATCGTCTGTCTTAATTTTCAAACGCAGACCATCAGCAAAGCGAACCACAAAGCCCTCTTGCAACAAGCCCAAAGTACGCGCACTGTGACTCAGTTCTTGCAACGACTGAAAATCAAAGCGTTTGGCCACAGGACAACCTAGAGCCTGGGACAGCTCCATTAGTTGAGCGTAGTTCAGTTCAAAACCAGCTTCGTCATATGCCCCCAATAGCACAAGTGCAGACTCTTGATAGCGAATGACAATTCTATTTTCAGGATAAACTGCCTCAAACAAATAGGTAGTTCCTTTATCTAGCGGCGAAAGATCACAGCTTTCAAGACGCGCCTGAGCCCAGAGAGCCTGATCTGAATTAAAAGATCCCTTGGTCGCACACTGCCACCGCCCGCGATGATGAAAGGCGATTATCAAACTGCCGTCTACTTTCTCAAAGGTCTCAAACGGGCCCAAGGGCCAAACAGAATCTCCTTCTCCAAGATTAAAGAACTTAGGAAAAGGGGTGGCAATCAATCGCTTGTCGGCGCAGTCAAGAATCAAACCACGTGCCAAAACAGAGAAGTCATCCCATTGTTTCTCATAGACACACTTAGAGGTATATACAAATAGCGATAAACCATCCTTGTTTTTCGCCTCGACCACACTGCCTTGCTCGCAGGCTCTGCGAAGTCCGTCTATTAGTTGCTCAAACTCTAGACAGCGAGCCTTATGAATCACAGGTTGAGAAAGAATAGGCTCGGGCAAGAATGGACACTCCCAGCAATTAATTTCGTCACCAGCATTATGCACCGATATGAAGGCAGTTAAAACCAGAGCCCCAGCTCAATAGGTTTCTTGAGTTTACTCAGGCGATTCAGGTTCATAGAAAATGAAGACTACCACCTTTCAAAATCTAAACCTGCCATATATTGGTCCACTAGCACCGGCTTGGCGCGATGAGAAGCAATTCCAATAATTGGTCTCGGGCTTAGAACCGTCTGCCTTTTGCGCGCGACATTAATTTGAATTGCCTGCAGAGCCAGGGTATAACACTTATGTGTACCAGCAGCCCGGTAAGAATAGTGGAAGAAAGCAGAAACACTACTTACAGTTTATTGCAATTGGTTTGTGCAGACCTAATCTTTATGCTGCATAGTATGCGCTACTTTGAGAACATAGCACCGCCTGACTGGTATCAATTGATTGACTTTTCTGCGCTTTTGCCCGGAATGCTAAAGGAAGCTCTAGTGGTTGCAATCATCACACCAATCGCTCTGGTGGCGATGTGGGTTGCCTTTTCTCTCTTTAGAGAACCACCCAAACTTACTTTCCATCTTTTGCAACTGGCTATTCCGTTCTTACCTGCCTTTGCTATCTTAGCCTGGGGACTGCAACTGGGTGTGGTCGGCAACGATACCAGCCATATACTTGGTGCCGCCGACTTCCATACAGCGGCGGAATGGCAATACACAATTTATCAAAAGCTAATTACCAGTGCCTTTATTCCGCCGATTATTGCGCTTATTCCAGTATTTTTTGCGCCGACTTTCAAATCGCAGAGATTGCCTGCTCTTTCAATATTGATAATCGGTACAGTAATGCTAATTGCTCTCGAAAGCGACCACCTAACCCAACTCTAAATAGTGCCTGCGGCTCTTACTGCGTATTCTTACTCAAAGCCGTAATCTCACCATTTTCGAGCTCCCGGCTTTGCAGCTACTCTGTCGGTTGGAAGTCCAGTTGGCAGATAATGGCGGCGGAGCGATTGCAATTGGCAGACTCCTATTTAGACTCTCATAGCGGAGATGCACACCAAATTCGCCCGGAGAAGTCCGAAGCGAAAGAAAAAAGAACAGCGGCAGAAACTCTCTATGCCGATGCCGACCTAGCAGCGTCAGCCAATCAGCCGACAAAAGCGCTGGACGGTAATAGCTGCCCTAGTTCGGTGCCATACTTGAAATTGGTCAACCACGCTCTAGAAAACTTTTATGATCCGTCGCGCCTAACCGCCAGCCAGGTACAAGAGTTAAAGAGTAAATACAACTGTTCAATCAAGAGCGATGCCGATGCGGTTAAATTTGCCGATGAAGCCCTGAAGACTCTGCAAGACAACTATACCGACGTAATTACAAAGCCCGAAACAGTGGAAATTTTGCGCTCTGAGAGAGGCGAAATTAGCGGTATAGGCATCGAGATTAAAGACCAACCCAAGAAAGAAAATTCTGCCACAAGCGATCTAGCAGCGGCGCCAAACCAGGTTCTAGTCAATAAAGTAGTCGAGAATTCACCGGCGCTGGCAGGCGGACTGAAGGCAGGCGACCGTATTGTCAAAGTAGACAACGAGCTAATCGACACTGAAACTGCGACCGATACTGCAAAGCTAATCAGAGGAGAGGTTGGGACTAAAGTAAAACTGACCGTGGAAAGAGAGGGTAAAGAAGAAGAAATTGAACTAACCCGCGCCTTGATTGATTTTCCTGCGGTGAAGAGCGAGATGCGAGATGGTTATCTGCATCTATCTGTACAAACATTCGGACAGTCCGACACATCAGATGAAGTAAAAGCAGCTATTCAAGGTCATCCGGATGCCAAAGGCTATATCTTAGACTTGCGCAATAATCCAGGCGGCTTAGTCATGGAGGCACTAAGAACAGGCTCACTATTTATGACCAAAGGTGAAATGCTACGCACCCGAACCCGGGCGGCGGACAGCACCGCGGTCGATTTTGAAACAACCAACTATACGCTCAATGACAAAGGTATCCAGCTAAGCAGCAAGTACGAAAGTGATCCTAAAGCCAAGCCCTATCAAGGCATGCTCATGCCACGACACCCCGACCTGGTGGACAAGCCCGTAGTAATTCTGGTCAACGAAAATTCCGGCTCGGCCTCCGAACTTTTGACCGGAGCCATGAAAGATAACAAAGAAGCCTATGTAATTGGAAGCCAGACCTACGGCAAAGGTATCGGTCAAATTACCTTTAGAAATGGTATGCCCGATGGCAGTTGGCTGAAAGTAACCAATTTTCAGTACTTCACCCCCAATGGCACCTGGCCGGGTGATGCCCACAATCGTAAATATGGAATTGCGCCTGACTTAAGTGTTGCCCTGCCAAAAGATGCGCGAATGAACTCACCCGAAGACACTCAACTCAAAGCAGCCCTCGATTATCTAAAATCGAAATAGACCAAATAAGCGTCCCGTTTAATGTTAGAAATTTCGCTTGTCAGCCGACTAAAGAAGCTAAACCATAACCCTATTTGGGTTACAGAAGGCAAACCGCTTTCTTGACACATAACAATCTTAGAGTTAGTCTAAATAGTGTAACCAGAAGAGGGATATCTGTGGACACGGCAGAAACAGTTTTAGCTTCTCGCGGTGTTAGGCCCACTCCTCAGCGTGTGGTGATTACCGAATACCTACTGAACACAAAGTCGCATCCTACAGCCGACCAAGTATTGGAAGCTGTAGCCAATGCCTTGCCGGTTCAGCTCTCTAGGGCAACGGTATACAACACTCTCCACACTCTTGTAGAAGCGGGCGTCATCCAGGAAGTCTATACAGAGCCAGGTGGCTGCGCCAGGTACGATGCCAATACTGAGCGCCATCACCACTTCGTCGATACAAAAAACGGCTGTATATACGATATTCCTTTTGAAGCAGTGCCATCGCTAGATAAGAGTCTTGACGACAATTACAAAGTCTCCAACTACACGGTGACATTCTTTGGCGAACCAAAACAAGGTCAACCCAAACAAGAATCCTGATCAATTTGCAAAAGCAAATCACAGTTAAGGCTTCGATGCCGCTAGATTTGCACGCCTTCACTCAACCAATTAAAAACACAAATAATAAGGACTCCGTCAAATGCAAAAAAGAACGAGAAATTTGGTAGTTCTTCAGGCAATAACTTTGTCGATGCTTTCGCAAAGTTTACCGGCAATGGCCGAAGACGCCCCCAGATCAAATTCATTTTGGTGGCCAGAAAGACTTGATGTTTCCTCGCTCAGACAAAACTCACCAGAATCGAATCCACTTGGTCGTGACTTCAACTATGCAAAAGAGTTCGAAACTCTCGATCTAAAAGCAGTAAAAGAAGATATCAAAAAAGTTTTGACCACATCGCAAGACTGGTGGCCGGCGGACTATGGCAATTATGGTCCTTTCTTTATAAGGATGGCCTGGCACAGCGCCGGCACCTATCGCATTTATGACGGACGCGGCGGTGCAAGCGGCGGTCAGCAAAGATTTGAACCGCTCAATAGCTGGCCCGACAACGCAAACCTTGACAAAGCACGCCGCCTTTTGTGGCCGGTAAAAAAGAAATATGGTCAAAAACTTTCTTGGGGCGACCTTATGGTCCTGGCAGGCAATGTCGCCCTTGAATCAATGGGCTTCAAAACCTATGGCTTTGCCGGCGGACGGCCTGATGACTGGGAACCGGACATGATCTTCTGGGGCAGCGGTGAGAAATTCATGTCGAATAACCGCGATGCCTCAGGCAAACTAGCAAAGCCGCTGGCGGCTACCCAAATGGGTCTGATCTATGTCAACCCGGAGGGTCCAAACGGCAATCCCGACCCGCTTGCCGCCGCCCATGACATTCGCGAAGCATTCGGCAGAATGGCTATGAATGACGAAGAAACAGTGGCTCTTATAGCTGGCGGGCATACCTTCGGTAAGGCGCATGGCGCCGCCTCTCCCGACAAATATGTCGGACCGGCCCCAGCCGGCGAAGGTGTCGAACAACAAGGTTTTGGTTGGGTAAACAAATACGGCACAGGCAAAGGCAAAGACACAATCACCAGTGGTCTTGAAGGGGCCTGGTCGGGAGATCCAGTCAACTTCACCACTCAATACCTCGATAATCTCTTCGGTTTCGACTGGGTTCTGACCAAAAGCCCGGCTGGAGCCAATCAATGGACTCCGAAAGATAAGGCAGCAGCAGACCTAGTGCCGGACGCCCATGATCCTAAGAAAAAACATCCACCAATGATGTTCACCACCGATCTATCGCTCAAGCTAGACCCCGAGTACAGCAAAATAGCCAAACGCTTCCAACAAAATCCAGAAGAATTCAAACTGGCTTTTGCAAAAGCCTGGTTCAAATTAACCCACCGAGATTTCGGACCAAGCTCGCGCTACCTGGGCGCAGACGCACCGAAAGAATCACTTATCTGGCAAGATCCCATACCCAAAGCCGACTATAAATCTATCGACAACTCAGACGCGGAAAGCCTCAAGTCGAAGATCTTAGCTACAGGCATCTCTAACAATGAATTGGTGAGAACAGCCTGGGGCGCGGCAGCATGCTTTAGAGGTACAGACAAGAGAGGCGGCGCTAATGGCGGACGCCTCAGACTGGAACCCCAAAAGAGCTGGGCTGTAAACGATCCAACTGAACTGGCGAAAGTACTGAAAGCCCTGGAATCAGTGCAAAAAGACTTCAACAGCCAAAACAAAGACGGCAAAAAAGTCTCGATAGCAGACTTGGTAGTTCTTGCCGGTAATGCCGGCATAGAGTCGGCAGCAAAGAAAGCCGGAGTGGATGTTAAAGTACCCTTCTCGCCGGGTCGCACCGATGCATCTCAAGAACAGACCGATGTTGCCTCTATGAATTTGCTCGAGCCTAAAGCCGACGGCTTCCGCAACTATTATGCCGAAGGCAATAAAAAATCCCCGGCTGAAGCCTTGGTTGAAAGAGCCGGTTTCCTTAAACTGACAGTGCCCGAAATGACTGTTCTGGTTGGCGGTATGCGCGCTCTCGATGCCAACCAGGGTCATTCACAAAATGGAGTACTGACAGCTAGACCAGGCACGCTCTCAAATGACTTCTTTGTCAACTTGCTCGATATGTCTACAAAATGGTCCAAGTCGGCAAAGAGCGAAGGTGTCTATGAAGGACTAGATCGCAAAACAGGCAAACTAAAGTGGACTGCCACACCGGCTGACCTCATCTTTGGTTCAAGTTCGGAACTGCGGGCGGTGGCGGAAGTCTATGCTTCGGATGATGGACAAGCCAAGTTTGTGCAAGACTTTGTCAAAGCCTGGACAAAAGTCATGAATCTAGACCGTTTCGACCTCAAATAAAGAGCAGCAAATGACAAGACGCGGTTCATCATTGAATTGATGAACCGCGTTTTCTTTAATGGCAAATGTAAATCAAATAGGTGCCTCATGATCAAAAGACAGACCATAAAGCCGGTTCTTATTCTTTCAATCTTTGGGGGTCTTTGCCTCACTTCAGATAGTCAGGCTCTCGCCAGTTCCTGGCAAATAGACAGCCAACAGAGTAAAGCGACATTTTCAGTCAAACATATGATGATCTCTACTGTAAAAGGAAGCTTCTCAAAATTAGAAGGGACGGTCGACTATGACGGCAAAAATCTCAAAGAGGCGAAAGTGCAAGCTAGCATAGATGTAGACTCGATTGATACCAACTCTAAGCAAAGAGACGACCACTTAAGGTCGAAAGATTTCTTCAATAGCAAGAAATATCCCAAAATCAAGTTCACTTCCAAGAAAATCACAGAAAGAGAGCAAGGTTTTGATATCGAAGGCGATCTCACCATAAATGGTGTCACAAAGCCAGTTACTCTCAATGCTGGTAAATTAGTAACACTAGGGAATGACAGCCAAACTCCAAATAAAATAGCCGCCACTGCAACTAGCCAAATCAATCGCAAAGACTTCGGCATGACCTTTAACAAGCAACTCGATAATGGCGGTGCCATGGTTGGTGATGAAGTTGCAATAGTGCTGGAGATAGAAATGACAAGCCAGGATAAGTCCGGAAAATAGGTCTTACTTAACACCTACGGCAAAGTACAAATTGCCTTAGCCACTTGAGCTATTTTCTCTTCGCATTGTGCGCGACTAAGCTTTGCATCAGCCACAAATACAGCCACCGCATAACTATGCTTCTTGGGTGAAGTAATTATTCCCACATCATTTGTTGAAACACTTATGCCCTTTGAGATGCGCCCGGTACCTGTCTTTTCAGCAATAGTCCAACCGGCGGAAAGCCCAGCCCTAAGACGATTGTCCCCGGTCTGACAGCGGCGCATCAATTCCAAGAGATAGTTAGCCGAGGCAGGTTTCAAAAGCAAGCCTTGATGCAACATCTGCAAGAGAGAACATATGTCTTCGGGGGTGGCACTGTCCAATAGTGCGGCACCACTATTGGCGTCATCAAATTCAGAGACTTGTCTTTCATAGCGGTCCACTCTAATCGCCATAAAACCAAGTGCTTTGAATACTTTGTCGACAGCCGCCGGACCGCCAAGCAAGCGTGTGAGCACATCGCTTGTGCCATTATTGCTCTTAAGCATAGAGCGTTCAATCAAATAAGAAAGCTTGAGCGACTTTGTACCACGCGGTAAATTCTCAGGCAAAGCCGCCATGCCAATCTGGTCAATTTCTTTAGGAGTTACAGCCACATCTTGACTAAGCTTCAGCTTGCCTGCATCAACTTGTCTTAGTATGGCAATTGCCACAAGCATCTTGGCTACACTCTGCATGCGAAAATTATCGCTGCCATTGAAAAAATAAGCCTCGCCCGAATCGATATCGACAACGCCGACGCCTAGGCGACCTTTGCCCTTAAATGAAGCTGCAATAGCAGCAATCTGCTTGGTCAATTGTTGTTCGACATTGGCCGATGCCGGCAGCATGAACAGGAAAGGGATAGGCGAATAAACAAGAGCAAGCGATAGGCAAAAGGCAGTAAATACTTTGGCGGAACTCCAAATCTTCTTCATCAGACCAAACACCCAAGAGACTGTCTAAGCCTACAGCACAAGCCTCAGGTCAGCAAGCGGCTTCCGGTGTCTTTTTTTGCAGATTAGATAGAGCAGACGACAATCTTGCAAAGCAGTTAAACTATGCGGGTCGGACTATCCACGGTAAAGTCATGTATTCAACAAAAAATAGTTTCTATGCCGCCCTAGCCTTAGCTGCTCTGGCCACCGCCTCAACCAAACCGGCGTTAGCCCAAGCTGAAGAGCTATTTTTACTGCAAGACTCAAAACCAATGGTTACCAGAGCAGGAGCCTGGCATACCTGGAACCACCATATCAATCTCAAGCCAGGTCAAGAAAAGGCCAAGCTCTTGCTCAGATTGACAAATGGAGCGGAAGGGCGCCCCAAGGCAAGCGACATCAAGGTCAGCCTCGCCGGTAAACCCTATGCCGGCATTAAGGACTTTGACGGCAACGGCATCTACGAGAATAACTTGACAGGCAAGGTTGGCGCCGGCAACACTCTCATCACAGTGCAAGCTTTTGGTCCATCAGGAGCATGGGTCAAAATGCAAGTGCATATCGAGCGACCGGTAATATCATCAGTACAGCCGCAGCCCTTGGGTGTGGGTGAAGATATCACGATAGAAGGAAACAGTTTTGGTGAAGCCAAAGATGCAGTGCGCGTCAGCCTTGGGGGAAAGCAATTCAAACCGCTAAACGTCACCGGCAAGCAAATTCGATTTAAGTTGCCTGCCAAAATCGAAGCCGGAAGCCAAGCTCTGACAGTTTCAGTAAATGCAGTGAATAGCGCACCATTCAACGTTCAAGTACGCGCCACCCCCAAGATCAAAAACATCGATATGCTATCCTCCCCACCGCAACATCCCGTTATCTTGAGCGGCAGCGGTTTCTCAGCCAATGCAGCCGAGAACGAAGTCAAATTCGGCGATTACAAAGCTCAAATTGTCAGCGCCAGCCCATCGAGCATCACATGTTTAGTGCCAGACATGCCCTTCCCTAAATGGCATGTGCCGATCAAAGTGAGCACCCACGGGCTGACTTCGGCAGAAAAGATATTCTTCAATGTCGACATGCGAGTCATACCAAACGAAGGCATACCAATTCCAAATTAAGCTTTGCGATTCAAGAGAATTGGCGTTCTAATCTATCTTCTATTTATTGCAGCAGCTATATAGCCGGACAGCAGCCGGCTCTAGGTCACCATACACTTGATTAAGTGATGGGTGATTAGATCTAGTTTCAGTGCCTCGCCCGAGAATAGGACAAGCCAAGACTACTCGAGAGCCGCAATGAAATCAGTTTTCTCCCAAAATACATTCTGGTCAAATAAGTCTACTTGGCTAAAGACTTCCGACAAGTCAGCCTTGTGCCTGAATTTATTCAAGTTTTCGCTAGCGCTGAATCTATTCAGTTGCCTGTGGTCTATCCATGCAGTTTTACCGCAAACATGGAATCTCAATCGAGAACCGCTTGTCTGGGCTCTAGATTCTTTTAGGCCGCTAGTTGAAGGAGTCTTCACAAGCCTCGCGGTGATCATTTCACCGGCGATGCTGGTTCCTTTTCTAATTATTTGTGCGCTGCTCGCTCCGAGAATTAGAAAGCTTGGCATTGTCGACTTATGCAACTTATCTAAAGCACTAGCACCAGCTATGAGCCTGCCATTTTGGGCTACCTATGTGACGACGCACCGAACAATAAGCAAGGGTCACGTCTTTTGGTATCACGATGAATGGTATACCAAAGTATTGGTGTCTCTAGAGAATCTCACTGCATCAGTTTTATTTCTCTCTGCCATCTATGTTATTCTTTCGCCAAGATGGCAAGGTAAACGGATACCGGCAATAGGGGTGCTGGCGCTATTCTTTTACATCGATTGCGGCATTATGCTTTTAAGCCACATGATGACCACAAACTTTTGGTTGTAGAAGCAGCAGATAGCAGTTACCAGAAATACAAGCAGCACAAACCCTGCCGAAAGCTGTATCATCTTTACCAATAGAAAACCTGGTAAGACAATGAAACTTAGCTCAAAAGTGTTCTCAATAGCTCTACTGCCGACTGTGGCACTCGCCTTTCTGACAATGCCCTATACAACAGCAAAAGAAACCAAAGGCAGCCAGGGCAAAACCACGCAGACTCTAGATCTGACCGGAAGCTATCAGATGCGCAGTGGTAAATCATCAGGACTTCTCTTGCTTAAGAAGATAGCGGGAGCGAAGTATCGCTTTCTGCTCAATTCAACCTGGGAAGGCGAAAATCCGGGACAGGTGAATACCGGCGAGTCCGCAGGCATAATCAATTGCAAGAACGGCACAGCCTCGCACCAGGAGGAAGGCTTCAAACTTTTCTTCAACTTCAATAAAGGCGTCTGTGAAATCAAATGCGATAACCCGCAAGCCTTTGGCGGTATCAATGTTAATCCAGAAGGTAGTTACCGCCTCTCAAGCAATAAAGAGCCTTCAGAAGCCGAGTTTATGGAATAGAGATAAGCTTGGTCCAGTCGGGAGCGGCACCATTATCAGTACCAAGAATATAGCTGCCGCTCGAGTCGATATAATGCTCTTGCGGACCATACTGAACTTTGTAGGCATTGCCGCTGTTTGGATCATAAACATTCTCGACGCCGCGAATATAATTTGAAAGTCCGTCATGACTTCTATCTTGAGAAGCCTGCCGATTCCAATAAGCTTGATTCATGCGATCGTTATGCGCCTGCTGGGACCAATACCGGTCTGAAATCGACTTTGATATCTGCTGACTGACCTGCCTATAGTGATTAGAGACATTAACGGTGTTGCGCAGAGAATTGGCAGCCCAAGCTTGGTCAACCTCGAAAGATTGCAACATATGCAAGATAACGCCGAGAGCTTCGCCGTCACGATCGGCTGGCGCCACCACGCCGGCGACCTTAGTCACCCACCACATTCCAGTGCCATGGGCGATCGTGGCTTTGGTAACAGCCAAATAATAAGCTATAGCAGGAATGTTACCGTACATACCAGTCAGCTTGATTGTGGCGGCTTCAGATCTAGTAGCACCAACAGTACCATTGACGGCGGCAGCAATTTCTGGATGCTCCTGCGCATCTACAACAGTCAAATCAGAGATAAAGTTGCTCAAGTTACTGCGGGCATACTTCTCGGCAAACCGGCGAGCCGGAATATAGTCTAAGACAAGACTGCCGTTATAGTTTCTGCCGCTATGGAAGCCTAAACTGCTCAGGGTGGCATTCGGCATGGTACAAGGCGCGAGCTTACCATCACCGATGAAGGCAGTCACCATTTGATCAGGCGATACAGCCTTTACCCAGGGTCTAACATCTAGTGCACTGAAACGATCAAGGCGCCCCTGAACTGTCCAACCACTTGGCACATCCAGAGAGAAGGAACCTTCGGCAGGATCTGTATAACGAGTCCAATTAAATTCAGTAGAGTTTCCAGCCGTTTTACTCTGCTCCGAATCAGCCGGCAAAGAGCTTGCAGACTGCGGGGAAGCGAGTGAAAAGGAAGATAGAATCTCGGCAAAAGTTTCTTTGTGATCTAGGGCAGTTGCCGGTGCAACGAATAAGCAGAGCCTGCCAGCCAATGCTCCCTGACTAGCTTGAGCAGGGGAAAAGAATAACAAGGCTGTGCCGGATTCACTTTCTTTCTTATAGTCGGCTCTATAGACCTGATTGCTAACCAATTGAGGTGAAGACCATGATTGCTGCGATACGGTCTTAAGAAAAACAGATACAAACTGTTCCGGGGCAAGTTTACCAGCCGCATCTTCCGAAACCGAGAACAGAAGCCAGGAAAGCATGGCACCATCGGGTGCCTTTATGTCTATTCTTCCGTTCGACTTGTCTAGCTTAGCCTGCCAATCTTTTGGGTAGAGAAAGGTCACTGGAGACTGTGCATCTTCAAATTCTTGCCACTGCTCTTCTTCCTCGTTAGCCTGAACGGCGCCCGGCCTGACTTCCTGAGTGACTTCCTGATTGACTTCCTGATTGACTCCCTGATTAGCGGTCTGCGCCAAAATAGAAGTCGGCGTAGAGAGCATAATCACAAACAAAGAGAGCTGAATCAGCAGCCTCCCGGCATCAGAGAAAGAAAGGGACGCCCGCGCTGGAAAACCCATTACTTTGACGTCCCTCCCTATTTCTTGAAGTTCTAGACTTTCTTATTTCTAGACTTTCTTAATTGCCGGCGGCACCCAGTCACCGTTCAAGGCGGCAAAATCGGGAGCATAGAGTCGCATGGTCACACCCAACACTCCAGATGAGGGCGCAGGTAGCCAGTTGGCTTCCTTATCAGCACCCGGGTTCTCGTGCTGAATATAGAGATCGAGAGAGCCATCGGCATTATATTTGAAAGGCATCCACGAACTGACAGCAAAGCGGTCTAGTGCATTAGCCACCTGGAAGCCGTCGGCATCATACATGGTGACTGACCAGAATGCAGCCACAGGCGGTAGCTGCGTCTTGTCGAAGTGCAAGACATATTTGTTCTCACCAGTGAGCGGCTTTCCATCGGCATCAGCGAAGTTTAGCGGATAGATCGCATCTTCGGGCTGGTTGGCACCAAGGCCGACTAGGGCAACAATGGCGCGTTTGAAATAGAAGTTACCATAAACCCCCATTGTATTGGTGTTCATTGCCCAGCCATTGACCGGAATGCCAGTATCTTTTGTCTTTTCCTTCATAACGCTGATGGCATCACCGGCGCCTTTCTTAAAGGCAGCAACCAAGGCAGCATCCCAACCCGAGAGGTCAAACTTATCGCCGGCAAAACCAGCGCGCTTCAAGCGAGCCACGGTAGACCAATCAGAAACATGGGGTTTGTGTTTCTGCCAAAGCTTACCGGCTAGACCAAAATACTCATCGTGAGACATCGCCACTATGGCATCAAGCGGCGGTGTTTTCATATCTACTGATGAATCAACTTTCAGGGCAGGCTCATAGTCACCTTTGCCCCATTGAGAGAGAGGCACCAATTTGAGTTGATCTTGTAAGGCATGCACAGCAGCATAATCAGCAGGACCATCGGTCTTGATTCTGCCAATTATCCAAAGATTGCTCGTGCTTACTTCGATAGGTTCGACGCCCTGCGGCAGACTGCCCTTAAAGCCGGGCATGACCAGAGCGTAGTTTTGTGGTTTATTGCCGGTGGTACGCCAACCGGGAACGGCAATGACATCGGACCACATGTCCAAAATCGGCATAAGATAATATCTGCTGCCGAAATCTGGAATTGATAGAATGACCGGCTCGTTGCTTAAATCAACCCAACCGGAACTGTAAAGAGTGTCGAAATTGGGACGAACCACTGCGCGAAAATCAGCAGTAGGATAGGCGCGCATATGAGCAAAGCTGTTTGCTGGACCAAAACCGGGGCGCTCACCAAGCGGAGCGTTTGTGGTCTGACGACGAGTTAATTCCATCAAGACCAGTGGGAAAAAATAAAGATAGGCTTCAATACCCAGGGCGTAGGCCTGTTTTTCAGTCACTTTGTCGCAAAGAGTAGCTTGGGTCATATTTGAACCTCTATAGATATAAAGTGAATTGCTGCCGCGCCAATAGCTCAGCGAGCTATAAGCAAGTCGAGCCATTAGAACCAGCCCGACCAAGAGAAGCCCACTTTATCACCTTGGAAAGCAAATAAGATTATTTCTTGCCAGAGTCCGATCCACCAGACATTCTAGAAGTTGCAGCCCCTCCCGATTTACCTGATGACCGGTTTTGACTAGACTCCCGGCCAACCTTAGATTCAAAGACGATGTTGTCCATCATCGACTCAATTTGGTCCCTTTGACCGGGAGAGTAAGAAACTTCAATCAGATCAACTTTGCGCTTGAGCCCGGCGGGCACTTCAAAATCTTTGGGATTATAAGGAATCTTCTTACAGCTTGTGGTATCAAGCTTAAGCAACTTACCGCTGCGCAAGTCAGCGAGCATACTATCATCGATTTGAAAGGACATACTCTTCGGCAGTCTTTTCAAATCCTGACCTCGCGTATAGCTATAACAACGCAGAGGTAAAGAGCCCAGCCTTGGTGAAAAAACCAGACGTTTGTAAAAATCCAAAATTGGCTCGGCTACCGAAATGTCGTCACAGGCATAACTCTCAGTATTTCGCACGACATATTTAGAGCACTTGAGTCCGCAAATCATACTCTCGCCGACTTTCACACGTTTAGACAAGGCTTCTTTCGCCATCTTACGCCGCTCTTGCTGTGGATCTATGCTAGCCCAGGGACTGGTCAATACAATCGAATTAAAATTGGCAATTTCACCAACCCATTCGACTTTCTCTTTCGGTCGAAAGCAATGAACTCTATAGTCGGGAGCCTTAACAACGAAATGACAACCCATGGGCTCTGTCGCAATAGCAATAGCTTTCTCTGTCAACCAAACTTTCAAATAATTGGATTCCTGCTTCTGTTCCAAAAGCCATTCTTGCGGTGCAGCAAAGACTCCGACTGAGGCACAATTAAAAAACAGAGCAAGTGTAGAGACCAAATAAGCAGCCAGTCGGAAGAATCTACCCACAGTAAACACCCTTAAACCTTAACGACGCTCCCGACTTTTCTCGGTCTTTCGATCATCCAAACGCGACTCAAATCCGACATTATCTAAGAAATCGCTGATCTGTGCGCGGTCTCCAGGCGAATAGGATACATCAACCAAATCGACTTTTCTTTCAAAACCCTTTGGTAGCTGAAAATCCTGCGAGTTATAGGGAACTTTCTTGCAGGACAAAGTTATCAGTCTAACAATCTTGCCTCGACGGGTATCATCAGCAATGGAAGTGTTAATCCAGTTGCCTTTCGACTTAGCAGAGATAGAATGTCCTTTCGCAAAATATTCAAAATAGAAGGGAATACCATCAAAAAATGGAGTGCCAACCAGCCTTGAATAAATTTCGGATACTTCCGGCCCGACCTTTATCTCATCGGCTACGACAATTGAGGATGTCTTGGTGTTGTAGATTCGGGTCTTAGCGCCGAACTGCCTTTCTGTCACATATGAACTTGGCAACGTAAATCGAACCACCGGTTTTGAGACCACATAAGGATTAGTCATCAAAATAGAGCTAAAGTCCTTGATTTGGCCTATCCACTCCACCTTCTCTTTTGGTCTAAAACAGTGCACTTGCCAGTCAGGATGTCGAGCCAAAATGACACAGCCTTGTGGCTCCATTTCAGCCCGAAAGGCTTTCTCACTCAAGCGAATAGTCAAAGTGATGCGAGCTTCGTGCTTCTGCACTAATAGCCACTCCGACTGAGCAGCGAATACAGGCATTTGACTCAAAAGCAGACCGCCCAAAAGCAGCCCGAACAAAAGCATTTCAAGCAAAATCATTTCAAGCAAAATCATTCTGCGCAGCCCTGGACTGGTCAGATATAAAAGGCGCATACGAGGAAAAAAACTGACCTTCTTCACGAGGCTCTTTCCGCTAACACCGGGCCTGGGTATATCATAAACGATACAAGAAAGCGGTGGATGAAATTGCAACCGAAGAAGCACCGATATTTTCTACTTCTGGTGGTTTTAGCCGCTCTATTGCAGACTTCGCCCTTGCCAAGCGACGCTGCCGCCCCCTTGCAAAAATACAGAGAATTTGAGCAACTCTTCGATGCAAATAAACTAGACCAAGCAAAGAAACAGGCTTTAGAGAGAATCAAGGCATATCCTGATGATCATTTAGGCTACCGAGATCTTGGCAGAGTCTATTTCGAACAAAAGCACTTCGACCAAGCCCTCAACTTTTTTGATCAAGCGCAGAGAGTGGCGCCCAAGAATGCCGATATGCATCTCTGGAAAGCCAACTGCTATGTACAGGAAGAAGAATACACTAAGGCTAGGGTGGAAATTAATAAAGCCCTCTCGATTGATGCAAAAATTCCTTATGCTTATGCCCTCAAAAGTCGTATTGATCTAGACGAAAGAAAGTTCACCGCCTGTGTGAGCAATGCCACTCAAGCACTCAAACTGCAGCCAAACAATAGCGACGCCTTGGGCAATAGAGGTAGCGCTCTAGCGCACCTCAATCGCCTTGATGAAGCTCTCAAAGATCTCAGTCGCGCCGTGCAATTGGCGCCAGATGTCGCCGCCTCTTACAACAACAGGGGCATGCTCTTTTGCGAACTAAACAGATACAGAGACGCACTAGCTGATCTCAACAAAGCCATCAAACTTGACCCAAGTCAAATTTATTCTTTTGAAAACCGTTGTAAGACCCTCAATATGCTGGGTCAGTACCAAGAGGCTCTCAAAGACGCCAATCATGCTATAGAAATGGGCAATGGTCGGAAAGCCAATTCATTTTGTCATCGAGCCGCAACTTACCTGCATCTAAAGCAATACAAAGAAGCAATTGCCGACTGCGAAAAAGCCATGACCATAGACCCCAGCATCGGCGGCGCCTGGCAAATCAAGGCCAAGTGCCAGCTGGAACTGAATCAGCCCGAAAAAGCCTTACCTAATATCAACAAATCAATTGCCCTCAATCCACTAGATGACTGCGCCCACTATGTCAAAGGCCAAATTCTAGCCAAACTAAATCGAGACGAAGAAGCCATGGCAGCGCTCGAAAAAGCGATGAGCCTGCGCAATGACACTGCCACACTGAAACTGCATGCCAGCTATGCCGCTAAACAGGGTTATTATGAGCAGGCCATGGACGATCTTGCCGGTGTCAACAAACGCTCGCTAATCAAAAGCGGCACCATTGGCGAAACTAAAAACATAGCAGCACTCTATAGCCGCCTCATTGCCAAAAGCCCTAAAAATGGCAGTCTCTATTATGACCGTGCAGTGACGTTTTTGGTCGGCAATCAGCCGGTTGACGCCCTCAAAGACCTTCTCACTTATCTCAATCTGGTGGGCTATAGCAGTAAAGCCGCACCACAAGCGGTGAGTTTGGCAGTGGTGACTTACCGCCGACTGCAAATAGAAAACAAAGATGCTTTGCGGCAATTCGCCGCGTCGCCCTTTAACATAGACCAAGACCGCGAAATTATCGACCGTTATCTCAAAACACTAAAACCCGGCACAGAAAAACCAGAATTAATCGCCTATCTCTTAGGTCAGAAAGAAGACCGATTGCTGGTTACCAAAGCCAAAGACAATGACCAAAAGACAATCAATGCCTGCATAGTCGGACTAGATTTAGTCTATGGCAAAAATCGCAAAAAAGGTCTGTGGGTTCTGGGTCTAGTAAAAGAGAACGGCAGCGATAAGCTGGACGAATATGTGCTTGCCTTGGCTGAACTAGAGAGACTTTCCAAAAGCAAAGCAAAATAGTGGACAGAAATACAATTGGGCAACTAAAACTTCAACACGTCTTTCAGTTCACCCTCCCAAAGCTCAATTTCGACAGGTTTTGTTTTTTTCCTAGCGGGGCCGGTAGAAAACTGCGGAAGCGGTAAGGCTGCTGAGTCACTTTCTAAAACATCAAGTTTAACTCTGGCATGCTTGCCTTGCGTATCACTGACAAAGATAGTGGTCGCTCCGGGTCTAAGGGGCTCAATCAAAAAAGCCCTCGGATTCAACAAAGTCACTCTGGCCATCGACGGGTCTGGCACGATAACTCTACATAGGTCTTGATTAGAGACTACTTTAGCGGCGGAAGCTTTACTTATCTTGTAATTGTAGCCTTTCATCCAGATACCATAAGCAAGCGCCGGTCTATCAATATCTGGCAAATTTTCTGCCTGCGCCTGAGACCCAGCCGGTTTATCTATATCAGCGGCTAGGTCTTCATCATTAACATCGATGTGCAAGACAACATAATCTCCATCGACATCTTTAGCACACACTGTCGCCCTGCCTGTCTTCTGCGCCAGCAAGAAGAACTTGCCATCGGCACCGGCGGGAATGACAGTATCTAGACAAACAGGGTTATTACTCGCCAGTTCAACTAGAGGTTTATACCAACGCAACATACGCCCACTACCTAAAGAAATCTTACACTGGCTGGTGAAAGCAATTTTGTCCGAACCATGCGGTTCATAATACTTTTGATTCTTGCCCTGGCAATCCTGGCTGCAAACCTCCGCGATCCCGATACGCTCGCACCCCCGAGGCTTAAAACCAGCCCTGATCTGACTAGCCTTGCTTGTGTCAACGGCGCCGGCTGCCACCAATTTTAATACCGGCACATCAGCATCAGCGAAGACTGAGTCTTCTATCGCCATCGGCTTAACTTCAACAATGAAAGAAACAATGCCATGATTATCCCCCTCCCAAAAGTGACGGCTAAAAACACTCTTAGTCGGCGCCCCCTGCGCCCGCGCTCTTGCCTGAATGTATACCTCAGATTCAGCCACCACGACACTTTCGCAAAGAAAAGGCTGATCAACTGTTCTCTGAACAATGCGCTCACCCAGGAAGAAACAGAGTGCTTCAGAGGGAGCCAAAGAAAGCTTCTTACGGCATTTAAACTCAGTCAGACGTTTGTCGGCAGTCTCTTTGAGAACTGGAGTCACTAAAATTAAAGAAGACTGCGAAGATTGAGAGGCCGAAGCGGGAAAAGCAGGCGAATCACTAGATTCTGCTTCGCCTGCTTGAACAGGCACATTGAAAGCAAAATTTGTCAGCAAGAATAGCGAGATAGTCGCTATCTTATCTGCTATCTCATTTGCTGTCTTATCTCTAAGCTTTAGCCGAAACTTTCGCGATAACCGAGAACGACCAATAAACATGGACCACCATAGATTACATTCAGCCCAGCTTCCTTCGCCATTCTAACAGAAAGCACACTCTCGGCGCCGGGCTGCATCCAGATATCCTTAATACCGCAGTCTATGGCTTCCTGCACCAAGACCTCGGTCACCGGCGGCGGTGTGATGATCGAAAGAGCATTCTTACCAGCGGGAAGATCTTTGAGTTTTCTGTAGGCTTTATGTCCTAACACAGTTTCAACTTTTGGGTTGACCGGATAGGCCAATCTGTCACTTTGCAGATAACATAAAAAAACTTTGTTGCCATACTTGCGCGGATCTTCACTGGCTCCGGCCACGGCAAAAGCCTGACAAGCGAGGAAGGCATCAATCTGTCGATCTAATTCGTCTCTACTCAGCATAGCTAGATTCTAACCTAATTCAGCCAATTTCTCGCCAAGATAAAGATAAGTCTTACCGCCGCCGCCATCGCCAATCTTTACAATATCTTCTGGACTGCCCTGGGCAATTATCCTGCCGCCGTTATCGCCGGCACCGGGGCCCATATCGATAACCCAATCACAGGCAGAGATCACATCCATATCATGCTCCACCACAATCACCGTACTGCCCCGGTCGACCAAAATTCTTAGTTGTTCAACTAACTTTTCAACATCGGCAGGATGCAAGCCGGTGGTCGGCTCATCCAAAATATAAACGGTGCCGCTCTTCTCTTCGCGCTGCAATTCGTAAGCCAACCTAATGCGCTGAGCCTCACCACCGGACAACTCTGTGGCCGGCTGCCCCAACTTGAGATAACCAAGACCCACCTGCTGTAAGGTAGCCAGTGATCGTCTTATTGACTGCACCGCCCCACCCTTACTATCTATCGAGGCAAAGAATTTCGTAGCAGCATCAACTGTCATATCGAGCAGAGAAGCTATGGTTTCGCCTTGATAAAGCACCTTAAGAGTCTCTGCTTTATACCGAGAACCAGAACAATGGGAACAAGGAGCATAGACTCCGGGCAAGAAAAGCAACTCGACAGCCACATAGCCTTCGCCTTCGCAATCAGGGCAGCGCCCTCCCTCGACATTGAAAGAAAAATGTCCGGCTTTATAGCCTAAGGCTTGGGCTTCGGCTGTTGCCGCAAAGAGTTTACGTACATGGTCGAATAGACCTGTATAGGTGGCAAGATTAGAGCGCGGTGTGCGCCCGATAGGCTTTTGGTCAACCAAGACCAAGCGTTTGAGCGACTGCAAGCCGGTGCACTTTACATGGGTGACATCGACAACTTCGAGGTCCTCAGACTCAGCATCCTCTTCATCGCTATCTGATGCGGCACTGCCTTTACTGCCTTTGGCGCTCATATGTTTCTGCAGAACTTCAGCTAAAACCTGGCTGACCAGGGTAGACTTTCCCGAGCCTGAAACACCGGTTACGGCAGTGAACAAAGCAAGGGGAAACTTGACTGTGAGGTCTTTGAGATTGTGCCTAGTGATGCCTGAAAGCTCAAGCCAATGCTCTGGTTTGAGGCGCGTGATCTTGCTTATTTTACTTTGTTTAGTTGTGCTCTTCTTAGTTGGGAAAAGAAAGCGCGCCGTCTGAGAAGCCTCAATACTCTTAATACCATCGACGCTACCACTATAGATTAGCTCACCACCTCGATCACCGGCACCGGGTCCGATATCAACCAGGTAGTCTGCTTTTCGCACCAACGCCATCTCGTGCTCAACGACGAAGACTGTATTACCCATTTCTTTGAGGCTCTTGAGCATTTCAAATAGGGCTTCGCTGTCAGCTGGATGCAAACCAGCTGAAGGTTCATCGAGCACGTAAACAACACCAAACAAACCCGAGCGCAACAGGCCGGTCAAGCGCAAGCGCTGCAACTCACCGGCTGAAAGAGAAGCCGTTGTACGCTCTAGAGTAAGATAGTCGAGACCCAATTTCTGCAACAAAGCAAGTCGGGCACAAAGGTCATCGACCAATAACTTAGCCACTTGCAGACGCGCCGAAGCTCTCTTGCCTGGTTGCGATTCACTTTCTCTATCGACATCTAAGTGCTTTTTTAGAATCTCGGGTAATCTTCTCAAGGGTAAAGCAGTCAGTTCGGCGATATCATAGCCCGCCACTTTAATAGCCAGAGCTTGAGCTTTCAGCTTCTTGCCGCGACAATCATGGCAGGGACTTTTCACCATATGTCGTTCCGCTCGCTTGCGCAAAGCAGCACTCTGGGTGGTACCAAAAGTATGCAATACATAACGAGCAGCACTCATATAAGTCCCCTGATAGGGACGTTGAATGCGGTGCGCTTCTCTTTCGGCATAGACTGTCACTACAGGCTGCTCATCCGTGAAAAGAATCCACTTGCGTTCGTGCTCGGGCAGATCTTTCCAGGGCTTGTCTATGTCATAGCCGAGAGTGGCAAGAATATCTCGATAATTCTTGCCTTGCCAGGCACCCGGCCAGGCGGCAATAGCCTTCTCTCTAATGGAAAGATTGGCATTGGGCACGAGAGACTCCTCACTAACCGTATGAATGAGACCGAGACCATGACAGGTTGGGCAGGCACCGGCGGCAGTGTTCGCTGAAAAATGATCCGAATCGAGTTTGTCTTTGTAGTGCTCAAGCCCATCTGGATAGTCGCCGGCGCGCGAGAAAAGCATGCGCAGTAAGTTGGAGAGATTGGTCAGGGTTCCCACTGTCGAGCGCTGCCCCGAACCAAACTCGGCACGCCTCTGCTCTAAGGCTACAGCCGGAGGCAGGCCGCTTATCTCTTGCACCTGCGGCGGCGGCAGTTGGTCAAGCAAACGCCTGGCGTATGGAGCGATAGTCTCAAAATAGCGGCGCTGCGCCTCGGCATAAATTGTGCCGAAAGCTAGAGATGACTTGCCCGAGCCGGAGACACCGGTAAATGCCACCAGACAATTATGCGGCAGTGTCAGGTCTATGCCTTTGAGATTGTTCTGGCGGGCGCCCCGCACCTGGATGGACATAATTGAGCTTTGACTATGAATTAAGCGGCTCTAAGGGTTTAAACATCTGCCAATTCTATAATCATTACAACCTCTAAAAGCAGCAATACAACCTCTAGAGCCACAAATAACCGAGCCCTAACCAATCCAGAGATGCCCGAGACAAAACCTCTAGTAAAGCCGGAAATAAGGACTAAAGAACAGCCTTGCACGAGCGAAACGGCGCCAAGCAAGGCCTTAAAGTCTTTTGCCACTTGCTCTTTTCCTCTGGCTCTCGCTATATTTCTTGGCATTAATCTAGTCTCAGGTTTTATCCGGCCGCTTAAGCCTCTTTCACCAGCAGAACTGCCGTTTAAGGCCACCTGGGAATGTCAGAGAGCCAAGCGCTTTCTCGCCGACGCTCAAGGGCAAGCCCCCCAAACAGTTCTTTTCGGCTCGTCTCTAATGATGATCCCGACCACTTGTGCCGAAGCCGACTACAAGAAGGCTATGATCGATCCAGTAGTCGATCCTTATTCAAGCTGCCTTGCCTCCTTGCTTATCGACCAAGACAGTAAGAAACAAAGGGCGTTCAACTATGCCCTACCCGGCGCTATGGTATCCGACCACTACTTTATCGAAAGAGCACTCTTCAGCCAGACCTGTAAGCCCGAAAGAGTGGTACTGGGCATAACACTACGCGACTTTATCGACTGCGGGGTCGATACACCCACAGCCACTCCAGCCTATATTCACTATCGCAACTATCTCAGTGAAGAAGCTCTCGATGCGGTTTTGCAGAAGAATCTCAACTTGTGGCAAAAACGCAATTACTTTGCCGAACGCTATCTTTACCTGTGGGGCAGACATAACGAAATTCAGAAGCTGGCAACCAAGCCTCTGCAAGCAACCTATGACGAACTAGTGAGCCGCTTAGGCATCAATACTAAAGCAGAGAATTTACTCGCCACGGCAAAAGATAGCACCACTGGTGGTGAGACGCCCCAAAAGAGCGGAGACAAAGTCGACGCCATCATGGCGGCTCAAGAAGTAAAACCAGGAAATTTCGTCATTTTGCCCGAGATGAAACTGCCTTGGCAAGACAATACTCGCGAATACAAGAAACGCTTTGCCCACAAAAACGAAGCTGTGTTCAAATCTGAGCAAGCCTTCCTTGATGACCTTTTAGCCTATAACAGCAGCTTGGGCATCGAAACAACCATAGTCAATATGCCTCTCACCGAAAGCAATATGAAGCTCATGCCCAAAGGTTCTTACGATGAGTACAAAGCCATGCTAATCGCTCTCAAGAATAGGGGCGCAGACGTGCTTGATCTGAACGATTCGTCTTTCGATTTAAGCTGCTTTAGAGACACCGTGCATATGAACGGCAGAGGCGGAGCCAAACTGCTTGCGGCTATCGCCAGCCACATAAACACAAATCAGAATGAATTAGCCGGTCGTAAAGACCAGAACCAAAAGACTAATTGACGTGCCGAGAGAGTCTATCAAAGAAAGAGAAGATGAGGAAGAAAGGGCGAGGGCGGCAGCTTACACCCTTGGCAAAGAGCTCAATGACAAACAAGTAGAATGGCTTGAAATGTCATTAGAAAACAAGGCAGAGGAAAGCGAAGCCCAAGCACAGCTGGATATTGAAGAAAAAAAGAAACAAGAGCTAATCAGTAGATTGGAGCTACTCGGCTACTATCAATTTCAAACAAATGCAGAAGCCCCAAGCCACTGGTTCAGACATCTCTTGGGCATCATCGAAAATTTTCCCAATCAGTCTGGCTATGTCGCATCAATACTAATGAATAGCTCCGGCAGACTGAGCAGCGAACAATTCATACAGGCCAGTGCACTCTGGCAAAAAATGGCGCAAGAGATGCCGGAACCTAATGTCTTAGGCAATGCCGGTGCCTTTCTAATTTGGCGCGATTTGAAAGAAGCCAATCGCTTGTTGGAGCAGGCTCATTTGCTCGAATCGGATAATGTTCGCTGGCCTTCACATCTGGCTCTATTCAACTTTATGACCTACAAAAGAACGACTGATCAAAGCCTCAAGCAAGAAGCAGCCAAGATGGCGGTAAAATACGGCGAAATCACTCTAGCTTTGGGCTCGCACACCCCCTGGCTCGATCTTGAACATGTGGGCGAATGTGCGCTCTATTTAAATGACTTTGACAAAGCAATTAAGTGCGCAGATAATCTAGAGAACCTCAACATACACAAAGCCCATAGTCAAACGGCTAATGCTTTGCGCGGACTTGTTTTCAGCCGCCAAAACCAGCCATTACTAGCGGTGGCAGCCTTACACAAGCTGGAAGAAGGCTATGGCATAAATTCTATGACCTTCAAGTTGGCGCAAGAGTTGTTCAACCTGGGTGAAATTGAAGCGGTGAAAGATTTTGTGCGCATCTATGAGGCAAAGCTTGGCAGCAAGCGCCATTTAGAATGGCTAGAGCTACTTGAAACAGGCAAATTGCCTGATTTTAGCCAGGCCGACTTCTAAGGAGCGCTAACCCTTCGCCTTTAGTTTTGTTTATCTCTTTTGACAATTCCAGACTGACAGACCTAGTTTGCAGTTCCCAGCATCTGCTCATGCCAGAGGCATAGTGCTCTCATTTCAGTTTCGGGAGCAAAACCAACTTTCTGCATAAGGATGAAAAAAGCCGGGCTGGCTTCTCTCAACAGGATGGGAGGTGTTATTTCTTTGTGAAAGTCGGTATTGAGTTGCCAGAGGCGGCGAGAGAAATGCAATTCCTCTCCTACTGGCACTGAGGCTCTGTGAGAAGGCGAGGTATATGGCAAGCAATAAGGACTGCGGCAGTAGCTGCCGTCGGGAAGACTTAGAACCAGACCACCTTCTCTGCTTCCAGCCAGAAAGTCGCGACTATCTAGTATGTCTAATATGGAAGCGCCGCTCTGTCTAGCTCTAATTGTTAGGGCGCAGACTGCTCTTATGTTGACTGGCAAAGGCAACAAATCTTGTACTTGCAAAACAGTGGCACCAGAAAAGATATCATCATCAAAAAGAATATAGTCACCGCCCGGTATCTTATCCAGCTGTAAATGAATGGCTTCGGCACCTGGGCGGGCCACCAAAGCTGGTGCAGCTCCGCCATCAGACAATGGAAAGGCGCGTGAGATTTTCAAATCGATCGTACCTGGAATACAAGGATCCAGACTAATTACTTTCTGCCCTCTAGCAAGAGTCTTTGCCGCCTCAAGCTGTTCCTCCAGCGCTAGCAAATCCACCTGAACCAGCCTTTCTTCATCCGGCTTCTGCGCAAAGCGATGGACGCAAGCGAAGAGTTCTTGCAGGTCGGTCAGAAATCTCTCTCCGGCTTCCCTCACACCCTGATGTGTTTTTTGCCAGACACCTGTCGCCCATTCCAGTTCCTGCCGCAAATATATAATTGCCCTTTTTGGACCTGGTTCTTCACTTTTTGATATCGAAAAACTCTTATCCCCATTAAGCCTGTCTTTCCAAAGCCAGAAACTGGCTGTGGTGCCTTGTATGTGCTCTGCGGAATCAGTGCATCGCAACATCTGAGAAGAGATATCGCGGCTTGACTCTTCTACAAAAAAAATCTCCTCTCTTTCTATGCTCGACCTTAAAAGCGGACTCTGTCGATAACGCCAGAAGGCTTCTTCATAACCGGGGCGAGCCACGCAAACAGCACTGCCTGATTGGCTGAAGGCGAGAGAAAAGCGGGCGTTGTCTGAACCGAAGACATAGGCGACTTCCAGCCAGTCATCAGGGTCTACAAAGTCAGGCAATAGACTGCGGGGAATATTTCTCAGTAAATACTGCTTTAAGCGCGAGACAACGTCGGTGAAGTTGACCATACGATCGGTAGCCAGAGCTTCCCAGGAGCATTCCATCAACCAGGAACTTCCCTTCACGGCTTCTTGCACCAGATGAAGGCGATGACAGGCGCTCAAAGCATCCTCCCGACACTTGGGCATGACATAGCTGTCATGGGATGGCGATAAATAACCTGCAATTACAATTTTTCCAGCAGCCTTTAGTGCCCTGGCTGCGATTTCCATCATTTCTATATGCCCATGGTGTACCGGACAAAAGGCGCCTGTAGAAAGAAGCACAAATAGACGACGGTCAGAAGGACTTGGGCGTATACATTGAGAGACACTAAGATCTTGTAGGTTTGTGGCAAGTTTGTGCAGGGGTGTGCAGAGCCAATTGAGGCGGAAATAGTCTGCTGAATTCAACTCCTCCGCTGTGGCACCGTCATTGAAGAAGCCAGCTTCAAATAGATTACGGGCAGTATCTTCCGTCTTCTCACCGATTAATTGGGACAGGACGAGACTGTAATAGGGGTCCAGACTGGCTCTGGCGATCATTCTGGAGGCTTGCTCAGGGTCCTCGAAATTATTTAAATGGTGAAAAGCATCAATTGTCATAGCCAATTCTTTCAGGCATACCCAGAGGTTTAGAGATGCCCGGCGAGCGCTTTCTTGGCAAACCGCAGCGTTCAAAAACCACGTCGGTCCTCATAATTATTTTCTTTCCCCGTTCTCCTTTCAGCACTTGCGAATCGTGCAGTACACGATGGTCTAACAAAAGAGCTTCACCGGCGCTGAGAGAAAGTGCAGCAATAACTTCATCATCCCGAGCAAGCCTTGTCCAATCTTCATAGATACGTTGCTTTAAGGGCAGTTCAATCTGAGGGTCTCTTATCAGTCTCGTGGCGCCACCATGGGTAGGTGAGTCGGTGAGATAAAGGACTAGACTCATCAAGGTCCGTTTGCCTTCATGGTAATCAAAAGGTGCATCATAATGCGGTACCAAGAGCCCACCGTCTACATACTTTATAAAGCGCATAAGAGGATTGACCGCCACCGCCCGCCAAATAGGGTAATCGTCCCAGTCTGCCGGGGTATTATCTTGCATAATTCGCAGTCGAGGGAAATCAGGGCAGAGACAAAGGCGTCGAAAAACTATCTTGGCTAGGTCTTCATTGAAAATAGATGCACGGTAAGAGCCTATTGGGTCAATGTCGGGGCGATAGTCTTTCAACATGCCGTTCAAGCCGACCGGCACCCATTCGAGCTTATCAAGCAAGGATACAAAACTCCTGCATTCTTCCTCCCTAAGCAATCCCGAAATAACGAAGGCCGAGTCCTCAAAACTGCTTACCGGCTTTCTCTGCGGCACAATATTGTGCTTTACAGATTCATCTAATTTGTCAATTATTGGCTGCGGTAAGACAAAAACATTGACAAATTTACCTGCAGCCATACCGCCCTTGAGCTCATCCTCGGTGAATTCCCGGCGCCAACCGCCCGGCACAGGTCTTTCCATAACATCTAGATGCACTGCCGTCGACCCGGCAACATATTTGTGATAGTTCTGCCGGTTCAGCTTATCAAGACGAGCTGAATATTCGTCATATTCGCCCCTGGCATTGCCCCGAAGAGAATCTTTCAGGTGCCCCTTTAGTCTATCGTCTCGCAACGAGAGAAGGAGCGAGTAAAATTCTATAAAATCATAGGGCACACCGATGAGTTCTTCATCTGTTCTACCGTCGTAGATATCGCCTGTAGGGGTCGCTTCTATCACAGACTGAGGCAAATGCAAATACTCAGCCAGCCTACTAACCTCACTTTTGTGCAGGTCTGAAATCAATTGCAGGTCAACCATGGCGTCGGCGGCCTTGCCGAAATAGCCTATATAGCCGCCTTCATCCCTGTTTGTTGTTCCCAGCAATATAGCCGGCTTATCTTGCATAGTGAGCAAGCTGGTCAGGTAAAAGAGTGCCGGAGTGCGTAGATATGATACTAACTGCCCAGCGGCCCAGTCATCGCCTTTGTCTCCAAAAGCCCCGTCCAAGGCAGATTTCATAGCTTGAAAGCTGGCACTGAGATCCACTTTAACGAGATCAATAAGATTGCTATCACAGCCGCTTCTTATAGACTCAACCACAAACTCACCGCGGTCCATTGCCACCCGCTGGTTGCTTGTACCTTCTTCAATAAGATATGGAAGAAGAGCTGCAGTAATCTTCTCGATAGGAGAGTCAGGTAGTTTCGCCGCTCTGACGGCAATAGCCAGTGTAAGAGCGGAATCGATACCGCCACTGATACCAACAACCACGGACTTCAATCCTGAGTTTCTCAAATAACTATTGAGAAGCAGGCATTTTGCTTGCAGGTATGGCTCTTCACGAAAGCCTCTCAGTCGCCGCAAATAAGCCAGAGCTTCTTTGATCTGCAAAGGTCTACTCTCCGTTCTACTCAGGACAAAAGACAATCAGGCAATAGTGAATCACAGAGAGCACACCTACATAAGTTCAGACTTTACCTATTCAACCTCTGAGCATAGGCATAAATCGCCAAGATACTTAGCGCATCGCTTATCTCACCGCTTGCCACCATTTCCAGTGCCTGCTCAAACGGCACTTTACGCAAAGCGAGGTCTTCTGTACCTTCCGGTTCTGCCTCGCCCTCGGTCAAACCAGTGGCAAGATAGTAAGTAGCTTCTTCATCAGATACCGAATTAGACAAATAAGACCGGCCAAGCACCTCATACTTAGAGGCTGTCAGACCAGTTTCTTCTTTCAATTCACGCACCGCTGCAGAGAGCGGATCTTCACCCTGGGGGCAGCCGCCCTCAGGTATTTCCCAACTATACAAATCAAGCGGATATCTATATTGCCCAACCAGATAAGTATTGCCTTCCTCATCTATTGGCAAGACACCAATAGCTTTGTTTTTATAACTTACAGTGGTATAGGTGCCGGGCTTACCATCGGGGCGAATCACATCGTCCTCTTGCACCCTTATCCAAGCATTGTCATAAATTTCTTTCTTCTTGAGCGTTTTCCAAGGATTTTTTAATGGACTCGGCATAGCGGTCGATATAGTGCTCGGCATTGGGCTTGACATATTCTTCGTCATCTAAGGCTCCCTAAGACTCAATTCTAACCAGGTCTTGTTCTGACAGTTCCGCACCAGACTGACTAAGAGTATACGATCTCAATTCTAAAATTCTTAGCGGCAAATAGACAAAAGCGGCTGCTAACCAAGCCTGCAAGCTGGGAATGCCGAACTTGAGGCTGAAGCCAAACAAGGGTAGGGCTCCCGAGGTCAGAACACCAACTGCTATACCACAAGTAAGAGCGGTTAAGGCGGCTGGATGATAGACCTTTGTGCTTGCGCTTTTCATTTGAGCATCGAGATTGACGGCAAAGACGCCTTTGCCTATTCGGCTCGAAAGCCACCATTCGCAAAGCATCACCACAGTGGCGGTAGGCAAAATCACACAGTTGAGCGAAACAATAGCCTCAAGTGATCGAGCCGCCCCCGATATCGATAGCACGGCCGCTGTAACTGTACCCAAACCAGCTAAAATAGCCACCCAAACTCTCAGGCTCAGTTTCTTAAGTTGGATGCAAGCCTGCACCGAACCAAACAAATTAGAATCATTGACGGCAAAATATGAAACAGTAAGCACCAGCACGGCCAGCGCCGTAAAACCCCCAAAGCTATAGTCATTCATAAAGGCGGTCGCTGCACCATATTCGGTGATACCAGTGCTGAACGCCACCATATAACCGGTTATTGGGAAAATGAACTGTCCAATCAAGAGCGAAATAATCAGAGGCCAGGCACAGGTGGAAATCTTACTCTTGCCGAAGCGCCAATAATCACATTCATTGCCCCAGACAGCAAATCCTATGACAAAGCCGGATATGCCGGTCAGGGCTGCTTCCAGCGAACATTTCTCGCCGACTTGCCAGATAGAGACAGGACAGCTGCCGAGGGTCTTAAAAAATGTATAGCCCACCCATAATATAAGCAGCGGTGCCGCCACAAAGCGGGCAAAATTAGCCACACCTTTGAAGCCAAAGAAATTATTGGCAGCCATGAGAACGGCACAAATAGCCGAAAGCCACATCATTGGCAACTTCAGCGAAATCAAGCCTGCCAAGCCTTCAGCCAGAAAGAGGGCCGCCAGCCCATAAAAGGCAATAAAAATAAGCACCAGATTGAGAGCCACTAATTTGGCACCGCCCGAGCCGAAGACCAAGCGGCTGAGCATGGTATAGCTCAGTCCGGTATGGGCACCAAGCAGACCGGCGGGTATGCTGTAAGCGAGCAAAAGCAGCCCGCTAAAGACAGTAGAAATAATCACCTGCCTCAAGCTGTAGCCTTGCTTGAACCACTCAAAGCCGATGAGCACACCGGGAAAAACGGTCACCATTGTGATCCAGAGAAGGGCCATAGTGAGGCTGCTGCGCCTTGCCTCTAGGGGCACGGGGCCGTCCAGATAATCGTTTTCCGAAGCCAAATACACCTTCTCCGACTAGCTTTCAGAACATGATAGCCAGTCTAAAGAAGGTGTAAAAGGGTGAAACTACGCAGCCGTTAGATTAGGACTTGCCTAAAATGGCAGCCAAGTCGGCTTCGGGCTTACCGGTCGGCTTGAGGTCATAACCTTCCACAAGCACTTTCAGCACATTGGGTGTGACAAAGGCGGGAAGATTGGGTCCCAGTCTAATATCTTTAATGCCCAAATGCAGCAAGGTCAAAAGAACCGCGACAGCTTTCTGCTCAAACCAAGAAATAATTAGAGACAGAGGCAAATCATTGACGCCGCATTCAAAGGCTTCGGCAAGTGCCACGGCTATTTTCACAGCCGAATAAGCATCATTGCACTGCCCTATATCAAGCAAACGAGGTATACCGCCGATATCGCCGAATTCTTCCATATTGAAGCGATACTTACCGCAGCCGAGAGTCATGATGACACAGTCTTGGGGTACTTGCTCGGCTATATCGGTGAAATAATTGCGGGCAAACTCAGCCCCGTCACAACCGCCAATCAGGAAGAAGTGCTTGATTTGACCGGCCTTCACAGCATCAATAACTTTGTCGGCTACAGACAAGACAGCATTTCGACCAAAGCCAATCATAATCTCTTTGGCAACAGCATCTTCGCTAAAGCCAGGCGCAGCCAAGGCTGCTTCGATTACAGCAGTAAAGTCATAGTCTTGAATCTTTCTTACACCTTCAAAGCCAACCACATCCATGGTGAAGAGTCGGTCTTTATAAGAATCAGCGGGAGGCTTCAGACAATTCGTCGTCATCAGTATGGCGCCGGGGAATTCACTAAATTCGCGCACCTGGTTCTGCCATGCCCCGCCATAATTGCCGACCAAATGAGGATATTGCTTCATTAGCGGATAGGCGAGCGCCGGCAGCAATTCGCCATGGGTGTAGACATTGACGCCTTTTCCGGCAGACTGCTTGAGCAATTCATGCAGAGAATTGAGGTCATGTCCACTTACAGCAATGCACTTACCCTTAACCGGTGTGGTGCGCACCTTGGTTGGTTCGGGATGACCAAAGGTCTCGGTATGAGCCCGGTCAAGCAATTCCATCACCAGCAAATTACATTCACCGGTGCGCAATGCCAGTGCCAAAAGCTCTCCGAGATTCTGATCGGCTTTGCAAATATAGTCGAAGGCTTCATATATAAAGGCGGCAATACGAGCATCGGTATAGCCCAAGACCAAGGCGTGATGAGCATAGGCAGCCAAGCCTTTCACACCATAGGTGATTAGTTCTTGCATGCCGACCAAATCTCGATGGTTCTCGTCGCCGGCAGCTGCAATTTTAGACATAATGCTTAGGGTCTCGGCAAAAGCCAAAGTCGAAAGCTTATCTTTGGGCATTGAAAAAACAGCTGGACCGGTAAATACTTCCGCTTCAGCATATACTGATAGATAAAGCTGTCTGGCTTTCTCTAGAGTAAGACTTAGTTCTTTGATGTACTCAATGTGTTCGTCTGTATCAAAGTTGACATTTGTCAAAGTCATAAAGAGGGCTTCCAGCACTCGCGCATCGATAGAAGCATCAACAGCTCCCTTGAGACGGGCACGGTGACAGTAAATGGAAACGCCCTTACATATATAGACAATTAGATCTTGTAGAGCAGCTGTTTCAGGACCTTTTCCGCAGACACCCATGGTGTTGCAGCCGGTACCCTGGGAAGTCTGCTCGCATTGATAACAAAACATGCTGGTCATGATGCCTGACTCCTTTGACTCGTGTGGCTTAGGCTTCAAAAGCATGACATTAGGACCGGCTGGAAACGTCGGCAAAAGGGATGAACAGCAAGGATGATTCGACACTTACCACAGCGCCAGCATTGACACTATTGCGCAATCTTTAAAATAGGACTATTTTGTCCTGAAATACTTCTTTCGGATGGTTGGCAAATCTAACAAAGGCAAAATCTAGTTACTGACCTTATTTATGCCTATTAGTTACTCAGGCTTGGCTCTTAGCTTCAGCTCTAGACCGACAAATGAGAACGCTGCAAGGCGCCGCCAAAAGTACCTTCTGAGAGACACTTCCCATAACAAAACGATTCAGTCCTTTCCGACCGCGAGTACCGACCACAATCAGGTCGGCATCGAGTCTTACGGCAGCCTCAACAATTTCATCAGCCGGAAAGCCTTCTAAAATCTCACTACTTAACTTATCGGCTGCAAAGCTTTTCGCCAGCCTTTCAATTACTTTATCGAGCTTTTCTTTCATCGAAGCCCGCACCTTGTCTCTCATCTCACTGATCACAGGCGAGGGCAAAACGCTCATATAACTGCCGACCAGCATATTTTCTACCACTGAGATAACATGAATCGAGCAATTCTCGGCAAAGGGCTGAGAGGCGACAAAGTCGGCAACGCCGTCGGCAAAGTGACTGTCATCGACTGCGACCAGTACTTTCATATTTACCTCCACAACCAGCTAAGCAATTGGACTGATTCGAAATGATAGCAGCTGTTGCATAATCTAAGCATGTTAGAAAGGAAATCGAATTGACCGAAGCAACCAAGCTAACTATTAAGCAAATAGAAGAAACACAAAAGACAAGCCTGACAAAGGGGCTCAGTTGCCATGAAGCGAAAGCCCGCTTAGCAATCTGGGGCGAAAACGCCATATCAACAAAAAAAGACGGCAGCGCCCTGACAATTGCCATCAGGCAGTTTCAATCAACAGTGGTTATTTTGCTCTTAGCTGCAGCGGCGGTTTCTTACTGGGGCGGCGAACACCTGCAAGGCAGCGGCATAGTGATAGCTGTTCTCATCAACGCCTTGGTCGGCTTCGCCACAGAAATGAAAGCCAAGGTCTCACTTGAAAAACTAGAAGCAATGGCCGGGCCCACAGCTCGAGTGATAAGAGACGGCTTGGAAAACGACTTGCCGGCAAAAGAGCTAGTACCTGGAGACCTAATTCTTCTGGAAAGCGGCGACAGAGTCCCAGCAGATCTAAAAATAGCCGAAGCGGCTTCACTTTCGGCCGATGAGTCGGCAATGACAGGCGAAAGTGTTTCGGTCTATAAAAGTGAAAAAGAAATTGAAGGCGGTCCAGATGATGACACCATGCTTTTCCAAGGCACCCTGGTACTCTCGGGAAGAGCGCGGGCGATTGTCACAGCCACAGGCAATAATACCCGCCTCGGTAAACTCGGCAAATTGCTTAGCGAGGCAGTCTCGGGACGCACTCCTTTAGAAGAGAGCTTGGAAGAACTGGGAAAACAGCTAACCTGGCTAACAGTAATTCTCAGTGCCATAATCGCTTTAGTCGGCATTTGGCACAAAGAAAATCTCTGGCTCATGCTGCAGACTGCAGTGGCGCTAGCAGTTGCCGCCATACCAGAGGGCATGCCTGTGGTGGCAACCCTGGCTCTGACAGCCGGTACACATCGCATGGTCAAGGCGCGAGCCCTGATTAGACATCTTGCCGCGGTCGAGACTTTAGGCTGCACTACTGTCATCTGTACCGACAAGACAGGCACCCTCACCGAAAACCAAATGGTTGTGACAGATATTCTTTTTGCCCGCGAACACTTTTTTGTGACAGGCAAAGGCTATAACCCCGAAGGCAAATTTATAGATGCCGAAAGCGGCAATCCTGCTAAAGAAACCGCCATAGAAGAATTAAAGATCTTGCTGCGAGCAGCGGCTTTATGCAATGACGCCAGATTAGAGAAACACGAAAAGGAAGGCGCCTGGCATGTGCACGGTGACCCCACCGAAGGTGCGCTATTGACTGCCGCAGCCAAGTTAGGACTGACCGCACAAGCCGACTTTTGTGTTTGGCCGCGCTTGCAAGACTTGCCTTTTGATCTTGAGCGCAAGCGCATGACCACCATTCACCAGGGACCGCAAGGTGAGCGCTATGCCTTCATAAAGGGGTCACCCGGCTCGGTCTTAGGCATAGCCAATCGCATTGAAATGGATGCCATCGGCGGTAATACCGAGCCCCTAGACGAAGAGATGCGAAGCTTTATCTTGCAGAAGAATGCCGAAATGGCTGAAAAGGGACTGAGAGTGCTGGCTATCGGCTATAAGACAATCTCTAAAAATGCCCCAGTCAGCATAGAAGAAGTGGAAAATGAAATCGTATTGCTTGGCTTAGTCGGTATGCAAGATCGTCCCCGCGAAGCGGTGCCTGATTCGATTGAACGCTGCCATAATGCCGGCATTAAGGTTGTAATGCTGACCGGCGACCAACCGGCCACCGCCCGCGCAATAGCCCAAGATCTAAAGCTTATAGAAAAAGCTGAGATTCCCCTAGAAGAAGACAAGCGCATTCTCAGACTGAGCGATCTTGAGCATCTAGATAAAGACGAGCTGACCAAAGCTCTAGCGCAAGCCCGCGTACTTGCTAGAGCCACACCTGAAATGAAACTGAAAGTAGTGCAATGTCTGCAAGAGAAAGGCGAAGTGGTAGCCATGACCGGCGACGGAGTCAATGACGCTCCCGCTTTGAGACAAGCCAATATAGGCGTAGCCATGGGTTTGACTGGGACCTCGCTTGCCCGTGAAGCATCGGCGATGGTGATTACCGACGATAATTTTGCCACCATTGTCAAAGCAGTCGAGGAAGGACGCATAATTTACGGCAATATCAGAAGAGCCATCGCCTACCTGCTTACAGCCAGTCTGGCTGCCGTAATCTGCGTAGCGCTGGCTGTACTCTTCGACACAGGTTTGCCATTTACACCACTGCAGCTTCTTTGGCTCAATTTGATTATGCATATTTTTCCAGGCTTAGGCATAGTGGTGAGCCGCACCAGATGCGATGTCATGCATTTAAAGCCACGCCACCCTAAAGATAAATTGATTGATAAAGAAACTGCTATAGAAATAACCCTGAGGGCTTTCATTGTCGCCGGTGCCGTTCTCTACTGCGCCCACTTCCAAAGAGACAGCCACAACCTTCAGACAGTTGCTTTCTCAACCTTATCGCTTTCCCTCATTTTGCAGTCCATTTCGTGGATGTTTAAAGACTCGCAACTGAAATGGAGCAATGCGGAGGAAGTCAAAAGACTAGCCTGGCCGGCAGTCAATATTGTTGCTTCACTTATCTTATTGGCTATGGCAGCCTATCTTGAGCCGCTACAAGACCTTTTGACCATGACCAAACCGACCCCTATCGAAACACTTATTGTCACTGGTGTCTCTATAGCTTCATATACTCTCACTGAGCTGTTTCTTACGGCTTTCAGACTGTGCTGTAAAGGCAAGAACTGAGGGACGCCCACTTGCCTCTAGACTTGCCTCTGGACTTGCCTCAACTTAGCCTCTTTAACCCAACCAAGAAAGTCTCTTGGACTCAAAAACAAGCTCTTCTCTAAACTTGGGATGGGCGATGTTAATTAGTTCTCTAGTGCGCTCACGCAAAGTCTTGCCATAGAGCTGTGCCACACCATATTCGGTGACAACGTAATGCACATCAGCACGCGAAGTGACTACACCGCTACCCACTGATAGATTGACGGCAATACGCGAAACAGCATCACCACGAGCAGTGGAAGGCATGGCAATAATGGCTTTGCCACCAGGGGCCCGACTAGCGCCTCTGATAAAGTCTACCTGTCCACCAAAGCCACTGTATAGATAACTACCAATAGAGTCAGCCACAACTTGCCCGGTAAGATCTACCTGCAAAGCCGAGTTGATAGCGGTCATTTTGTGATTACGCGAAATATTGAAGGGGTCGTTAATATAATCGCTGGTTTGAAATTCGAGGGCAGGATTATTATCTACATACTCATAGAGGCGCCGACTACCCAGTACAAATGTAACAGCCGCCTTACCAGGCAGAAAAGTTTTGGCATCATTTGTGATCACGCCGCATTCCATGAGATCGACTATACCATCTGAAAGCATCTCAGAATGTACACCTAGATTGCGCTTATCCTTTAGATTAGCCAGCACCGCATTCGGTATTGTACCGATACCGAGTTGAATGGTGGCCTCGTTCTCAACCAGCGATGAAACATGCCGACCTATTGCATCTTCGACTGCCGTAGGCGGCGCCTCGATTAGCTCGGGCAAGGGTCTATCGGTTTCGACTATATAATCGAGCCGACTAACATGCACGAAAGAGCGCCCTAAAGTGCGCGGCATCTGCTTATTGACTTCGGCAATAACTACCTTGGCTTTCTTGCGAGCGGCAATTGAACAGTCCACAGAAACACCATAGCTGCAATAGCCATGAGCATCGGGCGGCGAGACTTGCAAAAGGCAAACATCAATAGGCACTGTCCCTGATTCAATAAGGCGAGGTATCTCGCTGAGGAAGATAGGCATATATTCAGCCCGGCCCTCATTTACAGCTTCTCTGATATTGCGTCCAATAAAGAGCGCTTTCACTTTGAAGCTATCTTGGTATTCTTCTTTGGCATACTCAGCCTTACCGAGGGTGAGTATATGCAAGAAGGTGACATCGCGTAATTCAGGCGCTCTTTTGACGAGAGCATCAATTACATATTCAGGCGCTGCTGCATTAGACTGCACATAGATAGTATCGCCGCTTGATATTGCCAGCACAGCTTCTTCGGCACTGCACCGGCGGCTCTCATAAGTACTACGCCAGTTGCATTTCTCTCTTGTGCCTTGCATAACTACCTCTTCTCAACCCTTATGGTCACCGCATGGGTTGCGCAAGTATTGCATGGGTCGTAAGCTCTGACTAGGGTCTCAAGGTCGGACTGCAATAAACTTTGCCTTGAGAGATCATCAACTTCGGCTATACGAGCTTCGACAGTGTTTCTAATGTCAGACTCAATACGCTGCGTGTTCTGGGCAGAGGGTGTAATCAAGTCAGCCCCTCGCACAAGCCCTTTCTCATCAAGGTCATAATAGTGATAGAGCGTCCCTCTCGGGCATTCTACCGCCCCCACCGCCGCACCAGGCAACTTCTCCCGCAGCACATCCATCTCATTTCCGCCCTTGGCGGCAAAGCGACTCTGACCATCTAGGCTTGCCAGTTCAGCATCTTCTATCTGCCCAAGCATCTCACAAATGGTCTGGGCACGATAAACTGCATCAACCAGTTCAATAGACTGCGCTAAGTTGTTCAGCATAGTGTTGCACGAACCTTTAGCCAAATCACTGGAAAGAAAGAGTTGCCGAGCTTCTCTGCCAAGTTTTTCACTATGAAAACGCAGCCGAGCAATGGCACCCACCATAAAGGGTTTAGCTACATTGCCGCTTTTTTTAGCATGACTATAAGCCACCGGATACTCACCCAAATAGTCTCTATACTCTTCTATAGAGCGCAGCCAAGACTGCGAAGACTTAACTCTGGTGCCAAAGTAGCCATATGTGGTTGAATCATAATCAAGTGCTAGATACTCGGGCTCAAAAGAAGGTATAGCAGGCAGCTTCAAATCTAAGAAGACCTGCGCTAAAAACAAGGCTTTCTCGCGTGCCTCTTTCAGCCTGCCGGCCATAGCCTTTAGAGCTTCGCCGCCGGGATGGGAAGAAAGCTTGAAGACATGCAAATTGACTGGATGAAAAGACCGCCCGCCCACCATATATTGCACATCGTTGCCGAGTGTACGCAAAAATGTCCAAAGAGCAAACTCTTCTTTATGCTTATCGGCAAAAGCAATCAGGTCTTCTACGCCTAAAAAGTCCGGCAAAACCAAAGCACAAAGGTGAGTGGCATGTGATTCAATGATCATGCCTAAATGCATGAGTTCGCGCAATAAAGTCGTCTTTTCATCAGCTTTATAGTCGAGCAAATTTTCTATAGCAAAAATAGAAGCCAGCACATGCCCGGTCGAACATATGGCGCAAATACGCGAAGTCAAATGAGCCATCTCGTCATACTTATGACCCACCACTATCTTCTCGAAATAGCGAGTGCCTTCAAAAACATCAAGCTTGACGTTCTCGACCTTGCCGTCGAGAATGTCCACGGTTACAGCCGAATGCCCCTCCACTCTTGTCACTTCCGGTATGACAATGGTACTTTTCTTTATTTCCGCCATTTTTCCCCCATTGGTATCACAGCACCAAATGCGGTGAGGCGACCAAGCACCTCTTCCATTTCATAACCTTTCTCTTTCAAGATTGTTGTCATAGCGTCAATCTGAGGCTCTTCGCAAGGTCCGAAACAGCCATAGCAGGCGGCACCCATGCTGGGGCAGAGGGCGCCGCAACCAGCAGCGGTGACCGGGCCAAGACAAGGCAAATTGTCTTCGATTAATACGCAAGGATTCTCGCGCAGCTTACACTCCAGACAAACCGGCTTTGAAATAATGTAAGGCAAATGATCGCGCAAAAGACTAGCAGTGACAGCCAAGAACTGACTGGCATTGATTGGGCAACCCGAAAGCTTGACGTCTACAGCGACATGACTATCAAGCGGAGCAGCATCCATGGCGGTCGCGGCGATAGCAGAGGCAGCACTGCCATAGACAGCCTCGATCATCTCAGAAGCCTTGCATTTGCAAAGCGCTCCTTTTTGCACGCAACCCCAAACCGCGCAGTTGCCCACCGCCACCAACCATCTGGTATTAGCTCTAATCCGCTTAAGCTTCTCCAAGTCGTGCTTCTGACTGACACTGCCTTCGACAAAGGTGATGTCGACTGCACCACCTTCATTTTTGCTTTGGGCAAAAGGAAAGCGCACAACTCGCACAAAAGGCAGCAACTTATCGAGATTTTCAAGAATAACCAAGAGTTCGCCGGCACAACCAGTCAGACCTTCCACTGCGATGGTCGGCAAATGATTAGTGCCGCTAGCAGCTGCAGCGCTCATTCGAGACCTCCTTGCAAGGAAGCGGCATCGCATTCTATTGCTTCTGGAACATGCTTGATTTCCGGCAGTGCAAAAACCGGTCCGGCTTTGCAATTGAACTTACCACCGATAAAGCAATGCCCGCACTTACCTATGCCGCACTTCATATGGCGTTCAAGCGAAAGGTGAATGTTTTGTTCGTCCACATTTCTCTCTTTTAGAACATCGATAACATATTTGTACATAACAGGCGGTCCACAAACAGCAACACAACTATCACTGCTTATTTCAGCCTGGCGCAAAAGATCGGTGACCCGACCGAGCTGCATGGCGATGGGCGGTAAAGCTGGACCCACAACCTCTTCGGCAGCGATAAAGATATCGATATCACGCCGACGCAGCAAAAACTTAAACTCTTGGCGAAAGAGAATATCATTGGTATGACGCATACCATATATAAGTACCAGTCTGCCAAAATCTTCACGGTGGTCGAGGGCGTATTGCCAGACCGATCTAATTGGGGCCACACCAAGCCCACCAGCAACCATGACCAGATCTCGCCCTTTGAAGGCATCCATAGGAAAACCCTGACCATAGGGTCCACGCAGACCGACACTATCGCCTTCGCTCATGTTGAAGAGAGCACTGGTTACCCGGCCGGCTCGTCGCACCATAAGCTGAATCGACTCTGATACTCGCCCCGAACAAACTGATATCGGGCATTCGCCCACACCAGGCACCCACAGCTCGACAAACTGACCAGGGCGACAACCGCTCAGGCTACCGGTTCTTTCTGTAATATCAAAAAGATAATTGTCTTGGGCCATGGGCACAATCGATCGAATCGTCCCCTTAACCGAAAGATAAGGCGTTTTTCCAGGAATCATTTAGGCTGCCCCTCATCTTTTTTCTCGCGTGCCGCCTGCAAAATATTCACAACTTTGACGATGTCGTCTATACCAGAAGGACACGAGACCGTGCACCGTCCGCAGCCAACACAGGTCTTGAAGCCGTAGGCATCATCAAAGCCGTGCAATTTATGTCTGTACCAAAACTTGAGACGGTCTACCGGACCAGGTCTAAAGTTATAATCACCGGCTACCTTGGCAAAGCCGACAAACTGGCAACTATCCCATTCACGCCGACGTTCGGCATCACCAGAACCATCTTCTTTAGAAGAAAGAGCAGCCACATCAACCAAATCAAAACAATAGCAAGTGGGACATACTGGTGTGCAGTTGCCGCAGCTCAGGCAGCGATCGCCCAATTCTTCCCATACCGGGTTCTCCCATTCAAGATCCATAGTGCTGCGCAAATTATCGACCTTGAAGCCTGTTTCAAAAGCTTCGCTACGATCTAGCCAAAAGCGCTTATAGCGGTCTTTATGCGCTTCTCTAGCTCTTTCTAAGACCTTATTGGTAAATGCATCAGCCAATAATTTCTGCCCCTGGCTGCTCTTACCCTCGATGAAATAACCATCTTCAATATCTGTAAGAAAAACGTCATAGCCCTTTTCAGGGCAGTCGGTCCCCATAGACTGACAAAAGCAATGTTTATCGGGCATGCACGAAAGCCCGATAATCATACTTGTGCGACGCTTACGCAGATAATGGGTATCTCCGGGAGAGTCTTCAAAGATGGTATCCATTATGCCAAGCCCAGCCAGGTCACAAGGATGAACCCCAAAAATCACCTTAAATTGAGGCTCTTCGATACACTCTTTGATTTCACCGTCTTCAAACTTCACAAGAGTCTCGCTCTGCGGATAGAAGAACTTTTTAGGCGGCAAAATAGTGCGCAGAGCTTCAAAGGCTATCTCGGAAGCCTTTTCAACAGCCTTGAAAGAATAAGACTGCTGAGAGACTTTGACCGGCGCAAAAACTTGCCCGAGACCCTTCAAAGCACTAAGAAAGTCGGGAAACTTCTCTTTCGGCAGAAAGTAGGTGGGGCTAAGCATTACTTAGACAAGCCCGCAACTTGATCGCGCTTCTTGCTTGATTTCTTGCCGGTCGTAGCAGCCTGTTTGAGAGCATCTTCAGGTTCTTTCAGCCTGACAATCTGCACAGAACAAGAAGCTTCTCTTGCCACCGCCTGCGGTACTCTACCCAATAAGCGATTAGGGGCGCTACCATGTCCACCGACTATTATTTTGTCAGCCATAAACTTAGCGGCAGCGGCAATAATTTCATCACCGGGCTTACCTTCCAAAAGCTCTGTATGCGCCGTGCAATAAGGAATACCAGACTCAAGTTTCTGGCGGAAATTCTGCAAAATCTGCCCGGCATGGCTAAGCCTGGTCTGAAAGACTTCTTGGGCGATACTCTTCCACTCAGGCGACATCGACTCACCGGTGCTATTCTGCCACTGAAAGGGCTCTACTACGGTCAGCACCTTGAACGAGGTATCTTTAGGCCAATGGCTGTTGAGCACATTCTCCAATATCTGATCAGCGAAAGGCGACTGGTCTATGGCGATTAATACTTTCACTTTCGCACTCCTTATTTATTTTCTTTCTGTTTGGTTTTAACTATTTCGACAGAACACGGGGCATGGGTCGCCACTTTCTCGGCAACACTCCCAAGAATAAATTTTTGCAAGCCTTTGCGCCCATGAGAACCCATGACAATCAAGTCGGCATTCCAAATTTCGGCCTCATCAACAATACTCTCGGCAATTGAGCCCTCAGCCACACGGGTTTCGGCATCTATACCCAACTTCTCTTTAATTTTGGCGGCCACACCTATAACGAGTTTGCTGAGATAGTTTTTGAATTCCAGCCTTGCTTCATTCAACTGTTCTACATAAGCAGAGGAGGTCGGCACAGCATATTCGTAATAAATGGGCTCATTAACACTCAAGACCATAAACTCGGTGCCCTTGGCCCACAGTCTTTCTAATAGAGCGTCAACAGCATGGCTCGAACATTCAGAACCATCTACAGCAACCAGAACTTTCATACTTCCGTCCTTCTCTCGAGATTGGGTCGTCCAAACAATCGGCCCTTCCAATTTTCACCCTTCAGCCATTATTTCGTATCGGCCAAAAGTATTACCCTCGAGGTCTAATCTGAAATAATATGTTTTGGTAAGCGGGGCAGCTTTTTAAGTACTTAGTGGAGAGAGCATTTTGTCGGCTCAGGCAGAAAATCTGAAAAGCAAGCGACAGCACCAGACCGCAGCCAAGCGCGTGAATACATACAAGCAAGGCAAGGCGCCCAAGCAAGATAATGCGCAAACCTATTTCACCTGGCAGCATCTACTGACAGCCGCTCTCGCCATTTCATTACTTGTTTCGGCGGCACTTGTTTCAGCGACAAAAGCCGGTGCAGCCGACATTAATGCCAACTATGCCGCCTTTATGGAAAAGCTGCAAAAGCAAATTAAACGCAATTGGCATCCATCATCTTCAGGCTCAACCGGAAGGGTGAGAGCCCTCTTTACAGTAAGAAAAGACGGCACGGTCAGAGCCATGCGTATCATCCAATCGGGTGGGGCCGAGGCCGACGCTGCCGCTTTGAAAGCAATTCAAGATTGCGGCAATTTCGACGCCCTGCCGGAGGGCGCCCCAGCCACAGTCGACATCGAATTCACCTTTGACTATAAGTATTACGGAGCCCTCAAGCCCGAAGAGATAATTGCCAAGCTTTGGGAAGGTTCGGTCTCATGCCAAGCCGAGAGATTGAAAGACGACCTGAAAGAGCTTGAAAGAAATGAGAAAGGCGGCACCCGGCGACAGAGCAAGATTAAGGGGTACTAATCCGGCTTTTGACATCCCCTTTTAATTATGCAATAATGGCGTTCTTGCGATTCAATATGGATTTAGTTTTTTAGAGCTGTGATAAGTTTTTCCGAGCTTGGTCTGTCCAAGCCAGTCGTTGCCGCGTTAAGCGAATTAGGATATGAGTATCCGACCGAGAT
>JAIETF010000010.1 GCA_019745415.1 Candidatus Obscuribacterales bacterium | reverse complement strand
CGGTGCTAAACGAGCTGTCATGTATGGCCAGTTCAGATCCTGCCATAATGTTCAATCCAAGAGAAGCCAGCGGCGATGATTTGATAGAACTTATAAAGAGGGCGTACTGATGGCCGTTTTTGCCAACACCGATGAATTGAACAGGGTCATGCTCGACCTCTGGACTGCTATCAAGAAGGACGAGCAGATGTCTCGCGCTTTGCTCGACTCGAGGCTGGTTGTGCGCTTTCATTATCGTGAGCCGGAAGGTCGCTTGACTGTTGATTGTTCCGATGGCAAAGAAATGGAGATATCGGTGGGCGAGACTAGTAAGAAACCCACCATAGAGATGTTTATGAAGTCAGATGTGGCTCATGAGTTCTGGCTTGGTAAAGTGAATGTGCCTATGGCATTGATCAAGGGGCAAATCGTAGCCAAAGGACCAGTGAATAAAGCACTGGCCCTCTTGCCTGCTCTCAAGCCTGCTTTTCCTATCTATCCGACTATCTTGGAGTTGAAGAGAGCCAATTGTCAGAACTAGATAGCCAACCGGAGCCTCTGTCATTATTGACCATAGGAGAATTGGTGGTGGATTGGATTGCCACCACCAAAGGCGCTTCTTGGTCTGGCCCAGATACATTTTTGCGTTCGGCCGGTGGCAATGCTGCCAATGTGGCTACTGCTTATGCCCGGCTTGGCGGCAAGACTCGGTTGGTGGCCAAGGTTGGTAGCGATATTCATGGCCGCTATTTGCTGGAAACCTTGAGTGATTCCGGCATTGATACTCGTTTCGTCTTTGAAACCAGTCGTTATCCGACTGCCCAGTGCTATGTTTTGACCTCTGAAGATGAAGAGAATATCTTCTTCAACTGGCCTAAACCCAACGCTTGCCATCAGCTCACGGTTAAGGAACTCTCGCCTGACATGTTTGAGGGTTCTTTTGCCTTGCATGCCACAGGGATCTCACTGACAGTGGAGCCTCGCAGTCATTTCGTCATTGCCGCGATGCGGCGAGCCCGAGAGCTTGGTTTGCTCATTTCGTTCGATGCCGGCTTTCCATACGGTGAAGGTGAGTTGGCTCGTAAGCTTACCAAGGAAGCCATGTCTCTTTCTCATCTCTTGAAGGTCAACTTACCAGAGCTGATTTACTGGTTGGGCCGCAGTAAACACGAAGTGGCGGTGAGCGAACTGGCGGCTAATCCGACTAAAGAAAAACATCTAGAAATTTTGCTGACTTATAGCCGTGATTTTCTCAATCAAACCGGGGCGGAAGTGGTTCTCTGCACCCTGGGGGCGTTCGGCTCCATTGTCGTAAACGCCGAAAGTGAAAAGTTCTATCCGCCTTATAAGGTCAAGTCGCTGGCCGGGGTTGGGGCTGGCGATGCCTATGTAGCGGCAATACTGTACAAGCTCTTCTATAACTATCAAAAGCTCTTGGCCTTACCGGGCGGTCCTCCCAGGCAGGCGGTGCTATTGCCGGCGAAGATGCAGCAGGAATTGGAGCAAAATAGACAAAATTCGGGCAAAATGCCTGGAGTCAATTTCATTAGACCGCAGGATATTTTATCCCTTGATTGGGATGATGCTGCTCGCTTTGCCAATGCCACTGGTGCTTTGGCCACTCGCACTATAAGTGCCTCTTCCGGTCTGCCGACTCTGGCTGAAGTGCAAGCCTTGCTTTCCTGATTAATTTATCTGCTTTTCGTATTAACACTGCTGCCAAAATATATACATTTGCTAGTATTGGCTGAGGCAATAATCGACTGGCGGTATCCATGCAAGCAATTTTTGATTTGTTCGAAGCCTTTCATGAATTGGCAGTTTTTTCGACGATTGCATTGATACTGCTAGCAGTGGCTGTTATTGCTGTACTGCTGCGAGTGTTCAAAAGCGACTTTTCTCAAACAGACTGAGTACTTTTGGCAAATAAAGAAGCTATGTCTTATGGACTCAGTACTTTTTCGGCTGCGAAGAGATATTCGCATATGGCGTACATATTGGTTATCTGTTCGGTTTTGACCCTTTCTTTCAAGCCGTAATAATCGAGGCATAGTCCGCAGGCGAGCACTTCTACTCCCTTTTCCTTCAGTTCATCCAAAACTCTGGCACAGGGTGAATTTGGGTCCATAAGTCTAACGCCGCTATTAACCAAGAGAACTGCCTGTAGATCGTGTCCACTTTGATTAATTGTCTGCAGAAAGACATTGAGTAGATTCAAGCTAAAGGCTTGATTCTTTTCTTGTTCTTCGTTACTGATTGCTGCTGTAGGTTCGCCAAATCTATCCTTATTAATAAAAATGACGATTCCAGACTTAGCATTATTTTGCTTTGACGCCGCCGGCGGTTCTAGCGCCGTATTTGGTGCAAGCGCATCTTTAGAGATGGTGGCGACGAAGTGTTCGCCTTTTGCTTCACTTTTGAAGCCGAAACTTTGAGAACGGGCCAACCTGGCTAGATTCTGGATATTGACGTCGGAATCTACCAGTGCTTCTACACAGGTGACGGCTTGGTCGTCCAAGAGTTTCTTAGTCTTGAGCACCGGTTCTGGGCAAAGTAAGCCTCTAAGATCTATGTCTTTTTTCATTGATGGTTCATTCTCTTTCAAAATCAGGGTTTGATATCTATGTGTCCTGGAATACCTTCTTCAAAGTGTCCTATACAAGAAGCCTCAATTCCCACCAAGGCTAGAGCCTTCAAGCAGTCTTCAGTATGTTCGGGCTCGACGGCAAAAAGAAGACCACCCGAAGTTTGTGGATCGTAGAGTAAGTCGGTAACCTCAAGAGGCAGATCCTTTATATATGAAACATTCCCCTGGAATGATTTGCGATTGCCATAGGCTGCCGCCGGCACCAAACCTTGGCTGGCCAGTTCAAGTACGCCCGGCAGGAAGCGAATGCTGCTTACTTCTACCACCGCTCCCAGTTTGCTGGCCTTAGACATCTCTTGTATATGCCCTATCAGACCGAAGCCTGTAATATCTGTACAAGCATGGATGTGGGGAGACAAGTAGCTAACTGCATCTATGGCTTTATCGTTAAGAGTGGTGAGATTTGAAAAGAGCCGACTTTTGGCTTCATCGTTCAATAGACCAGCTTTGAGCGCCAAAAGACTAACGCCGGCTCCCAGTGATTTTGTGGCCACTATGCTGTCTTTGGGTTTGGCACCACTGTTGGTGAGCAGTTTTTCGGGATGAACGAAACCTGAGACACAAAGTCCATATAATGTTTCGCTGCCCTGAATGGAATGACCACCAGCGATGATGGCACCGGCTTTACTAACCTGGTCGGCACCACCTTTGAGAATTTCAGCGGCTATATCTAGAGGAAAGTCGCAGGTGGGGAAGACCAACAGGGCAAGGGCTAAAGCTGGTTTTGCACCCATTGCGTAAATATCGGATAGGGCATTTGTAGCGGCTATCTGACCGTAGAGATAGGGATCGTCTAAAAGAGGCGGAAAGAAATCTACAGTTTTGACTAGGGCAAGATCTGAATTTAATTGAAAAGCGGCCGCGTCTTCAAAATTATCGATGCCGGCAAGAAGCCTTGGATCTTTTGATTTGGGAAGATTGGCCAGAATCTGCTTTAGTTCGGACGAACTCATCTTGGCTGCACAGCCACCAGCTTTGACATTACTCGTCAAGCGATGTGTGTTGTTCGAATTGTCGTCTTTTGGATTATCGATAGACATATAAAAGGATGATTGTGTATTTGTTGAGTATCCGCATGAAAGCTAGCTTTTGGACAGTTTGCTTAAAATTTTTCAGGAGTCTCCTTGTTGATGATTTTGTTTTCGTTTGTTTGCGTCTTGCGAAAAGTGACTATCTATGCGGGTTGTCTTGGTTGTGACCGGGGTGTCTTTTGGGGGCTAGGTCAGGGCCGGTTAGATTAGTTTGATAGAGCTTAGGCTTTATGGGCGTTTTAGCCCTTTAAAAAGGTTAGTAGAGCGTGTAGATTTATTTATGGAAATCGGCGGTCACGCCTAGCAGAAACGGTGAGCTTGCGCACTGTTTTACTTGTCGTGCCAACCAACTTGTCGTGTCTAGTTTACCTGGCACAGCCTGTTTGTAACTTGGCTGATTTCGTAAATTTTGGTGATACTTTTTTGGAATTTACAAAAAGGAACTTGCATGCCTAAGAAAGTACTAGTTGCTCTACCTCCTGGTTTACTCGAGCAAATCGACTTTGTTGCTTCAGTTGAACATCGCACACGTTCCGACCTGATAAGAGAGGCGCTGCGTCGTTATATCGACGGGTTTAAGCGCAATCAAGGACCTAGAATGCAGGTCAGCCAGGTTGGAAATCAGAAAATGGCAATTCTCACAGATAGTGAGTAATTGTTAGCCAATCTCAGTAGTATTTCTCCCATCGTCTTTAATCTTTCCCCTTGTACCGGGGCGTCTTTTCTCATAATATGAGGGTCGCCCCGGAATTTGGGGCATCTAGCTTTTGGATTTTGACCCAAAGTTTGGACTTTTAAGATAGAACCTTAAGAAGAAGAACTTTTCAGCGAAATTCAATCAAGCTTGTTAGACCAGGTTTGAGCACCGAGAATTCGGAGTAGGACGAAGATGAACTTCTGGAACGTAGCCTTAACAGAGTTTGCCTTTGTGGTTGTCGTTATTCTGGGCCTGGGTTTTGTTTCCAAACCACGATTTATGATGCGGCGAAATCTGATGAATGGCTTCCCCTGGGGTTATTACGCCGACCAAGTGCCGCAAGGTGACCCAGCTCTCTTCCCTGGTGATGACAAAGACTTCTTGCACGATACCGGCACAGCTTTCGGTGGTTTGGAAGGCTTTGGCGAATATGGAGAGTTCAGCGGCTTCGGGCAATTGGGCGAATACGGCAACACCTTCTTCACCGGCGGTGTCGATGCTACTAGCTCCGGCGAATAGAGCGTCTGCCTTAGGTTTGCAATGAAAAACTGCCGCTCTTGGTGAGAATGCAACTAAGAGTTGGCAATTTTGCTATTCTTTAACTGTGAATAGCGTAGAAAATATCAGTCAAGTTTTGCAAGTATTAGTTGTAATACTTGCCTTTGCCGCATTGTTTGGAAGGGAGACGGCATTTAGGGTTATTACTTTCCGCTCCCTGCTAGCCGCTGCCACAACCCTTGTGGTGGTTGTTCTCGGTCAAACCCTCGTCAAGCGCGAAAGTCAAGACCGCTCTGGTTCAACTATGGATTTGGCCCAGGTTGAGTTTTGTATGCGCCTTTACAGCGCTATCAAGTCACTTTCGGGCACTTTTGACGATATGCCCGGCAGTGCCGAGGTTACCGGCAAGTTCGGCGACGAGGCCGACCGCATCAAAGAACAGGCCCGCAAGGCAATGACCCTGGCTGCAGGCAAAGATAGCAGTTCATTCATGCTCTGTCTGAAAAAGGCTGTTCTACTAGGAGAGGTAGGCGGAAAGGGTTCACTTGTCGAAGTTAAAGATTTGGTTCATCGTCTCAAGATAGCCAAGGTCGATAAACCTGAACTGGCTACCCTAGGCTCTGATTTTATCGATAAGTTATATCTGAAGCGCAGCTTGAGCAAGTCCGAGGTGGAAACCTATTCTCAGTTTGTGGAAGGAAAGATCCCAGCCGGCTGGTTTAGAGACGTTACAAGGGTAGAGTTGTACCGCGTTGCCGGTATGAAAGCCGAAGCTGATAAGGCCCTCAATCGCTACAACCAAGCTGCTTCTTCTTTTGTGCAGAAGATTTTGTTTACTCTTTTGACCGCCTTGGTCTGTGGACTAGTTGGTGTTATCGTCCTTATCGTCCAACTTTTCCTCATTCCGCGCAACATTAGCCAGGGGCCAGCCCTTGAAGAGATCAAGGCGCCTCTGAATTATGGCTTTGAAAAGGTATTTGCCGTTTTTATTTTCTGGCTGGCTCTTGAATGTATTGTTTCACCTTTAATCGTCAAGATCGCCGCTCCCCTCAAGCTTTTGGGCATGAACTCAAACACAATCGCCTTGATTACCATGGTGATTTATCTGATGAATAATCTGCCTTCCTTGCTCTTGGTCTGGTTGCTTTGCTTGCGCGGCACCGGCATAAAGTTTGTCGATGCGGTCAAGCTCAAGTTTAAGACGCCTCGTCGCGGCTGGTTTGGACTGGTTTTGGCTGGTGTCTTGACCTGGTGTGCCTGTCTGCCCCTGGTCTTGGTCGGCTCGGCACTGGCCAAAAGCTACCTGAATTCGAATGGTTCATCTAATCCGATTTTGGCTGTGGTAATGGATGCCGCCCGCAATGGTGACGCTTTCACCGCATTACTGTTTGTTATTGCTTTGGGTGTATTGCCGGCCCTTTGCGAAGAGACTTTGTTCAGGGGTTTTCTCTATACTTCCTTACGAACCAAACTTTCTGCTTTTCTGTCTATGATTATTTCGGCCGCTGTTTTTGCCGGGATTCATCTTGATCAGGGTGCCTTTATTCAACTTTTTGTGTTGGGTTTTGTCTTTGCCTTTGTTTTTGAACGCACGCGCTCTCTCATCCCATCGATGGTTGCACATTGTATGTGGAATAGCGGTACCTTTTTTGTAATCAGTTCTATTTTCGGCTCTTAGAAACCGGAACTTTTTGTCTCACAGCGGGCATAATTCAACTATTGGCATCTTTAGGTGTAGGCGATGCTTTTGCTCGGGGACAATGGTCTTAAGTTTAGCTGTGCCGCCGGAAACAAAGGGGGGCGCAGTAGCAACCTGCCGCTGGTTGTTGGTCTTGCTCTAGCCTTAGTACAAATCGCCGTTACCCTCACCCTATCGCTTCTTCTTTTCGCCCAAAATGCCATTTTTGCACTGCTCCTTTCGGCATCAGCCCTGGCCTTTCTTTTCATTGTTCTAACCGTTGCCATGCGCATGCTTTCCAATGGACAGCGCCTTTATAATTTTGAAGTTACCCCAACTGAACTTATTCTCGAGATATTGAGCTTGCCTCCGGAGCCATCGGAGCGCCAGAGCAAAAAGCAAGATAAAAGGAAGAAGAAGCGATCGGAAAGACGGAAGATTGGGCGAGTTATGGTCTTTTTGCCGGATGTTCGCTACTGTGAATACTATCCCTACCCTGACTCGGCATCGATGATTTTCCATACAGCCTATAGCCATCTCGAGGTGCCGCTTTGGCCTCTCGGGGAAAGAAGAAATGACCTGGTTGATTACTTAATAGGGCTTGGTATTGAAGTAGTTAACGTACAGTTTGATGATGAGATTCCATCTTTAAATTGAGTTTCTTGCAAAGGTCTAAGAGCCAGTTGTTTCTCAATCGCCATTGCGGATCTAGCTCGCATTTGTAAGCCAGGAAGTCTTCTATTTCAGGATAGGCATGTCTGATTTGGTCTTCTCTGAAATAGCGATGGTAGGTCAAATAAAAGCTTCCGGCTAGAGCCAAAGCCAGGTCAATCAATTCTCTCAGCGTTTCTTTTGTGCTTAGCAAGGTTGAAGGCTCGACATGCAGATTGAAAACGATACAGGCCCTTTGCTCCCGTGCCCATGGTAAGGCACTGATATTATCTTTCTCGATTAAGCGAACGGTTCCATAAATAAGGTCAGCCTTTCTCGCTCTGAGAATAGTGGCTGCTCTCTTTAGAAAATAAGGCAGATAGGTCACAGGTACATAGAGTTCGGTAATGATCTCAGAGCCCTGTCTTAGATGCTCGTGCTTCATCTCACGGTGATAGCTCTCAAAGTAGGTGCTTAGTTGCATGGCGTCAGTAAGATATAGCTGGCCATTGGTGCGCATATAGTGATCGCTGTATAGTTTGAAAGCCTTTTTCTTGTCTATATGGGCTAGATAAATTAGATCTCGCCAGTTATCGGGTGAAAGAGAAGCCTGTTTGCCTTGCAACTCGTCGACTTGCGCCGACGGCACCGGCACCGGCTTATAGGTAGACAATATGCCAAGAGAGAGAAAATCTTCGCTTTTGCTATCGATGGCAAATTGGAAATCGCCGTACTCGGCACCGCCGGCAATGCGCTTTTCCAAAAGTCCGATCAGATCTTCACTGCGGCAAAGGCTGACTTCTCTTTGTACAGTCTGTCTTTTCTTAAGGCGCAAAGTTACTGCTGTAATCACGCCGAAAAGTCCAAAGCCACCTACTGCGTGTCTGAATAGCTTATCACTGCCGGCTTTCGCGCCCTCTAACTCCAACTTCAAATTGATTAGGTCACCTTGTGGCGTTAGCAGTTCAATTGCTTCAACATCAGCAGCAAATGGAGACATCTTCAGACCTCTTCCGTGAATATTGGAAGAGACCGCTCCCCCCAAGGTGACACTGTCGACCCCTGTAGGTTTTTGCCTGATTGTCCATTGATTATCCGGTTCAGTTCCTTTTTTGTTTTGATAAGCATTGAGCTGCTCGATTACGTCTTTGAAGCTGGCACCACTTTCGAACTTCGCAGTGCCCGAGCGGCAATCTAGCGAAAGCAGTCTGTTGAGGGGGCGCAGATCCAGCATTGTGCCGCCATCTATGAATTGTTGACCGCCCATGGCGTGTCTGGCACCTTGGGCAATAAAATGAGAATTTGGTGGACTTGGCGCCGCTAAGGCTTTCTGCAGACAGGCAAGCGAGTTGATCTGGAGAATCTTGCCAGTCCCACTTTCTAGACCTGAATGTACATCATAGACAACAGCCATGAAATCTTTCCAATTGCTACTGCTTTACTGCTTTAGATTTGTGTTGATTTGATTTTCCGAACTTTGATTTTTCATACTTTGATTTTGGGGCAGAAAACGAAAGCTTGGCAGGCTTCATAAACAGTTTGACAATTGATAGGTGCTAAAATCACGCCTTGCATAACCATGACTGAGGAGATGGCTTCACCTATGGCCACGATATCGGCAGCTCTGGATAATCCTTTATTGGCCGGTTTAGAACCGGAAAAACAGGTTGAGCCCCTGTCCTTTGTCATATTTGGCGCCAATGGCGACTTGACCAAACGCAAGCTCATTCCAGCCGTTTATGCACTATTCTTGCAGGGCTTGCTGCCTGCCAGCTTTGTTCTCTTGGGCACTTCGCGCACAGTCTTCAGCCATGAGCAGTTCAGAGCGGCAATGAAAGAGTCGCTAATTAAGTTTGCCCCAGACCTGCCTTTTACTGAAGAATCTTGGGGCCGTTTCGCCCAATCAATTTACTATCAGCCGGCTGATTCCAGTAAAGATGAGGGCTTCCAAGAAATCAAGAAGACTTTGGCTGAACTTGATGAAAAGCATGGTACCGGTGGGCGGCATGTTTTCTATCTTTCTACCTCACCCAGTCTTTATCTGCCCATCATCAAAGGGCTCTCAGTCAGCGGCTTGGTTGTAAAGACAAAAGCCAACGAAACTACTTATCCACGTGTAGTAATTGAGAAGCCTTTTGGTCACGATTTGGTCTCTTCTCGCTATCTTGACGAGCAGATTCATGAGGTGCTCCGGGAGCACCAGATCTATCGCATCGATCATTATTTAGGTAAAGAGACAGTTCAGAACATAATGGTCTTTCGTTTTGCCAACGCAATTTTTGAACCACTCTGGAATCGCAATCATGTAGACCATATTCAAGTTACTAATGCCGAGACTCTCGGGGTGGAAGGACGCGGTGCCTATTATGATGATGCCGGTGCCTTGAGAGATATGATGCAGAATCATCTTATGCAGCTTATGGCCCTTGTCTTGATGGAGCCGCCCATCTCTATGGATGCTGAAAGCACTAGAGACGAAAAGAATAAAGTCTTGAAGAGTTTGAGACCTCTCAGCAATGAAAGTTTGGCTCATGAGGTTGTCCGCGGTCAGTATACCAACGGCTTTATTCTGGGCGGTCAGGTGCCGGCTTATCGCGACGAGCCATCTGTGTCTAAGACCTCAAATACAGCTACTTTTGCTGCTCTCAAGCTTTCTGTCGACAACTGGCGCTGGTCGGGGGTGCCGATTTATGTGCGTACAGGCAAACGTCTAGCTAAGTCAATTACCGAGGTGGCTGTTGTCTTTAAAGAGCCGCCCCATCGTTTATTTGATAGCAAAGATCAAGTTTCGGGTGAAATGCGTCATATTCCGGGTAATGTCTTGGTTATGCAAATTCAGCCTGATGAAGGAATCTCGCTCAAATTTGCCACCAAGCAACCAGGTCCTCACACGACTGTGCGCTGGCTGAACATGGATTTCAAATACGGCACCGCCTTTGGTACACGTACTCCGACCGCTTATGAACGGTTGATACTAGACTGTCTGCATGGTGACCCTTCCCTCTTTGCTCGTTCCGACTTCGTCGATGCTTCCTGGTCTTATATTCAGCCGATAATCGACGCATGGCAGGATGCGCCTGAGATTCCGAAGTATGCTTCTGGTAGTTGGGGGCCAGTCGAGTCGGATCAATTATTGGCTGCCACTGGTCATAGCTGGAGAAGGCTGTAATGGCGCAGACCGAAGTTACAGATACAAATTCAATTCTTTCCTTTCTATCTGGGCAGATGGCTCTTGTGGAAGTGGCGAAGATTGAAAGAGAGCTCTCTAAACTTTGGAAGCTGAGCACCGAAAATGGCGAAGGCGGCACTTATGTGATCAAGGCTTGCGCCCTCAACTTTGTCTTATTGGTTAATTCCAGCTTGCTAGTTAATTCCAGCAAGCATGATAGCGGCGTCGACTTTGACAATTTGTTAGCCGACATTACCTTGAGTCATCCAATGCGCGCCCTTCTAGCTTTAGTAAAGATAGATGAGAGCCGAAGCGAAGAAAATGCCCTAATCGAAGCCTGGGTCTCCGCCCGTTGTCATTTTCTGCCTGGCCGACTGGACAAGCAGATGTGCTGTGAGCAGATTACAGTCAGCTATACCGGCCATGAATTTTGTCCTGCCAGTCTTAGCTCGGTGATATCGCCCCTGGTGATAGCAGATCTGCCCTCTTGGCTCTACGTGCCGCAGTTGCATTTCCAGCCTGCCGAGTTGAAGACCTTCTTGCCCTCTTTTGACTATCTAATTGTCGATTCTCGTTCTCCACATCCAACCTTTGATCAAGCTACATTTGAAAGATTTTCCTTCCTTTTGGATCAGTCCAGAAGCGTCAACATCATAGACTTGGCTTGGCTGGCGATAAAGCCTTGGCGCCAAGCTATAGCCTTTGCTTTTGATGAGAAAGACGTTTCGCTCAGTACCGATTGCCTCAATGCAATTGATACCATAGACTTGGTTTGCGGAAGCAATGGCGGCTTTATTCAGAGTCTATTATTTGTAGCTTGGCTTGGCAGTAGGCTGGGTCTTCGTTTCCTCAAACTAATCAAGCTGGATGATGGCGCTTGTCGCTTAGCCTTTATGGGCAAGCATGAACCATTTACAGTCAATATTCGAGCGGAAGGACCGATCGCTGGTCTTGCTTCTATGAAGGTTTCATTTCACAAACTTGGTTGTTGTTCAGTAGAAGAGCATTTGCATGTCACCTTCGAAGAAGGCGCTCTCACAGTCAAGCATGAAGATCGAAAAGAATTTGTCGAATTGCCTCGTCTGCATTGTCGCGCCGGTGTCTACAGTTCTACCGAGTGTGGACGCTCTGAGTTGGTTGACGATGCCCTTGCTTGTGTCGAACAAGATCCTATCTATCTTGAAACAGTTTCGTATCTATTGAACATGTTAAAGTCGGAGGCTTGATTGAAACTTGGGCGAGCGTAAGGCGAGTGTGGCCGGTCAGGTATTGAATGTTGCATCAGATGAGCGAGCCTTGTTTGATTGCCTTTCAGAAAGAATCGCGGCTTTGGCTAACGAAGCAGTCCAGTCAGATGGATTATTTACTATGCTGCTTTCCGGTGGCAGCACTCCCCGTGGTTTGTACCAAAGACTTTCTCAGTTGCCTGAAGGAAAGATGCCCTGGGCCAGTACTTTTCTCTTCCTAGGCGATGAACGTTGTGTCAGCCATAACGATGGAGAGAGCAACTATAAGATGATTTCCGACTCTTTGCTTAGTCGAATTGATATCCCCAGCACCAATGTTTTTCCTACCATAAAGCAGGACAGCGACCCTAAAGAATCGGCCCGGATTTACGACCAGACAATAAGACGCTTTTTTAAATTTGAGAAAGATGAAACTGCGCCCATGCCCGAGTTTGATTTGGCTCTCATGGGTCTTGGCGAAGACGGACATACTGCCTCTCTCTTTCCTGATACCGAAGCTCTAGAGGAGCGCAAGCGAATTTGTGTGGAGAACTATGTGCCGAAATTCTCCACCCATCGTTTGACTTTGACCATGCCTGTTTTTGCCGCCTGCAAGAAAGTAATCTTTTTGGTGAGCGGCAGCAAGAAGACTGAAATTGTCGGAAAGGTTTTGAAGAAAGAAGGGGACTTTCCCTCTCTTTCTGTAATTGATATGTGCCCTCAAGGGACTGTAGAGTGGTATCTTGACGAAGCTTGTGCATCAAGCCTGATATAGGAGCGTTGGAAAATGCAAGAAAAGAAAAGTGACATAGGGCTTGTCGGTCTTGGAGTTATGGGTGAGAACCTCGCTCTCAACATCGAGAGGCACGGCTATCAAATCTCGGTTTTCAACCGCTCACATGCCAAAACAGTAGAGTTCATCGAGAATCGCGGTAAGAATAAGAAGGTAGTTGGTTCGCCTGATGAGAAGTCATTTGTCGAGTCATTACAGAAACCGAGAAGAATTATCTTATTGGTTAAGGCTGGCGATGCAGTTGACCAGACCATTGACAAACTGAAGCCTTATTTAGAGAAAGACGACATCATTATTGATGGCGGTAATTCTCACTATATAGACACGCAGCGGCGAGAGAAAGCTCTGAAGGCTGAGGGATTGAAGTTTATCGGTTCTGGTGTTTCAGGTGGCGAAGAAGGCGCGCTTTGGGGACCATCCCTAATGCCTGGTGGCGATAAAGAAGCCTATGAAGAGATAAGAGCCATCTGGGAAGACATTTCAGCTAAGGTGGAAGGCAGCCCCTGCGTCACTTATCTTGGTGGTGACGGTGCCGGGCATTTCGTTAAAATGGTGCACAATGGTATCGAATATGGTGATATGCAGTTGATTGCTGAAGTCTATGACTTTATGCGGAAGACCTTGCAGCTATCTGCTACTCAAATTGCTGATATTTTCTCCAGGTGGAACGAAGGTATTTTGAATTCATTCTTGATTGAGATTACAGCAAAGATCTTGACCGCTAAAGACCCTGAAACAGGAAAGCCCTTAGTGGACTTGATTCTAGATAAAGCTGGTCAAAAAGGTACAGGTAAGTGGACTTCCGAAGCGGCTTTGGAGCTTGGCGTACCCGTACCGACCATCGATGCCGCACTCACCGCGCGTGTGCTCTCTTCTATGAAAAATGAGCGTATGGACGCCGCCAGGGTTTTCGCTACTGTTTCGCAAGACCTAGGTCAGAGCAAAGGTGATACTTCTCATCCTCTTATCGAGCATCTAGAGAAGGCTTTGTATGCTGCTAAAGTTTGCAGTTATGCCCAAGGTATGTCTCTTATCAAAGCCGGCTCTGATAAATACGGTTGGGGGGTAAATCTTTCGGAAACGGCTCGAATTTGGCGCGGCGGCTGCATTATTCGAGCCCAGCTGCTGGAGAGAATCAGAAGGGCCTTTGATCGAAATAATGATCTGCCCAACTTGTTGGTTGATGAAGACTTTGCACCATTTATGGTGCAGTCTCATATGAGTATGCGTGAAGTGGTAAAAGCGGCTATAGATCACGGCGTGCCTATGCCAGCTATGGCTTCTTCCCTCTCTTATTTCGATTCGTATAGGTCTCAGAATTTGCCCCAGAATCTTACTCAGGCGCAAAGAGACTTTTTTGGCGCTCATACCTATGAGAGAGTTGATAAACCACAAGCCGGCTTTATGCACACTGAATGGGCTGAGCTTATTCAAAAGTAGGGTGTTTGACCAGTTTTACTCTTAATGCCGTAAACATAGGCACCTTCCCTCTTGGTGAAGCCGATCGGATAGTTGTGCTTTTCTCTGCCGAGAAAGGACTACATCGTGCTGTCGCCAAGGGGGCGCGTAAGCCTGGTTCGAAGATGTCAGGTAAATCGGAGCCCCTAAACATTTGCAAGCTCTTGCTTGCCAAGGGGAAGAGCTTAGATATCATCACTCAATGTGAGACACTTGAGACCTTCCCCGGCTTGCGTTCCAACCTGGCAAGATTGACCTATGCCCTCTATTTTGCCGAATTAAGTCAGGTTTTTGGCGCCGATCTGAGCGAAGATCCCCAGACCTATTTTGAAAGGTTGTCTCTAGCTATAGCCTATATGGCAGAAAGCGAGACTTTGCCTATATTGCAATGTTTGGAATTCGAGATGAGTTTGCTTAATTTGCTCGGCTTATTGCCCGAGCTTACTTTCTGTGTTTCTTGCCGCGATCCTTTGGAGGAGCGCACCATCAGTAGCTTTAACTTTGAGCTGGGGGGCGTGCTTTGTGAGGCTTGTGAAAGGCGTATGCGTGGTCAAGCCAGTCGTGGCTTTCAGGTGGCTGAAAATGCCAGAAGTGAAGCCCGGGAAGGCAAATTAGCTGCAGTGATGATCACCCCGATGGTTTGGCAACAGCTTGTCTTGGCTCGAAGCTTTGGTACCGCTGGGCACGATTTAACCAATCTAGAGACTGAGGCCCGTCCCGGCGTCTCCGCTCAAAGGTTTACAAGGGATGAGGGCGATAAGCAAGTGCATAGCCGCTTGACCGCGGCCCAGAGATTGATACTTGGCTACATCGAATATAAGTCTGGGCGAAGAATGCGTTCTCTCGATGTCTTGGGAGCAGTTTCTTGAGGCTAGATATTACTAATAGATCAATACCTTGAAAAGCGACTACAATACTCATGTGTGGCAATAACCAAGGAGTAATCCGGTGCTTTCAAATAGCGATCCTGAATTGGCAAAACTCATCGATGAAGAATTGCACCGACAGAAAAATTGCATCGAACTTATTGCCAGTGAAAACTTTGTTTCGCCGGCTGTGTTGGAAGCACAGGGTTCGGTCCTGACCAATAAATATGCCGAAGGCCTGCCTGGAAAACGCTATTATGGCGGCTGCGAATTTGTAGATGGTGTGGAAAGATTGGCCATCGAACGCATCAAGACCTTGTTCGATGCTCCCCATGCCAATGTGCAACCTCATAGCGGCGCTCAAGCCAATATGGCTGTTTTCTTCGCCATGCTCAAACCGGGTGATACCATCTTAGGTATGGCCTTAGACCAAGGCGGGCACCTTACCCATGGCTCACCTGTAAACATCTCAGGCAAGTGGTTTGATTCAAAATTTTATGGTGTCGACCCCGAGACCGGCAGGCTAGATTACGAGAAGGCGGAAGCAGTTGCCTTGGAAGTAAAGCCGAAGCTGATTATCTGCGGCGCCAGCAATTATCCCCGCATTATCGACTTTGAAAGAATACGCAAAATTGCAGATAAAGTTGGGGCTTATCTCATGGCCGATATTGCCCACATTGCTGGTCTGGTTGCCGCCGGTCTTCATCCAAATCCATTCCCCCATGCTCATTTCGTCACCACCACCACTCACAAAACCTTGCGTGGACCCCGTGGCGGTGTAGTCATGTGTCAGGAAGAGTTTGCTAAAGAAATAGACAAAGCTGTTTTTCCCGGCATTCAGGGCGGTCCACTCATGCATGTCATAGCTGCTAAGGCTGCTGCTTTCGGAGAAGCTCTTAAGCCAGAGTTTAAGCAGTATCAGAAAAATATCGTCAGCAACGCCGGCACCTTGGCGGCGGCTCTGATCGAGCACGGTCTGGCTATCGTCTCTGGCGGTACAGACAACCACCTTATGACAGTCGATTTGCGTCCGGTTGGTATGACCGGCAAGAAAGCCTGTCAGATTTTGGAAGAAGTGCATATCACCACTAACAAGAATGCTATTCCAAACGACCCTGAAAAACCCATGGTCACTTCTGGTATTAGACTGGGAACTCCCGCAGTGACCAGTCGCGGGATGGGCGAACGCGAGATGAAGCTCATTGCCGAAGCCATTGCCGATGTGCTCAAGCATCCTGATAGCGAGCAAGCTAAGGAAAAAACTCTCGCTACAGTCAGCGAACTCTGCCGCAAATTCCCACTCTATGAGAACAAGGTTGAAGCAGTAAGATGACCATGACCGAGCAGGAACTTGAACCGGATCAGAGCACGACCACCCGGTCACGTGTCTCTAAGGTTTCGCAGCGAGTCTGCCAGGTCTTGCTCTTGGGTATTGGCTTGTGGTGGGCCTTCGGACCGGCCCAGCAAAGGCTCGACCAGGCGCAAATTCCTGGTTTCCTGATTGCTTTGGCGGCATCCTGGTGGCTTACTCCAGAGATTCGTTCGCGAGCGGTAAAATTGAAATTGCTCGATAAGCCGGGTGACGATAGACGCATTCACAAGGTGGCGGTGCCCAGGCTGGGTGGTGTGGCTATCTATATAAGTATTCTGGCTACAGTATCTGCTTTGATTGCCATTGCCGGGCGCCTACCAAAGGATGCTCGCTTTACCGAAGGCATTGCCGGTATTGCCGTGGGTGGCACCATAATATTTGTCCTAGGTTTGCTCGATGATCTAGAAAATCTTAGAGCCAAAACTAAATTACTGGTCCAGATTCTAGCTGGCTGCGCCGCCTACTCTTTGGGCGTGCGCATCAAGTCTATTCCGATTCCGGCTAGCCTCAATATAGATTTGGGCTTTATTCATTTAACCGGCGGAGTACCTATTGAGTTAGGTCAGTTGAGTTTGCCTCTCACTGTCTTGTGGCTGGTGGGCGTAGCTAATGCGGTTAATCTAATTGATGGTATGGATGGACTTGCTGCAGGAGTTTCAGCTATATCGGCTTTGACTATATGGAGTGTCGCCCTTGGTGATAGTATTTCACGACCTTATGCCGCTTTGATGGCTGCCGTCATGGCCGGCGCTTTGCTTGGTTTCCTTAGATGGAATTTCAATCCTGCCAGAATATTTCTCGGTGACTCCGGAGCCTATTTGACAGGCTTTACATTGGCGGCAATCTCAATCACAGGTGTTATTAAGGGAGCTGCGGCTGCCACTGTGATTGTGCCTACTTCCTTGTTGGTTGTTTTTATTCTATTTTTCCCGCTGCTTGATACCTCATGGGCCATTGTCAGACGCGTGGCCAAAGGCAAGTCCATTTTCTCTCCAGACCGTCTGCATATACACCACCGTTTACTTGATGCTGGTTTAGATCAAAAGAAAGTCGCCTATATCATCTATTTTGTTTCGGCTGTGCTAGGACTGGTTGCGACATTTTTCGTTGGGCAGCAGGAATACTATCTCAAGCTCATCGCCAGTGTGCTCATTATGGCTTTGTTCTTTGCTGAAGTTTTGAATCGGCATCGGCAGCGTCAGAATAAACCGCAGTGAAGGCCTAAGTCTTGATGGTTTTTAAAGCTGTCCGCGATGCTGTCTCTCTTTATTTGCTGCTAGCCTTGCCCATACTTTTGCTTGTCTTCTATGACTGGCTTTCTTCCACTGGTGATTTATCCGCCTTTCCTGCCATGCGACTTTGTCTAGCGGCTCGATTAGAGAGAGGGGTTTTGCCCTACAGTGGTTTTTTCACCCTAGATAGTCCGCTCACCCTATATCTCGGTGCGCTTCCGGCGCTCGCCAGTAAGCTTTTTATCGCCATCGGATTGCCGCTTACAGTGGTCAGTTCTTTCAAAGTTTTGCTGGGTTTGCTCATTTGTTTTTCGCTTTCGGCTTGTATCTCAATTGTCTATGGAGCCAGAAAGCTGGAGGGCGAACTACCCAACCCACAAGGCGACGGTACTGCGCTCTCGGCTACTTGCGCGGCTCTGGCTCCGGCGTTTTTGCTTTCACAATATTTAGTGCGCTTTCAATGGGGTGACGGACAGCATCTTTTTTTGTTGTTCTTTTGTCCATATATATTTCTGCGCTGGCTATCAATTGCCGGCATTAGATATAGTGGCTTGCTTTCTTTCTCTACTGCATTTTTTGCCGGCTTTGCTGCCGGCTTAGATATAGTCTTTCTGCCGATTGTCTTAGTGCATGAAATTTTGGTTTGCTGGAGAGCCAAGCATGTTGGTTTTGATAGTGCTTGCTGGGGTCTATTTGGCGGCATTCTTATTAGTCTCGCTCTTATCGTTTTTCTGCCTGAGGCTTCTAGAGAAAGGTTTCTTCAATTTATATTGCCCTTGAGAGTCTTCAAGTTGGGCTTGTTCGATGATGCAATGTCTAATGTAAGCTGTGCTCCCGACTTACGTTATCAGTTGATTTTCTTTGCTGTTTCTATGTTCGCCGGGCTTCTTTCTTTGCGAAAGAACATCTTGCTTACTCCTTTTATGTATCTTGCCTGCGCCGGACTTATTCTTTATGTCGCTGAGATGCGAGCACTTTCCAGCGGTCTGGTCATTACTCTCTTTGCCTCGAGCATGACCCTTATTCTCAGCTCGTTTACCTATGTGCGGATCCTCTTGAATAGACCGATGGCTATGACAGTCATCTCGGTGATTCTGTTGTTTGCTTCCGGCTCGCTTTTCATTTCGTTTCGCAGAGCGATTGATGATTCTCTTTCTTTACCTGCTGTTTTGCGCCGAAATGCCGATCCAGATCTGGCTGAGGTGCTCAATAATGAAACCAAGCCTGGACAGGAAGTTATGATTGTCAGCCATTTTCCTGAAGCGGCCTATCCTAATTTGCTTTATTACGATAGAAAGCAGTCCGGATATCTTACATACGGCGAGCCTTTGCATTTATTACTTTCTTTGCGCACAAACGAGCCAACTAGAGATTTCGCTGAAAATGGAGTGAAATTCCTAGCTGAGAAGATTCGCAAAGATCTAGAGTCTGACAAGATCAAGCTTATGCTGATTCATCTCAACCATGAAGTGGAAGATATGAAGACCATGGGTTTGGCTTATTTCCTTGATGTGAAGTATACAGAGTTCGGGAAAGCCTACTATTACACGCGTAACCGGGCACCTAAAGAGTCAAATGGTTTAAGGTTGCCATTCATAATCTACAGGTTAGACGAGAAGTTGGACGAGGTGAGCCGGTGAGATTGAAGCGCTTGCTCACACTCTATAGCTATATCGTTCTAGCATTCTCTTGTCTTTTGCTGCTCCTAAAGGGCATAGGCTTTTTCTTCTTTCATCCCTTGATTATTGGCAATGATCAGTCGGTATACCTGGCTATGGGGCAGCTTCTTCTCAATGGACTAGTGCCATATCGAGATTTCTTCGATTTCAATTTGCCGATGATTATCTATCTGAGCAGTTTTCCCGCTCTAATGGGTAAGCTCTTTCCTTTACCTATATCTTTGCTCTTTTCTCTTTCCGTCTATTTGTGGTTTTTGTTGGCAGTTAGCCTGATTGTGGTCATTTACCTTAGGTTTCGACAAGCAAAGAAATCACCCAAAGACCTTGGTTTACTTATCTATATTCTTTTCGGTTTTGCATATTTTCAAAGCGAACAAATAATCGATTTAGGTCAAAGAGAGTATTTGTTTGTAATTGGTTTTTTTCCTTTCTTGCTATTGCGCTACCTTAAGATCGTCGCTGAATCTGACAAGAAGGACAGTGAGGCTTTGAATATTAGTGCCGCCCTAATGGCCTTTATTGCACTTTCGCTTAAACCCTACTTTGTTTTGTATTGGTTAGTTAGCGAATTTGTTTTTGCCCGTATGCGAAGATGGCGCAGTTTCAGTAATGTCAAAAGCAGTATGAAGGGTCCAGCCTCAACGGAAATCATTTATTTGTGCTCATTTCTTGCACTCTACGGTTTACATTTCTTGCTCTATCCTCAGGCAGCACTCAATGTTTTGCTTGGAGAGGCTCTGCCTCTCTATGCCTCAGGTATGGGTTGGTATGAAACTTCGACCTTAGCTTGTCTAGGAGGGACTCCTGAGAATTTCACTACTACCTTGCTCTTTTGCCTTAGTTTCATCTTTGCCATTCCGCTATTGCAGCGGTCGGCATTGATCTTACCTTTGCTTACCTTCAATCTCACTGCCTTCTCCCTCTTCATTTTCTTTAGCACTTCCTGGACCTATCGCTATTTGCCTTGCCACTTTGGCAGTTTAATTTTGCTTTCGGTAGAGTCTGGACTTTTGCTAACATCTCTCTTTCAGATGCTAAAGCCGCTGCCTTTAGTTCATTTGCTTCTAAGGCTCGTGCTTCCCTTGATGATGCTATCTTTTTGTATTAAAGATTCTCTTGATTCTTTTCAAAAATGGTCAAAAGAAAGGCTTACCTGCGCTTCCTTTTCGCATTTGAGTCTTGGGGCTCTGGGTGATAGCTCAATACGTGAGGTTTCGCCGCTTTTACGTTCGATTATTGCTAATAGCCAGAAAGGTGATGCCATCGTCAGTATTTCTACCGGCGTTTTCCCCGGCTATCCCCCAATTGTTCTTGCCAATCGCCGACCAGGATCAAGATATTTGCATGGCATGCATGTGCCTATGTTGGATCAATGTTTGGGCGAAACTAGTGATCTCAAATATAAGGAGAAACTTGACAGGGTTGTCACTGAATATGGTGAAGATATTTTGAAGAACAAGCCGGCTTTGGTGTTTATTCAAGCTGGACCTGTTTTTGAAGTTTTCGCTACGCGTGATTTCTTCAAGCACTATATGGGCAATTATATAAGCCTTGGTGATCTTGGCTTTGAGAGCATGAAAGTCTTCAAGTTGCAAGAAAGGAAAGATACTCTTGCCTCTGGTCAGGAATTGCTTTTGGTGAAGAGAGTTTTAGCTGGTGAAAGGCTGGAAACAGTAGCGGCAAGTGCTGGCGTGTCTCCTCTTTATTTGCGTTCGCTTTTGAGGGGAACCGAGGCGGCCTTGGAAGAGTTGCTTTCCGATTCGGCTCAGGGCGGCGAGATAGCCCTTATGGAAGAGTTGAAGAATGCCCGACTCAGGATAGTTGAATTAGAAGGAAAGTTGAGAGATGCACAAGAAGAGGAAGGAAAGACCAAGTGACTGAAATGAGCCCAAGATGGAATCTAACAGGAAAGACTGCCCTAATCACAGGTGCTTCAAAAGGCATAGGACTGGCCACCGCTTCCAGTTTGCTTGCACTCGGCGCCGACGTGATCATGGTGGCGCGAGGCAAAGAAGAATTGCAGCGCCAGGCTGCCGAACTGCAGAAGACTCATAGCGAAAGAAAAGTCATTTCTCTAGCTGCCGATGTTTCCAGCCGGGAAGGCTTGAGTAAAATTGAGGATGGCACTGCTTCTTTTGAGAAAATTGATATCTTGGTAAACAATGCCGGGACAAACATTCGCAAGAAAACTAGTGAATTTACCTCTGAAGATATTAAGTTTTTGCTTGATACCAATTTACTATCAGCTTTTGAATTGTCCAGAATCTTGCACGGAAAGATGAAAGCATCTAAGTCTGCATCCTTGGTCTTCGTTTCTTCGATTGCCGGTATTGGGTCGGTACTGACAGGTAGTGTCTATGCAATGACCAAGGCGGCGCTCAATCAATTGACACGTTCGCTTGCCCATGAATGGGCTAAAGATGGCATTAGAGTTAACGCTGTTGCCCCTGGTTTCATAAGAACCCCTCTGACCGGCGCTCTCATGGCAAGACCGGAGGTTAATAACCTGCTTGATTCTAGAACTTTTCTGAAGAGAGTGGGCGAGGCGGAAGAGGTTGCCGATGCCATTGCCTTCTTGGCACTGCCTGCGGCATCATATATGACAGGACAGGTTTTGGTGGTAGACGGAGGCATGACTTGTTTGACCGCCCAAGGTTTGCTGGATATTTGATTTACGGGACGCGGGCGTCCGATAAATGCGACGACTGAAAGAAGCGCAAAAGTGCCGGAGGCGCCAAGCGCGCGAATATTGCCAACAATGTAGAGGAATCGCTTCTTTTGTGGCATAACTTGGGCAAGTAGTAAGAAACTTTTTTTGATGGCTTGATGAATAATAAACCGCGATTGACTATTATTTGCCCGGTTTGCAACGAAGAGTCTACTGTGAGTATTTTCTTCGAGAGAATCAAGCCTGTTATGGCTGCTCTTTCTGAGAAGTACGAACCGGCTCTGGTCTTTACTAATAATGCATCGACAGATGGAACAGTTGATGCCATTTTGAAGATCAGAGAGAGCCATCCCAACGTCTTTCTGATAACAATCAGCAAAAATGTAGGCTATCAGAACTCACTTGAATGTGGTTTGCGCACGGCTAGAGGTGATGTCTTCGTCTTCATAGATGTTGATCTAGAAGACCCGCCGGAGATGATACTCGATTTTGTCAAATATTACGAAGAAGGCTATGACATCGTATATGGTGATAGGAGAGATCGTTCAGAGCCTACCTTGATTAAGTTGGGTCGAAAGCTCTTCTATCGAGTTTTGAAAGTTGTAGCAGATGATGATGTCATTTTGGATATGGCAGAGTTTTCTCTCATGGCATCCCATGTCCGAGATGCGGTGGTCAAGGATCACACTTCATTTCCCTTCATAAGAGCTTCTATCGGCAGAGTTGGTTTCAAGCGCAAAGGACTGCCATACAAGCGCCATAAACGGGTTGGAGGGCAAAGTCATTTTCGCTTTCTGGGGATGGCCCACTTTGCAATTGCCGGAATTCTTTCTTCCTCCACACTATTCCTGAGGCTGCCGATATATACTTTACCGGTGTGGCTGTTGGCGGTTACCGCTTGCGCTGTGGCTCGCGTCTATATCGACAGTCGCTGGCTGGATGTCATCATCTTGCTTTTGGTTTGCTCATATTTTGGGTCGGCTATTTCCTTTATCGCAATCTATGTGGGAAGGACTTATAAAAACTCTCTGGGTAGACCAAATTTCGTAATCGATCACAAGCACTCGATTTTGCAGGAATAGTCTGTGACCGAAAATTCGCAATTCAACCAGGCTTCCGCCTCGCAGGCGGCCTTTGTCTCGGACAAACGTCGCTTTCAGTCTTTTGATGGTGGGGTATCCGCCCAAGGCAGCTATGCCAGACCCTTAACCAATAATCTAAAAGACTTTGTCGAAATAGAGCACAAATTGCTCAAGCGGCAGAAGGCGAGAATTCCTATGGGGGCTGGTCTATCTTTTGCCTCACCACAGTTTGGCGAGGATGTCACTTCGGTAGACCATACTAGTTTCACTAGAGTTTTGAGTTACGAGGAAGACACTGGAGTTGTGGAAGTTGAGTCTGGTGCCACCATGGCTCATATTTATAATTTTTTGATTGATAAGGGTCGCTATATAGTCACCCAGCCTGGTTATCCCTCCATCACCATTGGTGGTTGTATTGCCGTTGACGTACACGGTAAGAATCAAATGCGTGACGGCAATTGCACGGCTCAGGTTGCTTCGCTTAAGCTCTATCATCCAGCTTACGGAATTATCGAAGCATCGCCCGAGGTCAATAAAGAAGTTTTCGAATTGACTTGCGGTGGTTATGGACTAACTGGACATATTTTGAGCGCAAAGTTGAAGACCAAAGCCATTACATCTAGGCGTATGGCTCTCATCAAGCTTCCCTTTGATGATGTATCAATGACTCCTTTGATGTTGAAAGAATGCGCTAAAAATAATGATTTTGTAGTTTCGTGGCATGATATGACTGCCCCTGAAACGGCTTTCGGACGAGGTTTCCTTATGATGGGAAAATTCTTCCCGTCAGATGATGGTGAACCCGAGCAATTCGGAGGCAAGATGTCTGAGACTTGGGGGCTTAATGCGGAAAGTCGTAAATGGCCTCTGTCTCCTCTCTTGGGAGCGTCTTACTATAGTTTGCCTTTTACTAGATTGATGAATGTGTTTTATGGCACGCTCAGTCGCTCTAGAGCGGAGGCAAGCACCATCGCTATTTATGATTGTTTGCAGCCCATGACCACTCTCAGAGAGTACTATTACAAGATGTTTGGTATCAGTGGCTTTCATGAGTGTCAGCTGATAATTCCAGAAGATAAATTTATGGTCTATATTGAGCAGATTCAATATGCCATCAATAAGTTCGAAGTGCCAATTACTCTGGCCTCTGCTAAATACTTCAAGGGGCGGCAAGAACTTTTGCGTTTCAATGGTGACGGCGTTTGCTTTGCGCTCAATTTCCCCCGTTGTCAACCCGGGCGCCTGCTCATCGAATTTCTTGACGACCTTTGCCTTAGAGAAGGCTTTGTTCCATACATTGTGAAAGATTCCAGGCTACCACTATCGGTGGTGGAGCGTTGTTACGGCGATAACTATTTTGATTTCAAAAAGCGCTTGCGTGAATTCGATTCAGAGCGCTTGTTTCAGTCCGAGGTTTCCAAACGTTTATGCCTCTAGAGCAAGATGTGCCTCTGGCTTTATTGATCTTTTGGCTGGATGACAATCGTTATGCTGTACCTTTAGAGAATATCGACAGAGTGCATCCGGCTGTTGAAGTAATGAAGTCGCATGAAAGCCCGGAGCTCTTGGGTTTTGTAAATGTTCATGGAGAAGTTATACCGGTTATCGATGTAAGAAGTCGCTTCAATCTGCCGCCAAGAGAACTAACCCTGCACGATATGCTCGTGGTGGCTAAAGAGGGTGAGCAAAAGCTGGCCTTCTTTGTCGATGGAGTGGACGGGGTCCTGCGCTATCAGAAGGACGAGTTAGTTGTGGCTGATTCTATGTTGTATGCCAGTTCAAAAGTTAAGCTGGTCAAGTTCGAGGACGGTTTGGTGATTTTGAACGAATTGCGTGACTATCTAAGTGAAGAAGCGAAGAAATGGTTGGCTAAGTAGTCCCATACTTTAATCGGCAAGGCAAGTTATCTGAGCTTATATTTGCAAACTAGAGTCTCTAGAACGTCTTGGATGGCTGTTAGGCTTTTGGCGGCCTCATCTATTTGTTTGCTGGATAGAACATGCTGTTTAGTAGCCTCTTGTATCCCTTGCATGGCAGTGACAACCTGATCGATGCCGGTCAGTTGCTCTTGGCTGGCTGCGGCGATTTGGGCTGCTGCATTGGCTGATTCGGCGACTGCGTGAGCCAGTGACTCTATAGCTCTACCGGCTTCCGCCGACTGCTTCACAGCAACTTCGACCGTACGGCTTCCTTCTTCGATAGATAGTGCAGCCTGGGCGGCTGCTTGTTGAATGTCTGAGAGAATCCTTCTTACTTCGGCAGTGGCTTGTTTGCTTTGATTGGAAAGAGCTTTCACCTCTTGGGCAACTACGCCAAAGCCCTTCCCCATTTCTCCGGCTCTGGCTGCTTCAATTGAAGCATTTACCGCTAGAAGATTGGATTGTTGCGATAATTCATCGACTGAAGCTGTAATGTCGGCTATTGCCTGACTGCGATCGGTGAGTGTAGCCATCGAGTTGGCAATGGCCCTCATCTGATGCCGAACTGAAGTCATCTGATTGATCGTATCTTCCGAAGCATTTTTGCCAACTAGAGAAATTTGCGCCGCTTGTTGGGCTAAGTCGGCCACGAAGCGTCCTTTTTGGGTGGCCACCATTGTTGTTTGGCGCACTTCTTCCGCAGAAACGGTGGTTTCTGTCACAGTAGCAGCGGTTTGGCTGGATGAAGCAGCTGACTGACTGGTTGAGATAACGATTTGCCCAACAGAACTGCTTAGAACGTCAATAGCTTCGGTTATGCGACGTGTGTCTTCTCTTAACTTTGTCACCATAGTGTCGAAAGCAGCAGTGAGACTAGCTATTTCATCCCCATCACTAGTCCGCGGTATGGGAAAGTTTAGCTCTCCTTGTCCAACTTTTGCCGCGGCTGAAGTAAGCGACTGCAGGGGATCGACCACTTCATGGGCGACAAAGGTCTTTATTTTGTGGGTAGTGTAGATTGTTACTGAAATAACAAGGAAGTAGGCAATACCCAGGTAGAGATTGTCTCTCTTAAGAGTGTTTGCTGCCTTTAGGGCTTCCGGCGCCAATTGGCTCAGATTCGGATAGTCGGTGATGCTGCCTATGGCTTGCGAAATTTGCCACCATTCCCAGCCAATGAAGATCGTCAAAACTCCAAAGCCAATCGATGAGAAAACAAGGGTGCTGCTAAGTTTGGATTCCAATCCTTTATAGTAAGTACTCATGTTTTGAGAATGAGAAACCTGAGAAGTCGCTCGATTGTCTTCACTACTGGTGTAATCTGGGCTCACTCTAATATCCTGCTTTTGAAACTACTGTAAATGTACTACATGAAGATAGGCTTGTGAGAAAAAAACGGCTTCTTTTGTTTTGTCTTGCTCCAGCAGTCTGATGGCATTTTCCACCTGCTCGATAAATTTATCCTCTTTTCCTGATTTGAATACAATACCGTCGGCGGTGCTAGCTAGAATTTTATCCGCTTCCTCAATCTGGGCGGGCGATAAGAGCAGGAAACAATGCAAAGCCTTTTCATAGCTGGTTCTAAGTGCATCTATAAGCTGGTATCCGTCCATGCCTGGCATATTTATGTCGGTGAATACTAATGCGGGTTTTTCGCTTGTTTTCGCCATATACTCAAGCGCCTTCTCACCAGAGCGGCTCAGTTGAACAGAGAAACCCAGCTTTTCCAAGCAATGTTGCATAAATATCGCTTGCGTTAGCGTATCTTCCACTAGTAGGACTTTTTTGTTATCAGTCAAGATTTTGCAACCTCTCTTTCGCCAGTGTTGTTAATGCTTTTCATGCGTTTCTCAAGCTCAATAAGTCCATTCTTAATTTCTTCCAGATTCATCACATGGGTGGCAGCACCAAGTTCAATTGCTTTACCTGGCATGCCGTGGACAACTGAACTAGCTGCATTTTGGGCAATTGTTGTTGCTCCTCGCTCTTTCATCTGTAATAATTCGGCGGCGCCGTCGACGCCCATGCCGGTCAGTATGATGCCAAGAGAACGTTCTCCGTACTCTTGAGCTACCGATTGGAAAAGCCTTGCTACTGAAGGTCTGTGTCCGGCTATGGTTGCATCGTTGCTATAGACGAGACGACCGTTCAGAACGGTAATGTGCTTGTCTTCTTCACTGAGGTAGAGAAAGCCTTTTCTGAGTTTTTCTCCTTCCTCGGCGATCTTCACCTTAAGCTTAAGATTTTGACTCAACCATTCTTTCATGCCGGCTGTGAAGCCTGGCGCTATGTGTTGCACTAGAATTACCGGCAGCGGAAAGCGGGCGGATAATTTGCTGAGAATTTCTTGCACAGCCTTTGGCCCGCCGGTTGATGCGCCTATGGCGATTAATTCGAGATTGGTTGGTAAGGGTCTGGGCTCAACTTCAAGCGAATGCGAGATTTTAGTCTTGCTTGCAAGGTTTCCGCGCGAATTTCTCTTTACTACCTTGACATTAGCCATTGACTTGATCGTCTGGATTAAAAGCTTTGATGAAACCTTAAAGTCACCTGTGCCTATATTTATCGGCTTGGCTACCGCCGTAAGCGCACCCGCCTCAATCAACTCAAAAGCACGCTCGATATCTGTCACCAGCGTTGAGGCTGATACAACAATTATCGGTACCGGAGAAAACTCCATTATTTTGCGAGTAGCGGCAAGTCCGTCCATTCCTGGCAAATGAACGTCCATTGTAATTACGTCCGGCTTTATTTCTTCGAGTTTAGCAAGGGCATCTTCTCCGCTGCCTGCTACGGCGATGACTTCTAGGTTTGGATCTGAGTCGATGATAGAGACTAGAATCTTTTGTGCTGGTAAAGAGTCTTCTACCACAAGCACTTTTGTTTTTCTCTTTTCTGGTTTTGAATCTGTATCGAATATCATCTGGCCGCCTAGAGTAAAGACTTTACTGTGTCCAGCAAACCTTCTTGATCGAGATTACCTTTGACGAAGTAAGCATTCGCGCCGGCTTCCACCCCTTGCTTTCGATCGCTTTCACTGCCCAGTGATGTGACGAGAATTACAGGAGTATTTCGGGTTGCTTCATTCTCTCGAATTTTTTTGACAAAGGTCAGCCCATCCATAATAGGCATCTCGATGTCGCTGATAACAAGATCAGTTTTCATTGTTGCAAGAACCTTAAGCCCTTCAGCGCCGTCTAGGGCCATTCGCACTATATAGCCGGCTGATTCAAGAATATTCTTTAGTAGTACGCGAGAGGTAATTGAGTCTTCAACTACCAAGACTGTCTTTTTTTCGCTGCTTGGTTTTGGGGAATTGCCCTTCGTATCCAAATTATCCAGCAAACTGGCAAGCATAGAAGAAGAGGTATCCGCCTTCACCGCATGAACCGCTTCTACCACATCGTGAATGTTCAAGATGAGCACTACCTCACCACTGGACATCATAGTTGCCCCAGAAAAGAGCGGAATTCCTTGCAACGGATAGCTAAGGGGTTTAACCGTAAACTCGCCCTGGTCAACCACCTGGTCGACCAATAGACCGGCGTATTTTTCTCTATGCTGCAAAACCAGCATTTCCAGGTATTCAAAGGTATTGCCGCTCTTCTCTGCTTCCGGCTGTCCCAACACATTCGATAAAGAAGCTACTGGAATAAGCCGACCGTCCACGAAAAATGTACGTTTCCCTCCTGCTGTTTCAAAGGCAAGTGGATGTACTCTGATGCCACGGAGCAGCCCAGCAACAGGTACAACAAAGCTCTGATGTTGGCTCAATATTCTTATGCCGCTGAACGCAGCCATTTTGGAAGGAAGTACCAACCTAAAGGTGGTGCCGCTACCGGTGGTGCTGGAAATTTCTAGTCTGCCGGAAAGTTCTTCGACCTTTTCCTTAACAATGGCAAGGCCCAGTCCTCTACCGGAAATATCCGATACTTCATCTCTTGTGGAGAAATCTGGACGAAAAATAAGACTGAGAGCCTGGCTATATGTCAAATTCGCCGCTTCTTCGTGGCTAAGAAGGTTTCTCTCGACTGCCTTGCGTTTTACTATCTCGGCATTAACGCCAGCTCCGTCATCAATTATAGAAATCTCAACGTTCTCTACATTGATGTTCTTTATCGACAATAGCAGACTTGCCTTGCTTGGCTTTCCTGCCATGAGGCGAAGGTCTGGAGATTCTATGCCATGGTCGAGGGCATTTCTAATAATATGAATGAGCGGGTCTTTTATCTTCTCTAAAAGTCTTCTGTCGATTTCGAGATGACCACCTTCGACAGAGAACTCTACATCTTTGCCGAGATCTCTCGCCAGTTCTCTCACCAATTTAGGAAAGCCCTCAAGAACCGTCGATATTGGCTGCATCGTCAGTGACTTGGCTGTATCAAGAAAGCGAGATATCATTTGTGCCGAACTATTATTATCTCTGCCGATTTCTCTTAGAATTTCTTCGAGTTGTTTTGCTAAAGCCTTTAAGTCACTGCGCTGAATTTGCTCAGACTTATCGTGATGCAAAAGCTGTTGTCTTAGGGCTTGGTCGAGTCTAGCCTTAATTTCAGTAAGTTCGCTTAGCCGCTCAGTCATTCTTCCTTTCAAGACCAAGAGTTCTTCAGACTCGCCAAGCAATCTATTTAGTCTCGCCAGAGGCACTCTTATAGTCTGGTCGTTCTTTTGAATTGTCTTGGACTTTGATACGGTTTGCTCAGTGCTGTTATCCAGTGTGCCAAGCATATTCCTCAATTCGGTAACATTGAAAGTGCCAGTTTGCATTAGGCTCTCAATTGAAGAACTGTTTTGCACAGTCTGGAAAGTTTCCGGTGGAGCGGGTTCTTCCGGCTTAACTGCATCTAGACTCAATGATGTTATCTTCAGTTCGACCATTGCCTTGAGTCCTTGTTTTTCGACTTGGGTTAGACCCTCGCCGGTGATGCCACCTTCACTGTCTACGAAGCTCTCAAGCGCGTCGATTATTTCAGTGAATGTGTCAAGATTGAAGAGCAGTGTTCTTTCTAGTGATTCGTCCGGAAGCGGTTTGTAGCTGAGTACTGCCGTCTCTAGGAGCTGGCAAACAGCTGTCAGTTCGTCTTCGTTAACAGCTCGAGCGGCGCCCTTAAGGCTATGCAGAGAGGAAGCACATTTTGAAATTGTCTCGCGGGCGGTGAGACTTTTGCATTCATCTTTCTCTTCCTTGATTTGGTTTGCGAATTTGTCGAATGCTTCTTTGATCTGGTCGACAATTTCTTTGCCTTCATCGAGAAAGGCTGCACGCAGTCTTTTCAGAAACTCTTCGTCTGTGCTCAATTCTATCTACTGAGCTCTTTCTTGATAGGGGCGTATAAAGAAACCAGCTCATCATAAAATTTCTTGGCTTCCTTCCACTTAGATTTAGAGGCGGACTGAGGTATCTTTGAAGATAGGTCGGCAAGATGATTAAGCTTGAGGGAAGAGAGCGGTCCTTTGATTGAGTATGCGAAGTGATTTGTTGCTTCAAGGTCTTTAGATGCTATAGCAAGCTCCAAGCACTCTATGAAGGTTGAAGTCACCCCGATAAATAGTTTGGCTATTTCTTCGGCTTCCGCCTCACCATATATAGTGGCTAACTCTTTATAGGTGAGCTTGTCTTCGGCAATGGGACCATCAATTTTTTCTTCTTCAAAGAGAATTGCTCTAGCAATATTGCTGCTTCCCTGCGAAGACTCTTCTTTATCTTGCTCAACTTTAGCTCTTTGAGCGGCGATCTCGCACCAGTCAAGAATCCGCCGCTTTAGCTCTTTCTCTGGAGAGCCTTTGGTGATGTAATCGCTCATGCCTGCGTCCAGGCATTTCTGTCTGTCACCTTCGCGGTCATAGGCAGTGACAGCGATGATGGGCAGCTGAGCAAATTCGCCACCGAGAGACCTGATTTCACGGGTGGCGTCGTAGCCATCTAGCCTCGGCATGTCGCAGTCCATCAATACCAAATCGAACTTGGTTTTTCGGCTAGAGACAAGATCTATTGCTTCTCGACCGTCGTTTGCAAGTGTGACGGTAAAGCCAAGCTTATCTAATTGCAACTTGAGAAGCTTCTGATTGACTGCCACATCATCAACTACCAGTACATTGAGCCCCGCACCCAGTTTCGTTTCCTTTGGTGGCTCCGCTATTTTCGCGGGAGCAGTGGGAACTACCACCGTTTGCGGGGACTCAGACTTTTTTGAGGCTTGAAGTTTCTCCGTTAGTTGCTTGAGTTCATCAAGTCCTTTTGTGAAATCCTCCAATCTGGCTTCTGTTTCTCTGCAGATTTGGCTGAGTTCATTTACGACTTTGACGTGGTCGGTGATGTCTGCGAGAAAAGCAATTAGACCTCCTGGGCTGCGTCCTGGTTGGTTGGATGCTAATGGACTAATAGTCACTCTCAGGTAGCGCTCTTGCCCACCCGATTTCAGGATTATTTCGCATTCGCTTTGCTTCCATTCATTGGAGACTTGGGAGAAATTCCAAGGTAAATCTTTTTCCTGAAGACGGTTATGCTTGGTGTCGAAGATTCCATCACCAGTGGCTTCGGAAAGCTTGGATGGACCTTTACCGCCTAGTTCGGGAGTGGAGAGAAAATCTCCCAAAAGCTCTAGGGCTCGATTATTGAGAAGAAGTCTTTCACCCTTTGCACCGAATACTAGAGCGCCTATTTTAGGATTTTCGAGGATATTGGAGAGAACCCTAGGCAGTTCGTAGAGGGGATCTATTGAGGTGCGAGAATTCTGTGAGTTTTTCAACTGTACCAGAGTAGAAACTTCACCGGTGGCTCGTGTCAGTTCCGGGCGTAGTTCATCTTTACATTCCTCGATCGCCCTTAAGGTCTCGCGCAAATCATTTAGCTCATTGGTGAGCTTGTCGAGGGGTTTATCCCAGTCGCCTTGCAATCTACATACCTCATCAAAGTCTCTGTCATTTTAACAAACCGTGGTTGTTTAAGTGCTCCTCCCGATTAGATTGGGCTGTAAAGGGAGTAAAAGGGTAGCAAGGAGACTTTCGCTAGAACCTATGGAATTACCAAGAAAATCTCTCCATATGCTTCAGGATGCTCGGAAGATTGTTTCCAGGCATATTGGCGTTTCGGGCAGAAATCTAGAAGATTTTGAAGCAGCCCTCATCCAGCTGGACTCTTGCTCAGTGGAGCGAGAAAATTGCGAGCGAATTTCATTTGAGCGAATTTTGTCTTTAATTCTTAGCACTCAGCCCAATGCCCTGCTGCCGATTGGGTTGGTTCGCATGCTTGCTCCGTTCTTGACCAATCAGGAGACGTATTTTTTCAGAGAACCAAGAGTTTTTGACTTTTCTGCCAAATTCTTGCTCGAGAGGAGAAAGGAAAACCTGGGTTTTTCTCGTTCGCCCTCACTAAAAGCATGGTGTGCTGGTTGTTCAAGCGGAGAAGAAGCTTATTCTCTGGCAATATTCCTGAAAGAGAGCGGTTTTTCAGAAGGCGATATAAGCATTTTAGGTACAGATATCAGTGATGAGGCACTCATGCAGGCTGCAACAGCTCTCTATACCAGGCGCTCGTTCCGTAGTTTAGGTGAGGAGTCTCGATATGAAGACTTACTAAAGCGCTATCTTAAACCGAGAAATGAGAACGCTGCCGGTGATGTGAGAGAAGTATGCGAATCTCTCAAGCCTATGGTTCTCTTCGATTTCTTCAATTTGGTCGATTTTGTGGGAGAAGACAAGCGAGTTGAAAGAGAAATCGCCGAGGGTTTTGACTTGATAATTTGTCGGAATGTTTTGGTTTATTTTGAAAAAGCTGAACAAATGATGGTTGTGGAATCTCTCAGTAATTCTCTCAAGACTGGAGGATATTTGATTATTGCCCCTACTGATTTGGTTCATGGTCTGCCTTCGGAGACATGCACTCATCTGAACCTTGCTCCAACTGGAGCTCTTGATGGTTGTGTCTATGTTAAAAACAGCAGACCGGTCGCTTACAATTCCCCTGCTCTCGAACCTTGGACGGCTTCGGATCTTGCTAGTGCCAGAGAGCTTTACTTACAATCGCTAAAGTGGCAAGAACTTGACCTTAAGGCGGAAGCGATTGAATCTCTGGAGAAGTGCCTGGTGCTTAATTCGGATATGCATATGGCATCTTTCATGTTGGCTGGTCTATATTTCGCTACCGAGAAAAGGGATTTTGCTAGGGCTTTGCTCCTTGATCTGCGTTCTAAGCTATCAGCTTTGCCTTTGACAGAGACTTTAGAGTTTGGAGAGGGTTTGACAATCGATTCTCTACTAAAATTAGTCGACAATCTTCTTACTTTGGAGGACTAGCAAAGTTGTCGGATGATCCTAGTGCCAGTTTGAATAGGGTTCTTACTCAGAAAATTCTCAAGGCGCGAGCCCGCAAGCTTGCTCGTCCGATCATTGAAGAAGGCAAAAGAGATCTGGCTTATCGCCTTGTGCTTGTTTCTATAGGTGGAGGACGGTTTGGCTTTGAGACCAAATTTGTTGATGAAGTGCTTCGTCTTCGCAGCATTACGGACGTGCCCGGTCTCAATTTGCCTTTTGTTGGGGTCAGTAATGTGAGAGGTGATCTAGTCACAGTGATCCAACCAACAGCTCTTTTGCAAGATTCGGCACCAACTGCTATGCAATCGCCGGTTGCTTCACTGCCTTCCCGCCGCAAGACCGACTTCACCAACTTCCTGGATGGTCGCAGTCATGCGGTGCTTCTTCGTGGGGAAGAGCGATTGGCTCTTCTTGTCGATGATTTGCTTGGTGTAAGGGATGTGGATGCCTCTGAACTGACGGTCGATTATTCTGGTTTATCCAGTCGTTTGGCCTCCTTTGTTGTCTCTGTTACCCGGGAGTATCTGATAATTCTTGATTCCGAGAAAATCATTTCTGCGGTTGCTCGTTTTTCTCCCCAAATTAGTTAACGATAGGCAATACCCTTTTGCTTAGGGCTGAAAGGCCCCGGGTATATGTAGGCTAACTTAATGTTCTACTTAAGTTATGTAGTTTCTTGGTTTCCGTCTGGAGAGATTTTGCATGCCATCGTCTGATAATGCTGTCAAGGGTGCAGACCGTGCAAGTGAGCTGATTCATCAGCTAGAAAGGCAGGTAAATGCTCTCAAGGACGATCTTTCCGCCAGTCGGTCTCAGTTAGCCTCTATCTCAGGCTTAGAGAAATCGGTTAAGGAGATTTTGGAAAGCGAGAGTCATTTGGAACTGTCCAAGGTTCCGGGCATCATCATGAAACTCTCCAAAGAGCGGAGTATTGGGGCTGCTCTTACTTCTGAAGATGGTCAGGTTCTCATGGCCAGCCCAGGCTTCTACGCTCTGACTGGTCTGAGTCTAGGAAGCAATGCTTCAAGTTATAGGTTCTTTAGTGCGTCCGATAATCTCTCTCTCGATTCTGAGAATCTTAAAGAACTGGATGGCTGCCCGTGGCTCAAACATGACAGCGATAAAAACTTGGGAATTGGTCTTGCAATTCATAGATACCTCGCTAGAAAAGACGAGGAGCAAATTGAGAAATGGCTTCAATTCATATATAAAGCTCTCACCGAGGATGGTGGCGAGACCGCCGGTGCTCTAATTTTTGTGGTTGAGTCGACCGATGAGGTAAATAACGAAAAGCAAATTGGTGCCTTAATCAATCAATTGAAAGACAAAATAGACGCAATCAGCGCTCCAATAAATAGTTTTCGTTCTGTATTAGACCGGGTCCTGGAATTTAAGGAGTTTGGACCCGTTAGCGCTACTCTACCAGCTGTGGATACTTCGCTGGGAAAGCCACCGGCTGAGGATTTCTTCCCGCCGCCCGAGTTGGATGCAGATTCAGGCGAACCTGATTTCGGCACCTTTGATCATCTTAACTCCGATACATTCTTGCCGCGTGATCGCCAAGAGATGATTCCGCCTCCTCCGTGTGCGGCCGACGAGACTGAATCGGCAATAGATGAAATTCTCCCAGTTGCAGATGCTGTTGCTTCTGAATTTCAGCTTGAACCTGTAGTTCGGTCGGATGAGAAAGAAGATGGTGCAGCAGAGCCTGAAGTGTTATCTGACGATGAATCAGAAGAAGCAGCGGAAGAAAAAATAGATGATGAATCATTAGCAGAAGCCTCTGTAGACGGACAAACTGCTGGCGACCAAGATGACAATCGAGATATTTCCGAGGTGCTCCAGAATGAAGATAGCTCTGCAGAGTCTATAGGAGATATCGTCTCTCTGGAAAATTCTCAAGATTCGGACTCTGATGGCTCGATTTTGCTTAATGAACTCGAAGATAGCGATCTTCTGGTGGATGATGGAGAAGGCGCTCTATGGCAAGAGTTTTCTGATTTCGTCAAGGAAACACCTCTTTTGTCTAATGAGGGAGATGACTCTGTAAGTTTTGAAGAGTTTGAGGTGGAACAAGGCAATCTTGAGACCACACCTCCTGCCGATGCGAAGCCAGAGCAAGAATTAGTTTCAGAGCCAGACATGATTTCAGAGGATAAAGGTGAGCCCTCATTGGCAGAGATCGAGGCTGGCATCCTTGAGTTTAGCCCGCTTTCAGCGAGCGAACTTAACGCCCCATCTTCCGAGCCGGTAGCCTTAAATTCCGAAGTCGAACTCAGTTATAGTGATTCGACTCCTGAATCAGTTGATGAAGCGAAACCTTCTTTTTCGGAGCGCTGGGCTTTGGTTGTTGATGACATACCGGTCAATCAGAAGTTGTTGGTTCATCAGTTGAAGAAATTGGGTTTTAAAACTGATATCGCGAACAATGGCGCTGAAGCCATTGAGATGCTGAAAAAGCCATACACAATCATTTTTATGGATTGTGATATGCCAGTGATGAATGGCTATGAAGCTACAGCTGAGATAAGAAAGAAAGAGAATGGACGCTCACATGTGCCTATAATCGCTATGACATCTTATGATCGCGAAACCGATAAAGAGAAGTGTCTAGCTGCTGGTATGGATGACTATCTCACTAAGGGCGTAAACGAAGGAACCCTCAGTCGTGTTATCGAAACTGCACTAAGTGGAGAAAGTTTGCAGGGTAATGGTTCCGCCGATCAGGTAGTTCAGGCGCAAATAGCTGATACTATGTCTGGTGGCGAGACTATGCCGTTTGATGCTGATAACATAGCAGCGACATACAGTCGTGATGAATTGAAAGACATAATGCGTTCTTTCCTTTCATCCATGGAAGTTTTTGTGGGTTCCATGCAGAAGGCTATTGACGATCATGATGTCGACAAAGTTCGACATCTTTCCAACTCAATTAAGGGACCGTGTGCATCTTTGGGTCTTAAGCTGATGACCAGGGTTGCAGCAGACATCATCAATTACGCTCAGGCTGCTGACTGGCCGCAGGTGAGACTAAAATATCTCAAGCTCAAAACTGTCTATTTGCGGTCACAGGCAGATCTGCGCAAAGCTTGTCCAGAAGTTTTTGAAGAAGCCCACCACATTATTGGTTGAACAGCGATTCAGCAGAAAGGATGACATTGGAAAGCCTAGAGGGAGAAGAAGCAGGAAAAGTGGCCAAACCAGCGCGGCTGGAAGACCTAGAAGCTCAGTTCGACCGAGAGATGGCGAAGGAGCTGGTTTCTGCGTACTTGGAAGATACCGCAGATGTTATGGAAAAAATGCAGGAGTCAATCTTCAATCGCGATGGAAAATCTCTGAAATCTCACGCTCATATGCTCAAAGGTGCTTCGAGGATAGTAGTGGCGCAGGAGTTGGAAGGTCTCTGCAAAGAAATGGAAGAGTATAGTCTAGGGGCTAATTGGCTCAAGGCAGAGTCCCTCTTCGACAAACTGAACAGGGCTTTTCAAGAATTAGTGGAATACCTGAGGCAGTACCTGAAATGAATCACGATAGTCTAGTTTATGCAGGATTGATTGTTTCCGTCGCCTCTCTCGGCTTTGGTATTTTCATCTACATTACTCTCAGGCGCCTGATGGAGATGTCTAATCCGGCTCGAAATCGTGCTCATAACCAAACTATGGCCGATATCGCCAATCTTAAAAGAGAAGTAGCCCTCTTGAGCGAGACTGTGGCCAGATTTAGAACCCAGAGCTTGGCAGGCATTACCGAATCTATTGCCGAGCAGGAAAGAGGGTTGAGAGAAAATCTTCAGAAAGACATCAGCAAAGAGGTTAGTGGTCTATCCCAAGAGTTCGATAAGGCCATCAAGACTATAGTAGACAGATTTGAGAGAAAACATACGGAACTTCTCAAAGAGTTGGAGCCGGTGAACGAGATCTCAAGCATTAAGTCCAACATGACCAGGCTTGTCACTGAAGTGAACGAGGCTCTCTCCAGCTTACCCCAAGGTCAGCAGAATGATTTTGACGGACAAGCTTATGCCAGAGCATCCGTATTAGATCGCTTTATCGCCTCTCTTGAAGATCCTGAAGACCGCAGGAAATGCCTGCTCTCTTCTCTTGATTCAGTTTTAGACATTCCAACCCTTGGGAAATTGGCGGTAGCTTATCCTTCTGCCAATTCCTGGTTGATGCTCAAAGAGTTAGCCGACCATGGTGTGGTATCTGATGTTGCCGGTTGGGCTTTAGTGGTGGGAGCGGTCGTCGCAGAAGCCGACAATGATGATGATCTGGCTGAGAAGCTCTATCAATCAGCGCGACTTTCTTTCGCCATTGGTGGATCTGAAGATCATGAAGGACTTTTCTTTGTCACTAAAGGCTTAGTCAATGTGCTGGAGAGAACCGGTAGAGAAGATGTTTCGGAAGCACTCAAGATGAGTCTAGAGAACCATATCACCGCTCTGCGAAACGAGCCTCCAACTGAGCCTGTGAGGGCTTGCCATAATTTGGCGGACTTTTATCTGCAAGAGGGGCGCAACGCTTGTGCGGCAATACTGTATTTAAAGGTATTGCAGATGGCGGAAATGATGGGTGGGTACGAAAGTCAGGCTGATAGAGCTTGGAATGGTATCGCTCGTGCGCTTAGATTGATTGTTCTAAATGACAAGGGTGCTCCTAGAGAGAGCTTTAAGTATTTTTCAGCAGACACGGCTGCCTTCCTCAACAGAGGTCTTAATCGTCCTGATACCCTTCTCAACGAAGACAGCGAGAAAGAAGGTATTTTACTCTGCACAATTCGCTTGTTTGATCGGGATAAAGATATCAATGGAGCCCTTTCCTCGATAGTGTCCTTAATGAATCACCTAGAGTCTGCCAGGCTGAGCAAAGATCATAAGACTTTTCTTGCCACCGAGGTGCTTTATGCCCTTGATTCTCTTGGTCTAAGTCGCAAGGCGGTGGGCTTGCCGATTCTGAAGCAATTAGTAGAAGTCTTCACCCGCAGTGGCAGTTATAACAAGGCGGCTTCAGCTGGAGCTAAGCTGGTTGATGTTTCACTAGATCTCTTTGGTGATGCCTCATTAGAAACAGTGGGACCTATTGAAATGCTGGCTAGAGTTTATAGAGCCATGGAGCGTTTTGACTTGGCTGAAGAGTGCTACAGGCAGATCTTGGAGGTTCAGTACAAGGTTTATCCGACTGAGCATGAGAATATGATTGATGTGCTGCTCAATTTGGCGGAAGTATGCCTGATTCAGAAAGATGAAGGCGAGTGCGAAATATTTATGGAAAGTGCTGCCGAGATGTGTATTCATCTTCTAATGGAAGAGAACCCAGATATTTCCAAAGAGGAAGTCGAGTCTAGGCGAGTGAAAGCTCAATTGATTAATGAGCGAATTGAAATTTTGAAGCGGCAGATGGGCGCTAAAGTTGCTTGAAAAATGCCGCAAAAGTATTGAGCATATAGTCTATAGATTGCGGCGTTATGCCGGGGTAGACGCCCACAACAAAAGAGCCTTTCATGATTTGATCGGTATTACTCAGGTCGGCAACTGTTCGTTTTGGCACATCAATAAAGGCAGGTTGCCTCAGTAAGTTGCCACCGAATATATGTCTTGTGGCAATCTGCTTGCTCTCAAGATGTTCAATCAAGCTTCTTCTTGAAAAAGGTGCTGTCTCTTTAACTGTCAGAGGAAAGCCAAACCAAGAAGGATCACTATCAGTGGTGGCTTCTGGAAGTACCATAAACTCCTCAAAGTTTTTGATTTTCTTCAGACCTTCTTTTAGGCTGGCAAAGTTCCTGCGCCTGCTGGAACCGAAACTTTCTAGTTTGTCTAACTGGGCCAGTCCTACTGCGGCTTGCATGTCAGTCAGTTTTAGATTGTAACCGAGGTGGCTATAGATGTACTTGTGGTCATAGCCTTCGGGCAATGAACCTAGTTGCCAGCCAAAACGCTTACCGCAAGTATTGTCTTTCCCCGGATCGCAATAGCAGTCGCGTCCCCAGTCACGAAAAGATTCTACGATTATCTTGAGCTGCGGATCGGAGGTTACAACACAACCACCCTCACCCATTGTTATATGGTGAGCTGGATAGAAGCTACTGGTTGCTAAATCCCCTCTAGTGCCTGTTAGTTTTCCCTTGTAAAGGCTGCCTAGCGCATCACAGTTGTCTTCAATCACGAATAGGTTATGCTTTTGGGCAAAGTTCATGACGGCATCAAGATCAAAAGGGTTGCCGAGCGTGTGTGCCAAGATAATTGCCTTGGTCTTAGAACTAAATGCTTCTTCAAGCTGCTCGGTTCTGACATTGAGAGTATTGAGATTTACATCAAGAAAGACTGGAACCAAATTGTTTTGAACGATCGGCGCAACTGTTGTTGGAAAACCTGCAGCTACAGTAATTACTTCGTCTCCAGGCAGGAGTCTTCGCTCTTTTAATCTATATGATGTTAGTGCAGTTACGGCCAGTAGATTGGCAGATGAGCCGGAATTGCAAAGAAGGGCATAGCGCCTTTCCAGGTGGCGAGCAAAAGCCTGCTCAAAGTTGCGGGCAAATCTCCCTGTAGTTAGCCAGAAATCAAGTGATGCATCAACTAGGTTGACAAGTTCTTTCTCGTCAAATATCCGACCTGCGTATGGAATGAATTGCCCTTCGCTGAATTCTTTGTTCGGCCATTTCAGTTTCTGGTAGCGAGCGGTCAATTCAAGAATTTCGAGACGCAGTTTCTCTGCTTCATCTAGGCTATCCGACATCGAGATCCCCTTTCTATGGGGCTATAATTATAACTTCAGTCGGCTCTCAAAACTAAGTGAGTTCATAAACCAAAAAATGAAAGTAGTGATTTTAGCCGGTGGGCTTGGCACAAGGCTGCAAGAAGAAACCCACGTCAAGCCAAAGCCTATGGTGGAAGTCGGTGGCAGACCGGTTTTATGGCATATTATGAAGATTTACGCTCATTTCGGTTTTAGAGAGTTTGTTGTTGCACTCGGCTATAAAGGCGGGGTGATCAAGGAGTATTTCCTAAACTATAGACACCGCGACAGCGATCTTGTGGTCAAACTGCGCTCTGGTGAGATAAAGGTCTCTGGCGGCGGTGATATAGAAGATTGGACTGTGCATCTCATCGATACAGGACAGAACACCATGACTGGTGGCAGAATAAAAAGAGCCTCCGAGTATATTGGCGATGAACCGTTTCTTGTTACTTATGGTGACGGAGTAGCTGATGTTGATGTAAGCGGTGTGATCGACCTGCATAGGAAGCAGGGCAAGAAGGCCACCGTAACGGCTGTGAGACCCCCAGCTCGTTTTGGTGAGATCTATTTTGAAGAGGGCGCACCGCGCACTGTTTCAAAATTTGAAGAGAAACCTCAGACAGATTCGGGATGGATCAACGGCGGTTTCTTTGTTCTGGAACCATCGGTGCGTGATTACATTGCAGATGATAGTTCAATTTTTGAGAGAGAGCCTCTGCAGCGCCTCGCGCAGGAAGGAGAATTGAGTTCTTACTTGCATTATGGTTTCTGGCAATGTATGGATACAGTCAGAGACGTCGAGACATTGCAAAAGCTATGGCGTGAAGATGAAGCCCCTTGGAAGTTGTGGTAGTTCAGATGAGTATAGATGGCGTTGTAATTAAAAAGCTTAGTCAAATCGCTGATGAGCGCGGCAAGATTATGCATATGATGAGGGTCGACGATCCTCTCTTTATCGGTTTTGGAGAGATTTATTTTTCGCAGGTCTATCCTGGTGTGATCAAGGGTTGGCACTTGCATAGCGAGATGACCCTAAATTATGCGGTTGTAAGCGGTATGATCAAGTTGGTTCTTTATGACGATAGACCTGAATCGAGCACGAGAGGACTTTTGCAGGAAATTTTCATGGGTGATAGCGATTACAAACTGGTGCAGGTGCCGCCAGGTGTTTGGAATGGCTTCAAGGGTTGTGGGGTTGCACCATCTCTGGTGGCTAACCTGGCCAGTCATCCCCATAGCGCGGACGAAATTTCGCGTATGGATCCCTTTGATAATCATATTCCTTATGATTGGTCTCTGATACACAGATGAGAGACCTTGTTATTGGTGCTTCCGGGCAAGTAGGCGGGGCTTTAGTTGACTTTTTGCGAGGGCGTGGCGTAGATGCCATCGGAACTTATTCCACGCACAATCCACCCCACTTTCCTCTGCGCCATTTAGATATAACCGATAAGAAAAAAGTTTTCTCAGTACTCGAAGAGCTTTGTCCTCGTCATGTTTATCTAAGCTCTTCCTTTACTAATGTTGAAGGTTGCGAAGAAGACCCAGAGTTGTCTCATAGAGTCAATGTTTTGGGTGTCAACAATGTCTTTTCTGCTTGCCAGCAAGTTGGCAGTAAATTGATCTATTTCTCTAGTGATTATGTCTTTGACGGATTGAAGGGACCTTACCTCGAAGATTCGCCTGTCTCGCCCATTTCTGTCTATGGCCAACACAAAGTCATGGCCGAGAAAGTAGTGCTCGATGCGGCAGATTCTCTGGTACTTAGGACCACTGTGGTTTATGGACAAGAATGGCAAGGCAAGAACTTTGTGATCAGGTTGGTCAAGTCTTTGCTTGACGGCAGAACAATCAAGGTTCCTAGTGACCAGGTGGGAAACCCGACTTATTCTCGCAATCTTGCTGAAGCTGCCGCATTGCTAGCCGAATGCGCCTCTGGCGTCTTCAACGTTGCCGGTCTAGATCGAGTCAGTCGCTATCAGTTTGCTCGTGAGGCTGCCTATATATTCGGTCTCAATGAAGATCTCGTCGTGCCTGTGAAAACCAGTGATTTAGGTCAAATGGCATCCAGACCCTTGGAAGGCGGTCTTGTCATGGATAAACTTCAGGCTAAACTTCCCCAATTGGAAATTGTAGGTTTTAAGAAGGGATTGAAACTTTTGCATAAGGAACTTGAACGGTAAGTGCGGACAGGGCGCTCTTGACAAGAGGCGATTTGCTATGTAAAATTCTCACCCTGATTTCTTGGTATCCAGAAGAGCTCTACCACTTATCCTGCGCCCCGCCTGTTGTTACTAAAAAAACTCGCCCATCGTCCTTTGCCCCAAATCGCCATCCAAACCTCTTGTGAGGTGTTTCTATGCATTGCTTATGTGCCATTTCGGTGGCGACATCTAATGTCGCGCTTATTCTCTTTTCGCTCTTTTCTTTGTCATCGTTATCATGTTCGTCTGCTTACGCACAAAATCAACGGCGCAACCTTCCGCCTGTGCGTATGGACAGCTTTGTTCAGCAGGCTGGAGGGATGGCTGAATCAATCTATGGTGACGAAAGCTTCAATGGACCGCCGCCTTACTATAATTTCACAAGGGATCATCGCATCAATACCGGCATTGTCGGCACTCGCGACGCAGGGCTAACCACCGGGCATGGTTCTCTCATGCCTTCGGCTTGGGGTGCTGATGAGTACATCGGTGGTCCAGAGATGGACTACTCGGGCGCCAATCACGGTGTTCATACGCCGCCCAACCCCAACGATGTTGGATATGATCTAAGGCAGATTGAGCATGAGAACAGAAACCTTCTTGCTGCCTATTCTAGTTTGCAATATCGCATTACGCAGCTTGAGATGCAGCTGTTTAATGGAGCTTTGGGTGTTCTGGAAAGAGCTAAGGCTGCTAGAGAACTCAAGGACGCCATGAGTCAGAGTTCTGAGATGGCTTCCCGCCTCGCTAATCTCAACAAAATGAGAGAACTGGCAAGCGGACTCTAGATATATTTAGGTTCGATACTAAATTGCAAAGACTTCTTTTAATCTGCTTCGGTGCGGCAGCTTCTGCGGTAGCATAGCTGCGTAGCTCATAGCTTAGAGGATTGTGTAATGCGTCACCCTAATGTACCTGAATCTCTTGAAGGCTGGTGGATTCTTCACCGCATGTTTGAGCTCGATAGATATTCTTGGGATCGTCTTAGCGAGCAGGAGCGTACCGAGCTTGTTAATGAAGCTCGATCTGCTTTGGCTCAGTTTCAGCAAGGTAAAGAAACTGATTTGGGTTTGGCTCAGATGGTCGGTCACAAAGCCGATTTGATGCTCACTCACTATTCCAAGGATTTTGACGGTCTAGCGTATGCACAAATGATCTTTGATAAGCTTGGTATCTGCGAGTTTCTTACCCCTGCTTTGTCATATGTTTCTATTCTAGAATTGGGTCTTTACGAAGCCACAGGCAAAATTCATTCAACCTTAAAAGAAAGAGGGCTGAAAGCCGGCAGTCCTGAATGGAATGCTGCTTTCGATGAATTGCTTGCCGAGCAAGAAAAGCATCCTCATTATGGTGGTAGGCTCTGGGCGCGCATTCCGCAAAGACGCTATGTCTGCTTCTATCCAATGGATAAGAAGAGAGGTGAGAACGTGAACTGGTACATGCTGCCCTATGAAGAACGCGGCAAAATGATGCTTGAGCACGGAAAGATAGGGCGAACCTATAGTGGTCTTGTCACTCAAGTTATCTCCGGCTCTATCGGTTATGACCGCTACGAGTGGGGGGTTGATCTTTATGCAGACGACCCGCTGATCTTCAAGAAACTTGTTTACGAGATGCGCTTTGATGAAGCAAGCGCAAAGTATGGAGATTTTGGCGATTTTTACTCCGGTCTACAGTTCTCTCTTGATGAATTGAAGGCTTTCTTTGAGGGAACCTCAGTACCGAAGCTAAATACCCTACAGCCTGTATAAAGCAAAGTCGAAAGTTTGAGACAGCAAAAGAAAGAGCCCGAATTTCTCCGGGCTCTTTCTTTTAAGTTTGTCCTTGCCCAGGCTTGTTTTGGTTTAGCTGGGCACGCTCTCGGGCTTCTTTTTCGAGCTCCAACTGCTTCATCATCTCATCTTGCTTCCGCTCGGCTATTAAGGTTTCTTCTTGGGTTTTTTCTCTCTGTTTATCTCGCACCATTTCATCGTAACGGCGTCTTTCTAGTTCTTCCATTTGCCTTCTGCGTTCGCGTTCCTCTTTCTGGCGACGCTCTTCTCTCTCGCGATCGGCTCGTCTTTGAGCTTCCTCTTCGCGTTGTTTCCGCATTTTATCGACTGACATGGGTATTTCTCCGCAAAGCTATGGCATTTAATACATGCCAAGTTGGCGGTCATTATAAACATCATTCAGACCAGAGCTAGGTAAATCCAGATAGAAGCTGGATTTACCTAGCTCTGGTACAGAGATCGTTTTTAGGTCTATTCCAGATAATCGTCGGTTTTATAGCGTCTTGCTACGCCGGTTTTCTGGGCGGCCTGTGTGACAGCTTCCGCCACACGAGAAGCCACTTGTCCGTTGAAAACGCCAGGAATAATGTAGTCTTCATTCAGCTCGTGATCTTGAACAGATGCGGCAATGGCGTAAGCCGCGGCTAGTTTCATCTCTTCGTTTATATCGCGGGCATGGCAGTCGAGAGCGCCTCTGAATATGCCGGGAAAGCATAGAACATTGTTGATTTGGTTTGGATAGTCGGACCTTCCAGTAGCCATGATTCTCACAAAAGGTGCTGCCTCTTCCGGCATGACTTCGGGTACCGGATTAGCCATAGCAAAGACAATCGGGTCTTTAGCCATTTTCTTGAGAGACTCTGCCTTGATCGTGCCAGGCCCGGAAAGCCCAAGAAATAGATCTGCGCCGTCCAAGGCATCTTCAATAGAACCTTTGAAGCCTGTAGGATTTGTATTCTCGGCAAACCAGTCCTTCATATAGTTCATGTGCTCGCCTCTGCCTTTGTAGATGGCGCCCATACGATCGAAGCCGATAATGTTTTTGACCCCTGCATTCATGAGAATCTTAGAACATGCTACACCGGCAGCGCCGACTCCAGAGACGATTACTTTGAGAGCACCGATTTCTTTTTTGACTATCTTTAGAGAGTTGATCAAGGCAGCCAGGACCACAACTGCTGTGCCATGTTGGTCGTCATGGAAAACTGGAATATCAAGTTCGTTCTTCAGTCTCTCTTCAATCTCGAAGCAGCGAGGGGCGGAAATATCTTCCAAATTGATGCCACCAAAAGTGGGGGCAATGGCTTTGCAGGTCTTGATGATTTCCTCGGTGTCCTGTGTGGCCAGACAAATGGGAAAGGCGTCAACTTTTCCGAACTCTTTGAAGAGCATGGCTTTGCCTTCCATTACAGGCATGGCCGCTTCCGGACCTATATTGCCCAAACCCAGAACGGCGCTGCCGTCCGAAACCACGGCTACTGTATTGCGCTTAATCGTCAATTTGTAGGCGTTTTCCGGCTCGTTATGGATGGCCATGCAGACTCTTGCCACTCCGGGAGTATAGGCCATAGATAGATCATCTCTGGTCGCCAGCGGGACTTTGTTTGTAACTCTAATTTTTCCGCCGATATGCATGAGGAAAGTTCGGTCAGAAACGTTTACGACTTCAATGCCTTCGAGTTTCTTAATTTCTTGAACAAGCTTCTCGCCGTGTTCTGTATCTCTCACCTTGATGGTTATATCTCTCACTATTGCGTCTTTCTCGAAGCCGTGGATGTCTATAGCTCCGATATCTCCACCGACCTCGCCGATTCTGGAGGTTAGCTTGCCGAGCATGCCCGGCAGATTCGTTATTTTTGCTCTTAAGGTGAGACTATGACTGGCGCTTGGTTTGAGGTTCTTTTCTGAATTGGTGGAAGGCTTTTGAGTTGTAGACATCTAATTTTCTCTTGAATTGAGGCTAACTTTACCGATGGTTCTCAGGAGGTGAACTGATTAATCAATGAGGATATGTTAAGCTGACGAGCGCCGAAATCGTGCTGCTAAACCAAGTTTTTTAATAGCTTGGCAAGCAAAGCGGGAACAATTTACTTCGTTTTTGCCACAGTAATAATAGCCCTTGCGCAAAAATTA
>JAIETF010000036.1 GCA_019745415.1 Candidatus Obscuribacterales bacterium | reverse complement strand
AGATTTCCCTGGGAGTTGCGGTAACTATATAATAGTAAGTCATTTGCCCTCCTCGTTAAATAGAAGCAAAGAGGTCTTAAGGGCAACACTTACAAAGAACGGCTGGGCAGGCTGTTCTATAACACAGGAAGCACAAAGTGAGAATTCTTCTATCTAATGACGACGGCATTCATGCACCGGGTCTGGCGGTACTGGCCGCCCATTTAGCTAATGACAGCCGCCACGAGGTATATGTTTGCGCCCCCGACCGTCAGCGCAGCGCCACCGGTCATTCGCTCACATTGCACAAGCCCCTCAGGGTTCAACACGAAGAATCAGCTTTCGATTTTCAAGATAATACGGTCAAGGGGGCCTGGTCCACAACCGGCACTCCGGCTGATTGCGTAAAACTAGCGGTTTGCGAATTAATGCCGGCGCCTCCCGATGTGGTAGTCTCCGGCATTAATTCAGGACCTAACCTGGGCAGCGATCTGCTTTATTCAGGCACAGTCGCTGCCGCCATGGAAGCCGCCTTTATGGATATCCCTGCTATCGCCGTCAGCGCCAAGCAAGACAAACGCTTTGTCTATGAAACGGCCGCCCATTACATCGGCGAATTGCTCGGCAAGCTAAAAGATGCACCGCGTACTGCTCGCGGCCTAATAAACATAAACGTACCAGCTCTCAGAAAAGAAGAAGTAAAGGGGGCAAAGCTTGCCGAACTGGGACTGCGCCTCTACAAAGACAGCTTCGACAAGCGTTCCGATCCGAACGGACGTGACTATTATTGGCTTTCAGGTCATGCCATCGAAGATTCGGAGTCGACCAGCTCTGATGTTTATGCCGTCAACCAGGGCTATATTTCAGTCACACCGGTGGTTTTCAACATGACGGACTTTGCACTGTTCGATAAGCTAGCTCAGTGGATATAAGAATTTTGCTCAGCGAATCGAATCGAAAAGAAAAGAAAAGAATTGAATTGAATTGAAATGAAATGAAATGAACACCTTTACTTTCAAAGAAATGCTAGTTGATCAGAACTGGCTCAGCAAATTAGCAATTGGCACTTCAGTCAATCTCACTGCTCTGCTCGTCTTCCTGTTCAACCCACTCTTTTTGCCCCTGAGCGTCATCATGGGCGGTATCACAAACGGTTACCTGCTCAGAGTGATGCGCAGTTACATAAAGGGCAGCAAAGAACTTCCGGAATGGGATCAATTCGTCGACCTAATGATTTCTGGCATTAGCTGGCTGGCAGTAACTCTCTTCTTCCAGTTCGGCGGCTTGGCGCTGCTTGCACTTTTCCTGACGCAAGGAGTTGCCTCCGGCAGCACCTTTGTAGCCAGCAAAGGCTTCACCACCTGGGGAATGACTACCTTCCTCAGTGTTTATTGCTACTTTGTCCTCACTTCCTTTTTTACTTCGATACTCATGGCCAATTTCGCCCAAGAAGAGAGCATGAAATCAGGCTTTCAATGGCTGAAGGTTAGTGCACGAATAATGAGAGCCCCTGGAAAGTTTCTGCTCGTCTGGCTGGCAGGGCTGAGTCTAATCTTTCTTGCTTCTTTCCTGCCCGGACTGACATTTATCGGTTTAATTATTTCGCCTTTTCTCACTTTGCTTGCTCAAGTAGTGCAAGCAAGAATGATCGCTCTAGTCTGGAGAGAGACTGCCAAACCTGGTGAAACACCCCAAGACGACTCGCCTACTAGCGCTGCACTATCGTCTTGATTCGCCCATCTCTGCCATAGACAATCTTGTGAGCGAAACTGCCCGGATTAATCTCATGGGTCTGGACATAGGGATAAGCCCCCGGAGTCAAATCAGGAGTATGGAAATGCTGCTTCAGATAAACACCAATCCAGTGCAGAATTTTGTTCATTTCCTGATAGAGCTGGAAAGCTCCCTCTTTGGAACGCTTGCCGACTTCGGAAAGGTCATCTAGAGCCTGATCGACTGAACGCGGCAGTTTAACTGAAATATTGGAACCAGAGGGCAAACCAGACTGAACCAGAGGTTTACCTGCCTTGACTACTGAAGGAGCGGGTGTAACCACTATTTTAGCCTCGCCCACGCCGGGTATGGCGACGGCAATCTGCTTGGCTCTGCCGGAACCGGCTTGGCTTGGCAAATTCTGCGCTTGGCTTCCAGCCTGCTCAACTAAACCGATATCGGTTGAATTTTTGTCTTTACTATTGTTTGTTTTTGTTTCAGCCAAAGCAGGCTGCAGCGAGCAAGCCAAGAGCAAGCTCAGAGCCAAAAAGCCGCCCTGCCAGACCAATGCGCTTTTACTTTTAAGAAATCTCATACTTCTCATTAGTAGCCGAAAGACAGACAAATTATGGCATAGCAGGAGTAATTTATAGGGATGGCAAAGTAATTTCTTGATAACCTTTGAATTTGCCTACCAGTGATTAAAGAAATCCTCTTGACGAGTATTAAATTACTGGTTTGCCCCATTAGAGCATGTGGTAGGATTGTTTTAACTCTGGAATCTATATTGGAAGCGCTAGAGTTTTTTTTCGATTGGGCGACTGCCGCTCAAACCGAATAGGAATTAATTTTCGAGGCAGCTTGAGAGACAATACAGCACTTTGATGGACGACCCTCTTAGTAGCGGTACGGCAAGCAGTACGGCAAGTAAAGAATCAGACGACCCTCCCCAGTTGTGCAGCCTGACTTTTTTCGGGGCAAAGCACAGACTCTCAGGCGTCCATAAAATGAAGGAGACAGGTTCAGTTAGAAGCTGAGCCTTTATTGCTTTGTACCAAATCGCCTGGATACCAATTCTAATTTTGATGAACGCCTTCTTCGTTGCGGCGGAGATGGGGCTCGCCCGCGTTAGACGCACTCGCATCGACCACCTGGCTGAGAAAGGCAACATGTTTGCCAAGAAAACTCAGCTTTATCTGGATGATCCTGAGAAGTTCATTTCGGCCTGTCAGCTAGGCATAACCATAGCCACCCTGTTGCTTGGTGCTGCCGGTGAATCTGCACTAGCGGAAGGCATCGCCGAACACGCCAGACATGTGGGCGAGCAGGCAGCCTGGAGCCACAAGACCATTGAGAGTATGCGTTGGTTCTCATATGCTGCCGCCTTTACTTTTACAGCTTATGTTCAAACTGTAGGCGGCGAACTGCTGCCGAAAATGCTCTCTTATAGCCGTGCTGAAACAGTGATTTTGGCCACTGTGCTGCCGATGCACTTCTGGTGCATAATCACTTGGCCCTTCCTCAAAATATTGAATGGAACAACAGCTATCATTGTCAGCGTCTTGAAGATCAAGGAGCCCCCATCCACACATACTGTTCACTCTGAAGAAGAGCTGAAAATGCTAGTTTCGGCTAGCCATGAAGAGGGTGTTCTTGAATCGCAACAGGAAGAAATGCTTCACAGTGTCTTCGACTTTGCCGATACAACGGCGAGCGAAGTCATGACACCGCGTATCGACATGGTTTGTGTCTCAGCCGAAGCCACAGTAAAGACTTTTGTAACTGAGGCACTTAAGCACGGTCATTCAAGACTGCCTGTCTATGATGAAGACGTAGACAACATTTTTGGGGTTGTCCATATAAGGGACGGGCTAAGGGCAATCATGGAGCACAAAGAGAATGCTCATATTAGAGAATTGGCTCGCAAAGTCTTGATTGTGCCTGAAAACAAGAATCTGAAAGACTTGCTCACCGAATTCAAGCGCACAAAAACTCACATGGCAGTGGTCATGAATGAATACGGCGGCACCCAAGGGATAGTCACCTTGGAAGATCTTCTTGAAGAGTTGGTGGGAGACATTGCCGACGAACACGAGATTGTAGAAGAGTTCATCACCCAGGAAGAAGACGGCTCTTACTTAATTGACGCAAAGCTGACCTTGGATGAAGCCAATGAGAAATTGGGTCTGGAAATAGAAGACGAGGAATTCAACACGGTGGGCGGACATGTCTTTGGCAGACTGGGACGCGAGCCTCAACCGGGTGATCAGGTGGAATCTAAAGGCTGCCTTTTGACAGTAGTTGAATCGGATAGGCACCGAATTATGAAACTGCGACTGGTCAGGATGGAAGCAAACGACAGTGAAACCACCCAAATTCTTACCCAAGCAAATAATGCAATCAAGCCTGAACCTGAAGGCAACGAGAAATCGGGAGCCAATGGCAAGAATGGACAGGGTACGGGCAAGAGCAATAAAAATTCAGGTCAGAAACAGCAAGAGGAAGGTTCCTGAATGCCCTCTATGACCAGGGAAGACCTTTACCGCCGGGCTATGGTGGTAAGAGCAAAGAAGAGACTCTCCCAGAATTTTTTAGTTGAACCCACCTATCATAAGTTAGTGAGCGATTCGCTCAAAGCCGGTCCGGGCGATACCATTGTTGAGATTGGTCCGGGGTTAGGCTTTCTCACCGAACATCTGGTCACCACCGGTGCGCGAGTCATTGCCGTAGAACTCGATGAAAGCTTGGCCGAGCGCCTTGGTCAGCTTGCCGCAGAACACAAAAATCTGACAGTGGTCAACCAAGACTTTCTCAAGTTCGAACCAGCTGATCTAGCGGCAAAAAATGTGAAAGTAGTGGGAAATGTGCCTTATCAGATCACATCGCCTATCTTGGTTAAGGTGCTGGGCGAAATAGACAGTCCATCACCGTGGCTGCCCTATTTGCATTCTCTGACCATGATGGTGCAGTTGGAATTGGCTAGAAGGGTAACAGCCGAACCGGGAACTAAAGATTTTGGTCAATTGACTGTTTTAGCTAACTACTATGCTGAGAGCAAATTTTTGTGTAAGGTCAAAGCCGAACATTTTGTGCCAAAGCCAAAAGTTGATTCAGCGGTAATTCAACTGGTCAAGCGGGCTGAACCGGCGGTTCGGGTGAAAGACCTCCATATTCTGCGCAAACTTGTCGCCAGCGGCTTTAAAGAAAGACGCAAGATGATTCGCAATAATCTTGCTTTTCTTGGTCTACCCGACAACGAATTGACGGCCTTGCTGATCAAACACGGCATATCCCCCTCAGCCAGAGCTGAAACAATTTCGCTTGAGAAATTCGCCCGTCTTGCAGACGCTGCTTCCGAAATTTTGCAATGATCTCTAAGATAAAAGTCATCGCCCCGGCCAAGATCAATCTCACCTTCGAACTAAAGGGACTTTTCGAAGATGGTTATCACCGGGTCAGTTCGCTTATGCAGAGCATAAGCTTGGCTGATTTACTTACTTTCGATATAGAAGAAAACGAGTCTCCCGATATCGAACTTAAGGCAACGAAGGGCAAGTATACAACCGAATTTCCACTCAGTCCGGATAATCTGATTGCTAAGGCAATAAGACTCTATCTCTCCTCCATGGAAAATCCTATGCCCCTAAAACTGCGGGTGGAAATAGAGAAAAACATCCCCATCGGAGCAGGCATGGCCGGTGGTTCAGGCAATGCAGCGGCGGCACTCTTGGCGCTAAACACCTACTTTACAGAGCGGGCAAACTTAGAAAAGTCACAAAAAATCTCACCATTTAGTCAAGAAGAATTGCTGAGCATGGGCGCTAAGCTAGGGGTCGATGTTCCTTTCTCGTTTTTGGGAGGAACCGCAAGGGCGGAAGGACGCGGCGAGATTTTACAAGCCTTGCATTTGCCTTCCGACAATCAAGCCCTGCCACTACATATGGTTTTGGCGAAACCTCGCCATTTGCATATAGCGACCCCTTGGGCTTTTAAGAAATATGACCAATTTGAAGATAAGTTTTCCCTATCTGAGAAGTTGAAAGATCGCGGCATTACAGATGATGCCACCAATTTTGCTTGTCAAAATCTGCTTGCCGGAGAGCAAGAAAAAGCAATCACTGCCTTCGGAAACGACTTCGAACAGGCAATCTTTCCGGACTATCGCGAACTGAAAGGAATCAAGCAACGTTTCATGGACCTTGGCGCGCGGGTTTGTCATATGACCGGCTCGGGACCCACTATCTATGCAATAGCTCAAGACGGCGAACATGCCTTGCATTTGAAAGAAGCATTTGAAGAAAGCGTCTTGAAAGAAACCACTATTTCTTGCGCAGCAAAATCTGATCCGGTTGACCTTTTTGTGGTGCAAACCCTAGACCACGGAGTTAGGATTTTGGATGATGGCATATTAGATGGTCCTTGAAAGCCGGTTATGAGAAAGAGACTATGAACAAAAAGCAGACTGCAAGCAAGAGCAAGCAAAGTCAGACAGAGTCGAAAAGACCAAAGACTGAGGCAAAAAAGACAAAGACTGAGTCGAAAAAAACAAAAACAGAGGCGAAGAAAATCCCGAGCGCCGGCAAAACCAAGAGCCTAATCAGACAAGCGCCCACGAGCAAAAGCCAAGCTGGACAGAAAACTAAAAAATCCGGTAACTCCAGCGCATCTGCTAAACCTGCGGCTGCGGTTGCCAAAGCTAGTCGCTCTCAGGCTAAGCAGATCATGGATGCCCTTCTCTCTCTTTATCCTGATTCGGCTTGCGAACTTGTTTTTGCCAGCGATTTTCAATTACTTATCGCCGTAATTCTTTCAGCCCAGTGCACCGACCAGCAGGTCAATAGAGTGACAGAGAAACTCTATGCCCGCTTTCCAGACGCAAGAGCACTAGCCGAAGCCGACCTGGAAGAAATCAAAGCAATCATCAAACCTACAGGCTATTACAATGCCAAAGCCAACAATATTCAAAACTGCGCCCGTATGCTTATCACTAAGTACGGTGGCAAAGTGCCTCAATCAGTAGAAGAACTGACAATCCTACCCGGAGTTGGTCGCAAAACTGCCAATGTTGTTTTAGGTGTTCTGCACAATATACCTGGCTGGAGTGTGGATACTCATGTGCAAAGATTGTCGAAACGCTTTGGCTTCACTAGGGAAGAAGATCCTCTCAAAATAGAAACCGATCTGCAAAAACTTTTCCCCGGGCAAGATTGGTCCAAATTATCGATAACGATAATCTGGCACGGCCGGCGACTGTGTTATGCCCGGAAGCCTGCATGCGGAGAATGCCCGCTGCAATCTTTCTGCCCATCGAGCGAAGTCTGATTTATCAGCCGCTGCCAAAATAAGAGAGACAAAGAAAGACAAAACAAGCCAAGGCTGATTCTAGAACCAGCGCTGAAGCTAGCACTAGCATCGGTCATACTCGTCACTGCTAGCTCACTGTTAGCCAGACGGCCAATTGGGTACTATAAATCCATCACCTTCTCTTATCTATTGGAGCAGAAGCATGCCCGAAGAAAACAGCTCTGAAGCGGTTCAAACCCCAAAGAGTGTGCCGCGCCTGGGCTTTATAGACAACGTTCTGGAAGCGCTCAAGCATGTCCGCCAGTCGGTCAAGAACCAAGGCGGGAGAGTCCGCTCCAGCGACTATCTTTCCATACTCTTGGTACCGGTCACTTGCGTGGCATTGCTGGCAGCCTCACTCTGTGCCTCATGGGCGCGCTTACTGGTCTCGCTTTTGGCTCTATGCTCGGTATTGTTCTATGTTCTAGCGCGCATAGGTATAATGCGCACTCTGACGGAAAGACAGGCAGCCCTGATCTGGCATATTCTCATGGCCACCTTCCTTATGGGCATCACCTTTGCTTTTGTCTTCCTGGAGATTCTCAACTCGATGCCCAGCTAGCAAAGTGATTGCTATTTCTTGACCGGCAGATCAATCTCTCTAAGCGGTCTAGAGGCGGTGAGGGTATCAACGGTCGGAGAGCCGACAGCATGCACCAAACGCACCTGGGATTGGTTGAAATCGATTAAGGCGTTAGCTTTATCAATCAGAGCATTAGTATAGTCGTGCTGAGCGTTGATGACGTCTATATAGGTGCCCACCCCTTCTTTGAAGCGCACCTCGGCCAGCCTCAGACCCTCTTCGGCATATTGCACTGCATCGGTTGTTTCTTTAATCAGATTCTCAGCTGAAATAGTAGAGAGATAGGCATCGCGCACCTCTTTAGTAATGCGCTCCAATTCTCGCAAAAAATCAAGCTGGGCCTGTCTAGCCATATACTGAGAAGCACGTAGTTGCGAAACTTCCTGCAGTCCCAAGCCACCTAGATTCCATTGCACACCGACACCAATAGTAAATAGCGCCCGAGTTGTATAGCTGGGATTGCCGCTCGATGAACTAGGTGCGGCAAGCGGTAGACCGGCAGCAGATGAGACCGCACCGACACTCAGACCATTTGAAGAAAGTGTGGTCTGTTGATTGGAACCAGTGAGAGGTGAATTGACAGCCCTAGAACCAGTACCAATGACATTGCCGCTTACCGCTACGGAAGGCAGCAGAGTGGAGCGAGCCACCTTGACGGCATCTTTGGCGGCCATGCGCAGTTCATCATACTTCTTCAACTCTGGTCGGCGCTCGATAGCGATGCGCAGCAAATCTCCAGGTTTGAGAGAAGCATCTATCAGCCTTTGTTTTGAAACTGTGCGCGAACCAACAGAAAGATCTACACCAGTATCAGCATTAAGTATGGCGGCAAGCCTGATGGCATGCTTACGTCTTTCTACCTGCTGTTTGATCAAATGCTGGCGATCGCTAGCCAACTGATATTTAGCCTGCAGAACATCTAACTGTGTGTTGACTCCGTTCTCAAATAAATCTTGATTGACCAAAAGCAAAGCTCGAGATACCTCGACTGCTTTGATGCGGATTTGCAAAAGAACGTCGGCTCGCACCAAGTTGTAGTAATCATCGGCGGTATCAAGCAAGACATCATTTACGGTGCCTTTCAGCTGCGCTCGCGATGCTCTGTATCTATGCTTGTCTTGCAAAGCAGTATAGATGATACCGCCGCCCTTAAACAAATACTGATTGAAACCAGAAGAGGTGCTGAAAAAAGGATTAGCGATGGGGATGGCTAAACCCGCCGGCGAAACATAGTTACCCTTGATGCCCTGATAACTAAGTGTATTAGTCAAGGAAGGCAGAAAACCACTGAGGGCGCCGTAATAGACCCACTTTTCTTTCTCAGCCTGGGCTTGGAAAATCTTGATCGGTAGGTTCTGCACCAAAGCCTGCTGCAAAACAGAACGCAGATTGATCTCGCGAGACGAAGCAGCATCTAATTCATAAGGGTTGTCAGTCTGGGTCAAGCTAATTAGAGACTTGAGCAAGGGAGGCTTGACCATGACATTTTCAGCATCAATAAAGATACTGCCGGAAGATTTGCTCACCTCCCTGGTCAAATCATCGAGAGAGGTGCGTCCCTCCGGATTGGCTGCAGGCAGTCCACGCAAACGAGGCATCTCTTGTTGTAATAAATCGGACATACCTGGAGGCTTTGGACCATCGGGCTTAGACATTACCGGATCGCCGGCCCAGGCGGGAGAAGCAAGGCAAACTAGATATGTGTAGCAACTGCAAAGAGCGAAGGAGCAGGCGAAAAGAACGGCACCGGCCTTTGAGGAGCAGCGCTTGTTGAGTCTAGAAAAGTAGATCGAAGAAGAGGTCAATTTGCAACTGTTTGCAACTAAAGATGCTTACCGCTTAAACAATAGCGCAACCAATGCGCCTTGTCTGCCCGGCTGCAAAGAGATAAAGGTAAATAATTTGCCAGAAGAACCGTCTTTCAGATTAGTTTAGCTTCAGAAGCTAGTTTAAGCGCCCTAAGCTCGCTTGAATCGCCACCACAGACAGTGCAATTAGCAAGCTTGGCCTAAGGCACCGACCGCCAAGGTGAGCGACCGCCAAAGTCAAAATGCCGTCTGAAAATGCTAAACTATGTCACCTTAATACAGTCTATTCAGGGAAGGGCTATGCTGCATTTCTCGGTTCACAAGAGCTTTACATATCTAACAGCGTCGATGCTGGCATTGGCATGCGCTGGCACACCAGTTTTTTCTGCGGCAGCCGCTGACAACCAAAGTGCGCCGATCGATTCCAAGGTGACCAAACTTGTCGCCCAAAAATCTTCTAGCCAAAAATCCGCAAAGAGAACATCCAAAAAAACGGTAAAGACAGACACCATTCTCAAGATCGATAACAACCTTGTTGAAGTCAAGGCGGCGCTCCTAGCACTGAAAGAAGCCTTAAGCCGCGGCGACGCGGAGAAGGCCGCAGCGGCTTGGTCGGAAGACGGTAGCTTTGTCAATATGGATGGTCTTGCCTTCAAGAACCGCAAAGAAATTCAGAAGCGCTTTCAAGATGTCTTTGCCAAAGAAGGCAGACCCAGTATCACCTTCAATGTGCAAAGAGTAAAAGAATTGAATGATGGCGCCGTACTCATTGAGGGACTGGTGCACCGCAGCAATGCTCCCACAGCCGACAGCATCGAATCAAGATTCAGTATGGCGGTGGTCAAGGAAGGCGGTCGCTGGTCGATCAAGAGTGCAAGCGAAAGCCCCTATAGAAATGATTTAAGCACCCAAGACAATCCTCTTGATGCCTTCAACTGGCTGATAGGCAACTGGAAGGTCGAAAATGAAAACGGACGCCTAGACTTGAAAGTAGACTGGGCTCACGGCAAGAACTTTATATCCTGCCTCTATCTGATCAAACACGGCAATAGTTCCGAACCGGAAAGCCGCCAGGTTATAGGTTTCGACCCGATCAACCAAGCCCCTATTTCGTGGAGTTTCGATGCTTCAGGGGGTTACGGTCAAGCCCGCTGGATTAAAGAAGGAAATAAATGGCTCATAGACTCATGCGGAGTAGATCGGGAAGGTAATCAGACCACCTGTACAAATGTAATCACCATGGTCGATAAGGATACATTTACTTGGCAGTCAATTAACCGCACTATTAATGGTGATTCGTTGAGCGATACAGCTGCCTTAAAATTGGAAAAATTGAGCAAGTAATTGACAGCAAAAGACCAATCGGCTCCATAAAAGCCTGAAGAAAATGCCTCGAAAAGCGCTCTAGGGCGAACTAAAAAATAAGGTACAGAAACGTGAAGACAGTAAGGACAATGAAGACCTCAAGACAAGCCGGCTTTATTAAATTGATAGCAGCCTTGAGCCTTTCATCATTATTAATCAGTCCAGCCTTTGCCCGTGGTGGTTTTGGCGGCGGAGGCTTCGGCGGTGGTGGTCGTAGTTTCGGCGGCGGTGGCTTCGGCGGCGGTGGTCGTAGTTTCGGCGGTGGCGGCTTCGGTGGCGGTGGTCGTGATTTCGGCGGTGGCGGCTTTGGCGGCGGCGGTCGTGATTTCGGCGGTGGCGGCTTCGGTGGCGGTGGTCGTGACTTCGGCGGCGGCGGCTTCGGTGGCGGTGGTCGTGACTTCGGCGGCGGCGGCTTTGGCGGCGGTGGTCGTGACTTCGGCGGTGGCGGCTTCGGTGGCGGCGGTCGTGACTTCGGCGGTGGCGGCTTCGGTGGCGGTGGTCGCGATTTCGGCGGCAACTCAGGTATTTCAGGCAAACAACCCTTTCAAGGTCATCTACCTACCGACGGCGGCATGGGTGGTTTGGCTGGAGCAGGAAATCGCCCCAATACGCCCTCCAAAATCAATAACAACGACTTGAATAATCAAGGCAACAAGGTTCGCAACAGCTTCAATAACGATACGCGCAACAATTACAACAACTATAACAACGTCAATGTCAATCGCAATATCAATGGCTATGGCGGATACGGCGGTTGGGGCGGACACTCATATGCTAACGGTTGGGCGCATGGCTATGCCTATTCAAACTGGGCGCATGGCAATTGGGGCTATCCGGGCGGTTGGTACTGTCCTGGTTGGTCTTCGGCAGCAGCTTGGACCTGTGTCGGACTCACCGGTCTCAGTTCATTCCTCGGTATGGGCATGATGGCAATGGCCATGGACGATAAAAATCAGCCGAGCGTAACCAATATCACCTACCAAGGCGACACTGTCTATAGCAATGGCCAAGCGGTGGGCTCAGCCAGTCAATACTATCAACAAGCTCAGCAATTAGCTAGCCAAGCCTACAGTCAGGGTTACAGCGACGCCCTGCAAAATGGTACCGGCAGCAATAACGTTTTTAGCAGCGCTCCTTTGCAGAGCACCGATGGCGGTGACAATCAAACCGCCAGCGCCCAAGCTACCAAAGCGGATGGCGAATGGCAGCCCCTCGGTGTCTTCGGTCTAGCCGAACCAGGACAGACCAGCTCTAACATGCTTTTACAATTGGCCATTAATAAAGACGGCATAGTGCGCGGTAATTATCTAAACCAATTGACTAATGAAACTTCTCAGGTCTTCGGAGCCTTAGATAAGAAAACACAGCGCATCTCTTTCACAATCGGACAGAACACCCAAACTGTTTTTGATTCGATGCTGCCTGATTTAACCAAACAAGACAGTCAGATTTTGGTGCACTATGGTCCGACCAACACTCAGACCATGGCCTTGATAAGACTGCCTCAACCGCAAGCCACTATGTAGAGCAATTGTGTGAATAATCTGTGTGGATAGTTGAACTGGCATTACGAAAAGGTCACACCTTCGTGGTGCTGGCAATCACTATCTTTTTGTTCGGCGTAATTTCGCTTGCAAAAATGTCTATCGACATTTTTCCAGTGATCAGCTCTCCAATAGTGAGCTGCGTTTGGACCTATCAGGGCATGTCTCCCTATTATATGGAGAACTTAGTGACAACAGTCACTGAAAGAGCCTTGACCTCAACGATTAACGGCATAGACCGCATGGAATCGAACAGCCTTTCGGGTATGTCGATCATCAAGGTCTATCTGCGTAAGGGAACTCCGATTGGCGAAGCAGTAGCCATGGTCTCGTCGGTAGGCGCGGCCATTCTAAGACAATTGCCGCGAGGCATAAGCGCCCCCTTTGTGACCCGTTCGTCAGCGACCGATGTGCCGGTCATGCAGTTGGCCATACATAGCGATACCATTGCCGAAGAAAAGCTTTTCGACATAGCAAACAATCTCTTTCGCACTCAGCTTGCCACCGTTCAAGGTGCAATCACCCCCTTCCCTTATGGCGGTAAATATCGCCAGGTTACCATCGATTTAGACCCGGCGGCGCTGCGCGCCCAGGCGCTCTCGGCCTATGACGTGATGACCGCGGTGAACGATCAATCGGTGGTGGCACCTACAGGCACTTTCAAGTCAGGTCCCTACGAATACACTGTCGTACTGAACAATATTCCAAATCGTATAGCCCTACTCAATAACATTCCGGTCAAGACAGCTTTGACTAAAGCGCAGACCGAGGCAGTAGTCTTTCTCAAAGACGTAGCGACCGTGCATGACGGCTATCAACCGCAACTCAATATAGTCAATTTGAACGGCAAAAGAGCAGTTCTCTTTAATATTCTCAAAAGCGGCGACGCCTCGACTCTAAAGGTCGTGCAGGGAGTTAAAGAAGTCTTGCCCAGACTGAAATCGATGGTGCCGAAAGAATGTCAGATTGAAGTGATCACAGACCAGTCTCGCTTTGTGCGCGAATGTGTCAGCGAAGTGGTAAGAGAAGCCCTGACCGCCGCCCTCCTCACCGCAGTAATGATGCTGGCGCTCCTTGGCAGTTGGCGCTCCACCCTTATTGTTGCCACATCGATTCCGCTTGCTATTTTGGCTGCGATAATCGGTCTCAACATTACCGGACAAACAATAAATTCGATGACTCTCGGCGGTCTGGCTCTGGCTGTAGGCATGCTGGTGGACGACGCCACAGTAGAAGTCGAAAACGTGCATCGCAATATGGCTATGGGCAAAGACATAGAGACAGCCATTCTGGACGGAGCCAGACAAGTGGCTTTACCGGCGCTTGTCTCCACCCTTTCTATCTGTATCGTTTTTGTGCCGCTCTTCTTTCTTACCGAGCCGAGCCGTTCTTTGTTCGTGCCCCTCGGTCTTTCAGTAACATTTGCCATGTTGGCTTCATATGGTCTGTCGCGCACAGTTGTACCGCTCATGTCAAAGACTCTTCTTGCAAAAGAAAGCCACCATTCAAGCGAAAGTGAGACAGATAAGAAGCAGAATATTTTCTCCAGCATTTTCCAGTTCATCGACGGTATCTTTGAGGCTGTGCGAGTCTTCTATAGCGGTCTCTTGCAAAAAGTTCTCAGCCATCCTTTGCTTTCTGTGGCGGGCTTCCTCTCTCTTTACGCCGCCTTGCTGAGTTTATTGCCCTTGATTGGCCAAGACTATTTTCCAGAAATAGACGGCGGTCAGCTGCGCATGCACGTAGCCTGCCATGCCGGCACCAGAGTGGAAATCACCGAGAGCATTTTCAAGAAAGTAGAAGCGGCCGTAAAAGAAGTGATACCGAGCGATGAGATAGCATCCATCTCAGATAACATCGGACTACCCTGTTCCGGCATCAACTATGCCTATAGCGACAGTCAGACAGCCAGCGAAGCCGACGGCGAGATACTTGTGTCACTAAAAGAAGAAAGGCGACATGATACGGCTTTTTATCAAAAGATAGTGCGCAAAATGATGCGCGAACGTTTCCCCGATCTGGTCTTCTACTTCCAACCAGGAGACATTGTCACGCAAATCCTAAATGCCGGTCTGCCGGCTCCGATTGACATAAAAGTGATCGGCTACAACAAGAACAACTATGCCTTAGCAAAAGAACTAAAGCGAAAAGTAGAAAAAGTAAAAGGTGCAGTCGACACATCTTTGCACCAGATAACCGATGGACCTCATCTCAAGTGGTCGGTAAACCGCACCTTTGCCCAAGAAGCCGGCATTACCCAAGCCGATGTTTCCAATTCATTCAATATCAATACCAGTTCTTCTTTTCAAACCAATCCAAATTTTTGGGTAAACCCAAAGAACGGCATCAGCTACAACTTGGCAGTGCAGACCCCACAGCGCGAACTTTCCACGATCAACCAGATTGGCCTTACCCAGATTACAGGAGACACCAAAGGCATCAATCCATCAGTCACCGGCGACCCTCAGCCGGATAGCGGTCTCACTCAGGGAGATAGTCTCAAGCGTGGTCAATTACTGATGAATCTCGCCACTTTTCAAAGAGAATCAACACCTCTAGTGATCAATCATATAAACGTCCAACCGGTCTACGATATTTATGCTGCTTGTCAGGACCGCGACCTGGGTGGTGTTTCATCCGACATTCAGAAAATCATCGACGGAGTTAAGAAAAATCTGCCGAGGGGCTGCAAAGTTATTATGATGGGTCAGGTCCTAAGCATGAATCTGGCTTTCCTAGCTCTTATCGGCGGACTAGTCTTTGCCTTGGTTTTGGTCTACTTGCTCTTGGTGATCAACTTCCAGAGCTGGAGCGATCCGATTATTATCTTAATGGCTATTCCCGGTGCCCTATCAGGCATCGTCCTCAGCCTTTTTCTTACCCAAACCACTTTCTCGATTCCAGCCCTGATGGGAACGATCATGACCATGGGGGTGGCTTCGGCTAATTCCATCTTGATGGTCACCTTTGCTCGCAGCCAGCTGGAAGAGTTGGACGAAACAAAGGGTATGCAAGAGCGAGCGTTCAAGGCCGCCTTAAATGCAGGCTTCGAGCGCTTTCGTCCGGTGATTATGACTGCCTCGGCGATGATCATAGGGATGATTCCTATGGCCATAGGTGGTGGCGAAGGCGGTTCTCAAAACGCGCCAATTGGGCGCGCCGTCATTGGAGGACTGTCTATCGCCACTATTTCCACCCTTTTCTTTGTGCCTTTGATTTTTTATCTGCTGAGACGCAAAACAGGAAGGACTAAATATGTGGATAGTTGAACTGGCTCTCAAGCGAGCCCATACATTCATAGTGATGTCGCTTGCCATATTGATCTTCGGCATTCTTTCCATCAAACAAATGGCAGTCGATATTTTTCCGATTATCGACGTACCGATTGTCAGCGCCGTCTATACCTTCACCGGTATGTCACCCTACAATATAGAGAACCTGATCACCACCGTGACCGAGCGCTGGCTGACCTCCACCGTAAATGGTATCGAAAAAATAGAATCGACTTCGCTCTCGGGCATGAGCATCATCAAAGTCTACCTGCATAAAGGCACCGATATTGGTGAAGCAGTAGCCATGGTGACATCGATGGGTTCGGCAGTTCTGGAATATCTACCCCCTTCCATCACACCCCCCTTTGTCACCGTCAGCAGTGCCACCGATGTGCCGGTTATTCAACTTGGCATCGGCTCAAAGACCCTGTCTGAAGCCGAACTGTTCGATATTGCCAATAACTTCGTACGCAACCAGCTCGCCACCATCCAAGGTGCTACCATTCCCTTTCCTTACGGCGGCAAGTATCGCCAGGTTATGGTCGATCTCGACCCGAATGCTTTGGTGGCCCTGGGGGTCTCAGCTAATGATGTGGTTACGGCCATGAATTCGCAAACCATTATCGCCCCTTCCGGTACGGCGAAGATTGGCCCCTACGAATACATCATGACCCTCAATAATATTCCGCTCAAGATAGAAGAGCTCAATAAAATCCCGGTCAAATCGCGCAAAGGGGCCGTTGTCTTCATAAAAGATGTAGCCAATGTGCATGACGGTTATCAACCCCAGCTCAACATAGTCAACCAAGATGGACGCCGCGCCGTACTTTTCAACATTTTAAAGAACGGCACGGCTTCCACACTTTCGGTGGTGGAGCGCATCAAGAAAGCCTTGCCCGACATTCAGAAAATTGTGCCGCCGGCCTGCGTCATCTCGGTACTCACCGACCAATCGATCTTTGTCAAAGAGTGCGTCGACGATGTGATCAGAGAAGCAGTGACAGCAGCGGGTTTGACCGCCTTGATGATGCTGGCTCTATTGGGTAGCTGGCGTTCTACTTTAATAGTGGCCACTTCGATTCCGCTAGCTATGCTCTGTTCAATAATCGGACTGCATATCTGCGGTCAGAGTATTAACTCAATGACTCTGGGCGGTCTAGCTCTTGCCGTCGGTATGTTGGTGGACGATGCCACGGTAGAAGTAGAGAATGTGCACCGTAATATGGCTATGGGCAAAGACATAGTCACAGCCATACTGGACGGCGCGGCCCAGGTAGCCACGCCCGCCTTGGTTTCGACACTCTCTATATGTATTGTTTTTGTGCCGGTGGTATTTCTAACCGAGCCGTCGCGCTCATTATTTGTACCCTTAGGGATGGCCGTGGCTTTTGCCATGCTGGCCTCTTATGGTCTCTCGCGCACAATAGTGCCGCTAATGTCTAAGAATTTGCTTGCCCACGAACATGAACAGAAAGAGAATCCAGAGACGACCAAGAAAAAGAGCAATTTATTGAGCCCTCTCTTTTCATTTTTGGGCGGCGTTCATAAAGTAATCGATCATGGCTTTGAGTGGCTGCGGGGTGTCTACAAACACACCCTAGACCAAGCACTGGATCATCCTTATTTTGCAGTCGGAGGCTTCCTTTCATTCTATGCCGCCACTATGATGCTCTTGCCTATGATCGGACAAGACTTCTTTCCGGCAATAGATGCCGGACAACTAAGACTGCATGTCAATTGCCGTCCCGGAACAAGAGTAGAAGAAACCGAGAGAATCTTCAAAAGTATCGAGCGCGCCATTTCGACTGTGGTGCCTAAAGAAGAAATTGAAATCATTACAGATAACATAGGCATGCCTGTAAGCGGGGTCAACTATGCATTTTCTGATAGCCAGACGATAAGCGAAGCCGACGGCGAAATTCTGGTCACCCTCAAAGAAGACCGTTCCAAGCCGACTGGTCAGTACCAGAAAGAAATTCGGGCTATGCTCACCAAAGATTTCCCCGAAGTTTCATACTATTTCCAGCCGGCCGATATAGTGACGCAAATCTTGAATGCCGGACTGCCCGCGCCAATAGACATCAGGCTGACTGGCTTGGACGTGCCGAAAAACTACGAACTGGCTCAAAAGATAAAGCGTGAAGTTGAAAAAGTCAGGGGTGCTGTCGATGTCTGTATGCACCAAGTGGTTAACGCGCCGCAATTCGTATTTGAAGTAGACCGTACCAGAGCCAACGAAATGGGACTGACCCAGCGTGACGTATCCAACTCCTTTCTTGTCACACTCAGCTCCAGCTTCCAGACTGCGCCAAATTTCTGGCTAAATACCAAAAACGGTGTCAACTACAACCTGGCAGCCCAGGCTCCTCAGTATAAAATCGCCACCATCGATGATATGCGAGTCACACCGCTCACTTCAAAGACAACCAGCAAAAAAATGCAACCACCACTTTTGACAAACGTGGCAGTGCCCTATCGCGACTGCACCCCGGCTGTAGTAAATCACCTCAATGCCCAGCCGGTATTCGACATCTATGCAGCTTGCCAGGACAGAGACTTGGGCGGAGTTGCAAGAGACATAGAAAAGATCATGAATAAGTATCGCCCCGAACTCCCCAAAGCCAGCCAGCTCACCATGGGCGGTCAAGTTCTGAGCATGCAATCGGCTTTCAAAGCCTTGATCTTCGGACTAGTCTTCGCCCTCCTACTCGTTTACCTACTCTTAGTGGTCAACTTCCAGAGTTGGACAGATCCGGTAATTATTTTGATGGCCATACCGGGCGCCCTCACAGGCATTCTTTGGAGTCTCTTCGTCACCCAAACTACATTCTCGATTCCCGCATTGATGGGCACCATCATGACGGTTGGAGTCGCTTCAGCCAACTCCATCTTGATGGTAACCTTTGCAAACGAACAAATTCACGAGGGCAAAGATGGACGGGCAGCAGCCCTGGAAGCCGGCTTCGAACGATTCCGCCCCGTAATTATGACCGCTACCGCGATGATTATCGGCATGATTCCTATGGCTATAGGTGCCGGTCAAGGGGGGTCGCAAAATGCCCCGATCGGCAGAGCCGTAATCGGTGGTCTGACAGTGGCTACCTTCTCAACTCTCTTTTTCGTTCCTCTTGTCTTCAGCCTTTTAAGAAAGGGCAAAGCCAAGGATAATAATAGAGAAAAGGCTCAGCATATCAATGACAACCACTAAACCAATGAAAACCAGGCAACAGTTGAAGCATTCATGCACGGGAAAACGAAACAGTACGGGCATGGGACGTTTGCTGGTGGTAATCATCGTCGTTTTGATAATTGCCGCAGTTCTCCTCACTATCGGCTTTCTTCCCAGATTGGAAAGGAAGAAAGAACTGGACAAAATGCACGCCGAAACCAGCGGCGCCGTGCCGGTAGTGCGCACCATCATCGCCCGCCCGGCGCGCGAAACTGAATCACTGACCCTACCGGGCAATATCGGCGCCATTCAATACACGACAATCTACGCCCGCGTGGATGGTTATCTTAGAGATAGAATGGTCGACATAGGCGATCATGTGAAGACTGGTCAACTATTGGCTCGTATCGATACTCCCACTATAGACGAAAGCTTGGCACAAGCCAGAGCCGATCTTGCTCGCGCCAGAGCAGGCGAGGAAAAATCCAAAGCAGAGCTAAAGGAGTCTATCGCCAAGCAAGTGACTGCTCAAGCCGAAGTTGAAAAGGCTAAGGGCAACGTAGACTATGCCACCGTCACCGCCACTAGATGGCAAAATCTTGCCGAAAGAGGTGCCGTTAGTTTCCAAAGCCGAGACGAAAAAGTACGCCTCCTTGAAGCAATGACAGCTGACCTCAAGGCAAGCCAGGCCAATCTAAAAGCCGCTGAAGCTCAGGTTGTCGCCAGTCGCTCGCAAGTCAACGAAACAATCGCGAATGTTCTAGCGAAACAAGCCGAAGTAAAACGGCTCGAGGCGGAGCAAGGCTTTCAGAAAGTTATCGCACCTTTTGACGGTATCATCACCTATAGAAAAGTTGATCCAGGCGCCCTCATAACAAAAGGAAGTATGTCGGAGAGCCTCGAGTTGTTCCAACTAGCCAAAATCGACCGCCTTAGAATCTACGTAAATGCGCCTCAAAGAGTGGCGCGTTATCTGAAAGCAGGTATGGCGGCAAAAATTCTGGTCCCTGAATTTCCCGAGAGAAACTTCATCGGAGTGGTTACAAATGTCAGCGGTGCTCTGGACCCAAACACCCGTACCAGACAAACCGAAATTCAGATACCGAATCCCGACCATGCTCTCCTGCCTGGTATGTATGGAGAGGTTAACCTGACCGGAGTAAGAGAAGAAAAGTGGATTCGAGTCCCAGGCACTACCATAGTAACCAGACCTGACGGGCAGTACTTAGTAGTCGCAGAGAATGGTAAAGCGCGCTATCAGAAGGTTACAATCGGAAGAGACTTCGGCGACGAAGTTGAAATAAGGATAGGTCTGAATGGTAACGAGCATGTTGCTGTCAGTCCAAACGACGACATCATTGACGGAGAAGCCGTGCAAGAAATTCCGCTTAGCGAAGAAAAGAGTAAAAGCTAAATAGACGCAACCAAGAGGGATGAAGAGGCAATTTTGGGATTCCTTCAATCAACTATAGGACCGGCAAATTGAATATCGATCCTCACTATAGGCGAACTTAGGACACAGCCTTTAAATCTCAGAACAGACCCATCGGAGGGCTGCATGAAACGCGGCATAAGACGTCTTCTTACATCAATAACACTAGCGTCTCTCGGTTCCATTTTCCTACAAAATAATTGCGTTTCCCAGGAAATTGCAGACAAAGAGTGGGATAGCTTCTCACGACCAGCAAGGATCCTCGAGTTTCCTACCGGTGATTCATACGGGGGTATCTCAATACAAGATAAACCAAGCTTCGAGATCAAAAGAAACGAAACTGAGGCACCGCTCAAGGCTAGAGGAGTTATAAGAGTTCCGCAGAACAAGTTTGTTGTATTCTTCCCCAATCACAACTTTATCAATAATCCAACATCTCTAGCCAAACTTTCGCCAGATAGCATAGATATGCTCGTATTCCGGCATATCGTTATACAGAGTGAAGATGAAAGAAAAGGTGATCCTGCTCTCAATTATATGTGCCGATTCTCTGGAATCTCAGTCCTTTGTGCTGACAGATCGGAAGTGACTGATGAAGGACTAAGAGATGCCAGAAAGCTCAAGTCATTAAGAAGTCTAGATTTGTACATGTCACACGTTGAAGGACAATTTCTTGACCAACTTAAAGACTTGAAACAGCTAAAGAGACTGAATCTCAGCGAAACCAATCTTAGAAAAGAAAACCTCTCCAAACTTTCTAAACTCCCCGGTCTGACCAATCTTGCAATAGGGAAGCTATCACTCAAGAATGAAGACCTAGCGAAACTTGAGAAAATGAACTCACTGAGGAGACTATCCCTTCAGAGCAATCTTGACATTGACGACAGAGCAGTTTCAATTATTCTCCAGAAGTTTCCTAACCTAGAGTTTATTGACTTGCGATACACGAATATCACGCAAGCTGGCATAAAAGTTCTGCAGGAGAGGGGAGTCAAGAATATAAAGAGCTCTATAAGCGGAATCAAAAAAGAAAAGACCAGTTCGAAAGAAACAGAAAAGCAAAAACCTCATCAGAAAAACAAAGATATAGAGAGAATATTAGCGCCAATATCCAAAGGGCGCGGTTTTTAAGTATCAGGAAAAAAATTAGACCGATATCGGTTTAATTTTACGAACATAAAATTCAAGAGAAATTTTGAACTTTTTTCGCCGCGATTACGTCTTTATATTTAGACATCAGACGGAGGTAGCGAAAATGACAAGCGTTGAAAATTCAGTTCATGAAAGACTTAAGAATCTGATGACGTTAGAGTATGAAGTCTATCGAGGGCAGTTACTCAATAGCTTTAACAAACGTTTCCCCACAGACGAAAGCTGCTGGCTGACAATCATACATGACATGAGAGAGCAAGGGACCCTTAGGTGTAAGAAATGCGGTTCACCAGAGGTAGAGGTATCAATCGAACATCGAACACAATCATGTAAGGATTGTAAGAAGGTAAGTTTTTTCACTGCGGGAACATTCTTCCACCGTGTGAGAAAGATTAGAGCCTGGATGTTTGCTATATACATCTTAGACAAAGGATTTTTTGTTAGCTCAAAATGGCTTGGCTACTCGATCGGAGTATCACAATCATCATCTCTGCATATAATCAAAAGTGCGTTGCTCGTATTTGAGCAGAACGAATCTATAGAAGACGGACTCAAGGTCAAGCTTATACAGTTCAAAAGATTCTTCTCCAAGCGATCAATTCTCACTAATGCGCTGGTTAAGCCAATAGATGAAATGAATGCCCTAGATGAGGGCAAGGAAGACAACTCAGAAGAAAGAGACAAAGGAAGGAGACCAAAGAAAAAGTCGAAGCCTTTCTTCGACTCGGAGACAGCAATAGCAGCATACAGAAATGATGATAAGACGGAAGAGTTGGCCGAAAGAGTGCTACAAGAACTATCGAAAGGATTACGTTCATTTGATGAGCTGGTAAAACTAACAAAAGAACCTAGCCAGAGAGTTCTTACCGTACTCACCGATCTAGAGTTCTCATTCAAGATTAGAGCTGTAGCAGGGGGCCGCTTTGAAAGGCTCAAGAGCAGCTTGGTAAAAACGAATTCCGAAGATAAGCCCTTAGAGAAATGGCTAGAAGAAAACAGCAATAGTAGCGAAAAGGAAGGAGGAGAAGAAGATTCAATAGACGCTTTTGACTCAATAGCGGTATTTTGCACGGTGGCGCGCAAAGTGGCGCGAGGAATTAGCAGAAAATATATTGGTTTGTTTGTTGCTCTATCAAACGAAATAATCCTTGGGCACAGCTTAGGAGAATTTTTCTCCAGCTGCATCGGAGCTGGTTACTTTGGCTCAAGGTTCATAAGAAATTATCAAGCGGAGAAGGAACAAGAATTTGTGAAAAGTGCCTCCTACCTGAAGGCATTTTTGGTAGCCTAGCAGTCGTGATTCAAGATATCGACTCAATGTCGTACTTGCAGAACCAACTTGCAGATTGAGGCAAAGAAAGGCTAACATATCAGTCATGTCTAACACTCAAGTTTTATTGGAAAAACACGTCAACCTTCTCAAGAGCTGCCAAGCTTGTCCCGAGATGGTGGGTCCGGTGGTAACCGGAGCACCGGTGCAATCGGAAGTCTTTATGATTGGACAGGCTCCGGGACCTCATGAAGGGAAATTTGGTAAGCCTTTTGCTTGGACGGCAGGCAAGACACTCTTTAGGTGGTTCAGCTCTATAGGACTTTCAGAAGAGCAATTTCGTTCTCTAGCCTACATGGCGGCAGTGTGCCGTTGTTTCCCGGGCAAGGCAAAGACTGGCGGTGACAGAGTTCCAAATAACGAAGAAATTTCGAATTGCTCCAAGTGGATGAAGCAAGAGTTTGAACTACTGCAGCCGCGGCTCGTTATTCCAGTTGGTAAATTGGCAATAGAGCAATTGATGGGTAAGGTACAACTGGTTGACGTGATTGGGCAAAGTTTTGAACACACCATATACGGTGTCAAATGCAATGTCATTCCGCTGCCACACCCTTCCGGGGCTTCCACTTGGTTCAAGAAGGAGCCTGGCATAAGCCTTCTGGGCGAGGCATTGAAGCAAATAGAGAGCCATCCAGCTTGGCAAAATTTACTAAAGCAAGTTTAGCGAAAAGAAAACTCAAGCCTAAAATATGACAGCAATCAAAGAGGCGTGCCTGAAATGGCGCAAGCCCTAGCCTTTAGTTCTTGCCTTGGCCCATCCTGCCCCTGATAGTACATAAGATCGGCATAACGATTCAGAAAAGGCACAAGAGCAATTGAATCTGGACCATAAAATTCCTCCGCTAGCTTGAGGGCGGTGGCTAGATACGGTTGAGCTTCCTGGTATTTCTTCTCTAGCATGTATACATTTCCGAGAGCATAGGCAGCTCTAGCTTCGCTGCCATTGCGACTGGGCTCTTCCCAAAACGACTGAGCTTTCAAATAAAGAGCTTCAGCCTCAGCCAACTTGTTTTCTTTTAGAAAGCACTTAGCCAATCTATCGAGTCGGCTATAAACTTGCGGATTGGATTTCGGCAATATGCGCTCAGTGGTTTCAAGAGCATAGCTAAAGTACTGCTCTGCCTGCCTCAAATCGCCACGCTCCTGAGAGATAGCAGCAAGACTATCGAAACTATTCGCCAGAGAAAGATGCTCCTTACCAAGAACTGTTTCTTTTACTTCCAGTCCAACGTTATAACAGCGTTCCGCCATGTCCAGTTTGCCTTTACTTTTGAGATCGCCCGCCACTGAATCAAGCGCTATTGCCCACTCCACAACAGGATTGGTCATCCGGGAAGCAGCAGAACCAGCCCAACCGGTGAGAGGTTGACCGTTCTTCAGGGTGATTTTTCCACTTGTTGCCTCGCGATACTCTCCTAGTCGACCGTCAATCAAAGAAATGAGTTCGCAAGTCAGTGTTTCTGCTTTGCTTTCGGTGCCATAGTTGAGATAGAAAGAAGCAAGACGGCTCATCGCAGGTATCAACTCTTTGTAGTCTGTTTGGACACTAGCTTCAGCACTTGTATTAGTTACAGCAATTGTATTAGTTACAGCACTCGTAGCTGTTTCAGCACTCGTAGCTGTTTCAGCACTGGCACTGTCTCTAGAGGCAGCACCATCCATCGCAGCCGACCGCGCCGAAAACTGACCACAGTCCTTTTCAGATACAAAATGCTCGCGGCACTTTATGCTGTGCAACTCTTCTTCCAGCAATGGTTCAGCTTCATCGAAGCGTGCCCGAATCACCAAAAGACGTCCTAAATCGCCAAATACCTTGCCATATCTCTTGTCCGACTCGCCAAATCGTCCAGCCAAAATGATAGCTTGACGATAAAGTCGCTCAGCATCTCCGTAACATCCGTTTCGCAGAGCCTCTGATGCATCCTTGAAACAGCGGTCGAATTGAGCGGCAGCCTCCGCTGCACCCAATTGGCGCACCGGCGTATCTTGGCGCTTCGGCTCCTGAGCTGTAAGACTTTGAGCCTTGAGATCTTGAACCATGAGATCTTGATTCGCAAGATTTTGAGCTAGAGTCTTATTTGTTGAAGCAATATCTATAGAACCAGCCAGAAATAAGAACGAGCCGAAAATGAATACTACGCGAGAAGAGCAAAAGCCTAAGGCAACGGAAATACTGGCGAAACTTTTAGACAATTTATTCCTCCAAAGCTATTTAGCTACAAAGTGTCTTAGCCCCAAAGCGATTTAGTCTCCAACGCAATTTAGCCCCAAAACACCGGCTAAAGAAAAGAAATATCTATCAATATACTATAGAGATCTAAAAATTCTATCGTGATTTGAGAATAACACCAGCGCGTAGAAACCCACCCCGGCGCCTCGCTATCTTCAAAATCTCATACATTGAGAAAAGCTATTTGCCATCATAGAGAGTATCAAGTATTGAGGCAGCATCTTCTAGATCTTTTTTCTGGTTGAGCAACGCTTGCCAACTAGCCAGTTTATAGCCTTTTGGATATATCCATTCTGATAAGGGAATCAAATCTTCCTTTATTGATTCTGTCTCGATGATGGGAAATCGCTTGCCTGTGCCATCTATAAGGTCCTCCTTCAATATGACTCCGCCAGCTCCAGTCATACCATAAACATAGTCAGCCAGATATTTCTGTTCTTTTGAAAGCTTGATCGAATCGCTTACGAAATACTCCATCTTTTTGAATTTCTGTGCGCTGCGTGTACCGGTTCTAAACATGGCTTCAGCCTTCGAAAAATAAGAATCGACTGGAGCAATCTCAAGCTTTACACGCTTGCCCGGTAGTGAATAAAGATTGCTCGAGGACTCAGAGCGGCTAATCTCAGTGATACGCTCTTTCGAAATAGAAGTTCCCTTCCAAGCACGCATCGGCTCTTCTTTGGCGAGGTTCAACTTAGAGTTATGAATAACTAAAAGCCATTTCGGAGCCAAACAATAATATTTGAGTCCTTTAGTCTTATTAGCAAACTGAATGCCGTCATCAGCGATGAGTATGGTGGTGGAGCCATATCCAACTGTTTTCTGCTCTATTCTCAAGACCTTCTTCTTTGCTTTGAGATCAAAAGAAGCACGCTTAGTCTCTATAGGTCCGCGCTTGATCTCTATAGGTCCACTCTTAATCCCAAAAGCCCCTTGCTTACTTTCAATGGAACCGCGCCTAATCTCTGGTGATGAATTCCCTGGGCTGGCCTCGACCGCCGAAAAAATGCACTGGCTAAAACACACAAGCATAAAAGAGCTGAGCCAGCTAAACAAATTGAATCTCCGAGAACTTACCTCTAGTCTGAACAAAGCAATAGTATTTGAACACGCGATTGCCAATGAGAACGCCCTACTTGATGAGAACGCCCTAGTTATTGAGAACGCAACAGCGGCAAAGCACTCAGTGGCAAGAGAGCACGCCTTTAGCTGGGCGCCGCCAGCTCTAGTGAATATTTGTTGGACACATTCCATAAAACCACAATATCAATTTTGCTCAAAACGGTCCAGAAGCTGTTAGAAATTTAGAGTTTCTTGGTGAATTTTTCAGAGTAACCGGTCATCTCAACATAGCCGTTACCGCTTGCCGCCTTCTCACCACCCTCAAAAACATCCACCGCCCCTTCCCAATAGCTGACACCGGTGGAGCGGGCTGTGGTCAACTCTTGATCGCGCAAAAGCGGCACCAACTTGAGGCTAAGCTTCTCGGAAGGCACTTCGATACTCCAGCCCATGGGATACTCGCCCCCGGTCTTGGGAGACTTCCAGGTGTCTGTCTTAGCAATTTTGAAGTCATTCAACTTGAGATGACGACTTTTGCCGTCGGCATAAATCATAGTGCCACTCGACTGCTTTTCGAAGCTTCCATCTTCTCTGCGCATAACATATAGCATCAATTCGCGGTTACCCTTCAGTTGTATCGAGTACCAGTCCCATCCTGTCTGCTCGCTAGTCAACTGATTGCTGCCAAACTCGTGGTCCATCCAGGCTAGCCCTTCTACCGCCAACGGTCTGTCCCCAACGATGACCATTCCGTCTGCTTTCAGACGGCTCATACTGTAATAATGAGAAGCACAGCCCAGACACGATGCTTTCTGACTGACCCCATTCTCACCGTGCACCACCGGCGGTTTGAGTGACTGCAACATTAAGTAAATCCCGCAATCGCGTCCATCTGCCTTCAAGATAAAGCGCTCTTTGTCACCCTCGCCAAGCCGGGCCACCGACCAGCCTTCGTTATAGACATAATAAGCATCTTGTCTGGCATCAGCAAACTTCAAACCTTTGCGATTCAGCTTCTCATAAAAGCGAAATACTTTGCCGCTTTCATCGGTGAGGGCGAAGTGGGCCAGATAGAAATTATCGAGAGCCCATGGTTTGGAAGACTTACCTTTGACCGGCTCAAATTCTGCACCGGTGCGGAAGAAAGTCAATTCAAAACCAAAGCGCCTTTTATCTTTTGCTTGCAAATGACCAGTGTAATACCACCATTCGGTCTTAAACTGATCGTGGCTGAAATGGTCGCGGGGAAACTCATATTTATAGCCCGGCAGTGCTTTTTTGTAGACTTTGGCTTCACCCTCGGCAGCATGTGCAAACGGTGCGCCACCATCCAAGCAAAGCCCCAAAACAGAACTAGCGATAAGACAAAGCAACGCCGAAATCAATCTGTAATGGGCAAATTTCACCATTGCCGGACCCATTCCCATGCCGACTTTCTCACGATAAACACTACTTTCACTATTCATCTCTGATTACCTCGGGGGCTGGCGTTCTGGCGGCGACCTTGGCCGGCAAGGAAGCCGAAGCAACGGCTGTTACCAAAACCAAGAAAGAAGACTGGACAATAAAATCAAAAGGAATCGAATATTGCACGCTCCACCCGAATGATTGTTTGTTGATCACATGGGTGAGCAAAAGAGAAAGAATATAACCGAGGACTATGCCACCGACATTGCCTGAAAGGGCAAGAATGGCCGCCTGCGTGTAAACGATTGAGGCGAGATCTTTACCGGCGGCGCCAAGATAGCGCAAGATGGCGAACTCACGCTTAGATTCGAGTGTGAGCGCAAAGAGGGCGTTCATCACCGACAATATTGAAACCACCACAGCTATTGTATGTAAGGCATAGGTGATGGCAAAAGTGCGGTCAAAAATAGTGATAGCTTGCTTGCGCAACTCCTGGGTGCTGCTTATAGACAAATTACCAAGCCGTTTATAAAGCTCACCTTTCACCTTGGCAAGATCAGCGTTCGGCTCAAGATAAATTGCCACATTAGATACTTGGTCGTCACGGTACAGGTCTTTGTATACATCGCGAGGAATGATGATATAGCCGAGGTCGGAAGCATAGTCATAGAAAACATCCTCGACTACAAAATCACGTTTACCGCCTTCGACATCAAGAGAGACCTTATCGCCTCGCTTGAGCTTGCGCCTCACTGCAAAAGGCTCTGAAATGATCGCTCGCAAGCCCTGCATACGCTCGCAGACTTCTCTATTTAGGCGCTTAGAAAGAAAGAGCTGATTGCCGAAACGAGCCAAAACATCAAAGTCTGCCGCACCCAGAAAGACCGGCATATCTTTATAAACTATGCGTCGGTCGACAAAGCCCTCGGCGGCAGCGACTCCTGGAACAGCTGCCACTTCTTTGACTAAACGTTCAGGCAAGCGTGCCCCTTTGTTGCCCGCAGCTCGTGCTTGCGACTGCATCCAGAGGTCGGCTTGAAAGCTCTGATCTATCCATTGAGTAACAGTTTGACGAAAACTTGAAATCATAATAGCGAGGCTGACCATCATGGCAATACCAATCATCAAAGAGGCGCTGGCCACAGCAGTTCGACTGAGAGTACCGCTCAAACTGGATGCTGCCAGACGCCCACGGGCACTGAATCGACCAAGGAAGCGGGCCAAGGCCGGCAGAATCAAGGATAGAAGCAGGGGCATGAGAAGCGAAGCCCCCACTATGCTGAGAAAAGCAGCCAGATAACCAAAGAAGGGAAAGTCGAAAACTGGTCCTTGCAAACTGGACAGATAGCATAGGAGCAGACAAAGAAGACCGATAGCAAACAGCCAGCCGCGAGCCAAGCGCAACCTACTTTCAAATGAAGCACGTCTGGTCGCCTCTGCCGGGGCCACCGCCACCGCTTCAAAGAGAGGCGGCAGACTGGCTATCAAAGTTAAGCTCATGCCTACAACGAACGCTAGAAAGTATTGAAAAAAATCGGGACTGACCTTTTCCAGAGGCACCTTGAAATAGAAATATTGGAAAGTTTGGGCTACAGCCATGAGAGCCCCCTGAGAGAGAAAGCCGCCCAGCACAAGCCCAAATATTGTGCCCAAAGCCCCGATAAACAAGGACTCGAACAAGAACATCTGCAAGATAACCGAGCGGTCCACTCCAAGCGCCCGCAGCACACCAATTTCCGGGCGACGCCGCAAGACTGTTATGGTCATGGTGTTGTAAATCAAAAACATGCCTACCATGAGTGCAATCAGGGTGAGGGCGAGCAAATTATACTCAAATGACCTAGTCATTTTTGATGCCTGCTCGCTGCGGGTATCAGGGCTGCCGACCATGACATCAGGGGGCGCAATCTGCCTCAATTTCTCGCCTATAGCGACAGCATCGTTGCCGCTGCCCGAAATCATATCGATGCGGCTGACTCGTCCGGAAAGTCCGGTGAGAGACTGAGCCAAAGGCAAGTCAGTGACCAACAAGTTGCCGCTATAGGCGCCGCCCAACCCAGACTTCGACATAACCCCGGCCACTTTCAGTCGAGTTTCGCCGTCTCCTGTTAGACAATATATAAAATCTCCTGGCTTGACCGCCAACCTCTCTGCCAAGGCTCCGCCGACAAGCGCACTGTTGGGTGCAAAGACCGAAGAATCGAGTTCGCCCCCGCCGGAATCTTTAGCTTTGTTTCCATCTTTATTTTCGCTAGACTCTTTGGCTTCGCTAGACTCTTTGGCTTCGCTAGACTCTTTGGCTTCGCCGGCATCATCTTCTTCATAACGTTTAAACTCAGGGTCAGCAAGCATATCAAGCCCGATGATCTGAACGACCTCGCCATTTTTCAAAACAAGATGCTCGTCAATTATAGGAGCAAACTTGACTCCGACCTGACTTAAACAATACAAGTCGGCCAGAATATTCTCATCCATGCTGTCGCTGGAAAGAGGCAACAATTCGAGATCGGCTTTGCCGGCCACCTGAGATACAGTCTGCCGGAAACGAGAAAGAGCAGTATCATTGGCGATACTAATGGCGAGAAAGACAGCAACACCAAGGGCGATTCCGGCCACAGTCAGACCGGTGCGCACCAGATTACGCCTAATGTCTCGCAGAACAAAATTCCTGAAGAGTTTCAGCCGAAAATCGGTTGTGCCATTAGCCATAAAAATGGACCTCTAGACAGATACTCTTGCTAATCTTTCGTAGTGGCCTTGAGTGCCTCAACCTATCCATTGCAATTTGAATTTCCACTTGCAGCTAAGCTTTCTATATTGACTACACTTCCATCTTTCATGTGGATGACAAAATCGCAATGACTAGCAGCTTCGCTGCTGTGAGTTGCCATGACGATAGTCTGACCCTGGTCACGGTTCAGTTCTTTTAGCAATGCAAGCACAGACTCGCCGTTCTGAGAGTCGAGGTTACCGGTCGGCTCATCGGCAACAAGCAATCTTGGTTTATGAATAATCGCCCTGGCAATTGCCACTCGCTGCATTTCGCCGCCCGAAAGCTGGGCCGGATAGAAGTTGAGACGAGCCCCCATGCCCACCCGCTCCAGAGTTTGGAGCACAAGTTTGTCTCTTTCCGGTCTAATGATATTGCTATTCAGTTCCAGAGGCAATTCGACATTTTCTTTGACAGTCAGGGTGGAAAGCAAATTGAAAAACTGGAAGACAAAACCAATCTTGCCGGCTCTTAACTTGGTCATACTTTCATCTGAAAGCCCGGACAGGTCTTGCCCGTCAAATAGAATACGACCGGAACCAGGCTTGTCCAAACCAGCAATAAGGTTTAAGAGTGTACTTTTACCGCAGCCGCTCTGACCCATTAGACAGGCAAAGCTGCCTTCAGGTATATCTATTGAGACAGACTTAAGAGCCTCGACATTATGTTCGCCATATGTCTTTGAGACCTTCTCTAAACTAAGAACCGCTTTCTTCGCCGATTCGCCGTCAGTGCCTCTGGTCGCAGACATAACTCACCGTGTTTTAGGGATACCAATCTTAGCATTAGTAAAACAGAGCCTCGTGAACAAACCTGGAACGGTCAAAGACGGCAAGTTCACTCTCTTAGCCAAATCGAGCCGAATTATCTCGCTAAGGCCTTAATTCCAGTTCTAAAAGCAAGTTCTCAAAACGTGTAACGGTCTATTTCTCAAGCCCAAAGTCGGCAAAGAAAAGAACAGGCGGTTAAGACCATGGGTTTGCGAATCTAGAGTAAAATAAGGCGGTGCGCAGCAAATATAATCTAGATTTCGACACCGATGGCAAAGAAGAATCTTTGCTTGCCAATCTCTCTTTCAAGTTTCCGCTTAGAAAATACCAGACCGAAATATTGGAGCTGGTCGATGAGAAGCTAAAAAATGGCGAGCGAGAAATTCATATTGTGGCGCCCCCTGGAGCAGGCAAGACAATCATTGGGCTGCAATTGATTGCCAATTACAAGCAACCGAGCTTGATTTTGACACCCAATACCACCATCCAATCGCAATGGGGTCAAAAACTAGACTTGTTCGTGCCCGATGACGAAATGGTAGGTTATCAAAACCTGATCGGCACTCATGAAGACAAGCCGCTTAAGCCGATAACGGTTATGACTTATCAAGTATTGTCGACTCCCGGCAAAGAGCAAGAGTATCTCACCAAACTGGCCCATAAAGGCTGGGTCGATGAGCTGGTGAAAGGTCGCGGGCTTTCAATCGGCGAGGCCGAACTGCGCATAATCGAGATCCTGCAAAACAACCCTAAAGCGCATCAAAAAGAGATTAGCCGCCATGTCAGCCGGCTGCGCAAAAAGCTTTCCGAAGTAATGGATCTAAACGATGTCTTGCATGCAAACGCCATGCAATTACTGCAAGCTTTGCGCCGCCAAAAATTCAAACTAGTTCTTTTTGATGAATGCCATCATTTAACCGATTATTGGGCAGCGATCATGAAGCATCTTATTGCCTATCTGGACGCCCCATTGGTAATAGGTTTGACCGGCACACCACCCGAAAAGAAGAGTCAGAGTCAGGAAGGTCGATATATCTCCCTGGTGGGCGATATCGATTATCAGGTACCAACCCAAGCTTTGGTCAAAGAAGGGGGTCTGGCGCCATTTCAAGATTTGGCTTATTTTGTCGAACCGACCGCCGCCGAATTCAAATTTCTCGAAGAACAGCACAATGAATTTCATCGACTGCTCGATACCCTTGTCGGTCTTGAATTCCAAGGACAAAGGACCGGAGAGCCGGCACAGTTCGACCAAGAAAAGAAAGACTCTAGCCTCTCTTTGCCGCCCCTCACTGCTCATATAATTGAAAGCACGGCACAAATAGAAAAAGAATATGGCTTCAATAAGTTCATTAAAGACAATCCAGCGCTAGCTGCTGCCTATTTGCGCGCCCTCTGGAAGTTCAAGCAACCAGGGCCAAGAAAAATTGAATTATCTGATGAGTTTTTGCAGGCACCGGTGCTGGATGACTGGATGCTGCTCATCGACGACTTCGCCGCCCATAAACTGAAACTAGCAAGTGACAGCACAAGCCATGCCCTGCTTGAAGAAATCAAGCTGGCTCTGCGTAAACTAGGCTATGGCATAACCGAACAAGGTCTACGCAAGCAAGCGTCGCCGGTCGATAGAGTGCTTGCCTTTTCTGAAGCAAAAGGAAGAGCAGTCTGTGAAATCTTGGCTCTTGAGTATCGAGTGCTTGAAGATAAGCTTAGAGCTTGCGTAGTCACAGACTTCGAGAAAATGTCCGCCACTTCAGTCAAAAATCTTGAAGGCGTGCTGAGCGAAGAGTCGGGTGGAGCGATAGCGGTAATGCGTACTCTTCTCAAATCGCCTATTTCGCTATATGTCAATCCCTGCCTTGTCACCGGCTCGCTTTTGCTCGTAGATAACCGCGTGGCAGAACAGTTCGCCGAAGCCGCTCGCCAATATCTCAAAGAAAATGGTCACAAATTCGAAATCAGACTAGTCGAGCGCAGCGGCGGTTTTTCCTCAATAGAAGCCTCTTCTGGAGCCTGGGAATCGAGACTCTATGTAGCTTTAGCCACCAGTCTTTTCGAGAGGGGAATCACAAAATGCCTGATTGGCACGAGAGGTTTGTTTGGTGAAGGCTGGGACAGTCAGGGACTGAACACTCTACTAGATCTAACCACCACCACTTCGCCTGTCTCGGTTAAACAGTTGAGAGGCAGATCGATTCGTATTCAAAATAATGGTCCCTTCGGCAAAAGAAAAGTGGCTAACAACTGGGATGTGGTTTGTATAGCCCCCAGCCTAGAGAAAGGTTTAAACGATTACCAGCGCTTTGTGCGCAAACACGAAGGCTTTTTCGGTATCTGCGACGATGGCCAAATTGAATGCGGCGTTGGTCATGTGCATCCAAGCTTCTCCGAGCTGACTGCCCATGAAGTTTTTGCCAGCTATGATGTCTTCAATGACGAGATGATGGAAAGAGCCTTGGTGAGAGACGCCATCTATGATCACTGGAAAGTCGGAGAACCTTATCAAAACAGACTGATTCCTTGCCTTGAAGTATCAAAGATGCGTAAATTGGCACTGACACCACCGCACCTCAAACACAATCAAAAATACAAAGAGCATGCCTCGGCAATGAGAGCCGCTCTTAATGGGGTTTACATAGAGCACTTCACGCTAGCTTCAGTAATTTCCTTGGCTTTACTTTTTCTCTCAGGCGGCACTCTCTTACTTGGCTTAATACCACCAGTGGTGGCTGCTTATTTATCTAAAAAGAAGGCCGACTCGCTGCGAGGTCGATTCTTTCAGGAAGTTTGCCGCCTAGAAGTTGCCCCGGAGCGTGCCCTACCTAAGAAAGAGAACCCAGATAGCCCGTTAAAGCAAGAAGCTATTCCAGACAGACAAACACAGGGATTGCGGGATATGGCTAGAGCCGTGCTCAGCGCCCTCGAATTGACTAGACATTTACCACCAGGCATAGCCGATTCCAGCCTGAAAGTGAGCGTCCGTAAAGACGGCAGCTACCGCATCTTTCTAGATGATGTCGAACCGCGCTTTTCGAAGATCTTTAATCAGTCGATGAAAGAACTATTGAGCCCAATAAGCAATCAACCCTATCTCATTCCAAAATACGAATACCCAACCTTTACCAGCGAGATGGAAGCTCAGACTTTCTTTAAGCGATATCTGCGTGGCAAAGCAGAAGCAAGAGCAGCCGGCTATCATGCTGTGCCCAAACTTTTGGCACGGTCACAAAATGGTCGCGACGCCTTTCAGGACTGTTGGAACAAGTATGTCAGCCCAGGTTTCATAGTTGCCACCGAAACCAAGCCGGAATTGCTCAATAAGTACTTTGGAATAGGACCTTCCCTGGCCCAGAGACTGCTCTGGGAATAGCGAATGCTCTCGGAATAGCGAATGCTCTCGGAATAGAGTCCTTTTGAAAGACAGTCTATTACTTCATGTGCGCCCGAAGAAGCAGGGCAGATAGTAGGTCGAAGGCTCGCTCTTCGAATTGATTTTGGGCAAGAGCCTTTTCAAGCAGAGCTTTCTCGTCTTCTGAAACAACACCGTCGGCCATAATCAACTCACGGATAGCCCGAGCCTCATAAGTAGAGACTATGTTGTCGTCAGTCAAAACAGCCTTCAGCGCCTCTTCTAAAGTTCTTGTCATTTTTGCAAAACTCCTTTCTCTCGGCTTTTGTGGTTATTAGCGAAGAAACAAAAGCTGAACGGTCTTATCCCATATCTTAATCCGGATTGATTATACTTATGTGGTCTTAAAGTAGGTGCGGAAATGACGAATAAACAGGTAAATCTAGAGATCTCAGTGAAAGAGTTGAAAGAGCGCCTTGACAAGGGCGAAGACCTGCTGCTTCTCGACATTAGAGAGGGTCATGAACTGGACATAGCGAAACTCAGCCACGACAAGCATATTCCCATGGGCGAGCTCTCAGCACGAGTCGGTGAATTGGAGGTTTTCAAGAACAAAGACATTGTGGTCATGTGCCGCTCCGGCGGACGCTCCATGCGTTGTGTTCAGTTCTTGCGCAGTAAGGGCTTCGATAGCGCCATAAATCTAGCCGGCGGTATCCTGGCTTGGTCGGATGAAATAGACAACTCCATTCCTAAATACTAGCCTAGCCCGGAGCAGAGTTCTGCAAGATTGCCCAGAAGAACAATTTAAATCGCCCAGGGGGAGGTACCTCGGGGTGGCGCCAAACTGCAAGCCTCTGAGACTTTTGCTTGTCTTCAGTCTCTTTGTCTTGCTGGGAGAGCGCGCCGCCTGGGGACAGGGCTGAGCAAGCGCACGTGGTATGGTCCCAGGTATGGGGCTAGGGTCTGGTAAGTTTCAGTTGTCTGTAGGTTGGCGGCAAGCCAATGCCACTCGCTCCTACAACGGCACTAATTACAACGAAGATTTCACGCAACTTTGGGGTCCCAGGATGCGTCAATCGGTCATGGACGTAACTGGCAGATACTATTTGAATCGCCGGGTATCGGTGCTTGCCACCTTACCCATATCAATGAATCGCTTCACCATGCTGTTTCCGCCAAAGGGTCCGCAAGTAGGAGTTCGGGACGGCTGGAGCGTAAACGGAATCGGCGATCTACAGTTGCATACCCAAGCCACAGTGCTAGATCCGAAGGACCATCCTTATGAGAACGTCATCGTCGGCTTAGGCATGAAGATACCCACCGGAGATTGGGACGAAAGACGCTATATGCCAAACCTCAACGGCACAGCCTATCGGCGCACTGCTGTTTACCCGGCAGCGGTGATGCCGGGCGACGGTGGCACGGGCATCGTGGCTACGGTAGACGCTTTCAAAACATTCAGAACCCCTCGTCTCTTGAGGGGTCAATCAGTTTTCGTCTCTGGCTCTTATCTCTCAAACCCGCGCAACACGAACGGCACTTCCTCCATCATTAGTTCGGCGGGAGTACCGCTCACCCCCAACTTCCTCGACGAATTGACCAATTCAGTGGCTGATGCTTATGCTGTTCAAGCCGGCGTATCACTAAAAGTACCCGGGACCTGGAACAAACCAAATTTAAAAGGTCTGCGAGCTAGAGTGGTAGGCAGATGGGAAGGGGTAACCAACACCGACTTAATCGGCGCCTCAAGTGGTTTTCGACAGCCTGGCTGGGCGATGTCGGTCGGTCCCGGTATCACCTGGGCCAGAGAAAAAGACATGATCATGGTCGACGTACCAATAACCTGTCTTCGTTATATCAATCCAGGGCGCTCAGCGGTGCCAGGACCGAGTAACGGCATCAACCCAGCCCCATTCAATCCAGAGAGAAATCTAGGATTGGTGGCACCAGTGGCGGTGACATTCCGCTATATACGCAGTTTCTAAGAAAGAAACTCGCTTGCTACTTTCACTGACCGTGCGCAGGATCCACCGGCTCATCATAATTGACTTCGGCAAAACCAAAGCCAAAGAGCTTCAAGAAGTCAGAGCGATAGGTAGCAAAATCAGAAATCTCTTTGAGATTGTCAGTCGATACCTGCTCCCAGAGAACTTTGACTGCGTTTTGAACATCATCTTGCATTTCTTTATCATCAATGCGAATGCGACCTTCCGAATCAAGATTGAGTTTGCCCTTACCATAAAGATTCTCGGCAAAGAGTCTATACATTTGCTCGATGCAACCTTCGTGCAGCCCCTTCTCCTTCATAACTTTGTAGAGAAGAGAAATATAGAGAGGCACCACCGGAATAGCAGAGCTAGCTTGAGTAACCAGCGCCTTATTTATGGACACATACGCCTTGCAACCAAGTGCTGCAAGATCTGCCTCGATTTTCTTTGCGGCGACTTCAACATCGGCTTTAGCTTTGCCAATCGAACCATCTCTATAGATCGGCCAGGTAACTTCCGGTCCAATATAAGAGTATGCAACTGTCTTGACACCTTCAGCGAGAACACCGCCATTCTTAAGGGCTTCCATCCACATAAGCCAGTCCTCGCCACCCATAACCTGAACGGTATCGGCAATCTCCTGCTCGTTGGCCGGCTCGATCGAAATGTCCTTAACAACTTCTTTGTCGGTATCTAAAGTTTTGGCAGTGAAACTCTGATTTATTGGCTTAAGCACAGAGTTGTAGACTACACCGGTGCGAGGATGAATCCTTCTAGGAGAAGCCAAACTATAGACCACTAAATCGACTTGACCGAGGTCTTTTTTAATTACTTCAACAGTCTTGGCTTTTATGTCGTCAGAAAAGGCATCACCATTAATGCTATGAGAGTAGAGACCAGCAGCCTTAGCCTCTCTATCGAAAGCCAACGTGTTATACCAGCCGGCAGTAGCGGGCTTACCACCTTCAGAAGTTTTCTCAAAGAAGACTCCGACGGTAGAGGCACTGCCACCAAATGCGGCGCTAATTCGAGAAGCCAAACCATAACCGGTGGAAGCACCAATCACTAGTACTTTCTTTGGCGCATTAGCAATACTGCCGTTCTTCTTTACGTAAGCAATTTGCTCTTTGACATGGGCTTCGCAACCCAAAGGATGTGCAGTAACACAAATGAAACCACGAATACGAGGCTTAATGACGATCTTGTTATCGGTGGTAGCAGTCATACAAACTCCTTGACAAAGTAGCGAAGCCGGCTCTAGACCCTTCAAAACTAAGCGCCCAGTTTACCATCTAGAATGTCATGACAAGAGATAGGTCTAAGTCATGTAAAGGACTCAACCAATCGAGATGCAAAGAGATACTCCTTTTTCAAGGTTTTCAAAGAGAAAAATCGCAGTTGTCCATACAAAAAAAGTAGACCGATATCGGTCTACTTTTTTTAGACTAGAGTTATGCAAAGAATGCCAATACATGGGACCCAGTCTTCAACACTTGACAACCGCCGTGCAGAAGACAGCCAGACAGGATTAAGAGCTGTCCCTTTGCCACTTACGAAATTAAAGACGTGCGCTGCTGCGCAGCCAGTTGTCAACAAAACTCAACGGCGAACATATACTGCTATAGCATCGAATATCTGGCTGCAACTCATGGGTCTATGCTCAACTTCTATCCGCAATGTAGACATAATCAAGTTGGAAAGCCATCTAGGAATCTCAAGAGTTGATGGAAAAGGAGGGGGAACCTCTGTGCACTTAAGTCGAAATGTCTCGAGTGCATTGGTACCGCGTATAGGAACATAACCAGTCAAGGTTTCATACATCAGACAACCAAAAGAGTAAATATCGGACCGCCTGTCAAGTGTGGCTCCGCGGCACTGCTCGGGACTCATATAGAGCGGGCTGCCAAAGATTTCGCCTGTCTGTGTGAGCTTAAGAGAGTCGTCTTCATAGTTTTTTGCCAAGCCAAAATCAACGATCAAGGCTTTGATTGCTCCAGAGTCAGACCTGACAAGCATTACGTTAGAGGGCTTGATGTCCCGGTGCAAAACATTGTGCTCGTGAGCATAAGCCAAACCTGAAGCAATATCAGCAAAAATAGGAAGTGCCTCCATCAACGGCAACTTCCCATGTCTTTCGATGCGGTCAGATAGACTTTCCCCCTCCAGATAATCCATTACTATGTAAGCCTGACCATCTGGCGAAATTCCAAAATCATAGATTGAAATTAGATTGGGATGCTTAAGATCATAAGCCGCCTTCGCCTCTAGTTGAAAGCGCTGCACTGCCTTACCATCAGATGCAAGATGGGCATTGAGCAATTTGATAGCAACAGGTTTTTCTAGAAATTTGTGCTGCGCCTTATAGACTGTCGACATTCCACCCGAACCAAGCGCCTCAATCACCTCGTATTTATCTGCAAATACAGCTCCCGGATGGAATCTATCAGCCACTCTCTGGAGTTCGGCGGTATCGTAGGGGCAAGCAACCCAGCCGTCCGGAAATTCTTTGCCGCAAGTGAGGCAGACCATCTTATAAGCTTGGATGGCGTCCACTTCTTTAGAAAGGGCCATGAGAACCTGCTCAGTCGCTTCCTTCTCTGTGGCAATCTTCTCTAGCTTACGCGCGCTGATAATCAGAAAAATGACAAAAATAGCAAGACTACCAGCCATAGACATTGGCAGAAGAATATCACGAGGAATTAAGGTATACATCTGTCCAGATGGTAGATGACGTTCTAAAGTCAACCAAACAAGCAACAGTCCATAAATGAGGGATATTGGGAAAGCAGCGGAAGCCCCGCGTAACAGACGAGCGGCGATATTGTCCGAATAAAATAAGCGAACAAATCCTTCCTCTGGTCGAGATAGCAGCAGAGAAATAGAAAGGCAAAGCAAGCTGAGAAAATTCAAAATCTTGAATTTCACACAGCCGGCCATGGCGCAAAGACTATCGGCGAAACCTTGTTGACCGAGGGCGGCAGAAGTGACAATCACCAAACAAGGAATTGCTAATAAACCTGCCACAGTCTGGTATGGAGTCTTTGAACGCTTATCTGCAAACGACAAAAGCAAAGCGGTAAGAGAAAGCAAAGTCAGGCAAAAGGAAACATCTACCGCAACTGGTCCGGGAAGCTTCAAATGTCCGCCGTCATTAGGCAGCTCAAAAATTATATTGTTGGTATTGAAGTCGAGCCCGAATACATGCTCTATCCAGAGGAGAGCAGTGAAAAAGAAAGTGACTGAAAGAACAAGGCGCGCAGCAATTAAGAGCTTTCTATTGGTGGTGTGTAACACCACCGGTAAGCAACCGAGCCCGCAAAGAACAAACCAAAAACAGCAAGAAAACAATATTCGCTGCCCAAAAACAAAAGTCTTGAGCCATTCGATATTGAAAACATTACCCATAGCGACAGCGCCATGAATAACTATGGCGGCAATCGCTAATGCAGCTGCTGTGAGTCGGGCAGAGCGAATGCCTCCTTTATCAAGACAGACCTGAGTAGCCGCGAGCACACGTGCCTGAATGCTCTCGGGTAGAACAGACTTATCACCTGAGGCAGAGGCAAGCTCTGGCTGAGCTGTGCCAAATGCAGATTCATCACTGCGTGCGTCTGCTGGCTCCATCCTATTTAATTGCCTTCTCTATTGCGGCTTTGTAGAACTCTTTAGTTTTGGGGCCATTGAGTTCTTTGACTAGCTTGCGCTTACCGTCAAAAATAAGCACGACCGGCACGGCCTCAACGTCCTTGAAATAGCTTAGAATACCAAGCCGCTTGCACTTATCGGCGGCTTCCTTATCCTTTCCTTTTGAAGCATCTACTTCGTCGATGACGACTCTCTCGCCGAATTCACCTGCTAGTTCCTTCATAATCGGTCGAACCTTGCCGCACCACAGTACACAGTGTTCATCGAACATCATAACCACAAGCGCTTTGGACGATTCTGCCTGCTCTTTCTCGGCAGCTAAAGCGCAGTTGTTTTTTTGGCCAGATGCAACAAGTCCTAAGAAGTCTGGCAAAAGCAAAAACTGAGACAAAAGCAAAGGTAGCGCAAAGGCAAACGCAAACGCAAAAAGGAATAGCCTATTAGCAAATCCAAGTGTTTTAGTAAAAAAACTAGTCAATGCTCTTCTCCCTGAACCTAGCCCGGTCGCACCTGAAGTAATTATTTACCATGGTTTGGCACCTTCGCGCCACTGCAAGAAAACTAAGTTAGTGCGATAGTTCGCACTCTACCCCCAAGTACTTTCCAGCACAATCTCGCATCACGAAAAGAGAGCAGTACTTCATTTTCGCATGGCCCTGACCTCCTGAAATTCGGAACCAATCTGCGCCGCCTCAGCCTTCTTTCCCACTTTGTTGTATAGACCTATCAAGGCTTCGTATGCCATGTCTATGTATGAATTTTGTATGCCTCGCATAGCAAAAGGATGATACAGATCGATAGCCTGCCGATAATACTTGATCGCATCTTCATAAAGTCCCAGGTGGCTCAAGCAATTGCCTACATGTTGCAGGTTATCGGCTTTCAGCCAAGTAATTCTTTCGATCTCAGCATTGAGCAATCGACTTTGCTCCGGCTCGGCTCGCTCAAGCCGCCCACGCAAGCTCAAAAGTTCATCATCGTAAACACTAATAGTCCCCTTGAGCATAATCATCGAAGATTGATAATCGCCTTGGTTGAAAGCCTCAAAAGCTTTGGTGGTGTCCATATTGAAAGCTTTGTCCAGCAACTTGACCTTTCCAGCGCTTGGTACGCCTCCTTGACTCAGCCCCAGAGTCTGGCTCTGAGGCTGAGTTTGCAGCAAAGCGCCGCCAGTGGAAACAGAGGTGTTTGAAAAGCCGTTCAATAAGGAACGACCAAAGAATGTCAGAACTAGGGCAAACAAAGCCAAAACAATCAGAGGCATAGCCAGATTGCTTGATGGTTTCAACGAGCTTGCTCTTCTATCAAGACGAGGCTGTGAACCGGTGGCTACTTTCTTAAACGCACCGGTGCTGGGACTACCTTGATTGAAGTCCGGCTCGATCGTGCGGTTTCTGCCGGTCTGGCTCATCTCACCGTTATAAATCAATTCAAGTTCCGCTTTCAGCTCACTAACACTCTGAAAGCGCTGCCGGGGCTCTTTCGCCATGCACTTGGCAATAACATCTGACAATCCGCCCGGAAGAGGCGGCGCTCCACTTCTGGCAAGAAAGTGATCGGCATTAGGTACAGGCGAGTTGAGGTGCATCATCACAGTCTGGATGGCATTCTCTCCCATATACGGCGGCTGTCCGGTTACTGATTCATACAGCACACAACCCAGAGAGTAAATATCGGCACGCTCATCAACCTTAGAAGAAAGTCCCTGTTCCGGAGCGATATAAAGAGGGCTGCCGAAAACCTCACCTGTAGAAGTTAAGCCCTGCGTCCGTCCACCAGAAGTCACCCGAGCGATGCCGAAGTCTAAGATTTTTGGCACTTGGTCGGTTGAGATAAATATATTCATCGGCTTGATATCGCGATGAATGATGCCATTGCTGTGAGCATGGTGGAGACCATCGCACAAGCTTAGCCCCAGACGGACTGCTTCCTTGGGCTCCAGCCTTGACTTTCCGGCAATATACTTCTCAAGACTTTCGCCCTCGACAAATTCCATCACCATAAAGGCGACACCATCCTCGGTGACACCATAGTCCTTTAGCATGATCAAATTAGGATGATGCAGGCGACTCGCAGCTTTTGCTTCGGTGAGAAACCGCCTGCGCAATGCCTCTCCCTCTTTCTCTAAGAGTTCTGGGTTGAGAACTTTGATAGCAACAATTTCATCTAGGTCTCTGTGCTTAGCCTTAAATACAGTGCCCATGCCACCGCGTCCAATCTGCTCCAACACTTCATACTTAGCCGGTAAGTGATAAATCAAGCTTTGCACAAGCTTGTAACCACCGGTCAACGAAGAGTCGGCACTATCATCAATTTGATAGGGTGATTGGCCGGTACGTGAGCAAACAGCATCACCCGCCAAACTGGAGCTATCAGCTAGTTTGTTACCAGTATCCTGATCAAAATCTTCATCAGAATTTGCAGCATGATTCTGCTCGAAGTCTTTCCTAGACTTTTGAGAATCAGGCTGCAAAAGAGCTTCTTGATTAAGGGGAGAAGAATCAGCTTGAGAATCAACTTGAGCAAGAGTCTCACGAGAAATTTCAATAGAGACTTCTCTTGGTGCCTCCTTCGCTTTCTTGTGGTCCTGCTTCTTTCCCATACTTTAACCGTTATGTTCCAATGAGAAGCTTCCCAAAGAGAGCTTTCTCCGCCCCAAACTCTCTTCCATCATTTGAGATTCCTGCAGATTCAATCTTTTCAGGCGGCTTAGACTTGCTTGCATCTGATTTATTGGTCCTGTCCGGCTTATTTGACTTATCTGATTTATTAGCTTTGCCGGGCTTGTCAATTTTCTTAGGAAGAGCTTTCTTATCCTGGACCTCAGTGCCCTTAGGACTCTTGCCCTCGCTCTGCTTAATTCTCTTGCTTTCGTTCTTCTTTGCCTTGGTGCCGCCCTTAGGAGAGCCACTTGCTTCATTCTTTCCAGACAACTGCGTCTTGCTGGGACCATATTCCCCAGAACTAGATTTATTTGACGTGTCGCCACTGCCGGCAGTGCTACCTCTATCAATCTGCTTGGCGGGCAAACTAGGATCTTCAATTAACACTGGATGTGTGTTGAAACTGTAGGCAAAGCCGATGAAGAAAGCGTCAACCGTCATCAAGCAAGTTATGAATAAAACTTTTGCTTTCATTGCTCTACTCTATTCGACCTTGAAGCTCGTTACGTCGTTGAAGTCCTGAGTCTCGGCAGCATTGCGGCTATAGCTCATCAAGACGTCTTTGGCTGCGAAGTTGTCCTGCATATGCGAGCCTTTAACAAGTTTGACAGTGACGGCATAAGCCGAATCGCCGGTATGCTTGTTGTATTGTTCGCCAAGGGCTTTGGCCTCAAACTTTACTTGATTCTCGCCGGGCTTGATCAGCTTAGTCACCTCTACTATCTTATCGGGACCAAAAAACGAATCGACCGGATTATTATTCACATTAACCGTAACCGAATAGCCGCAATAATCTTCCCCTGAAGAAATCAGCCAATAGCGCATTTTTGCGTTCTTATTGGCAGCATCCGGCTTCTTCTGAGCGGCAGCATCCGATTTCTTCTGCGCGGCAGCCTCGGTACTCTGCGGCAAAGCGGCCGCAGCGGCACCGTCTGTCTTGCCCTCTTTCTTGGCGGCATCGGCGCCGCCCCCGCTATGGCTCGAGGCAGCCCCAGCGGCTTTATCAACAGAAGTCGGCGCAGCAGTCTGCTCGGCTCTTGCCCCGGCTGTACCTGGCGGCACCAACAAGACCGGCGCCAATCTCTGGTTCATGCCCACGTAATAGCCGCCGAAGCCGGCACCGCCCACCATCAGACAGATGATAAACAAATCGGAAAGAGCTCCGAGTACAGTTTTGCCAGTGATCTTATCAGCCATTATTAAAGACTCCCTTCTTCTTTCCAATTCTTACCCAGGGCTCCACCACCTAAAGCATTGTAGGAGCCTTGGTCTTCAAATAGAGATAGTGTTTACCCTAATTCTCATAAGGGCATATAGTCTGGCGGCCCTGTTTGGTTCAATTCTGTTCTGTTCGGAACTGCTGCTAATTTTTGTCATACTCGTCATACCTGAAAAAAGAGAGATAGAAAGAAATTGGCAATACACTCGCCCACTATCGTTTCAGCTCTCTTTCTTTCTCTTCTGCTCTGCCACAGTTTTTCTAGAGCAATAGCGCAAGACCCAGTAGCGCAAGACCCAGCGGCTATAAACCCAGAAGCTCAAGAATCAGCCCCCAAAAGAAATGAGCCGAAATATACGATCGCCCAGGCCGTTTCGAACGGCGGCAATAGAACGAGCGATTATCAAAAGGAAAAACAAGCCTATGATGCCTGCCAGAAAGTCAATAAACTCTTAGGCGCCGGTAGTTATAGCGAAGCCGCGCAAGTGGCGCAAAGCGGTATAAGTTGCGACCCGACTGCTTATTCTGGTTATCTGCACAGACAGCTGTCGACCTGCCTCAAGGCTCAGAAAGACTTTCAAGGGGCAATTGCCGAACTGAAGAAGGCGGCAAAGCTAGACCAGTCTTACAAGAACAGCACTTATGACATAGCCCTGATCAACTATGAAAGCGGCAACTTAGAAGAAGCAATCAAGGGTCTTGAAGAAGCCCAAAAGCAGCCCGGCGCTGACCCGGAAATGAAACAACAAGCGAGTAATTTACTTAGCCAGGTTGGTGCCTTCGGTTATCTGAAACTGGCAGAACGCGCCGTGGCTGCAAACAATCTTTCCATTGCCAAGAAACATTTAGAGCGGGCCGCCCGTTTTGATCCCTCAACCTATTCTGGTTCTGTACACGGCAACCTAGCTTACGTGCTGAGAGAACTGGGCGAATCGGAAAGAGCGATAGAAGAAGGAAAGAAAGCCCTGGGCTTTCAGGCAAATCAAGCAAATACTCTTTACACAATCGGTCTAGCCTATCAAGACACTGGCAATTTTCAGGAAGCAATTAATTGGCTGACTCGTTATACGCAGCTAGAGACAAATCCTCAGAATCGGCAAAAGGCGGAGGTTTTCATTGCCGAACTTAAGGACGATCTGGGCAAACAAAAGCCGGGACTCGAGAAAAAACCAGATTATCTGGAAAACTGCATGGAAAATGGAGTAGTGCCCAGTTGGCCGGCATCCAAAATGCCGCTTAAGGTCTATATCAAAAGCGGCACAAGCGAAAGCGGCTACAAATCAATCTATCGCGACTTTACCATCCATGCCTTGGACACTTGGTGCTCGGTTTGCCCTAAGCTTTCTTATCGGTTGGTCGAGAACCCTCAAACAGCAAACATTTCAGTCAGTTTTTCCAATGCCGCTCTGGGCATGAGCGAGAATGGCAGGACCAGGTTAAAGGCGGGCATCACCGACATAAAGACTGAGAGAGCTGAAATACTCTCGGCCAAGGTCTCTGTCACCACAATCAATCCCTTTGACCAAAAGCCTGTTAGAGACGGCGAATGCGCCTCTATTACCATGCACGAAATTGGTCATAGCCTAGGGCTTGATCACTCCACGGCAGTGAGTGACATTATGTATTTCGGCTCTTCCTGCAAACAAACCGGCAAGCCGACCGCCCGAGACAAAAATACTCTCGCCCTGATATACAAAGACAAGCCTATTATTGCCGCCAGTCTAAACAAAACAGTCAAACCGCTAAATATAACCTATCTGCCGCCGCCGGCTTTTTTACCTCCGGCACCGGTCGATACCAAGACCCTTAAACCGCCGGTGTTTCTGCCGCCGCCTCTAGCAAAGGAAGTACAGTATATGAAACCACCGCTCTTTGTGCCGCCGCCTCTCAAAAGAAATAACACCGGAAACAGTAGCGCACCAACTACAGAAAGAGACAAATCAAAATTGCCATTCTTTCTGCCCCCACCAAAATAAGCTGCAGAAAATCGCTTTTGGATATCAGGGAAAAATGGCATTGAGAAAAGAAAGTAGAGCTGTGACCAGGCAAAGCCCGCCCATACCGTAACCAATATACTGATTGCGCTTAACTAGTGAAATGTGCCCGAGCCCAGCAAATACAGCACCAAGCAAAAGCGCCGGCAATATGGTGCGCAAGCGCAAAAGCCATAACGGCAAAGCCATTGGCTGATCATATTGCAAAATGCAGAAGTAATTGGGGCGCAACTGAAAACGAGGACCAAGCCCGATAAAGGCACGGGCTAAAGGAGAGGTTTTGTCGACAGGATCGCGAGTTTGTCCGTCTACACTAATGTCTAAGTAGACAGCATTGGCGCCGGTACCTCGCACGAAATCCCCATCTAGGGTTGTGCCCCTAAAAACAATGGCATTAATAGTGCGCTTTTCACTCTTGATCTTATAAAAGCAGCCACTAATGCCACATACTTCTGGAGATTTCTCACCAGGGAAAAGACCGCCCTTACTCAATCTTTCTAATTCACTGTTTAGAGAAGACTCTTCCTTACCCTCCTCAACATTGATATCGAAAGCCATATAACGCGGTAAATATTTCCGCTTAGTGTAGGCATTGAAAACAGTGAAACTATCCTGACTAATTCCAGGCTCTAGTTGGTTTTCATCGCTATTCTCGGCAGACACCTCGGAGCCGGAGGTGGAGACGGAACTGGACTCTGGATCAGGAGAAGCACCCTCGGTAGTTGCTGAAGAGCCTTCTGTCTCGGTTGAACTAGAATTAGCAACGTCCTGAGCAGTGGCTGCACCACCCACAGAGTCACGACTGGCTTTATCACCTGTGCTTTCCACCGAATCGACTGTCTTTAGATCACTAAGCGCGGCCGGATAAGTCTTATTGCGATTGAAGAAAAGTCTAGATAAATAGCCGAGCTTCTGAATATTGGCCACATGTGCTTCCAAGGGGCTTTTCTCTTCAAAGAGGAATGTCCCGTCTTCATCTACCATATCGCGACCACGCTCGACGCCGCGATCTAAAATCCAGAATTCTTTGTTGAAAACAGAAGATGGTATGGAACGCAAAAATTCGTCAAACCCAAAGCCGAAAATCGAATAACCAAAATTTGCTGTTTGAGCGTCAAACTTATAGATTAGCTCTTTGTTTGTTTTGAAACGCAAGGTGCGTTTGCCATCGGCCGACTGCCTCAGCTTAGCGGTAGAAAAGTTCTGTAAGGGGGTCGAGAAAGGAAGCCACAGATAATAGAGCGAAGATACCAAAACGCCTGTGGTCAAACAGACAAGCACAGCTTTAACGACACTGTCGTTGCGTTCCCTAATTTGTCTGGAATGCATTTGCTGGCGGTCTCTAATATCTTGTTCGCTGAGCTTGAACTTGCGAGGGCGAGATCCTTCATCTTCACCATCAGCGGAAACATAGACTTCACCTGATAATCTATCCACATCATCTTCGTCAGAATCTCGGTCAGCAAAAGTCTTGTTGCGTTCGGTTCTGGCCGGACGACGCACCATTTGGCCAGATTGAGATTGCCCTTCTTTTCGCTCACCAGTATTTATCTGACTTTGAGTGGCATACTGGTTTTGCTGGGAGCCGGCGCCCTGCCCAGTCTTTTGACTCTGGGTCGAGAACTGACTCTGGGTTGAGAATTGACTTTGAGTGGAAAACTGGCTTGAAGACGTGTTTGATTGAGCCTGCTGGCGCTGAGAACTAGTTTGGGACTGCGCCGAAAAGCCAGAGAGCGGATCGGCGGCCATAGAACCACCTTGCCAGATAACAGTCTTATCCTGACTGTCGGGAGTAGGCAAACTGGCAAAATTAAGAGCAGATAGAGGCGGCTTCTGTGTTTGAGACTGACCTTGTTCTTGTCCCATAGGACCATTTTGACCACTGCTCGGCATACCGGCATAGGCTGACTGTGCGCCACCATTATCAGTATCATCTTTGAGCCCGACAGCTGCTCGGTTAGACCTAACTTTCTCTTCCAGCTGCGCTAGTTCCAACTGCCACTGCTTCACCCCGGGATGATTGGCACCCAGCAGTACCTCACCTAGCTTTACAAGGCGGCGATTGTATTCCAAGGCGCCATAGAAATCTCCTGTCTCTTTCTTGATAACGACAAGACATTCCAAACACTCGGCATAATAAGGGTCATCTTCCTTGAGAACCTTCATCAAGGCGGCATAACACTGCTCAGCCCGCACGGCATCTGCCCGCTCAAAAGCCTCGCGGGCTTGCTGCAATAAGACTGTTTCAGGACTGAGGGGCAATTCTTGTGACCAAACCAAGTAAAAGGGGGGGCTTTTGATACCAGGTTTACACAACTAATTTAGCAAAAAGCTTGCAAACTGCCAAATGT
>JAIETF010000043.1 GCA_019745415.1 Candidatus Obscuribacterales bacterium | reverse complement strand
GAGAAAAACATGAATAAACGTCAGCTCAAAGAAGTGGCCCGGACCGGCAAGTCGGTGTTCAAGATGCACATTCTTGGTGCCGCCAAATCGGTTACCGGCTCTCTTTTCCTCTATGAACTGTTCGAGAAGGACCGCACGACCCGATTTCTGGTCGATGCTGGTCTGACGGTGGAGAGCCCGCAGGCAGACTACAAGAAGCGCCTGCCGGTTGACGTATCGCCCAGCACGGTCGACTTCATCATCCTCAGTCACGCCCACGTCGACCACTGTGGCTATCTGCCCAAGCTGGTCAAGGACGGTTTCCGCGGCAAGGTTTATGTCACGCCTGCCACCTATGACCTGATGACCGTTATCCTTCCCGACTCCGGCTATCTGCAGGAGGAGCAGGCGAAGGGCCGGCTGAATCGCCACAATCGCCAGCAGCAGGCTGCAAAGCAGGCTGTTCTGGAGGGTGGTCGTGGAGCCGGTGCCAAGGACAAGGGCGTTAAGAGTCAGGCTGTGCGTAACGCTGCTCCGGCCAAGCCTGAAGACTCCTGGAAGTTCAAGCCTCTCTATACGCAGGAAGATGCGGTTGAGAGCCTCAAGTACTGCCAGTCGGTGGACTATCACGAGCGTTTCCAGGTGACCGACTCGGTGGCTTTCACTTTCACCGATGCCGGACACATCTTGGGGGCGGCCGTCGTCAATCTGGAAATCGGCAAGGGCAGCCAGAAGCGCACCTTCTGTTTCACCGGCAATGTCGGTCGGCGCAACATGCCGCTTCTGCGCGATCTGGAAACTGTCGAGCAGGCTGACTATCTGATGCTGGAGGCCACCTATGGTGATCGGCTGCACCAGAAGCGTGACCGCCTTGAAGCTCTTTCGGTGATGCTCAATCAGGCGCACAATCGTGCCAAGCCGCGTCACCCGCGCTTCGGCTGCGGCGTCATCGTCATCCCGGCCTTTGCGGTGGGGCGTGCTCAGACCGTGCTCAGCGACATTCGCGAGCTGATGGAAAGCGGCAAGGTTCCGGTCATGCCGGTCTATGTCGATGGTCGTATGACCAATAAGGCTACCGACGTCTATCGCAAGCATGTCGGCATTCTCAATGCCGAGACGCAGCGCGTGTTCGCCGAAGGTCGCGACCCGTACACCACTCCCAAGCACTTCACCGTCACCGAGTATCCTCAGTCGGCTGCTCTGCGGCGCATCCACGAAGAACCCTGCATCATCGTCGGTTCGAGCGGTATGGCTGCCGGCGGTCGCATCGTCGACCATCTGGCGCACTGGTTGCCCCATAAGCAGAACACCGTGATGTTCGTCGGCTTCCAGGGCACCGGCACGCTCGGTCAGACGATTGTGCGCACTCGCGGCGACCGCCCTGACAGCGTCACGGCCTGCCCCGAATGCGCCAAGAGCGTGCGCATCAAGGGCAAGGATGTGCGTGTTCAGGCTGCCGTCGAGTTCCTGCCCGACTATTCGGCGCATGCCGACTACGAAGATCAGCTCGCCTGGCTGCGCAAGTTCAAGCGTCGCCCCAAGCAGACTTTCATCGTTCACGGTGATGACGGCGCGCTCGACGGGCTGAAAAACCACATCGAACGGTCTCTGAACTGGAAAGGTGTGGTCATCCCCGGCCCTCGCGAGGTTTTCGAACTGTAAGAGGGTCGTTTTTGCGGAACCAATCGGGACGGGGAGTAGAACGCTATTCCCCGTCTTTCTAACCTAACTGGAGAATCAACATGGGAATGCTCTTCCTCATCGTCATCTTCGTCGGCATGTATTTCGCTGCCGAGTTTGCGCGCAGCAAGACTGCCGCTCACACCGCTACCATCCAGTCCGGCGTCCTTCGCGCTTTCGTCGAAGCCTTCATCTGGGGTCTCTCGGCTTCGCTCACCGGTCTGGTGCTAGGCATGCTCATCGGCATGCCCGTGCCCTTCCTCAACTGGCTGCTGCTCTTCACCGGCATCGACTTCGTCTTCAATCTGATCCGTTCGCGGCGTTGAATGTGACGCACTCGCCTAGCTAGCCTAGGTGTGTGCTGAGGGGAGGCAGGGAATCTTTGGCTAAAGATTCCCTGCCTTTCTCTCTTTTTTGGAGAGAAAGAATAGACCGGTCTAGGGCAATCTTGCATTTGCTGTCTGTGCTTGTACTGTCTAGGTTTTTGGTTCCTTTCCTAGCTGCGCGAATTCTTACGCCGGCTTAATGGGGATTTCCCCTATGCTTCTCAGAATTAGCGCTAAATATTTCCTTTATTTTTGGTCTTTGAAACCTGTAATAGTTACTTATCTCCCGTTTCATCTTTTCAGAGCCAAAAAGAAGCCAAATCAGTTCAGTGTTCAACCATTTCAGTTTCTTCTGCGTCACTCAGGTGATGTAGCAGCTGATGGTTTGCTGAACTCGGTTTTCTTTAGGCGCTGGCAAGTGGCACTCTCGACCCTCCATGTAGTTGGCGAGCCGGGCTAGTGATGACGAGAGCATCGTGAGTGAGTGACGTTTGCAAAGTCGCTCATTCGAATCTTTATCTCAACCGTATCTAAGGAGTTTGCCATGAGCGCTCAAGCTGCAGCACGTGTTTCTTCTCGGCGTCGGCTCAACCCTGCCGTTCTGCCGGACAACGTTCTTGAATTCAAGGAGTTCATGAACGCCAACCTCTTCGGCCAGCAGGAAGGTAAGGAGCTTCTCGCCTACTGCTACACGGCGGCCTTCAACCCGCTGCGCAACCGCAACAAGCCGATCGCCTTCATCATCAACGCCGGCAAGTCGCGCACCGGCAAGACCCACTCGGTCGAGATGCTCGCCCAGGTCATCCATGGCAACCCCAAGGCTTACCTGCGCATCGACATGGCCGAGTACATGGACCGCTACTCGCTCTCCAACCTCAAGGGTTCGGGTCGCGGTTACATCAACAACCAGAGCGCCCGGGACGAAGGCTACAACAACGTCCCCAAGGACCAGAAGCACGACTACGCCGAGTTCACCAACCACAACCTGGAATGGAGCAAGAAGGGCTCCACGGCGCCGGTGTCCATCGTTCTGCTCGACGAGCTCGACAAGGCTCACGCCGACGTCTTCCTGATGCTCCTGGGCATCATGGACCACGGCAAGCTCACCCTGGGCAACGGCGAGGTGGTGGACTTCACCAACACCATCTTCGTCTGCGCCTGCAACATGGGCATGGCCGAGGTCGAGCAGGAAGAGACCGGTGGCATCGGCTTCAACGCCAGCAAGAAGAAGCTGAGCAAGGAGGAGGTGCGCAACGTGGTGCTCGGTGCCCTCAAGCACAAGGCGCCGCCGGAGTTCCGCAACCGGGTGAACGAGCTGGGTGGCATCGCCATCTACGAAGAGCTCAGCCGTGATCAGATGGAACAGGTGGTGGTGCGTGAGATCGCCGAACTGCAGAAGCGCATCCTCGCCACCGGCTTCCACTTCTCGGTCTCCGCCAACGAGGCGTGCCGCAAGCACATCCTCGACCGGGCTCTGGCCAACAACGGCAACCTGGCCAACGTCAAGAGCATCATCTCCAAGGAGATCGAGACCGCTCTCGGCGTGGAAGCCATGAAGAAGACGATCCGCATGGGCGACTATGTCGAGATCGGCGTTGCCACCGACGACGGCGTCACCACCTTCACCTTCGAGGCGGAAGACATGGAGGCTCGCCTGCTGGGCGCGCCCACCCTGTCGAACGCTGCTGTCGGTGAAGCCTCCGGCGCGGAAGCGGCTCCCGAAACGGGGCTGATCTCCGCCGACGAAGATGCCCTGCAGGCCTCCCTCCATCGCGTGGGCAACCTGCTCGGCGTCGCTCCCAGCGTTGTTCTCTTGGTGCGTCGTCCCTACGAAGCCCGTACGGGTGAGTTGGTCGTCGACCAGCTGGCCTCGCTGGGCATGCTGCCGGACGTCTCGCGCCTCTTCACCGGTCTGCACACCATGACCATGGTGGAGCGGATGATGGAGGCCAAGTTCCAGGCCGAGCGCTTCCCCGAACTGCGGGCGGGCTTCGTGCTGGAGCTGTCGGACGAGAAGTCGTACATGGGGCTCAACGACCAGGTCAACAAGCTGGTGGAAGAGCTGGTGCGGTTCATGGGGGTGGAAGTGGTCGAAAGCCACATGACCCACACGGCGCCGTACAAGTTCACCGTCCGGGTCAAGGCTCTCGAAGACAGCATGGCTCTCGCCAAGCTGCGCTTCCCCAAGCTGGTGATCAAGCGCGTCAAGGACGGCGACAAGTAAGCGGTTCGCCGCTCTGAATAGTGCCGGGGTTGACTGTTCGAAGGCGAAAGCTTTCGACGGTCGGCCCCGGCCTTTTCTTTTTTTTGTCTGAAATACTAAAACAAGTAGTAAATTAAGCGAAATTTGAGAATTTAAATGGAAAGAGCGGCGGCAATGGTCTGAGCGTGCAGCCTGGCGGTGAGACTTTTATCTTTGTTGTAACCACCGCCTAGTACGATGGCAAATGGCAATTTCTTCTCTTTTGCAGTCTCCAGAACAAACTTGTCTCTGACCAACATTTCTTCGGTGCTTAGATTCATCTGACCGAAGCGATCATCCTTATGCACATCGGCGCCGGCAAGATAAACAAGCAGGTCGGGCTGAAACTTTTTCAAGCTTGTCTGCAGTGCATCTTTCAGCTTCAATAAATAGTCTTGACCCGAACAGCTGCGCTCAAGAGCAATATCAAGACTAGAAGGAAACTTGTCTCGGGGATAGTTGCCTCCCACATGCATAGACAGTGTATAAACCCGCTCGTCATCGGCAAAGATGGCACTGGTACCGTTTCCTTGATGGGCATCTAGATCGACTATTTGTACTTTCAGCTGAGGCTCCGCTTTATGTAGGCATTTCACCGCTATTGCCACGTCATTGAAAAGGCAATAGCCCGAACCGTGGTCGGCAAAAGCATGATGGGTGCCACCAGCTATATTCGCGGCTCGACCTGCTTTAAGGGCGGCTTTTGCCGCCTCGATTGAACCTGCAGCGGCAGCCCGACTTCTTTCTACTAGCTTTTCCGACCAGGGAAAACCAATTTTGCGTATTTCGGTAGATGTTAGTCTGCCGGTCATGATTTTTTCGACATAGTTTTGAGTGTGCACCAAAAGCAAGTCTTCCAGACTGGCAAGACCCGGGTCTATGAGCTGTTCTTTGCTAATTAGACCTTGCTCTACCAAATAGTCGGCACACTGTTGATACTTGTAAATGGGAAAGGGATGGTCGGCTGGTAGCTCGAACGTGTATCTGCTACTGAAGAAGACTTGCATCTATGTTTATTTCAGGAATTACTTCACTTGACCTAGAGGCTGGCAAATGTTGACTGGGCGCAGTTTTGTCTTGAAGCCGGCTTCTTGGGCATAACCTAAAATTCGGTCTACGTCTTTTTCGATAACTGCTCCGGCAAGCTGGGTCACTTCGTCTTCCCACGGTATGTCGAAATCGTTGGCGCCATAGTTTAAGCCCTCCAATGCCGCCTGGTTTTGAGTGAGCACTGAAGTGCGTAAAAACTTTATGTTGTCTAGGTAAATACGGCTCAGGGCCAAGTGTCTGAGATATTCTTGTGAGCTTATTTCTTTGCCTCCCAACTCGTTGTTGTAAGGCTTATAAGTCCAGCAAAGGAAGCTAAACAGACCCTCTTTGCCTGCTTGCAATCTAGCATCTTGAAAGTCTCGTACGGTTTCGAGGTGGTCGAGTCTTTCTTCGAGGGTTTCATCAAAGCCAATAACCATTGTGCCGGTTGTCTTTAGCCCGGCATCGAGAATATCGGCCTGTGTGTCCATGTATTCTTTAACCGTATATTTGAGCGGGCTGTGTCTCAGTCTGAAGCTGTCTGCCAGTATCTCAGCGCCGCCGCCGGTTATCCAGTTCACTCCAGCTTCTTTGAACATCGCCAGGGCTTCTTTGTTGCTTAATTTGCAGAGTCTGGCTATGTATAAAAATTCCACAACGGTGAGGGCATAAAATTCGATTTTGTCGCCATAGCGTTTTCTTATTGAAGAAAACAAATCGAGATAGTAATCGATGCGCAGTTTTGGATTAAAGCCGCCGTTAAAGCCAAAGAAATTGCCGCCCACGTTGACTAGCTCATCGATTTTGCTGAAAACATACTCTTTGTCTCTGACATAACCGTCTTTATCACCCGGCAGTCTGTAGAATGAGCAGTAATCACATTTAGCCACGCATACATTGGTATAGTTGATGATGCGCATCAATAAATAAGTAGCTTCGTCGGCTTTGTGAAAGCGTGCTCTCACTATCTTTGAGAGACTGGAAAGCTCTTTATCGGAGGCGTTGTTCCAGAGCCATTCAGCTTGCTGTCTATCAATTCTTTCGCCTTTTTCAAGTTGCTCTCTAATTCTTTCTATCATCATTGATCCGATTCTTTAGTAAGTTCGTCGCTCTGTTTGTCTTTATGTGAGCTTGGTATAAGCTTGGCGACTTTCGAAAATCACTGCCAACCTTTCAAATTGTCGCAGATTGCACGATATTTAATCACATATGTGGGAGAACCACGTAGTGAGAAGCGTTCCCTCGATCGAAATTTTCACATATGATGTCTTCTACCCCCCAAAGTACAATTTCTTCTCCACAGGAGCCTTGTCCCCATGGCAAAAGGCGATCTTAGCAGCGCAGCTGTGAATGTCGGCGATACAGCCGTCAGTCAATCCTCTAAGGAAGGTAGTGCGCTTGCTCAGCAAGGCGGTGCCCTTCTGGCAGACAGTTCAGCCGGGCAGTATCGCACGATGGCAGTGGCTGATTCATTGCCGGCGGTGCGCTTTAGCGATGCTATGGTTTCTAGTGGACCAGCGATTGTCAGCGGTGGTAATGAAGTGACACTCGACCGCAGCAAAAAGGTTTCTGAATTGATTCAGGCCGGTGTTATGCGTCGAATTGAGTCTCAGGCTGGCGCCAATCCTAGTGAAATCATCAAACCGGGCGAAAAGCCCGAAGTACTTATCACTTACAGTGATACTGCCGATCAATCTAAAACACCAGACTTTATTGTACGCAAAGATGGTCGCATCGAAGCTCAGGGAGACCTTGATGCCGCTGCTCGCAAGCAGATTGTCATTCAAGTCGAGCGTGAACCTGGGCAAATGAGCGATCCTGCTCAAGCGCAGCAAAAGAGTATTGATGAACTGGTTCAGTATGTAAATGCCCGGGTCGGCAAAAATCCGCAAATGGCTGGTCGTGGTTTAGAGATAAATGACGAGTACGGTTTGATGTCGCAAGATCTCACCCGCAAGATTGCCGGGGGTGGTCTAGAGCAAACTGATGCTGCTGCGGCTAACTCGGCTAGAGCCGGCTATAGTGCTGAGTCGCAGCGAATGATGTCGGGCATGAACCGTTTTAGCCCTGGCTCAAGCGGCTCTATGACTGCTCGTGAGATGGGTGACTACTTCCCCCGTCGCGATGTCGGTCAGCAGAAAGACGAGACCAATCCGGTCGTCCATGCGAAGAACGCCATTGCCGGTATGTTCAATCCAGACCGCGCTAATCCCTATGAGACAGTGCGTAAAACTCCAAGTGAAGGGCTGGCAGTTGGGCGTTACGGTCTTACTTATCGTAACTTCATGAGCTGGTTCTCTTTTGAAGGCGAAGACGAGTTTTCGGTTGATAATATCGCCGGAATAATGTCTAAACTGGCTAAGAAAGGCAAAGTCTCCAAAGAGTTCGCTGCTAAGTTTCAAGATAAAGCTTTTGCCGCCAAGTTTGTAGGCGCTATGAAGCGCATGCAGGAAGGTAAGCAGCTTTCAAACGAAGAGATGCGTACTCTCTTCCCCAAAGAATTGCAAGAACGGGTGGCCACCGATGTGGTCGACAAGACTTTGAAAGATGCCGGCGGAGACGTCGGTAAAGCCGCTTTGGCTCTGCACTTGGGCAAGGAGCCTGCCCAACTGACCGGCGAAGATCTGAATAACAAAGCCAATAAAGACTATATGCAGGGTGCGGTAAAGCTGGCTCAGTTGTCTGAATTGAGGCGCGACCTTGGTCAGGGCGACAAAATAGATTGGCAGGTGAGCCCGGAAGGCAATCTTATGAAGGCTCAGATCGTCAAAGCCGGTTTGAGTGTAGCCCGCAATATGAATAGCGAAGGTCGCTGCGCCGAAGGTGTGCAGGTAGCACTCTCTAAGGTTGGTATGGGAGAGTTTCTCGGTTCCGGCGATGGCTGGGCTATGCGTCATGCCTTCCTTAAGTCTGATGAATGGCGGGTTACAAATGATCCCACCAAGGCCACTGCCTTTGTTCGTTCATGGAGCCAAGGCGTTATTGCTGAGAACGGCGGCAAGAACTATGGTCACGTTGGTCTTCTGCATGTCGAAAACGGCAGACTGGTCGAGACTTCAGATCACAAAACCGAGCACCTGGTCAATAATCCGCGATATGGCAAGACTATCTATTTTGAGTATGTAGGAAAGCAGCCCAAGACTTTGCAGGCTTAGTGCCCGCTTTGTTCTCTACTTTTAGATTGACTTGATCTCTAGATTATTCAGGTCGCCCTTAAAGAGGCATAGCTTGCTGACAGCCTGCGCGGGCAGCTGATCAATCTGCTTCTTCATGTCTTTCTTTTTGCTTTGTACAAGCACGTTATAGCCCTGGCTGCGCAGATTGGCTGCCGCTTTCATTACATCAGCAAGATTGTCGCGATTTTCATCAAAAATCAAAGCTAGTTTCTCTCTAACGCCCTGCGGTTCAAAATTTTCATCCATCAAAATGCCGATGATGCGCTCGAAGCCGATGGAAAAACCACAGGCCGGTACGTCTCTGCCCGACATCTTCCCCACCATGCGGTCATAGCGTCCGCCGCCGGCAATTGAATAGTTATAGCCTGGATACTTGATCTCGAATATGGGTCCTGTGTAATAGCCCATGCCTCGCACTAATGAGGGCTCGAACTGCACATTGAACTTACCGCCGGAAGCCTCTTTGACTATGCTTATCACCCGCATAAGGGCTTCCACTGTATTTGTATCTGCCGCTGTTTTTCCGGCTAGCACTTCCAGCTGTTTTTCGCTTGGTCCGCTTACTTCCGAAAGCTCGACCAGCAGGTTCTTAAGATTGGCGATGGAAGATTCACTGTGTCCCTGCCCTGCTAATTCGCGGCTCACTCCATCTAGACCGATTTTGTCCAGCTTGTCGAGAGCGATAAAGACGCTCTCGAAGCGGTCTTCGGCAAAGCCGCAATAGCCGGCTAGGCTTGAAAGTAGCCTTCTGTCGTTAAGGCAAATGGTGAAATTTTCAAAGCCTAGTTTGAGCAAAGCCTCAGAAGTCGCTTGCAAAAGCTCGACTTCGGCAAGCTCGCTCTTCACCCCGAAGATATCGATGTCGCACTGGGTGAACTGACGATATCTACCTTGCTGAGCGCTCTCTGCCCGCCAGACAGACCCTATTTGAATCGACTTAAATGGGTTGGGCAAATTTTGCTGGTTGTGGCTATAGAACCTCACCAATGGCACAGTCAGGTCAAAGCGCAAGCCCATATCGGCTAGCTCGGCTTTTAATTTTTTGATTGTTTCGTCGCCGCTTTCACTGCTGCTGCTTTTCAGCACTCGTTCCAGCTTGTCGCCTCTCTTCAATATTTCAAAAATGAGCTGCAGATTCTCGCCGCCGTCGCCGCGTTTCAAAAGGGCAATATTCTCAAGACAGGGTGTTTCAATCTTGGTGAAGCCGAATTGCTCGTAAACTTCAGTGATCACATGGGCGGCCCAGTCTCTCAGTCTGACTTCCCGGGGAAGGAAATCGCGCATGCCGCTTTGAGGGGCTGAGCTAATTTGAGTATCTGTAGACATGATCACCTTCCGTGAGCTGTATTGCCAAGCTAAGACAAGCTAAAATAGGATAGAGCATTTTCAGGCGCCTCTGCTTGTCTTTCTGGTATTAGTTTGGTGTCTTTTACAAAAGTAGCGAAGAGAGCAAATCTGTCTTGGTGAGTACTTAATACTAAAAGATATAGCAGAAAAGCAAAAAAATAAAAACTGCAGGGCGGTGGAAAAGGAAAATGCGTGGTTTCGTCCTTTCTTGCGATTGGAAGCGAAACCACGCAGTGTGTCAATCTTTATTTGTTCTTAGTGGCGACCTACCGGTTCGGCAGTCAATCATTCCCAGGTGTGCGGACGAATGCACATGCAGTCCCAGAGGAGCCGCTGGCAGCCTCCGCAACGGGAGTTGAACTGGGGTTGGCAGGTGGTGCAGATGTTCTCGTACTTCAGTCCGCTTTTCAGGGCGGAGCCGCAGTCGGAACAGTTGCAGCTCTTGGTGGATGCAGCCGGCGCTGCCTTTGTTGCTTGATTGGGGGTGGACATGATGTCTATACCTCTTTCCAAAGTTTTTTGCTTTTACAAGCAGCCGGAATGAAATTGTCACCGCTGGCGGTGGGCCGGCGATGAAGAGTGCTGCGGCGGGTTGAGACAAGTCTCAGTCCCGCCGCAGCTTTAGAGGCTGTCCTTACTTCTTCTTGGCCGGCTGAGCCTCGGGCTTGTCGGCGCCGCCGTTACCGGTCGGCTTCTCCTGCCCCTTCTTCTTCATGGCATCGATCGCTTCCTGATCGCGCTTGCGAGCCCAGGCATCTTCCTGAGCCTTGCCGCGGTCGCCGAGGGGGTTCTGGTTGGACATGTTCTGTTCCTCTTCTCTTGCTGTTGTTCAGTAAAGCTGGCAGCTGCCGCCGTCTTCGGAGTGGCAGAGACGCGCCCGGGTTTCGCCCAGTTCACGTTCCGCTTCTGCGATGGCTGCGTCGGCGAGCTTGAGCAGCTCTTGCACTGAGTCGTTGCGGTTGTTGAAGTCGATGTTGAGCACGACGGTGACGCTGGGCAGTGCACAGTCGGAGCTGCAATCGGCGGCTCCCTGCTTGCTGTCCTTGCGAAACCAGGATTCCGGATCCGGAGCGATACATCCGAAGCGTTCCTTGCCGCCGAGGATGACCTCGTTCTCGCGTGGAGCTTCGGCATTGCTCTTGATGCGATTTTGCAGCGAGGCGAGGGCGCGTACGTCCTGGAAGGACGCCTTCACGATCTCGATTTCCACGCTGTTGCCACCAAGCAAAAGGTCAACTGCCCGGCGGTTCAAGAGCGAATCGGCGGCTTCGGTCAGTCCTCTGGCGGTGAGCCAGTTGGAGTAGGCCAGGTCAGCCACCTCTCGCGCAGCCTGATCCTCGCACTTGCTCATAGTGGGGGTCAGTCTGTGGAGCTGCTTGCCGATGCTCTCGACTCGCTTCTTCAAGCGGGTCACATGAGCATGCGGATTGGCCGGATCGGCAAAAGACGGCGCAAGTTTTGCGTCGAGTGGGATCATTTTGCTTACCTTTAAATCAGGCGTTTCAACCAGGCGTGCCTATCTGATGAACCAGAATTGGTCGACTGATTGCTCGTTGATAGTGATTTGGGTTGACTTAGGTGGGTTGGGTGAAAGAAAGGTATTTGCAAGAAAGACAGTAGAACTCTATTGTTTGCAGCGGTGCCAAGCAAATTTTGTAAGGCAAAATGAAGCTTGTTGATGTCTATGCAACGCATGTATCTTTGGCCCTGTAGGCTGTTTGCTCAATCAAATCGGGTTTGCTAAATGGAATAAGTCCGCGCCGGAGAGTCTTGATAGGTAAAGCTTCGCGGTCGTACTTACTCTCTTTACAATCGCTATGGTTTTACTTTTGGCAAAACAAAGCCCCATTGCCCTTAGAGAGGCTTAAGGCTCTTGCTTTGCCTGGTCGCTTGGCGCAGCTTGCGCGACAGTTGGGTTGCCAAGAGTGATGTCAAGTGGTTAATTGTGTTCTCAATCTTCCTGTTTTGCCTGTTTCGGGCTCTTTGACTCGCCCAATTTTGGTCTGAATTTCAGAGCTGGGGGTATATATCTACTTGTGTCTTCAGGTGGTGAGATAGCTTTGTCCCTGTGGCGGCGTCGATTCTCTAATTGAGGTGCCTTGATTGCCTGGTCCTGAACCAATTCAAACAGATCGGTCGCCTCAACCATCTGGCTCTGATGCCAGTACACAGGGGCGGCAAGAATTGGCCCGCGATGCTTTCAGGGTTGATGACAGGCAGAAAGATACCCAGGCGGCTCCAGTCAGTGAAGTCTCATCTGAGAAGCTAAAGCTTCTCAATGCCTGGCAGGGTATTTCAGAGCAGATTGTTTCTTATAACGCTCGGCAGGGCGGCGGTCGCTTGCAAAATGGTGTTTATGAGCTAACCAGGCAAACGGTCAATAGCCTTGGGCTTGAGCGGGCCGGTTGGCAAGTTTTGCCGGTTCAGACCGGCAGTGCCCTCGATATGATTGGCGGCGATATTCTTTTGGTAAACAGGCGCACAGGTCGCTTCGAATTGCTCGATGCCAGCAGTCGCAGGCTAGATCCATCCACCGGTGAATTCTTGTCAAGTGCCGAAAGCCAGAAGACGAATGTACCTGCTATTCGCGAAAAGGGAGTGATTGATGCACTGCCTCACTGGTTTGACGTAGGCGGTCGTTTAGAAGTCGAACAATCTACACCCGAGCACTCTCAGCGAGTAAAAGAGTTTGCCCAAGACTTCAGGCTGCGCATCCAAGAGTTAACCGCAGCAAACTCAGACTCGCCCTTCAATCTCAAAGATTTTCCCCTGCCTTCTCCCACTGTCACAAAAGATGCTGAGGCTCGTTCGCGTGAATTGCAAGCAGTGGTCGAATGGTCAAAGAAAAATGCGGATGAGAGCTTTCGCAGCGGCGATAGGCGCATGGCGTCGGACTACAAAGAATTTGGCCGTTCGATCGAAGGAGGAGCTTTAGCATTCAGCGCTCGCGTAAATAGCAGTGGTCTCAACGATGCCGTCAACAAAATGGTGGAACGTATCATCTTGGAAGATGCCGCTAAAGCGCTCTATCCACAGCCCAAGAATGCCCAGGGGGTTCAGCAAGTAGATAACATTTCGCATAGGCAGACCGGTAAGAATGGCACAGTGGTGCAAGTAAAGCCAGATGGTGCTTTAGTTGTTACTTTCGCTCGTCTTGCCGGTCCCGGCGGAAATGGCGGCCCAGAGATTTACAGCGTGCCTAATGTTTTGGGGCATTTTGAAAAAGCCTCGCAAAAGCTCGCTCTGTCTTTGAATAAGCCGGACAGTTATGGCGAGTTGGCTCGCGAACTGCCTGGGCACTATCGAAAAATGTATGAACAAGGTCAGCTTGATATGGGTAAAGTGCTGACGATAGTTTCGCGTTTTCGCAACCAGTTTGCTGCTGCTGGTGTGGGCACGGAAAGAGCTTTACTCGGGCATCTGGTGCACAGACTGGCAGAACGCGAACCTGATCAAATTAGAAAACTGGCAAATCCAGAAGTTGCAGCCAAAGAGGGAGGCGAAAAAGCCCCGCGCCTTTCAGATTTTGGTAGAGAGCATGGTGGCGATCAAGGGCGCTATGCCGATAGGTTAAGCCCGCAAGAATTGCAACGTCTTTCGCAATTAACTACCGACTTGGAGCGTAAGGGTAATTTGTCGCCCCAAGAGAAAATGACTCTAGAGTCTCTCAAGCGAGCATCGGAAGAACTTTCTAGACCAGGCGGAGGTGGTCCGCAGAATAATCGGCTGGTGGCGGTGCGCAGAGTATTATCGGGCGAGGCTCTAAATAGAGCGGCTGGGCCGGCTATGATCGCCGCTGTCGTTTTAAATCTGTACAGATACAGCAATCCCGGTTTTGAAGATGAAGTGCAGCCTTCCTTTGGAAGAGGCTGGTAGTAGAGGTCTTCGGTATGACGGAAGAGAGAAACGATAGGGTTGAGGCTAAGAAAGACTCACCGCCAGAGGTGGTGGTCCCTGATCTAACGCATCTCTTTGAAGAAGTTTATGCTTCTGGCAAAGGCAGTAAGCGCGAGTCGGCAAAACTAAATACGGCTGATTTGAACTATTTGCAGGAGAGCCTGGTTAATCTTTTGCCGGCAATGCAGAAAGACGGAAGCACTGCTGCTTTAGAAAAGCAGCATAGTGGATTGGATCTTTCCGCTATGCTGCAGTCTGAAAAAGATTCTGAGTCGATGGGGCCCATTACTAAAGGGCTTTACCGCTGCTATGTGGATTGGCTCGAAAAGAAAGCTTTGCCTCAAGAGTTGGAAAGGCGTCGCGCCTATGGTCTTGATCTCTACGAGTCGCCTTCTTTTGATAGCAGCAGCGGTAAAGTCAGTTTGAAAGTAGAGCATGGGGATGTTCCAAGCGCCGGTGATATTTCTCAATTGAAAGTGGCATCCCGCTGGCTTTCTGCGTCAATAGAAGACACAGATGTAAAAGAAAGGGTCTTGATTGACCATACCAGCAAGCAGTTGAGCAGTTCCATCAAAGATTCGGGGCTGCCCAGAGGATGGCTGCCCGATACTGCGCAACTTGCAGAACACGACAAAGTTGAGTGGTTGAAGAACACCATGGGCTTAATGCAACTAGCCACCGACTCGCGCCGCTATATTACTCTTATGGACGACCTGAGCAAAGCATCAAAAGGCTTGCTGCCTTTTGCTCTACCACCTGGTGCCACCGTAGATAGAGATGGTGGTGGTCGCATTGTCACTCTCAATCTAAATCTGCCTCAGTCTTGGCGGCTTGATAGCCCTCAAGATAAAGAAAGACTGCTTGAGCTTGAGAAGTGGTTGGCAGATAAGAAAAGAGAATTGGACCCGCTCAGATCGCAGTTGGAAGTGTTGAAGAATACTCCTGAATTGATGCCGGCAAATTCTGACTTAGAGCTCAAGAACAAGTCGGTTTTGTTGTCGACGGATGGACAGGTGCAACAGTTGTTCAGTCGTAATACCTCTGACGGCAAGGGCAAAGATGTAAATTTGATGGAGAGTCGTTTGCAGGTCGAAAACAAAGACGGCAAGGTGATTTTGCATCAGTCTCTTCAGTTTAGGAATGCGCCTGTCTGGGGTTATCTAAACTTAGTCGGGGTGGAAGATGTCGGCAAGCCAATTGAATTGACCCGCACATACAATCCTGATGACTTGGTAGTCTTGCGACATGGGCACGAATACTCGGTTGTGAAGGCGTCTCAACTAGAGAGCGATGGTATTGTCGCTGGTGTTAAGCGCTTTGGTGAAAAAGCTCTGCCTGCCGCTATGGATGCCGGTTTGGTCATGATGGGCGCCGCCGAAACAGCCGCCTCCTTGCGCCGTCCTTCTGGTGGGGCGCTTAGTTTGGTTAACGGCTGGCAGTTGGCGAGAGGCTTGACTCATACCACTGTTGGCGCAACCGGTATCTTCAATAGTGCCGGAGCGAGAGAGACAGCTTGGGGTGAGAACTTGGGGACGGCTCGATCGGCATATTTTCTGGCTATGGCAGGTTATATGACGACAAGCGGCCTTGCTCGCACATTTGTACCGCGCCTTAAATCATTAGTTTCCCGGCCGCTTGCTGTAAGCGCTGCCGAGGGTTCTGAAGCAACTGCTGCGACCATGCTCAAGACCTTTCATGGTCCGGAGGGAAAGCTATTGCGTCCACTCTATAAAGGTGGTGCTCTCACTACTTATACTTCAGGCCTCATGTTTAGTCCCTATATAGCCGGTGACTTGTTGCTTCAAACATCGCGATCTAAGCTAGAAAACGATCCGACCCGTTTGCTCGAAAGGCAGGCGCGTCACGAGCAATGATCAATCAAAAGTTCGTTTCTAAGCAAGAAAGAAAAGTGCTATTTCTTGTCTCTTTGGTTGTCATGGCGGCTTTGACCGCCTGCCAATCAGATCGCAAACAAGAGATTATGCAAAAACCTGGGGAACAGCTAGAGACCGAAAAGGTAGTCGAGCAGAATAACCAACCCTTTGTTCAATGGCATTACAACCCTAGAAATTTAGATTTAAGCGCCTATTTCAAAAGCGGCGAGTATGGCTCGGCTGTCTACATAAGGGATGGGCAAAAAGACATCTATAAACTTCCTATATCAGAATCCGCTCAACCAGAGCTTTCTTTTCAGGAGGCTGAGCTAGGTGGTTTTGCCTGTATCATTCTAGACTCTTGCCTTGGCGGTATTCACACAGTTACTGTTCTTGCTTTGTCAGATGATGGTAAAGGCAGTGCATCTGTTCTAGATTGCGGCAGTCTATCTGACGGTGTAACCCGTGCCAGGCTTGATTTAGCGCAAGGGCAAAATGTCTTGATCTTCGAGCAGGCTGTAGGTGGGCTGTCAGGGGCACAGAACGCCACTGTACCTTTGGTTTGCACTCTGCGCAAAAATGGCAAGCAAAAGCCTGCTCTATACTTGCAGATGTCTTCCCAGGACGCCGAGCCACCCCAAATCATTGATTGGCATACCGTGATCGCTTCCAGCGACAGTCTTTCGCTCTCAACCTCTAAGCCGCCTGGGCAAGAGAGTGAGGAGCCTATCAGAGATTCGGGGTGGCTATCGGAGGCACCACCTTCTACTTTGGGTTTGCAGGCAGCACCGGTCGAGTTAACCGAGTATCTGGCCAGATTGGTTTTCAATGGTCAGGGAAGGAAGGTGCCGGAGCGCCTGAAAAAACTCTGGCCCAAGTCAAGGCCGGGGCGTTTGCTTTATCAAAAGGCTTTGCATGAGGCTTTGACCAAAATGAGCTTTTACGAACAAATTGAAACCTCGCTAAAGGGCTGGTAGTTAAATTGCTATGGTACTTGACTAAAGTCAGACGACCGGTCTAGTCTAGTTATGTCGACAGTTAATTGCCTTCTAGTGCTACGATTGCATTTCCATATAGAACCGAACTGAACTGAAATAAAAAGGGTACGTCAAGTATGCCAAAGACTGTGTCTTCAAAAGCGGCGCCAAAGCAAGATACCAAGCTGGTTCTCATTGAAGCCGGCATCAATATTATGATGGAAAAGGGCTACAGCAATACCGGCATACAAGAAGTTCTGTCTTCGGTGGGTGTGCCAAAAGGCAGTTTCTATCACTATTTCGATAGCAAAGAAGACTTCGCATGTAAGATCATCGAGCATTTTGATCAAAGCTATAGCAGTCGCATTCTTGCCAGTTTGAGAGATAGCAGTATGACGCCTTTAGAAAGGCTGAAAAACTATTGCAATACAAGTAAAGAACACTTGCTGGCTCAAGAATGTCGCAAAGGCTGTTTGATTGGTAATTTGAGCCAAGAGATGGCTGATCAAAGCGAGACTCTCAGACTATGTCTTTCGCAGGTGATGGGTAAGTGGCGTGATATTTTTGCCGGTTGCATCGAAGAAGCTCAGAAAAATGGACAGATAAGCAAGACTCATGCGCCCAGCGCCATGGCTGAACTTTTCCTTTCTGGTTGGGAAGGTGCTGTCATGCGAGCCAAAACTACCAAAAGTGTTGAGCCGCTAGATGTATTTACCGAAGTTTTCTTTGCTCAAATTTTGAAGTAACTTTGATTCGATTCGCTCTCGTCACCGATGTGCATATCTGCGATAGAGAGGACCCTTATGAGGGTGTGGTGCGTAAGCTTTGCCATCGGGCGCTGCCGCTTTTGAGTGATTTTGTGGCGTTCTGCAATGGACAAGATCTAACTTTTGCTGCTCAGCTAGGTGACTTTATTGAAGACATTCCTGGTTTAGTCGAAAGTGATCGAACTCATTTTGAGAGCGGCATGCAAGTTTTAAGCGGCTTGCGAGCCCCGCTTCTTTCGGTAATTGGTAATCATGAGCAAGTGAATCTTTCGGTCGATGAGATTTGCTCTCTGGCTGGCCTAGAAACGCCCTTTTACAGGCGAACCTTTCGAAATAGTGCTCGAGATAGTGCTCGAGATGGTGATAATGAAGACTGCATTCTCGATGTTCTGGTTCTCTTTAGCACTTCCAGCGAACATACAGATATTCATATAAGTGCCGAGCAAATGCAGTGGCTAGAGGCAGAGCTGCGCCACTGCAGCGAATATACAATTGTTTTGGTGCATCATCCACTTGACGAACAGAGTCTTGTCGGCAATATTTGGTTCGAAAAGTATCCGCATTATTGCTTTGTGGAAGAGCGAGTCGCCTTGAGAAAGATACTAAAGGAGAGCGGCAAGGTGAAGGCTGTTTTTGGCGGTCACGTGCACCAAACAAGTGTTTCGCGTATTGATGGCATTTACTATGTCACTATTCAAAGTTTAGTGGAGCGCACTAAATATGATGCTGCTTCTTCTACTTGGGCTTTGCTAGAGTTGCAGAAAGAGCAGCTTGTGATGCGGCTTTATGGCGCTGAGTCGAACGAGTTTGTATTGTCATTTTAGAAGTTTGGTTTTAGTGTTTTGGGCAGATCGGGCTCGGGCATTTGTTCTGAGTCAAATCTTTCTGCTTGGTTCTTGCGGTTGTTTTAGTCATTCTAGGCACTTTTGGCTAGAGATTTTTCTCTTTTCTTCTCAATAGAGAAAGTGGTTGTACCAAAAGATATAATAGATAATTGAAAAAAGAGAAAGAGGCTTTGCGCCTCTTTCTCGGTGGAACTATCAGGGGCGCCGCGCGATGAGAATATAGGCTTGCTTGACTGCCTCCACTCTCGTCTTGGTTTCCTTGATGTGCTGCTGGGCTGCGCCGCTTTCGATCTTGCTGCGCAAACACCTGAGGCGCTTTTGCAAGACAGTTTCGCCTGTCGCACCACGATAGAAGGCGAAGAGCGAATCTCCGTCTCGCCACTCTTCTTTGAATGGTCCGTCCAAGTCAAGACTGGCTTTTGTCCAGTAGGTCTGATCGACTTTGCGACTGACCACCGGAAGTAAGCCGTTCTCGCTCAGAATCTGCTTGAGCTTGCTCAGAGGCAGAAACTTGCGGCTCAGTGCCTTGGCTGCATCTTGGAAGTAGCGGTAGTACCAGAGCGAGCCGCGCCGGGGATGCAACTGCTCCCTCGAGGTGGAAATAATCACGATATGACCACCTGGCTTCAGTACTCTGCCGGCTTCGGCAAAGAGCTCGGCCGTTGCCGCTAGCAGTTCGGCTTCGTTGCTGTGAGGTAGGTGGTGAATCATGAAGCTGAACAAGACCACGTCGACCGAGGCATCTTCGAGCGGCATCTTGCGACAGTCGCCGACCATGAGCTTGACGCTCTTGGGCAGTTTCTGTACTGCTTTCTCGATGCCCAAAGATGATGCATCCAACCCGGTAAACCGGCAGTCGGGCGCTTGCCTGTGGAAATACTCCAGATGCATGCCCGTACCACAGCCGGCGTCGAGCAGGTGGAACCTCTTATGGCCGTGGCCGTAGCCAAGTTCGGCAAGCATAGCCAGAACTTGTTCGGCACCCACCGGGAGCCTTGTCAGGTCGTAGTTCTCGTGACTCTTGTTGTAGTTCTCGTAGGCGCTGCCGCCTTTGTTTGCCTGGTCGGTCATAAAGGCTCCCTTCTTGATTTAGTTGGGTTTGCAGGCTAGGTTAGGCAGAAGCGGTACAGGATTAAAGGTTTCTGCGCATAGGATCCGTTGGGGGAACTTCTGCGCAGTCTTTCCTGTACCGCTTCGCCGCCGCCTTCTTAGACTTCGGAGTACTGACGCAGCATTTCGCCGAGTGTTCTCACTGCCACACCGGTTGCACCGTGCGAGTTGATGCCCTCGCTGTAGCGGTGGAAGCTGGTGCCGGCGATATCCATGTGCACCCAGGCATTGCCTTCTTCCACGAACTCGCGCAGGAACCAGGCGGCCACAATGGAGCCCGGACCGCTGCCGTCGTTGGTCAGGTCGGCCATTTCGCTGTCGTTGCCTTGGCGATAGCCTTCGTACATGGGCAGCTCGTGCATCGGCTCACCGACAGAGTCGGCGCAGTTGAGCACTTCACGAGTGAAGCGTGTGTTGTTGCCGAAGACGCCTGTGATCTTGTCTCCGAGGGCTTCCTCCACCGATCCGGTGAGGGTGGCCACATCGATGAGCTGGTTGGCGCCCAGCTTCATCTGCACATAGGTGAGCGCGTCGGCGAGTGTGAGCCTTCCTTCCGCGTCGGTGTGTCCCACCTCGACGGTCAGTCCGCTCATGGTCTTGATCACGTTGCCTTGCCGCATCGAGCGGGCATCGGTGAGGTTCTCGCAGGCAGCGACCACTGCCCGCACCGAGATTTGCGGCTTGAGCGCGCTGACCAGCGACATGGTCTGCAGCACGGCGGCCGCACCACCCATGTCATTCTTCATGTCGCGCATGCCGTCGTCGTCCTTGAGGTTGAGACCGCCGGAGTCGAAGGTGATGCCCTTGCCGACCAGTCCGAGAACCTCATGAGTGCCGCCGCCCGGCGGATCGTAGCGCATTTCGATGAAGGCCGGGGGATTCTGGCAGCCGCTGCTGACCGCCAGCACTCCACCCATCTTCATCGCCTTGATCTCAGCCTGTCCGAAAACCCGCACCTTGACCAGTCCACCGGAGTCTTTGCCGATCTTGCGGGCGATGGCGGCGATGCGAGCCGGGGTCATGGTGTCGCTGGGCTCGTTCACCATATCGCGGGCGCGATTGGTGGCTTCGCCGAGCAGCTTACCCACTTTCAGACCGCGGTTGACCGAGTTGATGTGCTCATCGCTGGTAAGCAGGGTGAGCGTCTCGAAGTGCGTGCGACCTTCGTCGCGGGTCTTCTTGTGGTTGGGTTCATAGTCGACCAGGGTGGCGAATTCGGCCACGGTCTGGGCCAGCTGCTCGACGGTGAAGCCGGGCAGTTCCACATCGATGAGGGGCATGATCAGGTGCTCACCGCCGGCGGTATCGCGAGCGGCAAGGAAGGCTTCGGTCAAGGCCTCGCGCAGCTTGTTGAGAGTCAGCTTAGAGCGGGCGCCCAGACCGACGAGAATGATGCGGTCGAGCCCGACCGTCTCGAGATTGCTGTCGAGCACCGAGACCTGTTTGTGCTGAGGTTCGAAGCCGTCGGACTTGACACGACGAGCGATCAGTCCACCGGTGATTTCGTTCACCTCGTGAGTGAAGCCCTTGAGCTTGCGCTCGCCGGAGAACCTGAGCAGAATAACGTTGGCGCGCGAGGACTTGCCCACGCGCTTGAGAGCGGACGTCAGACCAGCCGACGTCGCCTTGAAAGAGATTGAGGTAGCCATAGTTTCCTCCACGGCTCTTTGAGCCGCTTCGACAGATTTTGGTTTGTTAAATGACTGCCTGGAGTCGGTTATTGCCTGGGGTCAGATGACGCCGGCAGTCTGAGACTGCTGGGTCAGGCTGTCATAACCGCTTTCGGAGTCGCCTGTGTAACTCGGGTTGTGGGAGCCGTCCAGCGCCGTGGACTGAAGCAGCGCTTCCACCTTGCCGTAAGAGGCGATTTCGCCCTCAAGGAAGGTCTGGATTTGTGCAGTCAGTCCGGCGGCCTGCGAAAGCGGCGCCGAAATGGAAAGTGAGAGCGGGGTGCCGACCAGAAGGTCGAAGTCGTTGGTGTGAGCCCAAACGTGTTCGCTGTCTCCGCTGGTATCACCAGCGGGGCTTGGAATACGGCTGATGATCAACCAGACGAACTTGCCGGCGCTCTGCTCGGAAGTCAGACGCAGTCGCACTTCCTTGCTCGTGGCAGAGATGGCGCTGAGCATATCGGCCAGCGCGCGGGATGCGAAAACCTTCGCATTGTCGTACTTGCTGTTTGCCATGGTGTGTCCTAGTTCAGTTCAGCTGAGCTGTGTTACTGTCTTCTCATCATCAGAAGCTTTTCTACCTGCACCCCAATTGCTCATCCCTCGCGGGATGACTATGTCGGCTCTTGGGGTCGTTGGGCTTGTCTTGGCCTTGGATGAGTTTGCTTTTGAATAGAGAAAGAAAATAAAACGCGAGCTAAACCTACGAAGTCATCAAAGCCATTATCAAGAGATCTTAGATTTAAATAGTGAGTAATAACTGCACAAGCTTACGCAAGACAGCTTAACTGTAGGTTTTCTTGTCTGTTATACGAGATGCTGGATGCCAAGAGGGGTGTGCCCGCCAAACTGTTTGGTTTTGTGTTTGTTGTCAAGGATGGTGTCGTATTTGGTAGCGCGAGCTGCGCCAGTTTCGAGGGAGATTGTAGTGGTTAGTCTTGCCAGTTTCTAACTTTATCTTTCGCCTGAAATCTTGATTAGAGCTAACTTTCAAGCTTAGGTTCAGGTTCCTTTTCACCTTTATGAATTCTAGAGAGACTTACTAAAAGCCCTTAAACAAACAGACCGGCATTTCTGATTTTCGGCTCAGACGTTGAGCCCTGCTGGAGTCTGCTCAGTTAATTCGGGTGAGAAGTGTGGTCCGGTGGTCGGTATGGTCTCAGCGTGGTGCTGGGTTCGCCAACCATCCGGTTTTGAAACAATATAGGAGCACCATATGAAACAAAGTATTTGGGGCGAAATGTTTCGTCGCAAGTCGGTTGAAGTCATCAAGGCTCAAAGTGAAGAGGAGAAGGGACCTCGCCTCAAGCGCGTATTGACAGCGCGAGACGTCTTTAATCACGGTGTTGCAGCAATTATTGGTACAGGCATCTTTGTTCTTACGGGAGTAGCCGCAGCCAACACTGCTGGTCCGGGCATTTTGCTCTCTTTTGTGCTCGCCGGTTTGGCCTGTGCCTTTGTCAGCTTTGCCTATGCCGAGCAAGCATCCATGATTCCGGTTTCTGGCAGTGCATATACCTATGCTTATGCAACGATGGGCGAGTTTCTGGCTTGGCTTATCGGTTGGGATCTGCTTTTGGAGTATGCGGTAGGTGCCAGTGCAGTGGCTTCCGGCTGGAGCGCATACCTACAAAACATCTTGATGGGCCTGGGCTACCAATTGCCTGCTTATCTCTCAGTGGCGCCTACCACTCTACCGCTTGGTCATGTAGGTCTAACCTTAGCCTTGCTTCTGTGCGGCATTTTTGTTACTGCGCGCAGTTTCAGTAAAGGCGGTGAGAATGCCTCATTTAAGACAAACTGGCCGAGTCGGTTGCTTGGTTTCGGTCTTATCGGTGTCGCTGTTGCTTTCGGCCTCGACACCTATGGGCACCTGACCAGCGTGGACCTGCCGGCGGTTTTGATAGTCACCTTCATCAACTTTTGGTTGATCAAAGGGGTTTCTCACACCGCCAAAATGACGTCGATATTTGTGGTTGTGAAGCTGGCTGTGGTTATTTTCTTTATCGCCGTTGGCGCCTTCCATATCGATACCACCAACTATAGCCCCTTCTTGCCCTTCGGCTGGTCAGGCGTGCTGGCCGGTGCCGGTGTGGTCTTCTTTGCTTTCATCGGCTTTGATGCCGTTACCACGCTTTCAGAAGAGTGCAAAGACCCACAGAAGGATGTACCTAAAGGTGTGATCGGCTCGTTGGTGGTATGCACATTGCTGTATGTCTTGGTGGCAGCCATTATGACCGGCGCGGTATCTTATACTCTGCTTGGTGGTGCCGGTGAGGGAGCGCCGATGGCTAAAGTGCTGGATCATATCGGACTGAACTGGGCTTCGCCTTTGGTGTCGGTTGGCGCCATTGCTGGTATCACATCAGTCCTGATCGTCCTGCTTTTTGGGCAGTCTCGAATCATGATGCGCATGGCTAAAGACGGCTTGGTCTCGCCGGTCTTCGGTAAGGTGTCGCCTCGTTTCCACACTCCGGTTTGGTCGATTGCCATCTGGGGTGTGATTGTTGCCCTTTCTGCCGGGTTGGTGCCTATCGGCGAATTGGCCGAATTGACCAGCATTGGTACTCTCTTTGCTTTCGTTATTGTCTCATTGGGTGTGATCGTCTTGCGGCGTACAGAGCCCGACCGTCATCGTGGCTTCAAGTGTCCAGGTTATCCATACGTTCCAATTCTTGGTGCCCTGCTCAGCTTCATTTTGATGCTCAGCTTGCCGGGTATTACTTGGCTGCGTTTTGTGGGCTGGATGGCTATCGGCATTGTCGTCTACTTTGCCTATTCCCGCAGTCATAGTCGTTTGACACGCTAGTCTGCTAAGAGTGGAGCGGCTTTCTGTACTTGTTACAGGAGGCCGCTCTGCTCAATTCTTCTTCTTTTTCTTCTTTTATCTGTTACTAGCCTCGGTAGTATGATTACCACTTTGGCATATTTTGTCTCGGGTTGGCTGATGGGCAAGGTTTGACATAGGGTTCCACCGCGTTCCATAGACTTGCACCGGCGCAACCAACCGTGGCTAGGACTCCCAGTCCGAGTATTTCAGGCGCTGCTCCCACCGCCAGCCCGGTGCCGACCGCAAAACCTATTGCCCCTGCGCCGAAACCAACAGCCCTGCTTGATTGTTCGGGGAACTGTTTGGCATGCTTGTTGATTGCCTCCACTGTCTGGCTTAAGCCCTTCGAGTCTCTTTCCAGCTCTTTGCCGGCTTGATCAAGAAAGCTTGTGTACTGGCGTTTGATTTCTCTCTGCTGCTCTTCCCTGGGTGAAAGACTTTGTTTGGGGAAGTGCCTGCTCAGTTGTTCCAATTCGAGCAGGGCTCTTTGAATGTCCTTCTGTAGACATTCAGGCAGCAGGGTGGTTTTTTCGCATTCTTGCAGGTTCGATGAAGATGATTTCTCAGCTGGTTTCATGTCATTTCCTCCGGGGTGGTAGTTGCCCCAGATTACTGGCAAGCGGGTTTGCTTTCACTGTGCAATTGAACAGTGGTTGCGCGAGTTGAGCGAGTGCGAACTTAGTGGAGGTTCATTTTGAAGGTGAAAGAGAAATTCTGCTGTTTTTCTCTCAAGCCTCACCAGGGTTTATTTGCGCGGTTTTCTTCGGATTTTAGGTTCTAAGGCAGTTATTTCCGCATGGTTCTATCTTCTTCAAATAAACGGTGAGACTGGATTAGGCTTTGTCATATCTTTCTTTTCCAACGCCAAACCTAGATCTTCGACTTCAACAGTTTAGTTTTCAGACCCGCAGTGAGACAGAGCCGTCTTGCTGAGTAGCTCGTCTTGAAAACTATCGTAAATTACCGAAAGGTGAGCTATGCAACACGGTTACCAGTATTGCCCCAAGTGCAGCGCGGGGCTGGTTCTCAAGAGTTTTGAGGGCAAGCAGAAATCTGCTTGTCCCAAGTGTGACTATGTGAATTGGGACAATCCTCTTCCTGTCGTGGCGGTCATCGTTCCACATGTCAGTGGCGGCCTGGTTTTGATTAAGCGGGGCATGCCCCCTCGGGTCGGTTATTGGGCGCTGCCTGCCGGCTTCATTGACCATGGCGAGCATCCTGAATTTGCCGCTGTGCGGGAGTGCAAAGAAGAGAGCGGCCTGGACATCAAGTTGGCTCGGCTTCTATCAATTCACGCACCGGAGGGCCGGAATCAGATACTCATGATTTATCTTGCCGAACCGGTTTCTGCTTTGCCGAGTCCGGGCAGTGATGCCTTGGAGGCTAAGGTGTTTGCCTTCGACCAGCTGCCGGCCGAGATTGCTTTTCCTTTGCACAAGGCTGCTATCGAGGGTTACATCAAGCGAGAGAAGCGCAACCGTCGCCGTCGCAAACGGCTCTGATGCTCAATGTTTCAGAACTGGGCCTTCCCGGGTTGAGAGAAAAACAGCAGAATTTCTCTCAACCCAGGGCTTTCTTAGGTTGAGAGAAAAACAGCAGAATTTCTCTCAACCCAGGGCTTTATTAGATTGAGAGAAAAACAGCAGAATTTCTCTCAACCCCACTCAAGGCTTTCGCTTTACTACCAACCCGTAATGCTCATTTTCAATGCCCCACCCCTACTTCTTTTCTTTCTTCTTACTATGCGATATAAGATGTCTGAATCCCTTACCGCCCCACCTTTGCCCAATTATTTATGTCAAGAGAGTTTCAAGCGAGTTCCAGCCGTGTAAGTTGTAGGGGAGTAATACTTATCGGCAAACTTAAAGCTGAGCCTCGGTCCAGAGAATTCTAATGAGTTACGACTTCAATATCTATCTTCAGAACGAACCCAAGCTTAATGAAATCATTTCTACTCTTGCCCAGCTGAAGATGGCGGTGGAGCACAGTCCCACCGCACTGCCTTGGGAATTCAAATGCTTCATGGGGCAAGACGGCGCCGAACTGTCGGAGCGCGAGAGTTTTAAGGTCATAGGTCCGGTAAGTATTTTCCCTGACGATTTGCCCTCATTTTCTTCCAGCAACGATCTGGACCGAGCCAAGTGGCTCATAACAGTTTCATGCCAGGTTGATACCGAAGTGGCCGAGCTGGCCGTAAAGTTTGGTTCTGCTTTGGTCAAGAACCATAAGGGTGCTATTTACGACCCACAAGAAGACCAATTGGTTTATCCTAAGAAAGTGCCCAGAAAGGCTGAGTCGAGAGAGATAAAGCTCCTTTCTATGCAGTTTTCGACCACCGAAGACGAGTTTTTGCCTGCAAAGGCGAAAGTTTTGCTTGATATTTTGGAGGAATACTGCCCTGAAGCTTTGCCAATGCGGTTTGGCAGAGGTCTGCCCTTGAGCGATCGCTATCTCAATCTAGGGGCATCGGGCTTTCTTAATGCTTGTAAGAGAGAAGGAACTCTGTTCTTCCGGGGGCGCTATCCCTTTCTGGGCGGAGGTGTGTGGCGTCCATCCGAATTTACCCGACTTAAGGCTACTGAAGCTCCTTGTGTCACCATAAGTCTTGATTTCGACTGCTCTTGGGCTCTGGGTTCATCTGAGAATTCCGAGCATTTGGTGGCGCTGTTTGTCGCTTTGGCCGAAGGAATAGGCTGCTTCTACGCCGGAGCAGCAGTGCGTCGTAGGGTAAATATGGTTGACGGCGAGATTCTTCATGGTCCTGAAGCCGAAAACTGGTCATTTGGCAGGGCCGCCTGCTGGGATGGTATACCGATGGTCAAGACCTGGTTGACCTGGTTTGGTGAAGATTTAAAAGTAGAAGTTGCACCTTGCCTTGATCAGCGCTATGTCACCATGGAAGGCAGTTTTATGAGGCTTACAGAAAAGCCTGCCGATGCCGATGAACTGACATATCTCTTTCCGAAGTTCCCTGACAAGGTTCTCAATGTTGAAACAGCATCAGGACATTTTAAGACTAGTGGATGAGTGCCACTATATTTAGTGTCATTATTTGTCGCTCATGCCTCTTTAGATTTCAGGTGAATTTGCCACAGGGCATACCTGAATGTAAACTTAGGTGGGGTGAACCTTGCCAAGTAAGTCTGCGCACAAATCGCATCCTGAAATCATCGTCTTAATTGTGTCAATGGCGGCCTTTGCAGCCTTTGTGTTTTGTGGCGAGTTTGCTGTGCGACAGCATAAAACACCCCCAATATCGGTTTCAGTAGATGCCTCTAGAGCTCCTGCCCCTTCTGCTGCTCCTTTACCACCTTCACCTGCTGCATCTTCTTCAGGCCAGCCCAATAGTCAGTCACAGCAAAATTCTCAAGCTGGTCAGGCAAGAGCCGACAAAGATTCCAGCTTGCTTGGGCATGTCACTAAAACGCAGTCACTAGAGAAGTCAAAGTTAGCATCCTTGCCCCCATCACCTGTTGCTTTACCGCAAAGTACTCAGTCTGAAGGAATAACCCCCAAGGGCGAAGCAGAAGCTGAGACTGCACTGTTGAACGCGGTCCCCTCACCCAGTTCTAGCGGTTCTGAAACTCTCTTGGGACCTGGTCCCGGTATGCTTGAGTCTGTTGAGGATCAATCATTTGTACAGCCCAAACTTATTGCTGTTGTGGCTAAGTCTCGTTTTGCGCAGAAAGCGCAGCAGAATCAAGCAGTGCTACCCGCCGGTGAAGATGCTGCCCACGCCACGGTAATGCGTCTTTACGGCGCTACTTTCGTGGCCAAGCCTGGTTTGAAGCTTCCTCCCTATGCGGTTTTTGAAGCCCCGGCGCAGGTAAGAAGCTATCAAAAAACCTTGCCGCTCAAACGCATGAAAGTCGGTCGCTATAACGTTGTTTTGCAAACCGAAGCTCTTGATGCCTTCAACGAAGCAGAAAAGGAGGCTGCTCAAAACAAACTTAGGATATCACCAGTGGGCGATATTGCCAGTTTGCGGAGCTATGAGGATACAGCTTATATTTGGCATAAGTATCTGGAAAAAGGTCTCAACTACTGGGTTGCCAATCATAAAGTAAAGCCGCAGGAGGCTCGTCGCATACTCGCCTTGCCTCCTCGGGCCCAGCTTAATGCCGTGCTCGCCTTGGAAGAGAAGGGGCTCTATTTGCATGCCAATCATATTCATTCCATCATGAATTTAGCTGCACCACCTGGTGGATCGCAGCACATTTCAGGCTTAGCCATGGATATTGAGGAACATCAAAATCCCAAGGTACGCGAGATACTCAATCGCCACGGTTTTTTTCAAACAGTCTTGCACGATAGTCCGCACTTTATCTTTCTTGGGCGCAAGGCGGAAGAGCTTGCCAATCTTGGTCTTATATCTGTGTTTAGTAACGGTAGGCAATATTGGATTCCCGATATTCCCCCCGTGGTTGCCGCTGCAGCGCCGGTGCAATTGCCTTTCAAACCGAGGGCTGCAAAATCGAAATGGGCGTCTTTGGTTGCTCGCAAAAAGTCGGGTAAGTCCCAACCGCCGACAAAGGCTGCAAATGCTGTCAAAGAGCAGGAACCAACCCAGTCATTCTGACAAAAATCATCATTTCTTAAGAACGGTTTAACCTTGCCTTTAACTGTCAAGGGGTAAGTTGGTATTGAGAAAACAAGAAAAGAGAAAAAATGAGAGAAAAGAAAAATGACATTGAATCCATTCGAATTACAAGGCCCAGCTTATCTGGGATTTTATCTAATAGCTTGCGCAATTACGGCAATAGTCGCATATTCTTTGAGACAACACATATTAGGCAAGAATTTCGCTAGCATTTATCTGACCACAAATGAGGCAGAGTCAATAGGTCGAGAGTTGGACCCCTATGAGGCGGCCTATCTGCATGGCGGGGCTGATCGAGTACTTCTTGCTGTCTGCGCTAATTTGGCAAGACACGGCATAGTGCAAATAGATACAGGCTCAGGCAAACTTTGTGACAGTCTAGGAAATTCACCGGATGCCGAGAAAATTAGAGCATCGCTTCATAAGGTTGAGGAAGAGATCTATAGCTTGTGCCGTGTGAAAGGCTTGGCTGCTGAGCAAGCTAAGTCGGCGCTGAAACCCTACATAACAGTCATCGAAACATCACTAAGAGAAAAAGGTCTCTTAGCTACTGAAGACGAGCTGTCTAGAGCCCGCATAGTGCCGTTCTTGCTCATGTTTTCGGTCGCGGTGTTGCTGGCTTTGCCCAAGACTATGGTTGGCATGGAATTGCATAAGCCTATCTTCTTGCTCCTAGCGCTTTCCACATTCATATGTATTGCCTCCACCCTCTTCCTGAGTATTAGTCGGGTAACCAACGGCAGAGGTGAATTGGTGGCTGAGACAATGAAAGAGACTGGTTCTGCCTTGAAGCTCACATTCACGAGCAGACCATCTAGCCTGTCGGTTACAGATACAGCCTTTGCCTATGCCTTGTTTGGTACTGTGCTCATGGCTTCTGACCCCTATTCCTTAGCCAGCAAGCTCTTTGTCAAACCCGCAAGCGGTTGCGGCAGCGGTTGTGGCAGCAGCGGTGGCGGCTGTGGCAGTGGTTGCGGCGGCGGAGGCTGCGGCGGAGGCTGTGGTGGTTGCGGTGGCTAGTATTGAAACGAAGTTGGGTTTGGGTTACCGAAGCGAGCTGGCTCTCTTTGTTGAACGTCGCCAAGATTTGGGTTTTGTAGAGATACTGGCTGAAGATTTTCCCCATCCAGCTCATATTCCGGCAGCGCTGAAGCGACTATCTAGGCAGGGCATGACGGTTATTCCCCATAGTACGACCCTGTCTCTCGGTTCGGTGCAGCCGCCTGTCGCTGCACAACTGAAGCATTTAGACGCTCTGGCGCGTTATTTTGATGCTCCTTTCGTTAGTGACCACATTGCCTTCGTGCGCGGTGGCGGCTTAGAGACCGGTCATTTGCTGCCTGTGCAGCGTAATGGCAAAATGCTGTCTGTGCTAAAGAGAAATATTGAACATGCTAGAGAAGGGCTTTCTGTGCCCCTTGTCCTCGAGAATATCGCCACGACTTTTGATTGGTCAGATACGCAAAATGAAATCACCGAACCTGAATTCTTGAGACTAGTGCTTGATTCTACCGATAGCGGATTGCTTTTGGATGTTAGTAATCTTTTTGCCAATTCCTTCAATCATCATTTATCAGAAGACGCCTATCTGCGGGCTTTGCCGCTAGATAAGTTGCGTTATGTGCATGTCGCCGGCGGCACATTTAAACAAGGTCTATATCACGATACTCACTGCCATCCCCTCAAAGAAGAGTCTTTGCGGGTACTAAAGAAGCTGGCGGCGCTTGTACCAATACCGATGGTAATGCTTGAGCGTGATGATAACTTTGCCTCAGATATAGAATTGTCCGTCGAACTCGACCAGTTGCGCCAATCTTGTGCAGCTCCTGGCGGCAAAGCGGCAGCAGAAAGCCGGCATATTGAATTAGACCTAGGGCCGATTCCGATTGCGCAGCAAGAGCTTTCCACCCTGGCAAGTGAACAGGATGCACTTGTGCAAGCGCTGCTTGCCGATTGCAGCCACTTGCCGGGTACACTTGCCGGTCTTGACCAAGAACGGGTTGCCCAGGCGTTTCAGGCTTTGCGCCGCAAACGTATTCGTACCATCAAGAGGGCTTATCCAGATATTCTTGCTCTCTTTCAAGAGGAAGAAAAGCTCAATCAGCTATTGGAGCGCTACTTCGATAGTAATCCTTCAGTTTCAGAGCTCGGACCCTATGACGATGCTATGAAGTTCGTGAAGTATCTCAAAAAATCGGGCGAATTGCCCTCGCCAAAGGTGGCCGGTGCTCTCTCCCAGCTATTGAAGTCTTTCTTGTCGAATTGAGCTTAGGGCAATCTGCGCTAGAATAGCCTAACCGTTAAGATTTCAGATTTGGTTAAGTAGTGTTAGTGGTGACCCAAACGACTCGGCAGAACTTGCATACGCCTAAGCTAGCAGTTAAAGCTGCCATTTATTTTTTGATGGTTCCCTTTCTTGCCGGCGCTTTGTTTCTTAACGATGCCTGCCAGCCGGTTGAGGCAAGGAAGGTTAGAGAACATAGTAAAAAGCGCAAGAAAGCAGACAGAAAGAAAGAAGAAGAAAAAGTAGTCTTAAGAACGATACAGTTTCCCGACAAATTTTCAGTCGGTAGGCTTTTCAAGGTCGAAACTTCTGCGCTGGGTATTTATAGTCGTGGCGCTGCCCTGGGAGAAGCTAAGGGCAAAGTAAGCGTCAAGGCAGATGAAAAGGTCTTGCTGGATGTTGAGTACGAAGGCTTCAAGAATCTCAAATTTTTGCAAGGTCTCAAGTCTGACGACCTTTATGGACTTTCTCTGGCTAACGACGGTAGGGGCTTTCCGGTTGACGATGGAGAGCTTGTTCTCATCAAGCATTTGTCTGGATTGCGTGTGCTTGAATTGGAGGATAATGATATCACCGATGATGGCGTAAATAATTTGTCTTCTTTGAGCAATTTGGAAGTTCTCAATCTGGGTCACACTATGATTAGCTCTCTAAGTCTGCCTGTGATTGCTCGTTTGAACAAATTGACTCAGCTTGAATTAGACGGCATTTCCCTTGGCGAGAATGCCATTAAAGATTTGAGTAAGCTGAACGGTTTGAAAGCTCTCTATATGAGAAGTTGCAATTTGAAGGCGACATCAACCAAATATCTAGGGTCCATGAAAGGTTTGGCTGTTTTGCGCTTGGCCGGCAACAAGATTGGCGATGAAGGTGTTAAGAATATGCCGGCTTTAGCTGAGCTGAAAGAGCTCAATCTGAATGAAACAGGCATTACCGATCAATCTCTTGAGAAAATTGCTTCCTATCAGTCATTGTCTATACTGACTTTGAGGGGTAATTCATTTTCAGCAGCTTCAGGACTTAAGAGTCTGGGGCGTCTAAAGAAACTCTTTTATTTGGATATAAGTGGTCCTAAACTAACCGATGAAAAAATAGCTTTCGCCAAAGAGATGCCGGCTCTAAAGACTCTGCGTTTATCTGCCGAACCTGGCAGCCGTACGGCAATCACTCGCGCTTTGCCCGGCGTAAAATTGGTTTTTGATGAGCCAAAGTTGCCGCTTGATCTTTTTGACCCATTGAAAGGTCGCTAGTTGAGGGGACTGCAAGTAATGCAAGGTAGCAATAAGAGTTGCCACAGTCATAGTTTTGATAACGGCAATGAAAGCGGCGAAAAGGCTACAGGTCTTGCTGTTCTTATTACTGCTGCAATGATGATTGTTGAAATCGTTTGTGGCTGGCTCTTTAATTCGATGGCTCTCTTGGCAGACGGCTGGCATATGAGCTCTCATGCTATGGCTCTTGGACTTTCGCTTTTGGCTTATCAAGCTGCAAGAAAGCTCTCTAGAGATGAGCGCTTTACTTTCGGAACTTGGAAGATTGAGGTTCTGGGCGGCTATTCCAGCGCTCTTATGCTTGTCGGTGTTGCTTTGCTGATGCTCTATCAATCGGTGGAGCATTTATTCAAACCCAGTCCAATACAGTTTGATCAAGCTATTTTGGTGGCTGTAATTGGACTGGCAGTCAATCTGGTTTGCGCCTTTCTTTTGCAGGGAGGGCATTCGCACTCTCATGAAGGGCATTCGCACACTCATGAAGCTCATTCGCACTCCCATGAAGCTCATATACATAGTCACACAGCAAGCGATCAGCATTCTCATGGTCATGACCATCATCGCGACATAAATCTGCACTCGGCTTATCTGCACGTTTTAGCCGACGCTGCCACTTCTTTGTTGGCGATAGTGGCGCTCTTAGGCGGTAAGTTTTTTGCTCTCAATTGGCTAGACCCGGTCATGGGTATAGTAGGTGCATTTCTTGTACTTGGTTGGGCGCGAGGCCTTATCAAAGAAAGCGCACTAGTGCTTCTTGATGCGCAAATGAATGCACCGGTGGTGAGCGAGGTTCGGGAAGTTATTGCTTCTTTGCCAAGCCAGGCTGAGCTAACCGACCTGCATATTTGGCGAGTCGGCAGAGGTAAGTTTGCCTGTATTGTTTCAATTTCGGTGCAAGAGGATTTGAGCCCTGAATTGGTCAAAGAAAAGCTGGCTATTCATGAAGAGCTTGTGCACATTACAGTGGAAGTAAACCGGACTGAATCGCTGCCGACATTAGTCTGACGCGAGACTGTTTGAAAGAGCCGCAGCAAGACCTGTCTGCATCAGTTCTTCGAAGCTGACAGTGGAAACAAGGTCGAAATTTGCACCATTGTCTACAAGTTTGTTGTCTAGAAAATTGAGGAACTTGCGTCCTTTATTGCTGTTGGCGCCTACCTGCAGAAATACTAGTTTGATTTCACCGCCGTTTTTGAGCCGTTTCGATGTTTTTATTAGCAAGTCTGAAACAAGATAAGGTTCTATTTTCGGCGCCGGCGCTCCATCGGTTATAACTGCTAAAAGAAGAGGCTCTTGTGGTTTGGGGCTTGTCCTTGCTTTGGCAAGATATTCTTCGATGCGGTTGCGCAAAGGCAGCGACAATCGGGTGCCTAGGCTAAGCTTGGTATCGGCAAAAATTGCTGCGATATCTTTGCCGGTAACATCTCTGTGTACTTCGAACTGGCCAGCGAAAGTTGAGATTGTTATACCGCCTGGTCTCAGCCTTGCGATTTCATCACCGAGGTTTTCCGCCTGCTTAAGGCACCATTGCCAGCGACTTTGGTTGCCCGGGCAATCTTGATGCCTCATCGACATTGACTTGTCTATGATTACTTCCAGTTTGTAGTGCTTAAGTTTGGCAAGGTCGTCGACTTGCCCGCGCAGCAAAGATGACTGACTGTTTGAGCTCAGGCCATTCTCAGTTATAGCCCCAGATGCTCGCTTCAGTCTATATTTCGAACTTGACTGAGCCTGCACATTTTGTTCTATGCCAATTTGATATGGGCTGGTCTTTGAGTCTGAGGGTGTTTGTCCTTGAGCTTGTCCTAGAGGTGCAGACAAACAGAAGATCGTTGCGGTGAGCTTAGTGAGGCAACCGGCATGGGTTTTTCTTTTGGTGGCGTTCCTGCTATTCAACTTGATTTGCTCTTTTGGTCGTACATTTAATACGTAGAAAGTCGGCAAAAAGTTCAATTGAATTGGACAAATTTAGATTAATTGTGCAGTCGATTTCGTATTCTACTTTCTTGACACAAAGGCTTTTCAGGTGTCTACTCATGAGAACACCGCGCCACTCGATGGTTTTGTCTATGTCAAAGCCCTTAATCAGATCTACAATCGCGACTGCCATCGGCGGGTTGATTTATTTGGCTGTTTCTTCAAATCAAGCTGCGCTTGCCTTAGCCGCTGAGAAAGTAGAATCACAAGATAATTGCGAACCAGTGAAACAGGCTGTCCGCGAGAACTCCGTTCAATCTACCCCTCTTTCGCTAGATCGCTCTGGGCAAGCGCCCTCGACCGAGCTGCTGGCAAGTCAGTTATCAAATTTGGAGCAAAAGCTCTATGCTCGTGGCTACGATAGCGAGGGATTGGATAAGCGCCTTTCTAGGCTTGAAATATCTGTTTTCGGCGAGCTTCCTGCAAAGCTTGCTGATCAAGAAAGACTTGCTCGCTTGCTGCCTGCATTTGCTAAAAAAGAAGAAGCAGATACTAAGCAAGCTCTTGCTGAGCGCAGTATTGCCGGTGCCAACCTAGAGGCTAAGAAGAAGCGAGATAAAGAGACCTATTTGACTTGGTATGAGAAGGCCGGTAAGGACATCAGGCTGAGGCGCTACAAAGCAGCGGCTTCCGAACTTCTCGAGTCTATCAAGTTGAATCCGCGTTTTCCGCGATCTTACGCATACATGGGTGACGTTTTGCTCAAGCTCAACGATCGCGAGGGCGCGCGCGAGGCTTACAAAGCTTGTTTCGAGGTAGACCCTTTCGGCACCTATGGGCGCTATGGTAAGGCTAAGCTTTTAGGATTGGTCAGGCAAGAAGCTTACTACAAGCCGGGCGCACAAGATTCTGACAAAGTTGTCTCTCATACAATCAAAACTATTAATCGCCAGGTTGGTGATATGACCCAACGCATTCAGCGTGACAGCGAGAATGTCTCAAGCTGGAAGACGGCTCTAGCGACAATCGCTCAAAGACGAATGTTGCAGTCTATGCAGGAAGCTCGACTTCAGGGTGGCGGGCGCCGCGGCACCATTACTACTTATTATCCGGGTGGAGGAGAACGCCATGAGATGAGCGACCTCTCCATCATGAACAATTATTATATGCAGACCGATTGGGTGCGCCAGAATTATTTGGCTAGGGCTGAAGCGGCTCGCAAAGCGGCTTTTGTCAATGAGAGCGCTGCCAATTTGAAGGCACAGATGTTACAGCCCTTAAGCCCCGGCGGCACGCGTTTACGAGCCCTGGGTACAAATCTATACGTAAGATACTATGGCGATGATAATCCTAGTATTGTCGACCCGCCTGTGCCCGAAGATCCCGAAATCGAACTGACTGCCAAGTCGCTTGCCGTCAAAAATTCGCATAAGAAAAATAGGTAGTTTAAGGAAGAATGAAAACCAATCTATAGGGAGCAGTTTTTGCCTAAAAGTTTTGGTCTTTTACTATTTTCACTGGGCTTATTGGTTTGGCCGCAAGGGCTTGGCCAGTTGCATTTTGCTTCTGCTGCAGAGCATGAAATATGTCAAAGCGGCAGTCGTATAGAGTCGGCTAAAGAGCTTTTGGCCGAGGGTAAAGACTTCCGTCTCAATGCCAGCCAATCTTCGGTAAGTATGCAAGATGCAATTAGAAAGGCGCGTGGTCTGAACGAACAAGCCCGCAAACTGCAGGCATCGCAAGCCGACCTTGACCAGTACAATCGTGATTTGAAGGCTTTTAAAGCCCATGTCGATGCCTATCGTGCCCATATGCAGCAGGTGGGGCGAGATCTTGGTCATTGCCGCGCCAGTGAGAAAGCCTATGCCGAGCATGTGCGCAAGTACAGCTTGCATACCGACCAATTTCATATGCCCAATGTGCCGCCGCCTCACATTTGCGAAGAGTTGCAGCTATCTGAAGAAGAAAATGCCAAAATGGCTAATCAACTGCGCAATGACCGCGATCGCTTAGCTAGGGCTGAAGCCGAACTAGCCCAGAGTGAGGCTCGCCTCAATGATAAGGTGGCTGAAAATGATCACGCTGATAGAGCACTTTTGAACCGCAGTCGTCTGGCCGAAGAGGAAAAGAAACTGTCTTCTGAATTTGCTGCTCTCAAGACCGAGTTGGAATTATTGAATACCCAGCACGGTGTTTTGCGGGGTAAGGCTCCCACTGCTTCGGGTGGTCTTGGCCAGGTAAAGGGCAAGGTGCGGGCTAAGTAAGCCCCTGTCTGATCTAGTCTGATCTGATATAGATTAGCTAGTTTTTCCTCTTGACCGCAAGAATTCCAAACTTACTACGTATTTCCACCGGTGACAAAGGGTATATAGGGTGCGAGTATGTAGCGGTTGGATTTTACTGTTCTATTTGCGGAGCCTGCACTATGTCACATCGCGGCGATCCTGTTGAAAGAGAAGCTAGATATGTAGCTGAAACGCTTGATTACGGCGATGCGCGTCAGGCAGCCAATAGATTGCGCCAAGATGCGACGCAAATGGACCCTTATGATTTTAGGCAGTTGATTAACCGCACTCGCCAACTTGAAGTTAAAAACTATGGAGCCGACCTGGAAATAACCAGCCAGCAAGTGCGCGATAACTGTGGAAGATTCCGCACCGAAACAACCGTAGGTGTTACTGGTTATGATCAGAGAACTGGTCGCTATCAATTCCACCCGGTGACAAGCTGGTCGGACGCTCCTCAGGGACGTTGCGACGGTGGGCAGTATTATCCTCCTAGGGGTCACGACCCTAGATATGACCCAAGATATGATCCTAGATACGACCCAAGATATGACCCTAGATACGACCCGAGACCAGATCCTAGATTTGATCCCAGATTCGACCCTCGCTTCCCGCGTGGTGGATGGGGTGGTCCAGGCGTTGTACTGCCTTTGCCCGGCGATCACGGACGCCCTAACGGTGGGATAGTGATCAATCCCAATGGTGGAGTTGGAATTATTCTGAACATTCCAGGCAACAGACGTTGGTAAGTTAAGTCTGTTCACTTAAGTAAGATGCAGTCAAAACTAGCTATGCTTCAAGCTCTTGAAAAAATCTTTCAAGAGCTTTGAACTTTCTGCTTCCATAATTCCGCCAATTACTTGCGGCGCGCTATAGATTCTTCCCTTTATATAAAGATTGAATTTTGAACCGAGAGCGCCTGATAGTTCGTCGTAGGCAGCGAAGACTACTTTGTCCAGCCTTGCTTGCAAAATTGCTTCGGCGCACATCGGGCAAGGTTCTAAAGTCGTATAGATGATACAGCCGCTTAGGCGCCAGTCGCCCAAGCGGCGGCAAGCTTGTCTAATTGCCACTATTTCGGCATGGGCTGTCGGGTCTCCATGCTTTTCCTTTTCGTTGGCGGCTTCGGCGATAATTTCGCCGTCCTTTACTATCACTGCTCCCACCGGAATGTCTTTACCGGCATTTTTCGCCAGTTCTAGAGCCGCTTCCATGAATCGACAATCAGTTTCAAAATCTTTTGTCATTTAATCAAAAATTTTTTTGTTTCTTTGTCCAGAAAAAGTTTGCCCAGTATATATCCATTCACAAGCAAGGGAAAGCCCAATCGGTTGGAAGAAGCAGGGGTGTATTCAACCAACCGAAAGCTAGAGACCCAAGGTCACCTTGCCAAAGTGAATCTGTCAGGGGTGTCCGATTCACTTGATTTAGAGAGAAGTTTAGTCAGTTATCTTCAAAAAGGAGAAAGCAAGCGAAAAAACATTACCAATTTTCTTTTCAAAAAATTCTTTTCTTTATTTGCAAGATAAACAGGTTTCAGAGAGAGAGTCGGGAGTGGCTCTCTCTCTGTACTTTAACCGTCTGATGTAATCTTTGCCACCAGTTCTTGCATGACTTCGTCGGCAACGGCATTGTCTACCTGGCAGGTGCCGGCATTGTCGTGGCCGCCGCCGCCGTACTTCAGGCAGAGCTCGCCGATTTTTGTTTTAGACGAGCGATTGACTATAGATTTACCGATGGCAAAAACTGTGTTCTGTTGTTTCAGTCCCCAAAGTACGTGCATTGATATGTTGGTATCTGGATAAAGCGCGTAAATCATGAAACGATTACCGGCATAGATAGTCTCTTCATTCTTTAGGTTGAGAATGATCAGATTCTTTTCGACGGTGGCGCAACGTTTTATCTGCGCTTTAAACAACTCCGACTGTTCATTGTAGAGTTCTACTCTTTCCATAACGTCGGGCATCTTCATGATGTCGTCTATATCATGGTCTTTGCAATAATCGATGAGGTCCATCATCAGGTTGTAGTTTGAAATTCTGAAATTGCGAAAACGCCCGAGTCCGGTTCTTGGGTCCATAAGATAGTTCAAGAGCACCCAGCCCTGTGGTTCTAGAATCTCTTCTATGCTGAATTGGGCGGCGTCTGCCTTATCTACCTCTTCCATCATCTGATTCCAGCGCGCCGGAAAGGTCTCGGCTCCGCCGAAATAGTCATAGACTACGCGGGCTGCCGACTTAGCGTTGGGGTCGATGATGTGATTGTCGATTTTGTCTTTGTTTCTAATGGTCTCGCTCAAGTGGTGGTCGAAAGCCAGATGCACGCCCGGCACATACGGCAGGTTGGTGGTGATGTCGCGATCTGTCACCGCCACTTTGCCGTCTTGCATGTCTTTAGGATGCACGAACAAAATGTTGTCAATCATATTGAGATGCTTGAGCAGAACGGCACAGACAAGTCCGTCAAAGTCGCTTCGAGTAACCAGCCGACACTTTGTGGCAACTGTTTCCTGGGAAGGAGAAGGATTCTGTGTGCTTGTCATGTGTATCTCCGCGTAAGCAATCTTGATTTCAACGGCAGGATGAAATTGGGTTAAATTATAACTTCCATCCCCATGGGAATTAGATACCCAGTTTTATGCAATTGCAAATAAGGACCAGCCAAAATTAGAATTTTGCACCTTAAAACCTTCAAGATGTGCCAGAGGGCGCTCTTTATGCTGTGCCTGTCGGTTGCTCTTTGGCTCTTTGGCAATGCTTTGGTCTTGGGTGCGCCGCCGCTAAATTCGGTCTCTTGTTTCAAATTAACCCAGAGCAGTAGGCTCTACGGCGAGACCATTTCATTCACCTATTGCCAAGAAGGCTTTTTGTGGGAGAACCCATCGGTGGGTTTGAATATTGTGGCATCCGCTCCCGACTGGACTGTTCATACATGTAATCTCAAAACACGCACGTATTTCGATCAGCCTCTTACCGTCCATGAGGGCTATATGCATAAGCCTGCGGTGGTTCTTTGGGGAGTTTCTCTGCCCCGTATTCCTTTTGTGAAATGGCAAGAGAAAGACCTTCTTGGTCTAAGATGTCATGTTTATCGCATGAAAGGCGGTCTCAGCAAGCCTGAACTTTTAGCCTTGGGCATTGCTGCAGTTGAAAAGGCTGAACTGCTCACTACTGACTCAATAGGCGGTTCTAAACCAGTGGTCACATTCTTGAGGCGGCAATATGATTTGCCTGACTGGCAAGCTGCCCTGTCCCATAAAAGTGAAGTACCGCTTTCGATGTCTATCACAACCAAGGGCAAGAGCCAAATTGTTCTGGCCACGAGCAAGATAGACAGAGTTAGTCTGCCTTCCTCTATTTTTAAGTTGCCCCCCGGCTTCAAGAAGCTCAAGTCGAGCAAGAAGTCGACGCGTTAATTATTAACCGATATCGGTCTTTGCTTGGTCGTGCTGCTATAAATAGCAGGCAGTGTCTTTATGGGTTTGTCATGAGTCTCAAAAACAAAGTACTTTTTGTCACCGGCGCCTCGCGGGGTATAGGCTTGGCTATTGCTCTGCGGGCGGCACGAGATGGAGCCAAGATAGCGGTATGCGCCAAGACGGTCACTGAAGATAGTCGCTTGCCGGGCACGATATACACGGCTGCCAAAGCCATTGAAGAAGCAGGCGGCCACGCTTTCGCCATTCAACTTGATGTGCGCGATGAAGAGCAAGTCAGGCATGCCGTGCAAAGAACTGTGGAAACATTCGGCGGCATAGATATAGTCGTCAATAATGCCGGCGCCATTCAGCTCTCAAACACTGAGAACACTGAGATGAAGCGCTATGACCTAATGCACGGCATCAATGCCAGGGCCGTTTTTATGGTGACCAAGTATGCTCTGCCCCATCTAAAAAAGAGCAGCAACGCCCATGTTCTCAACTTATCGCCGCCCATCAATCTCGACCCTGGTTGGTTTGCTGAGAATGTTGCCTATACGGTCTCAAAATACGGCATGAGCCTTTACACCTTAGGCATGTCCCGTGAATTTAAGAAGTATCGCATCGCTGTAAATTCGCTCTGGCCTGAGACAGCAATCGACACCAGCGCCGTGCGTAATCTTTTAGGCGGTGAAGCAAGTGTGAAACGTTCACGAAAAGCCGACATTATGGCTGATGCCGCTCATTATATTTTCGAGCAAGATGCCGCCTCTTTTACAGGGCAATTTTTGCTCGACGGCGAAGTCTTGAGGCTATCTGGAGTCGAGGATTTAAGCCATTATTCCTGCGTGCCCGGCAATGATCTAATCTCTGATTTTTTCATCGGAGCCGCACCCGATAAGGTGAAGTTCTGATGCTTGGCTTCACCCAGTTTGATTTTTCTATAGATGAGAATAAAATTGCTCGCTTGCAGCTAAATAAGCCTGAAAAGCTTAATAGCATGCCGCTTGCCTTCTTCGATGAATTTAAAGAAGCTATTGAAAAATTGGTGGATCTGCAGGCGAGAGTTTTAGTTGTTTCGGCTCTAGGTAAGCACTTTAGTGCCGGAATAGATTTGGCTGTGCTTTCTCAGCCCGATCTTTTAGCCAACCAAAGCGAGCAAGACAAACAAAGACTGAAAGCCCTGATCGCTCGTTTGCAGGCTGGTTTTGCACTTTTGCCGAGCGCTCCTTTCGCTTCGCTGGTGGCGGTAGACGGACTTTGCTTGGGGGCTGGGCTTGATCTTGTCAGTGCTTGTGATATTTGCTTTGCTACCGACAGCGCTCGATTCAGCATCGAAGAAATCAATGTGGGCTTGATGGCAGACTTAGGCTCTTTGCAAAGATTACCAAGACGCATGCATCAAGGACTGGTGAGAAAGATGGCTTTGAGCGGCGAAAGGGTCTCTGCCCGGACTCTTCAAAGTGCCGGTCTGGTGGTGGAAATCTTTCAGAACGCTGAAGTTATGGAAGAAGCTGTTCTTAAACTTGCCTCTACGATAGCCGCTAAAGAACCTTCAGCTATTCAGGCAAGCAAATTAGCATTAGCTTTTAATGAGGGAAAAACAGAGGCGGAATCGCTAAGCTATTGTGCAGAATTGCAAGCTGAGTTTCTCAATGTTTCGGCAGTGCAAGAACGAGTCAGAACTATTCTCAAGCGTTAAAATGCCCCATGAGCCTGATTTACAAGAAATTCGCCTCCACGTTACAAGACCACAGCCACAGACCTTTTCCGCTTTCTAAGCAGCCTTGGGTTATGAATCAACGTTGGTCGAACCTGCTTTTTGCCCACTGGCAGTTTAGCGCCGATATTGTGAGAAAGCTCGTTCCGGCTTGTTTCGATCTTGATCTTTATGATGGACAAGCCTATATCGGGGTCGTGCCTTTCTATATGTCCGAGGTCAGTCCACGCTACCTTCCCAGTCTGCCCTGGCTCTCTTATTTCCCAGAATTGAATGTTCGCACTTATGTCAGCTACAAGGGGCAACCCGGAGTCTATTTCTTTAGTTTGGATGCAGCCAATTTTGTGGCTGTTTATCTGGCTCGCACACTCTATAAGTTGCCTTACTATAATGCCGTCATGTCTATAAACGAAAAGCAAGGCAAGTTCGAGTACACGAGCAAGCGCATCGCCAACCAAGAGTCTCTTTCGCCAGAGCCGACCCCTGTGGGTGAAGCTGATCTTGTGGTCAGTTATTGCGGTAAGGGCAGCGTCTTCAAAAGTAAGAGCGGCAGTCTTGAGCATTTTTTGACCGAGCGTTATTGTCTGTTTACTGAGTTTGCAGGCAAAGTTTATCGTGGTGAGATTCACCACCGGCAGTGGCCCCTGCAGCAAGCGGAAGCAGACTTCAAAGTGAATTCTATGCTCAGCCCTCTTGGCTTAGAGCCCCAGGGTGAGCCGCACTTGCTCTTCACAGAAGGTGTCGACACAGTGGAATGGGCGATTGCTTTGGTCTAAACTCATTGTCTTTCGGGGTTGGGCCCATAAGGACTTTGTTTTGGGGCTTTGCTTTAGGATTTTGTTTTAAGGCTTAGCTAAGATTTCTGCCAGGGTTTGCAGGGTTTCTCCGCCCTGTGAGTTTCTTACCGGCACCAGAAGCTTCTCACCCTTAAGCACCGCCAGTAGTTGCGCATTTATTTGTCCGCTATTATGATCGAAACGTTTAAGATTGACAGTTAGCTCTTGAGGTTTTGTCGGTTTGAAAGCGGCATTGTGCGCTGGTTCTCGCAGATATGCCAAAGCTTGCAATTGGGTCGAAACAGGTTTGGTGGAATTAGGTAGAGCTGCTTCTCTGCTTAACTTGAAAAAGGAAGGACGCCCTGCACCGCCATAGAGACTGCTGACGATTTCGGTACGGCTGCCGCCTTCGCTAATGCCGACGCCGACATAGTTGCGAGAATAGATTGAGCCGCTGCGAAAGGCGGCTATGCGGGCCTGCTTAGAGAGTCCGGCTATTTCTTTTGCCGGTACAAATATTGATGAGAAAGTCAGCCCCGAGTCTAGATTTATTGATCTGGTCGCTTTAGTCTGTATGTCTACGCCATCAATTTTCCCTTGCCAGATGCGTTCCGACTGTTGTCCGATTTGTACTGTTTTACCTCTCCAGGTGTCAACTTTCAGTTCGGCGCCTTCTTTTGCCAGACTTGCTCTTTGCGGCAAAAGCATTTGCAAATCGTTGCCGGTCATCTTGAACACGGCATCGTCAGTCATCTGTAGGGCTATCTTGCCGTCATGACTTTCAGTGATTGCCCTGATAGAACCTCTAGTTAGACTTTGCGGCAAGACCAGAGAGGCGCCTCTAGCGTGAGCAAAAGCTATAGCCGGTTCCTGTCCGATTTTGAGAAGCTTAGCGGCACTAACCGGCCCTAGGCTGCTCTCTGCAAATTTGAGCGAGTCGGGCAAACTAGCAATAGACTTATGAATCAGAGTCTGGCTGGTCATGCCTTCCATCGCTGAAAGTTCGCTGTCGGGAAGGAAACCCGCAACTCTTTTAAGACCAGTGCCGAACAGTCTGCCCCGACAGGCGAAAACACCTGCTCCCAATGAAATGGCGGCAACAGTGTAACCGGTCGCGGTTTTGCTGTTCTCTTCTATTAATTGTTTGGCGTCTTGCCAGAGATTTTCAGACCAGAGTTTCTCAATTATGTTCGGCTCAGCCGATTTAATCGACTCAGCTGCTGGCTTTTCTGATCGTGACTGCGTTTGATCGAGCATAGCTGCCACAATACTAGACAGCGATTGTGGCAAAATACTGTCAAATTGGTGTTGCTTCAAAAATTTTATTTGCCAAAGAGCCGGCTTTTGTTATGATGTCAAGACGTCAGCTGTATCATCTTGCTGCCTCAGGCAGCAGGCACGTTTAGTATCAATCAATCTCTTAATCTCCCCTTTCAGGCTCGTTCTTAGGTATCTTTCAGCTCCCTCTTTACCAATATTCAGGTATTTTTCTATGAGCATAGAGCGTTTCGAACAGAGCCGCAGCTCTGACACGCCTCCATCGGCACTAAGTCTTGGCAGTCTCACTGAAGGTGCAGACCGTTCCTTGCGATTCTCAGCGCAGCCTCAGGCAGATCAAAGTAGCGCCGCCGGTGGATATTTAGAGATGACGGATCCTTATAAGGCGGCTGGTGTGACTGCCGGCGCTGATGCGGGCAAAGCGGCCGTATCTATAGATAAACCTGTAGATAAACCAGCAGATAAGCCAGTCGATGCTGCGGCTGCTGCACCTGTAGATAAACCGGCAGATAAGCCGGTAAGCTGGGCCGATGCCGCTCGCGAGCAGGCGCAGAAGCCTGTTAATGCTGACCAGGCAGGCGAATATGAAATCACCAGGGGTGATACCTTGAGTGGAATTGCTGCTCGTATGCTCAAGCAGAATAATCAGGAGGTGTCTAGAGCTTCTATTCAAGAAGAGATGAAGCGTCTTTTGGAGTTGAATCCAGAGTTGAAGGCTAATCCCGATTTGATTAGAGCTGGTGATAAACTCAAGGTCTCGGCTTCGCCTGAGGATAAGCCACAGCAGCCAGCTGCCGTTGATGCCAAGGCAGATCCTCGAAGAGCGGCAAATCCTGAAGTACCTGCAGTCGCTGCCAACCCAGAGCAGAATCCGATGTATGCCAGGCTGAGTCCCGAGCAAAAGGCCATGGCTCGCCAGGGCTGGGATAAGTTTCTTAGCTCGACCGATAAAGATGGTTCAGGTACTATCAGTCAGGACGAGTTGATAGCTGATGCAAGGAAGTCGCTCAGTCAGTCTGATGCTGAGAGAAGAGCAAAAGGAATATTCAGAAGGCTGGACAAAGATGGAAACGGACAGATTGATTTCGATGAGGCGCTGCCTGTGATACTAGGTAGAATGACACAGGGTCGTAGATAGAGTAAGTCTTGAAGCTATGCCGGTTGTGTGGATTTGTGCAAAGGGCTTTGTGCGGTTGTTGCAATGGGTCCGATATCCAATCCTGAAGGTTAGGACTACATGGCGAATGATTCTGATTTACTCGATGCTTTTGTAGCGCAATTTACTCCCTTGGAAGAGCTTATCTATCCTGAGCCGGTCGTTCACGCAGGCAAGCAAAGGACGCATGACACTGCCTTAGAACCGCTTTATACCTGCATGCCAGCAAAGTTTCCGCGACTTTATGAGCGGTTGGTGCTGTCGTATCGTTGGCAAACATCTGATATAGGCGACGCCTTTCGAATATTGGCTAATCCGCCTGGTTCGGATCTTAGTGGATTAAAGCAGGAGATTTTCCGAGATAAAGGATTGTCTGATCAGTTGTTGCCTAATGGTTTTGTGCAGTTTGGATTTCAATCAGCATATGAATATGATCCAATTTGCTTTGCCACAAAATGCCGCTCGCAGTCTGACTATCCGATAGTTCGAATTGACCATGAAGAAATTCTCTGCAACCACCGTATCAAAATTATTGCCACTATAGCGAATTCGTTCCGTGAATTCGTTCAGCAGCTGTCTTCAGGGTAAGATCAATAAAGCGTTCTTCTTGGAGCGATTCTATGACAGCTGCGAAATCGGTACCCCCCAAAGGCTGGATTATCTCAGGAAGCCATCCAAATAGGTACGAGATCGGCTATTTTGCCGATTTCTGCCACTCCGGCTCTAGGTGCGTTCGATTGTGTTCGATTAAAGAGTCGGTAGATGGCTTCGGCACCTTGATGCAGTCGATCGATGCCGATGGCTATCGGGGCAAACGCATTAAGTTGACCGCTTTCATCAAATCAGAATCAGTCGAAAATTGGGCCGGTCTCTGGATGCGCGTCGATGCGGGGCGAGAAATTGTCTGCTTCGACAATATGCAAACTCGACCTATAAAGGGTGACACAGATTGGACGCAGTATCAGGTTGTTCTAGATGTGCCCGAGAACAGCACCAGCATTTCTTTCGGCGTTTTGCTTTTCGGTAATGGTTCCCTTTGGCTGGATGATTTCGATCTGCAATTTGTCGGCTTAGACGTTCCATCGACTGATACCATGTGGGACAGACGTTCTTGCGGCATACAGTATCAGAATCTACGGCCGACTAATTTAGACTTTTCGCAGGGGATTCGCAAAGGCAGTCAAGAATTTCCAATTGACGCTACCCCGGTCGGCTGGTTCAAGCAAAAGCACGGTGATGGAGATGTCGAAGTTGGTTTGACTAATTCATCAGGCGGAGGGGCTCCGGCATCAGCCTTTGTGAAAGTCGATGGTGCTGTTTGGGGAGCGCTCTTGCAGGCTGTGAATGCCGACTCTTATGTAGGCAAGCGCGTGAAACTTGTAGCCTCAATTAAAACTGAAGCTCTTGCGGGCAATGCTGCTTTATTTTTCCGTGCCGATGCCGGGCGAAAGTTGACCGTCTGTCATGATTATATGGAGGGACGCGAGCTTACAGGCACTAACGACTGGACCGATTGCCAATGCGTGATCGACATACCTGAAGGTAGCGATAATATTTATATCGGCGGTGTCGTCAATGGTAATGGTAGGGCGTGGTTCAGAGACTTTACCTTGACCGAAGTCTCTGGTGATACTGCCACAACGGGCAAGCATGGCACGCTAAAGGAAACCAGAGAGACGACCTCTTCTGCAAGTGAGAAAAGACAGCATGCCGAGCCTATCAACCTTGATTTTGAAGATTCCGATGATCTTGGTAAAGAAGCTCCGCAGCGCCTGCCCACCGGATGGATAGCCAGCGGTAGCCATCCAGAAACCTACAAGATGTACGTAGATGCTGCGACCAAGTTTGCTGGTGGCAAATGCGCACTGATTAAATCGCACGGCGCTAGGCAAGATGGCTTTGGCACACTGATGCAATCGGTTGATGCTGAGTTTTGTCTGGGCAAGAAAATGCGTTTGAGTGCCCAGATCAAAAGCGAAGAGGCTGACTGGGCAGCGCTGTGGATGCGCATCGATGGAGAGGGTGGTAAAGTCCTTGGTTTCGACAATATGCAGCGAAATCCAATCAATGGCACCACTGATTGGAATTACTATGAGTGTGTGCTTGCTGTGCCATGGGGAGCGAAGGCTGTAGCCTTTGGTGTGCTTCTCAGTGGCGAGGGTAAGGTATGGTTTTCGAAAGTTGCGCTGGAGCCGGCATCGGATGATGTCGAGGTTACCGACAAGCGAGAAATTCTTGAGGTTAGGCAAAAGCCCGTTAACCTTAACTTTGAGGAATGACTAGTTGAAGAAAAACAGTTTTCCTCATCCTGTACTTGGCACCATGAGACTATTCTCTGCTGCTAGAGGCAATAGTTGAAGTAAAGCCGATGCGAAGAATTTTCTTTTGACTTGAGAGAGCTGGAGTTCTAAATAGCCCGCTGTCGCTTGGTTAACGCGCATAGAGCCATCTCAACAACAGTTCCCGCCAAGCCTTTTCCGGCTCAGAAAACTAGCCATGACAAACCTAGTAGTCAAGTGCTTTAGCGTCCTTAATCGTAAGGGTATATAGAACTAGGTTGCATAAACCAGGAGGCTCTTTAGTTACAGGTCTGATGGATTCCAGCCGTTCTCCCATCGATAGAACTTTTGTTTCACCCGGCTCCAACCTAGATGCCGGGGATTATCTATTGCCAGACATCAAGTCGGCAAAGAAAGATCAGCCTGCTCGCCCGCAGTCTTATCTAGACCGCACGGTTGAAGACCTTACATCGACAGCAGCAAAGCTTGCTCTTGGCGAAGACGATAAAACAGCAAGAAGCCACGATGAAGTGGAAAAGTACAGCAAGATGTTTATCAAGGCTGTGCCGCTTTTTCTAGGAAGACGGGTCGGTTTGGCTTCTTCCATAGGAGTTTGGGGTTCGGATGAAGCCAAACCGCAAGATTCTCTCGGTGTGCAGATGCAGGACTTTACCTTGGGCGCTGCCAAAGGCGCCGCCTTGAAAGGCACCATGCATTTTATGGGCAATATCAACTCTTCGCCGGCTATGAAGGGTATTGCCATGGGCATTACTGATCGCACCAGTCAGACGGCTTTGACCAGAGAAAACTGGCTGGATGGCAATGGTGATGCTTCTATGGCAGCTGGGGTCAATGCTACTTTGAGAACAGCCCTCGATCCTCGCGCAATGGCTATGGACGCGGCTTTGTTCGGTGCCTCCGAGTTTACCATCGGCAAGCTAAATTACGTCAGTAAGGGTGCTCTCTATCGTCATCCGGCTTTGCCGATGATGGCTACCGGCGGCGTATTCGGGCTTGGCAGCGGTGCCTCCGAAGAGCTATTTAGGCAGAGACGCGACGGCGAAGACTTTGATATGAGCAAGATCATGTATCGAGCATCCATGGCGGCCTCGGTCAACGCTTTGGCTGCCGGTGTTGGCGGTCTTGATAGGGCCGCCCGCATGCGGATTGACCCTGAAGCCCAGGTTAATGCTGCCAAGATCGGCTCTGAAAAACCTTCAGGACCCGTGCCCGAGAGAGTAGCGCGCTTCAATGAGCTGGATGCACGTCAGCTTGAGCTGAAGAACTCGCCGCTCACAATAAAGGAACCGCTCAACGAAGTAGCCTACAGCGCAGAAATTGTCAGCAATGGTCAGGTTAAGCCGGTGCTTTTCAGGTTGACTGATACGCCCGAGATGAAAGCACGCTTCAATAACGAACTTTTCGACTATCAATTGCATCGCAGTTTGGCGCCAGGTACCGAGTCTCGGGCAGTGGTGCCTGTGGAAGTAGTAATTAACGGGCAGAAGAAACAGGGCTATTTGCAAGAGCTTTCTGGTCGCTCTTTTGAAGAGGGTTTGCGGGCAGAAGCTAATCTTACCTTTGGACTGACAAGCGACCGCGCTGCTGCCAGAGTTTTGCGCAACGATCCCTTTCTGCGCAGCCAATACGAAAAGGTCTGGATTGAGCGCATGCTCATGGCTGAATGGGACAATCATAGCCACAATCTGCTTCTTGGGCGGGGCAATCGTATGAGCAACATCGATTTTGCCGATGCCCTTCCCAATGCTCGCTATACCTCAGACTACACACCTTACTGGGGTAAGACCGCAAGTCGGGTGTCACTCTTGAACGATCGATTGATTTCGCAGTTCTCGGGCAAGCCTATTTCTGCCGAATCGCATGATATGGTCAAAAGTTTTGTGCGCGACTTCGATACGCCTTCTGGTCGGTCGGCGCTCACTGGAGCCGGTCATTCCGCCGGTCAGATTGATGGACTCTTGGGCCGGGCTCGTTGGTTTTCTGAGAGCGGCAGAATGCCCCAGCGCGATATGCCCAATGTTTTTGTCCAAGCTTCGCTGAGAGCGCTCTATCTCTTGCGTAAGGGGCAGTCGTTGCGGTTTGAGAGCGGTGTAAACGAGAAGCCGGCTCATTAGTTTTTTGGACCAGGAGAGAGGCTCTCGTACAGCCGGAAGAAAATACTGTATAAGATAGTAATTAGCGGCAAAATGAAAAAAGTCGGAACCAGAAATTGAGCTTGGGAGAAAAAGGCTTCGTGCCGGTCGTTGCTGGGAAGCAGTTAACCGGCACGAAGCTAAGTCGATGTTTCTAGTTGTTCAGCAAGTTTTCAGGGCAACCGATCACTTGCGCATCCACTTGCGGAAGTTGGGACCGCGAGTGTTGAGGCGATGCTTGCCGTCCTTGGGGAAGTCCCAGACGTTGCTGACCTCGCGCAGGATGGGCAGGATGAGCGCCTCAAAGTCGTCGCAGGTGCGCAGAGCCTGGCGCACATGGGTGCGCAGGGTGCGGTTGGCGT
>JAIETF010000098.1 GCA_019745415.1 Candidatus Obscuribacterales bacterium | reverse complement strand
GCATCAGGCACATTTTGAATTGCTCAAGTGAAACTCCAGATGAGCCTTTCCGGGAGACTTCGCGCCATCACGCGGCAGAATCAGCCGCCGTCCTTCCAGTTCTTCATACTCTGTTCCCCGCAGATCTGCCGAAATCAAACAACTCATTTGTTTGGGATCTACAGCCAATAGCCCCAAATCGAAGAGAGTATGAATATCTGCACGCAACAAAAGTCCGTTCTGCACCTTATCGCTATAGTTGCCCCTAAAGGCAAGAATGTGCGCCGCCTCAAGCGCGGGCTCAGCATTGCAGCCAGTAAATGCACAAAGCCCCTGGTATGCGTCCAGTAGGGACTTTCGAAAAGTTCGCTGCCCGCGCCTGATGGCGATTTCTCTATACGAACGCTCACGCAAATCTTTCAGATTCAAAATCTCGTAGAGTTCATCTTTTGACGTCTCAGCGACGGTGCGCTCAGAGTAACCGCCTTGCCACATCGCACGAATCTGACTAGCGTCGTGGTCCAAATTTATCCGTCTATCTTGGTACTCGTGGAAAATCACCTTGTCTAATTTGCCGCCACCTTGCAAACCTTTACCGGCATAAGCCGGATCGATTGCGGCAAAGTTGGCAAGCTTCATCGCCACACCGTTAGCGTTCCTAAAGACATCCGGATCTTCTTTTTGCACAAAAGCTAGGTCCTTGAGAGTCTCACTCAGCTCGATTACCTGAGGAGACCCGTCATCCAGCAGTCCTTCCCTCAGATAAAGCTCCAAAGCAAGAATTAGCTCCTCTCGACTCCACGGAGGATTTCTCTTCTTTTTGTCATCGTCCGAGGGCAATTCTAGATTGAACCTGTTTTCCGTTTACCTTCTGTTCCATTCTACAGGGATTTCAAGGTAACTGATATGTTGGCAAACGATTGAACGCAATGCCAAAGTATAAAATAAAGAAGTCCAGTCAAGGAATGAAGAAACATTTGAACAGTTAATAGCAGGAAAAGCAACGGCTGACCGCACAGAGAAGCAATACAAGATTACCTATTGAGAGAGGGTGCAATACCAAAACAGCAATAGTTTATCCCCTTAGCGGCAAAGGAGATAGTGCTGAGAGGATTGGCAGTACTGCACTTTATTTCGATGACAAATTCATCATCGCAACATAGATGCGTGTTTGCAGATGAGCTACCAGATTTCGAAAGACACGACTTTGTGCATAACTTTGATTCCGAGTCGCTCCTTCAGAGGGGTGCTTCGATTGATTTGTCCGAGCCACTAAAGCGAACCGCTGAAAATCTGTCCAAGAAGGTTGAAGCGCAGAGCCAATCAAGCTTATTTGACATCCTACGGAATTACTCAAGCAAGAAGGCCAACAAACAAGTAAGGCAACTGCTAATTTCTGCAAGTCAGCATCTAGCTAAATCTAACCATCAATGGTCTGAGAGTGAACGACTTTTGACGGCAATCACTGCTATTGAGATGCTAATAGCAGCAAATTCCAATCATAGCGATTATAAAAAGTTGAAAAATCGAATAGCCGCTCTTCTTGGAGCCGGGCTGGAAATTGAGCCTGCTACTTTGCATTTGATACTTGATGGTATCGACTTGAGCAGTGCTAGGCACCGGCAGCGGTATCGAATACCCCATAGCCTGGACCAAAGCAATGGCTTCGTCGCTTGAGCGATACAGTCATAGACGGGTTTTCTAGGCGTTTCCAGGAAGACACCGTTAGAGTTTTAGATAATTGCAGAACGCTACCGGTAGTGTTTTGCTCGTAAACCATAACAATCATCTGCGACCGAACCCGCTAGCGGACAATAGGGCTAGCGTGTGGTCACCGTTATGAAGAGCAGAAATCTCTCGACTATCAGTCAGCCATGCCCATTTGCTCAGTCTTATTGGGGCTGCTAGAGATCGGGCGAGTGAGAAAGAACATAAAAGATATTGTCGGAACATATTATGAGCAGCAGCGATGTTGCCGATAACGCCAAAATTGTTTCATTCGAAAGAGCCACCGCCGGGGCTCTTTTCGTCATTTGGATTTACCCTCCTTACGAAGTTAAGACCTAACATCTCGTGCTGATCATTTGGAAATTCCACACAAAGAAGAATGCCTAAATGGTCGTGATATGTGGCTATACGAATGACTTTCCCAACGCCTAAACTAGTGTGCTCAATCATGTCGCCCACATCAACAACATCGCCATTTGGCAAAACAACTGGGTCTTTGAGCAGTTCTGGCAATTCTAGAACAAACTCAAAAGGGCGTGCATCGTCAGAAACCATTGTTAATGCCTCACTTTCCTAATTTGAAATAAATGCGCGAAGCTAGCTGCGCGTCTCTGTACGGCACGGGCAACTTCTCGGCTTTGTCCATATCCTCCACAAACTTGCGAGCCCATATGTCCGGCGGCTTTGCTTTCTCTTTCAAATACTCGGCCGTTGTCTTCACTTGCGGCTTAGCTTCTCTTTGCCGCTCAGCTACTACCTTTTGCTTGCCGCCCTCGTCTAGAGCGAATATTTGTATGCTTTCTAACTGGTCGCCTCCGGCGCTGCCATTGTGAGCATTTTGGTTAAGCGCTTGCACTGCTTTTACATCGGCCGCCCCGGCCACTCTCACCGCCTTGGCTTCCGGCTGAGTTTCCAGCCCTTGGCGCTCCACTGGCCTACTTCCTCTTTTCTCGTCCACCTCAGCCATACAGGGGCGCACCTCTCCCACGGTTGCCCCATTATTCCCTGTTACGACCAATAAAAAACCAGGGCTCATCCCTAGTAAAGTGCGCCGCTTAGAAAAGTAATCACTTAGCAACAGCCCGCCTTCTTACTAAAGGTGCCTTTAATAACGGAATCTCTTATTAAAGGAAAAGCCGTTATCCTTTAATAACAGATCGGGCATCACTCGCGAAGGTTGTCGCATGAGCTTCAAGCCTGATTTGCCTAATGGAAAGCCAGGACCGCTCTCGGCTTCTTACAATCGAACCTCCTTGATCGACTTCTCGCCGGTCCCAGGAAACACGTCTTCGTTTTAACGGCTCTCCCAGAGATGATTGAGCCTGGCGTAGCACCACTCAGTCCCTCCCCATGCTATTCTAATGACAGCGCTAATTTGAGACAACTCAGCTTGCAAGCGCTTTATAAATTCAGCTAAAGCGAGGGAAGGAAAATGACAATAGTTTCGCATGGTTACGTGGGTAACCCCGCTTCAAACAACCAACAAAGCATTTCACTTTTCACAGAGAATATTGAGCTGTTAAGGGCTCATGAAAAGACCATTCTTGAATGCGCCGAGTATTTCTTTTGTGATATCGCCTTTGCCAGTTGCTCTTGGCCGTATGTCACAGGAGACGGACCCTTGTGCCTTGGTTATCTGCTGCTCGGCTGGCGAGAAGGACTCTTGCTGGAATCTTGCCCGACCAGCGTCGGCGAATGCCTAGTCACATCTTTTGGCGGCTCGCCCTTATCGGGCAGTCAGAGCTGGTCTGGCTTTTGCACCAATTGCAAAACGATGCAAACCAGTAAAAATCAGCCTGTTCAAAACCCTCTTATAGAGAAACTCAAGTTTATTATCAAACTAAGGAAGCACTACCCTCAAAAAACTTGGCAGACAGAAGAGCAAGACGCCATGCAGTTTACATTCGGTGGCAATGGACTCAAACCAGTCAAAAGGCTACGAAAGACCTCTGTAGATCTATTTCAACCGGTGACACTGGTAGAGCTTGTCAAAGAACTGAAAGACGGCAATCTCCGACCAAAGAACTCACCTAAAACAAAAGCAGAAACTGCGCTGGGTAACTTAGAAATAAGGCTAAAGCTTTTCTAGAAGCAGCGCATCGCTTTGCCTCTTTAGCTCGTTCAATCTAAACAAAGCCCGCCCTGGCTAGGCAGCGATTTAATGCCAGCCAGAGCAATCTGATCTAAACTCTTCCTCATCGGCAATTAAGCCAAATCTGTCTGAGTCAAACGAACTCTGACAGATTCCAGCAAAGTCCGACCGAATCGAACCGAATCAAACCAAACTAAGCCGAAGCAAGACAAACACAGCCAAATCCCACAAAATCCAATCAATTCAAAAGTGAAATAGTCATGAACACAAAAGAAGAAGTACTTGCCAGCTTTGCCCTACTAAAGGAAGAGCTAAAGACAAAAACCGAAGACGAAAACATGGGTCCGCCGGAATTAATTACGATTGAGCACGACGACTATCATGCAGAGTATATCGGTCGAACAGCGACCGGATTGCAGTTCTTCTTTCCGCCAATTTTCGGTAAGCACGAGTACATAACACTTTTCCTATTCAATGATGATGGTGATTTGGTCGAGTCAAGAATAGAAGACCTGGGACCACGCAATACCTTTGCCCCTGAGAAAGCCCGGGCGATTAGAGATAAATGGCTGGAAGAGTTGAAACCTGAGTTTGAAGATATCGTAATCAAGCCTTTTGCCGTTGAATACGATGGCGAAATGATGGGACTGATTCCAACGAAGCATGATCACTACTGGGTTGCTGAAGTGCTTCCAGGAAATGTGATGGCCTTTAGTAAACCTTGGGACAAAGGATATTACGATACTTAGGGCGTGGCGCCAAAATGAGTCAAGGTCTTGGCGAAAGCTCGGCAAGTCGAGGACAACTAAGCAATACCTAGGACAAGAATCATGTAATCCAAAAACCGCTGTGAATTGGATATGCAAAAACTGACAATTACCAATAAGAAGCAACTTGAAGATTGGCTTACTCACTTTAATTGGTTTCTGATTGGCGATATTGTTGATGTAACCGCGAAGCCTTCGCAAATTGGTGACAAAGAGGCTTTAGTACCAGATACGGTTACATTTCAGCTAGAAAATCTAGCAAAGGGTAGCTTTACAGCCGGGCAAAAATTAGAATTCGACTGCTATAAAGTCAAAGCAACGGGCGTGACCGACTGGTCGTTTAGCAGAGAAGAATTCCCGTTCGCCACTTCTTCAAAAGCGGAGCCACCGAGTGAGATAGAACTGGGAATGGATCAAGAGGCCGAGCACCTTAAAGTATTCTTTGGGGACCATCTATCTCTCTGCGAGAATTATCTAACACTGGAGTGTTCCAAAATAGAAATCACCAAATTGAAAAGCGCTAAAAGAATAGTGCAACCGCAGCTGTCCGAAAGTTACGTTCACGTCGAAGTGCCTAATTCGCCCCTGCCATCTGCTTGCGATTGGCTCGATTGGTTTGCCTCCGAGGGTCTCGACATCGTAATCCGCATACTAGGCGACACTGGCCGTCCCTGTGAAGAAGTAGGTGCAGATTACAGTGGCTGGTTTCTACAGATTCCAACTTGTCTTGCCGAGACAGATGGCGGACTGATGTTCTCAGGACTAGCAAAGACGAAAAGCGGTTTCAGCGTAGCTTTCACCTTTCAAAAATATCTCGGCAAACGAGAAGCGCCGCTCTGGACAACTCTAGCCAAAGTTTTGGCAAATAGATTTCCTGACAGTGAAGTTACCTGCGGCAACTGCAAGCTCACTGCCAAACAATGGCTTATCGCCTTAAAAGAAGGGCAATCTTATCTTGATTCTATTTTCATCACAAGAAAGTAGGTCGAAAGTCACTAAACTCGGTAAAACGAAATCGAACCATCCCCCCTACATTCCCTACTCTATTGTGGTACAAAGAGTAAGTCACAGACTGACGCGCCCAGACCATCAAACAAATAGATTAATCGACAAACAGTCAGACAATTACCAATCAAGCCCCTCTGCACCCAACCTCATATGAACATCCTGCAAGACGACCTGACCCTTCTCACCAAACCAGACCACTTTCTTGGCTGGCTTGGCGAAGATCCAGCTGCCGTTATTAGAGATCAACTGGAAGAAGTCTTCAAACAGCAGATTCCCACAGCCTGGCTGGGGCAGCTTATCGTGACCGCTCCACCGCGCTTTCTTACCGGTGCCCGCCGCTATCAAGATAGCGACGACGACATTCCACAAATAAATATTAAAGCCAACCCGCACGCACCTGCGCTGGCAGACACAGGCAGCCCCAAAGGTAGAGATACTGCCAACACTGCCCAAGGCGAATTCAAAATCGCTGCTGATGCCGAAACCGAAACTGAAACCGAAGCCGAAGCCGAAACAGAATCTGAATCTGAAGAATCATACACCTTCGTTTTGGTGCGCGCGGCACTGGCTATGCCCTTCAAAGCTATAGTCTGCCAGCCGGGCGGCATCGTGCATGAAATCAACGGCGTTCTATCGTGGATTGCCACCGGACTCGATACCGAAGACTCTAGAAAAGACAACGTCTTTCTAGACCTAGACGACGCAGCAGATTCTGCCATGGACCTCTTAGAAGAGCGCCTCTACGAAGACGAAGGCGAAGACCAAGACGACGCTGACAACGAGCAAGACAGTGAAGCAACCGACCAAGAAAAAGGCGGCACCATCGAAAATCTAGCCCAAGATATCGAATAACTCAAACTCGCGCCAACACAACACATCAAATCACATCAAAACACAGCTCATCACAGCTAAAGCCATCACACAGCCCGCATCACCCAGCATCGCTTGCCGAGGGCACGTGAAACTCAGCATCAACCCCGTCTATCAAACTCTGAATTGTTTCGTGCATCTGCTCTGTCACCACGCGCCGTGTCTTGCGCGGGTCTTGTTCATAGTCTTGCAGAAAAACCCCGAGATCTATAGGCTTAGCGATGCGCACAAAAGCACTGCGCGGCGCCACTTGCAACGGACGCTTGACGCCGCAGACTTCGCGCTCTAGCTTTAGCACCATCTCGGCAAGTCGATCTTCCGAGGGATTATCGGCAATATAATGGGGCTGCCAGCTATCCATTTCAGCAATATGCTTGAGCTCAGACAAATCAGAGCGCAGTCTATTCATCACCAACGATGTGCGATTTTTAGCTTGCACCACCAGCTGGCGCAAGTGAGAACTGAGACGCCAACTGCGATCTATTGCGGCAGTGCCTTCATCGGGGGCGGCTTGACCATATCTATCTTCAAGCTCATGCAATAAACTTTTCTGCACATCTTTCACTCTGTCGCTCAGTTCACTCAGGCGCTCAGAGCCGGCAGAGAGTTTCAGCATAATCTCTTTGCGGTGCAACACCTCGGCGACGATGGCACCGATGCGCTCTTTCAGAGCCTGTTTCTTGGCGAAATAAGAAAGCTTTTTTTCTAGCTGCTGCACGCGCCGCTCTAAAATATCTGCTATTGAATGGCGATAGTGATACTTAATAGCCATGGGCACCACAAAGACAGACCAGGCGGCATCGCGCTCGCGCTTTTGTGTCAGCGCCTGCATTGCCACATCGATTGCACCACTTTTAAAATGCTGCACCGTGTCATTGAGGTAATAGATTTCGCCTTCCGGAAAGACGACGAGCACATCGCGACCGCCCGCCACCACATCAACTGCATAGCGCTTCGACTTGGCGGTATCGCCCCCGCGTTCCACCGAGAATGCGCCTAGCCGCTGAAAAAGCCAACCGGCAAGCCCCGAGACTTCATCAAAAGCTTCGCGATTCATCATATAGAAAAATCGTCTATTGCAGCGACGCGAGACCTCTACGCAAACTTTGAAATCATTCTCGTCGGCGTGATTAGAAAGCAAGAGCACACCGCAACCCGGCGGCAGGTTCCTAATCTGCTGCAAGTCTTTCTCTTGAATGCGCAGCCTATTGTTGAAAAACAGATCTACTCTAAAGATAGTCTGAACTATGGCAATAACCCAGTTCCAAGGGGTTGCGGGACGAAACGCCTGCCGCGAAATAAGCTCTCTGATGCTCCCCTTGTCACTGATAGTCATGCGTTCATTCGAAACTCGGCAACTTGCGGGATTAACCTCTCTGCTGCCTTAAATTTACCATCTGCAAGCGCAAAGCTGCTAAGGTGCGCGCCATTTAGTTAAATTGCTCAAGATTGGCGAATGATCTTGATGTCGCGGCGCATCTTCTTATGGGTGTCTCCGCTTGTGGCAACACCGATAATCATCATTATCAAGCCGCCGCCGATAGCCGGCAGCCAGCCTGTGATAGATAGCGTGGCGGGCATGACTCCGGCAAGCACCTTGAGAGTTACGGCCGGCAAAAGCCAAAATCCGAAAAGCCAAGCCGGCAGAAGTATCAAGAGCGCCATACCCCAGGTGCCGATTGTCAGCATGGCACTGATGGCTATGGCTAGAAATTCCACCAACCAACCGAAGAATGCAAACAACATGCCGGCGGCAAGGGCGTGCATGAAGTTGCCATGAAACTGTACACCGGGAAGCATCGGGAAGAGGAAGTAGAAGGCGCTGGCGGTGAGTAAAAGCCTGATAATGCAGCGGACCATATGCAAGTCCTCCTTGAAAGAGCGCTATTCTTAGAATAACTGAATTTAGAGTTAGGCACATCATCCTCATGACTGACCTGCACTCTGTCAAAAATTGCACTGCCGGGTGGTAGCTTACAAAGCGACCATCTCACCTGCGCACAATGTCAATGGGCTAAAATTCAATTCCCTTCAATAGATTTGAGCATATGGAAAAAAGAAACATCGGTGCTATTGCCCTGGCGGTGGCTTTCGTCTTGCAGTTGAACCCGCTTGCGGCGTCGGCGCGCAGCGAAGCACCTTGGGTGGCTAGACACGGCGTGCCGAAGCTGGCGCAAACACCCGACGGCAAGATTGCCACAAACGACGGCGATCAGATGCCTGAGATTAAGTATGAGCTCGGCAAACAGCCGCTCAAAGAGCATCCCGGCGGTGCATCCAACGAGGCGACCGCCAGAAACTTTCCGATATCTAAAGGGCTAGCCGGGGTTTCGATGTTTCTCAAGCCTGGTGGGCTGCGCGAAATGCACTGGCACGCCAATGCCGCCGAATGGGCTTATGTGGTGAAAGGACATTGTCGCATCACTGTTATCGACCCTGAAGGTCATCACGAAATCAAAGATTTTGGACCTGGCGATGTTTGGTATTTCCCCCGCGGTCATGGACATTCTATTCAAGGCTTGGGCGACGAAGAGTGCCACTTTATCTTGGTTTTCGACAGCGGCTATTTTTCTGAATTTTCCACTTTCAGCGTGAGCGACTGGTTGGCACAGACACCACCAGAGGTGCTCAGCAAAAACTTCGGTTTGCCGGCCAGCACTTTCGCCGGCTTCCCCAAGAAAGAAGTCTATATCAGCCAGGGTCCAGTGCCCGCGCCTCTACCCTTAGACCCGGTGCCGGGCAGTGAAAATCCGCCGCCCCTCACTCACAAGTTTAGTTTAGGTGGCAAGGCACCGGTTACGACACCGGGTGGTTCTTTCAATGTTGTCGACCAAAGGCAGTTTCCTATTTCGACCACTATGACCGGCGCCATCTTAAAGATGAAACCATATGCGATGCGCCTTTTGCACTGGCACCCCAATGCCGATGAATGGCAGTATTACATCAAAGGTCGGGCGCGCATGACTGTTTTCGGCTCGCAAGGGCGCAGCATCACCCGCGAATTTGGACCTGGCGACGTCGGTTATGTGCCTATGGGCTGCGGTCACTATCTAGAGACCGTCGGCGATGAAGAGTGCGAAGTGCTGGCGGTATTCAACTCAGGCAATTATGAAGAGATCACCCTGACTGAATGGCTGGCGAAGACACCCGAGCGCTTGCTTGAGACAAACCTCAGTGTTTCGCCCAAGATTATCGAGGCAATTAGAAAAGGTCAGATGCTCTTTAGCTTGCCCCAGCCGCCCGCTAATAAGTAAATCGTAACCGAAATAAGTAAAGCTATAGAGCCCCGCAATCACAATCAGCCTGGTTGCGGGGCTCAAGCTACTTAATACTTTCACCATGTCAATGGGCTAAGATTCAAATAGGTGCCGGTGCTGCCGGCTGTCTCTTCCTCAATTTAAGCAGGGCCAGTCATGCCGAAAAAGAAAGACCGCAAGCAAGCCAAGAATTTCTCGCAGAAAGATTATGACCACCCGGCGGCAGCCTGGGGCGCAGCCATGAGCGTCGGGCGCATTTTGCTTGAGCAGAACGAAATTGTGGAAGGGGTGCAGGCTGTCTTTCAGATGAACCACGAGAAAGAAAGCTATGACTGCCCGGGCTGCGCCTGGCCCGATGACCAGCACGGTCTCAAGATGGACATCTGCGAAAACGGCATCAAGCATGTCACCTGGGAGATGACCAAGAAGCGCACCGACCGCCAGTTTTTTGCCGAGCACACTGTGACAGAGTTGCTCGACTGGAGCGACTTTGAGCTGGAAGACGAGGGCAGGCTGACCGAGCCCATGGTCTATAACAGCCAGACTGACAAATACGAACCGATAAGCTGGGATGACGCCTTCGCCCTCATCGCCAAGCATATCAAAGCCTTGCCCTCGCCCAATGCCGCCAGCTTTTATACATCGGGCAGACTCTCAAACGAAGCCACTTTTCTCTACCAACTCTTTGCCCGCGAGCTGGGCACCAACAATTTGCCCGACTGCTCAAACATGTGTCACGAGGCAAGCGGACGCGCCCTCAAAGCTTCTATCGGCTCAGGTAAAGGCACCTGCGACCTGAACGACTGGCACAATTCAGATGCCATCTTTGTCATCGGCGTAAACGCCGCCACCAATGCACCGCGCATGCTCACCGCTTTGACCGAAGGCGTGAAGGCGCGCAATATGAAAATAGTTCATATCAACCCCCTCATCGAAGTGGCGGCAAAGAGCGCCATTACACCGCATGAAATCATGGACATGCTCACCTACAAGGTGACACCCACAAGCACCCTCAACTTGCAACCGCGAGTGGGCGGCGACATGGCAATAATGCGCGGCATGGCTAAATATCTTATTGAAAAGGCTGAGAGCGATAGCAGCGCCCCAGACAGAACTTATATAGACAAAGCTTTCATCGAAAAACATTGTGCCGGCTTTGCAGAATACAAAGAAGCCTGCCTCTCGGTGAGCTGGGAAGAACTGGAAAAGCAATCGGGCATAAGCAAAGCCGAAATTGTGCAGGCGGCAGAAATCTATCGCCAGGCTGAGCGCTGCATCATGAGCTGGTGCCTGGGCATCACCCAGCATGAATATGGTGTTGATACCATCCGTGAGATCATGAACGTATTATTGCTCAGGGGCAATATCGGCAGATTGGGCGCTGGTCCCACTCCCATTCGTGGTCACAGTAATGTGCAAGGTAATCGCACCTGCGGCGTCGACCACAAACCAAGCGAAGAGTGGTTGGCTAGACTTGATGCCGCCTGCGGTATCACATCACCCAGGCAGCATGGTCTCGATACGGTGCGCACCATTAACGGCATGTACGACGGCAAAGTCAATGTCTTTCTTTGCCTAGGCGGCAACTTTGCCATTGCCACACCCGACACCGAACGCACTTTCGAAGCCCTGCGCCGCTGCGGTCTGACCGTGCAGGTGAGCACCAAGCTCAACCGCAGTCATATTGTGCACGGCCAAGAAGCCCTCATCTTGCCCTGCCTGGGTCGCACCGAAATCGACATGCAAAAGGCAGGCGAACAGAGCGTCACCGTAGAAGACTCGATGAGCATGGTGCACCTCTCGCGCGGCAAGAGAGCCCCGGCTTCGCCCCACTTAAAATCTGAGATTGCCATTCTATGTGGTATCGCCCGTGCAGTCATGCCTAATTCCAAGACACCCTGGGAAGACTATTGCGGCAACTATGATCTAATTAGAGACAAGATGGCTGAAGCCCTGGTGGGCTTCCAAGACTTCAACCAAAGAGTGAGGCAGCCCCACGGCTTTAGACTAGAACAACCGGCACGCGAACTAGACTTTAGAACACCGACAAACAAAGCCAACTTTTCAACGGCGGCGATGCATGACGCCTTGCCCCCGGCAGGCAAGCTGATGATGTGCACGGTGCGCAGCCACGACCAGTTCAATACCACGATTTATTCAGACAACGACCGTTATCGCGGCGTCAAAAATCTGCGCACTCTGCTCTTTATGAATGAGAAAGACATGCAGGCTCTGGGCATCAATCAATTTGACCTGATTGACATCACTAGTTATGCCAAAGACGGCAGCGAGCGCACAGTCAAAGAGTTTCGCGCCGTCAAATACAACATTCCCCAAGGCAGCGCCGCAGGTTATATGCCTGAATGCAACGTGCTCTGCCCAATAGGTGATTTCAGCCCGCAGAGCGACCAACCGATGATGAAGCAGATTGTTATCAGCGTTAAGAAGTCACCGACAGCGGTGACCACCTGAGCTAATGCCCGAACAAACACCAAACTCGAATTCAGCTGAGAAAAGCCGCAGCATAATGTCGGTGCAGACTGTGCGGGTTAGTAATGCGGGCGAAAGTCAGAGCCAGAGTCAGAGCGAAAGTCAAAGCCAGAGCAAAACTCTGAGCCAAGTTATATCTGAAGACTGGCTATCGGTGGAAGCGCCGCTAGAAATATATCTGCGAGAACCAGCCAAGACCATAGCTGTCACCATGCGCACCCCAGGCAACGATGAAGATCTCGCCTTGGGCTTTCTATTTAGCGAAGGGGTGATTAGCAATATAGAGCAGATCTTGCAGGTCGAAAGTCTGGGGCAAGACTCTATTGCAATTAGTCTGAAGTATCCCGATAAAGTCAACTTAGACGCACTCAGCCTAGAAAGACACAGCTATGTCAGCTCAAGCTGTGGTGTCTGCGGCAAGAAATCAATCGACACAGCCAAAACACAATCTTTGGTGCAACCTCTAAGCAAGAAAGTCTCTGCCGAACTCTTGTACGAATTGCCCAAGACCTTGCAAGCGCAGCAGCCCGACTTTGGCTCAACAGGCGGCATTCATGCCTCGGCTTTGTTTGACCTACAAGGGCGACTTTTGGCGGTGAGAGAAGACGTAGGCAGGCATAACGCCCTAGACAAACTTATCGGCGACAGACTAAAGCAAGACCTCTTGCCCCTCGAAGACACCATTTTGCTATTGAGCGGCAGGGCCAGTTTTGAGCTTTTGCAAAAGGCTGCCAAAGCCGGCATTGCCTTGGTGGCATCGGTGGGGGCACCAAGCAGCCTAGCTTATGAAACGGCACGAGCGTGCAATATCACTCTTGTGGGCTTTCTGCGCCAATCGAGATTTAACGTCTATTGCGGCGATGGTATCGCACAGCAGGCAACAGCAAATGCAAGTGCAGAAACAAGTACAAGCGCCAGTGCCAGCTCTAGTGCCAGTGCTAACACAAATAATACCCTTGAAGCCAACATGACTGAGTAGCAGAGTAACTGATACCATGCCACCAGAAATGAAGCGACCAGAACCGAAAATTGAAGGCGAAAAGCTTAGCGGCTCGGTTGAGCGGGTTACTTTTCATAGCGAAGAAAGCGGCTTTTGTGTTTTGCGGGTGAAAGTACGAGGGCAGAAAGAGCTGGTCACAGTCACAGGCAGCGCCGCCTCTATATCGCCTGGTGAGTTTATCGACTGCATAGGCAACTGGTTCAACGATAAAAACTATGGCATGCAGTTCAAAGCTGTGAGACTGAGCGTGGTGCAACCAAGCACTATTGATGGTATCGAGAAGTATCTTGGTTCTGGCATGATCAAAGGCATCGGACCACACTTTGCTAAAAAGCTGGTCAAAGCCTTTGGAGAGAATGTCTTTGAAGTAATTGAAAACGAACCAGAAAGATTGTTGAGTTTACCGGGCATAGGGAAGATGCGCAAAGACCGGGTGGTAGCTGCCTGGGGCGAGCAAAAGATAATTAGAGAGATAATGGTCTTTTTACAATCATATGGAGTCGGCACATCGCGGGCGGTGCGCATTTATCGCACCTATGGCAATGACGCCATCACCAAAGTATCAGAAAATCCATATCGCCTTGCTCTCGATATACACGGAATAGGCTTCAAGACAGCCGACACCATCGCCCAAAATCTAGGTATACCGAAAGACTCACTTATGCGAGCGCAAGCTGGTGTTCGGCATGCTTTGCAAGAATATTCGGGTGACGGTCACTGCGCCTGCTCTCGCGCTAATCTCATTGAAGAAGCAGCCAATTTGCTTGAAATTTCGCAAGATTTAACCAGCACCGCCATTGATGCCGAGATCAAAGCGCAAAATCTCACCCTTGAACCTATCGGCGACGAAAGCGAACCTCTTATATATTTAACCGCTCTATATAAAGCCGAAGTGGGCGTTGCCGAGAGCCTCATGCGTTTACACACAGGCTTTCCGGCTTGGTCAGGTATCGATATTGAAAAGGCGATTCCTTGGGTGGAAGAAAAGGCCAAAATCGAACTATCGCAGTCTCAAAAGAAAGCAGTCGCCCTGGCATTGCAAAACAAGCTCTTGGTCATCACCGGAGGACCCGGTGTCGGTAAGACCACTTTGGTCAATAGCATCTTGCAAGTTATCGCTGCCAAGAAAGCCCGCATTTTGTTGTGCGCCCCCACCGGTCGTGCCGCCAAAAGGCTTTCTGAATCGACCGGGCTGGAAGCCAAAACAATACACCGGCTGCTCGAATTCGACCCAAAAGCTTTCGCCTTTAAGCGCAATAAAGAAAACCCGCTTGAGGCAGATATTGTAGTTGTCGATGAAGCCTCGATGATAGATGTAGTTTTGATGAACCAACTGCTCAAAGCCATACCCGACCATGCCAGCTTGCTTCTGGTGGGCGACGTCGACCAATTGCCTTCGGTTGGTCCAGGCGCTGTGCTGGCTGATGTTATTCAATCAAAGGCACTGCCCGTGGTTAGACTGACAGAAATATTCAGACAAGCCGCCACCAGCAAAATTATTGTCAATGCCCACCGCATAAACGAAGGGCAGATGCCCTTACAAGCAGAGTCGCAAGAACTTTCAGATTTTTACTTCATCAAAGGCGAGACACCAGAAGACATTAGCGAGAAACTGCTGCATGTGGTGTCTAAGCGCATTCCCGAGCGCTTTGGACTTGACCCGATAAAGGATGTGCAAGTGTTGACACCGATGAACAGAGGCGGACTGGGCAGCCGCTCGCTCAATGCTGAGTTGCAAAAGATATTGAACGCCAAAGATGGTGCACATATTAGCAAGTTTGGCTGGCAATACAGAGTTGGCGATAAAGTACTGCAGACAGTCAATAACTATGACAAAGAAGTCTTTAACGGCGATATCGGCACCATAAGCGCTATCGATATAGAAGAAGGCGAGCTTTTGATTGAATTTGATGGGCGTGAGGTCAAATACGACAGCAACGAGCTAGATGAGGTGATGCTTGCTTATGCCGCCTCGATTCACAAATCGCAAGGCTCTGAATATCCGGCGGTTGTGATACCGCTGGCAATGCAGCACTATATGATGCTTGAACGTAATTTGCTCTATACCGGCGTGACTAGGGGCAAGAAATTGGTGGTGATAATCGGACAAGCCAAAGCGCTTGCCATGGCAGTGAAAAACAAGCGCTCGGCGAGACGCACCACCGCATTAGCCTTTAGATTGCAAAGAGCAAGAGAGTCAATAGATCTTTTGACCAAATAGCCTATTGATTTACCGAACTCTTAAGCTTCTCCAGCCAGTAAAGCCCAGCTATACAAAAGACATTGAACAGCCCCAAGCCAAGCCAATAGTACAGCGCCGGTGTAGCCCCTTTATCAATCAAAGCCAGCCCCACAGCCGGCCCCACTGTGCCGGCCAAGCCCCAGCAAAGCGAGTTGACCGAAAGATATGTAGCTCGCGCAGTTGGCGGTGCAAGTTCCACCACAAGAGAAGAAGCAGCAGGGCCATAGAGTGCATTTGCGAAAGCAAAGATTGAAACCGACAAAATCGAAAGAGCAATAACCAGCGCCTGCGAAGCCCCCAAAGACGGTAGGAAGGCAGTAAGAACTTGTCCGGCCAGCCAAGCTAGACACGCGAGCATAAGAGCTCTCGTTTTAGCTGAGCGCGCCGCCTTTCTAGAAATAGGCAAAATCAAAAGCGAGACAAGAATTATATAAAACGAGAAGATCACAGCCACACTAGATGCGGTGCCTGCCATATACGGCAGACGCGATGTGTAAAGAGGCAAGGTAGAACTCATCTGCAAAACGTTATTAGTGAAAAACAAATTGAGCACCGCATAGAGTGCAAGTTTCTTATCTTTTAAAGCAGTCAACCAATTAGAAACGAGTCCAGCACGGTGGCTATGGGCGGCAGTCATATCAAGGGTTTCGCGCGTGCCCCAGATTATGAAAGCCAAAAGAGCCAGAAACGAAACTGCATCAAATAGAAAGAGCAATCTATAGGCGGCGTGCGCACCAATGACAAGACCACCAGCCACCACACCGATACCAAGCCCGGCATAATCAGCCATGCGCGATAGGCCAAAGGCTTCATTCATTTTGTGTTCGCCGGTGAGATCTGAAACCATAGACTCAGCAGCCGGCCAGTACAGACCAATGCCTAAGCCGCTCAAGATATTGCCCACTAAAAATACAATAAAACTATCGGTGGCGGCAAAGCAAAAGGCGCCGAGGCTGAGAGTTAGACAGGCAAGCATGAGCGCCCCTTTGCGCCCACATTTGGCATGGTCAGATAGACTGCCGCCGGCTATACGACCCACTATGCCGGCAAGACCACCCATACCTAGACCGAAACCAACATTGGCTGCTGGTATGCCTGCCACGTTGACAAAAAATATTGGTGCGTAAAACATAGTCAGGCCACTGCCTATGCCTGATACAAAGCGGCCTAGAGCAAGTATCAAAACTTGCCTGTCTAATTCTAGTGACCTGAAATAACCTAACAAAAGACCCCCAAAGCACTATATTATCTTTGGTCTGCCCTTATGGCGCTAGCCAGACGGTGGCCGCTGAGGAAGGCGCCCTCGACTCGGGGCGAATGCAACCAGTCGCCGCAATAGCCAATCTTTTCGTCTCGGTCAAATAAATAGCCTTGATTTGGCTCGCCGTCTTTATCTGCAGGCTTGAGAGCCAGAGCATACCGCCAGCGGTGCACCTTGGCAAAACTATGTTTGGGCATATTGCCCTGAGCTTCCTCTTCAAATTTACCAGAAAAATCTTGAAACTTTGCTAGAGCCTCTGCTGTTAGCGCCTCATCGCGCAATTGCCAGAGACTTTCGGCGGTGTCGCCACTAATGTGCAAGACCCATCGTTCACCAGCTGGACGACCGGGTTTGCTGCTATCGCGTGCTATCCATGAAAAGAAAGAGCTCTCGGCTTCAAAGGCGGCACCATCAAAGGGTAAGGCTAGAGGGGCTTCGAAAGAAAGCATCACGGCGATGCATGGTGTAAAGCGAAACTTGCTCAGATCTAAAGGCGCCAGCACTTGTGCTTGCGCAGGCGGCATATTTAAGACCAGGTAATCGAAACCGTGACAAATCAACTTATCTTTAGGGCTCTCATCTTTAGGGCTCTCGGTCTCGGCAAAAGCAAGCGACCAGCCGAGGTCTAGTCTCTTGACCGATGTCACCCGACAACCAGTGTGCACCTTAAGGCCGTTTGTCTCAACAATGTACTCAGCTAGACTGCGCATACTCGGCACGCCCACCAGTCGCTCTTTGCCATCGTCAACTATTGAAAGACCTGAATCAGCGCTGCTTTGCAAGAAAAAACGTCCTTGCCACGGCTTAACAGCCGATGCACTTCTGAGAGGTTGAAGAAATTCAATGAAGGCTTGCTCTCTGGCGGTAAAGTACTGCGCCCCATAATCAAACTGATTAACGTCTCTGTCTCGACTGGCGAGGCGGCCGCCGACAAATCTGCCCTTGTCAAACACTTCAACGTCAAAGCCGGCTTGCTTGAGCCTGGCCGCTACTACCAGACCGGCAAGACCGGCTCCAACTATGGCGACTCTAAGTTTGCTGCTAATAGCCACCAACTCCTGATCGTATTGATATGTTATCTAACCAACTTGAACACTTGGTGAACATCTCCGGTTAATGCAGATAGCCTTCTAATGAAACCAGTCTATTTATCTACTTGTTGGCTGCAACAATCTCCACCTGCAATCCGTCTGCCCAATGCTTGTGCTCGTCATTGTAATATAGATAGCCACGGCTGGCTGGTCCGGTATAGGTACCGGGCACAGCAGCGATTACACTCACCGGCACTTCCACTCGGGCGCCGCCCGCCAGGGTGCGCCAATAAAGTACGACTTCCCTTCCTTTCACTTCATAGGCATCTATTGTGCCTTTCTTGACCAGCTCTTTCAGCTGATCATGGCGAGGCTCCAGCCCACCGGGCAGACCCAAGATCGCCACCGGTGACGGTACCACATCTTTAGTTTTGTTGACCACCACCATGGTGGCTTCGGTGGCGAGACCTTCGCTAAGCTTGGTCTGGGCCAGTTTGGTTTCCACCTCTAGTTTGCAAGCATCCGAGCTGGCAGGTTTGATGGCATTGTATTGCACCGCCATCGAATAGGGCATGGGCGCCCCACCTTCCATGCGCAGCTCTAACTTATGCTCGCCGGGGCTAAGCAGTTCAGTCATGTCGGGCAACTTTATGGCGCCTTCAGTAGATGGAGAAAAGTCAGCCCAGTCGCCAATCGACTGCCCGTCCACATAGAGGCGTACCCGACCGGCGGCTTTAGGCTTGGCATGCATTTCGTCATATTTGACTATAGCGCGCAGAGCCAGAACGGTTGACTGAGTGGTGCCGTAGCGCCCGGCTTTGCAAGAGTCGGCCAGGTACTTTATTGATTTTTCTACGTTGCCAGCATATTTAGGATCACGCATCCAGGCGAGAGCAGCTAAAGATACACCTTCCACTTCCAGTGACTGCCCCTCACTGCCTACGATACTGCTTTTGACACCAGAGACGCTGCCGTCTGACTTTTGTTTTGCTGCCAGCTTGTCCATAAGCTTGCTGGCTTCGCTCTTATCGCCAGCCAGGCAAAGGGCGTTAGCGGCTAGGGCTGTGACATAGCTATTTTCAGACTTGGCGGCGGCTGCCTTTATCGAAGCCAGTTCGGGAGCCAGCTCAGAAGCCGGCTGACCAGACTCCAAAAGTGCCCACAATATATAAGCATTAGAGCAATCTTTGTCTTCTATCCAGGTGTGCAGAGCCCGGCGTTTACGCGAGAAACCGCCGTTGCCGTCGCGCTGCTTGAAGAGCCAGGTGCGGGTGGTATCGATCATCTTGCGGTCCACCTCGCGCACTTTCGCCATATCGTTGAAATGCATCAGACCAAAGGCGGTGAGAGCTTCATGCCCTGGATTTTCACCAAACCATTCATAGCCTCTGTCAGGGCACCAGTAGCTGACCAAGCGCTTATAACCGCTATCGAGCTTTTGCTTGGAAGTTTCGACCAGCTTGGGATTGACCCCGGTATGAGACATGAAATATTGCTGCGCCATTGTAAGCGGATAACTTGTGGAACAAGTTTGCTCAAAACAACCATATGGGTCTTGGATCATGCGCTCGAGCGCTTCGGTCATATTGGCCAGGGGAGTGGCATAGACTGCTGTCTTAGAGATCATGCTGGCAGGCACCACGGTACCAGGCACTTTAATATTGTGCACCACCGCCTTGCCAGGCTCCAATATACCGGCAAAGCTCTCTTCCACAGGGAAACCCTTAGGTTTGACCAAAATCTGTCTTTCGATGCGATCGCTGAACTGCCCAGCTTTCGCCGATAATACCAGAGGTTTGCCACCACTCATAATGCCAACATCAATCGGCTGCAAAAGGCGCAGACGACTATCACCAGCCATGGTGCTAAAGAGACCAAGAGGCGCGCCTAATTTAAAATCGCCTTTGAGATCGGTCGAGACATTGACGCCTGACAAACTGCCGGTAGTGGCATTGACCAGACTTACCGGCAGCAATATCTTGTCGCCGGCGGTGACTTCCAAGGGCATCTTCATTTCAGCATAAAAGGGCTGCACCGACTCTATACCGACGGCGGCGGCACCAACGGCGCCACTACCACTGAAGGCATCGGCAAAGACCTTAAAGGTGGTGACACTGTCGCTTAGATCGAACTTTACTTTTGCTTCGCCTGTGGCTGCATCGGTGCGCACACCGGCATTCCAATACAGGGTCTCGGCAAAATCGACCCTATCGTTAGCCTGTCGATCTGCTCGCACCTGGTGGGCAAATTCGCGCACCATCACTAGATTGCTCAGGCTCATAGGAGCCAGTTCATCAGCTAAGATTGCTCTTTTCTCTTTTGCCGCGATAAAGTTATTGATAGCACTCTGCAGTTTAGCTTCGCTATCTTTGGGGGCAGCAGCAATCTTCTCGGGTGCGGCTTTGTCATTGCCTACCGACTTAGCGACTATTCTCATATCGGCGACCAATGGCTGGTCTCTTCTGGCTGCCATCTTGGGCATCGCCATACCGGCAGGCATCGGAGCCGGAGCGGCCATAGGTCTTGCACCAGGCATGGCCCAAGGGCCTGCGGCTCCGCGCTGCCGCACCATACCTAAAGCCATGCCGCCCATGCCACCGAAAGCTTGTCCTTCTTCTAGGCGCATTACATGATCGCGCTCGGCTTCAGATCTTATTTTAAGAGCCACGGCACGTCTGGCATCGTCGCCATTCTTCTCGATAAAGTCAGCTAAATTAACCAGGGCAAAGCGCCTCCACCCCTGGGTGCCGAGCAAAAGATCGGTGGCCATCGCCGCCTTGGGATTATCTTTGCCTAGATAAACATGGGCGTCGGCAAGGTCTTTAACCTCAGGCTCAAGAAAGACCATGACCGGCAACCGCGGCGCTTGCTCGCGCTTTTCGACCATTTCTAAAACACTATCGTCTGTGACTGTAAGGCCAACCACTGCAGAAATTGGCTTGCCATCACTGTCGGTGGCTTTTACCGTCAGGCTGGCGCCTTCACCAGGCACATATTTCTCTTTATCTGCTTTTACAGAAACCTTTATCGCCTTTTTAGGCTCACGAAAAATCAAGCGCTCGGCTAGAGGTTGGTCAGATTGACTCCAGACAGTGGCGGTGAGCACACCGTCGATGTTTTCAGGCAAGTTGAAAGTAACCGGCAAAAACTTGTCGGCAGCATCAGAACGTTTCTTGAGGTCGACTTGACATTCACCGACAATCTCTTCGCGGCGGCTCAAAGTAACTTTATATTGAGGCTCGCTGGCTGCAACAAGCACAGTCAAAGGCGCCCCTTTCGCACAGATGTCGGAAGAAGCGCGCAACACTGCCCCTTTCGCCTTGGCGGCAGGCAGGGCATAGGTTGTCTTGATGCCTGCGGGCTCATCAATTGAAATGAAATAAGACTTGCCTGCTTCAGGCTCAAATTCAAAGCGACCACGACCTTCATGCTCGGTCTTAAAAGTCGCCACCTGAGCGCCATTTTCTTTGCAGATTAGTTTGCAAGAAAGATCGGCGGGCTTACCGTTTGGTTGCTTGGCTTGAATATAGACCCGATTGCTGAATCCTGAGACAAGGTCGCCGCCTTCCGGATAAATATTTAGATCGACTGTTTGCAAAATAATTGGAATGGTCTTGGAAGCGGTCTCCACTACGCCACCGTCTTCCACCACCAGAGCCAGAGTGCCTTCGCCCCGAGCGATATGCCCCGGCAGTTGCAGCGAAACCTGACAAAGCCCGTGCTCATCGACCTTGGCAGTACCACCCGACACTTCAACGCCATCGATATTGGCGCTCACCGTCACTTTGGCACCGGCGGGCACGCCGCCTTCGGCTCTTTTGACTTCGAGGGTGGCATTTACCTTTTCACCGGGACCATAGCCATCGCGCAAAAATGTAATCTGCGACTTCAGCCTGGGAGCGCGATAGGCGCGCACGTCAAACTTGCGTTCGGCTGGGCAGTGACCATTCCAAGGATAGGTGGCTTTCAATGTATATTGCCCGCCTGCTTGCCCCTCGGGCACTTCCCAGGCAAAGCCCCAGACACTGTCTTGCACCTGGGCAGAGCCCGCCGCCACATTTTCTCCCTTGGGTCCGAGAATAGCTATTTGAACGTTTTCATAGTTATTACCCGCCAAAGGCTTGTGCTCGGCGGCATCAAGCAAAACACCCCGGGCATAAACTTTCTCACCAGACTTATATATAGGTTTGTCGGTGCTGACAAAAGTTAGAAAGCGCTCTTTGCCGCCCAGTATCGCAGTCGTAGCCAGGTCTTTGTGCATGGTTATCTGCTCCTTCGAACCAGCCTCAGCACGAGGCAATTTGGATAAATCGATAGCCCCGGCGAACGTACTATTGTTGGTTGCTCCCCCGAGCCGTGCGCCGGCCTGCAAGCCCAATGTCTGACTGAGCATGACCGACCCTAGAATTGCCACCGAAAGTCCACCGACGATTAATTGGCGCGACATCTTACTCTCCTTTTGCCAGTAGCCCGATTATGGCAGTCGGTAACAATGAATAGACAGACCATAAAGACTGGCAAAAGTTTAGGGTAAATAGCAGGTTGAATACAGACTTAAGAACCAAAGACTTGGGTCTATCCTGAGGTCGATCTAATTTATGGATAGCGTTGTACAAAACTCGATTGACTTGGCGGCAGCAGCAATAAAAGAGGCTAAAACCCTAATTATTACTGCCGGAGCCGGCATGGGAGTAGATTCTGGGTTACCCGATTTTAGAGGCAGCGAAGGCTTTTGGCGAGCGTACCCACCTTATGCACGCCTCGGTCTCAAATTTGAGAATCTGGCCACGCCGCGTCATCTAGAGGAAGACCCCGAATTTGGCTGGGGTTTCTATGGTCATCGCAGCATAGAGTATCGAAGCGTTGTGCCTCATAAGGGCTTTAGCATCTTGCGCCAATGGCAAAAAGAGTTAGACCTGCATTGTCATGTAATCACCTCAAATGTAGATGGACAATTTCAAAAGGCAGGCTTTTCAGAAGAAGAAGTGGTGGAAATTCACGGCACCATTCACCATCTGCAGTGCATTCAACCTTGCTCGCTGTCGCTCTGGCCAAACGAACACGAGTTTAAAATAGACTTCGAAACTATGCGCACAAAAGACATTCCCTATTGCCCCAAATGCGATCAAGTGGCCAGACCGAATATACTTATGTTTGGTGACTTTCAATGGATTTCAAGGCGCACCGATAAACAAGAAATGCGCTTCAAACAATGCACCGTCTGCGATATCAAAGAACCGACTGTCATTATTGAGATGGGCGCTGGCAAGGCGATTCCGACAATCAGATGGCTCGGAGAGAGAATGCTGAAGAGCAGAGGGGCGAAACTAATTCGTATCAATATCCGCGACCCCGAAGTGCCTGCCGGACAAATTTCAATTCCTCTAGGGGCGCGAGAGGCACTTGAGCGCATCAACGAAAGCCTGAGCTGATAAGAGCTGACAGCTGGTATAGAACATGCCTGGCTCCGCTCAGCCCAGTCGAGCAATAATCGCTGCAATTCTAGCCTTAATCTCGGGTCTTTGAAAAAGATAGAGAACCAATAAAGGAAGAAACAAGCCGACACCATTGCACCACCACAAAAGCTGAGTAGTTATGTGGGAATGGCCGCTTGGATAACTCAACAAGGCTGTCTGCGCCAAAAGAAAGAAAATCATACATATCTTAAGTGCCCTTGAACGCACAACCTGGCAGAAGATTGCTATGCAAAAACCAGTTAGAAGTGCCAGCAAAACCGGCTGAATAGTCAAAAAGAGGTCGAAGGCGTGCCTATAGCCCAAAGCTTTATCGCTCACAGCGTAAATATTCTCAGAAATATTTTCTGCCTTGGCATCATCTACTGTAGCAAGCACACGCCCTAGCTTGTCGATGGACTGCAGCACACCAGATTTTGATTTAACCAGGGCCATACCTGAACAAAATTGGCCAGCCTCTAAATACTGCGGCGTGACAATTACGCTGCCATTCTGGTCAATATAGCCAAACAAACCATCCTTCTGAAAATAACAAAGTCCTTCATGCACATTGCCGAGCCTATCGAAGCCCTCTGAAACAGTCCTAAACTTCTCATCAAGCAAATAATACTTGCCGTCTTTTCGCCAAGTACAGCGGTTCTCAGAGAAGCTGGTTATATCTGACCAATCAGCAGGAAACTTGAGGGCACCACCTTTATCGATAAAGCCAAGATCGGTGCGGGCATAGCCATTGGAAAAGGCTTCATGCTTTTTGTATTTGGCAGCAATAACCACAGCCCCAGTCTTATCTATAAAGCCATATCGCCCTTCAAACTGAAAAGCAGCCAAGCCCTCGGAAAAATCAGCGACGGAGGCGAAGCGATAAGGAATAACGAGGGTGCCTGATTTATCGACAAAGCCCCATTTGCCAAATATCTCAGAGCAAAGAGGACCATCTATGTGGTTGCTCGAGCATCTGCAAACTGCGGCCAGACCATCACAAAATGGTCTAGCGTGATCAAAGTTAGGGGCAATTCGAACATCGCCGGCTCTATCAATAAAACCGACCTTACGCACATCGCTAAAGATGGCCAGAGCTTCAGATGCGTCATCTTCTAATTCTTTGCCGGTCCTGTAGAGAAACCTGCCGCTCGAATCAACAAAGCCATGGCGCATTGGGCCAAGCCTCGAAACCCCTAATGGACCAAGAGGCAGTATGAATTCACTTCTGCATACATGGGCAAAGCCTTTGCTAAACTTGTCGGCACGGTCATAAATAAAAGGCGTCAAGAATTGCCCGTCGATTCTCTTGTATGCATAGAGATTTTCATTGGCTGAATATAAAGCATAAGGCACCCGCAAGAGAGCCGTGACAGAAGAATACCAAAAGAAGAGCAAGCAAAAAACGAGAACTAGCTTCACTTTGCACCCGATGTTCGAAAAATTGGAGAAGTAAAACGGCTAGTGGAAAGAAAAATTGGCGAGAGGCAAGGCGCCGACAAAACTAACCAATAATTCGATCATAGTTAGCCCATCAAAAATGAAAGCGAACGACAAACAGCTGGGCAAGTGTTTGTTCTTCGCTATTCTCTATATGTTGATTGCTATAGGTCCTTTGCTTTAGGTTCTTTGCTATAAATTCTTCGGCATTTGCTCTGGAGCGTTTTATCTGATTCTTCGTGATTTCCCCATTGAAGTCGTCAAGCAGCACTTGCATAATCAGGGCAATCTACCCCGTAACCCTCCCCTTTACCCTTTTATGCGCTCACGACGGCGCGGTATTGCTTACCAGAAAGCTGCATCAAGAAAGACCGCAAGTTCGCTGAGAGCTCCAGTAGGAGTTTTCTATGGCTGATGTACAAAATTCTCTAGAGTCTGCCGAACCTAGAACACAACAAAGACCGGCACCAAACAAAGCCTCAGATGCCTTGTTCGATGAATATATGAATACGCCGCCGGCTCGGATGGAGGCAAAGCATGGCGGCGACATAGAAGTACATTATGGACCCGACCAGTATAAGGACAACTTGGCCCGCGGCCTGACAGCGGCGGCAGAGTCGCTGGAAGTTTCGGATGTGCGCAAGCATCTAGAGCCCATGTCGGCGCAAGAGAGGGCTGAGACGCTCAAGGCGATGGCTTGCATAAATAGCGATCGTCATGCAAACGACCCGCACGGCGTGCCCAAGCTTGAACTAATCGATAGTGAAAAGGGTTTGACCATTGAAGCAGAATACAAAAGTTGGGATCTTTTTGGCAGACAGCTACCTTCAAAACGTTATTCAGAGTCGATTGGTCTCACCCCTAAAGGTGAAGCTGTAGACAGAGAAGAACCGCTCTATAACGGGCACACAGCCGACGCCTATGCTCGCGCTGCCGCCGTTGGCGAGACCAAGGAAATGGCCAAAGTTATGCAGTCAATGAGCCCGGAAGAGCGGATGAAATTTCTAGCCGATGTTGAATGTGCTAATCGCAAACAATTTGTGGAAGACCGACGCGGCACGCCACTCCTAAACTTCCGGGTCTCTCCCGGAGCCGAGGTAGTTGATCTATCGGTCGTCTACGATCCTCACCGCAAAGACAGCAAAGAGAGAAAGTATAGAGTCGGAGTCGAATAAGAGCTAAACCGGCTTGACTAAAGTAATTAGCCGCGGCTATCGGCGCCGCCTATATGGTCTTGAATCATTTCATACCACTGCGGCCAGTCGTGGGCGAAGCCATCGCAAGGACGGAAGGCATGCCAAATTCCTTTGTCCCACATAATCTGCGACATCCACTGATTATTGGGATAAAGCGGATCTTCCACACCGATTGGCATGATGAATTCAATCTTGCGAATCTGTTCTATTTTGGCATGATCTTCTAAAGCAAGCAGATATTCACAGGGGCTGCCTTGACGCATGGCACCGTCGTCCATCTGATTGTCGGTCCATTCGCGCACATCATAGACACCACTCATACCAAGCACTCTATTGAAGCGCTCGGGATAGCGCAGGGCGATGCTGTAAGAATGATAAGCACCGAAGCTGGCACCAATTGCCATCGTAAATTGATTTTCGTTTTTGGAATAAACGAAGGGCAAGACTTCATTTATCACATACTCTTGATATTGCAAATGGCGGCGAGCGCGATCAACAGGCGGCACGTGGGTGTTGAACCAACTTTCCTCATCAACGCCATCTACACAAAACAGTTGAATCCAACCCTGCTCGATATGACGCTCAACAGCTTTGAGCATGCCCCGATTTTCCCAGTCAAAGAAACGTCCGCAAGATGTAGGGAAGACCAACACTCTCGCTCCGGCATGACCGAAAGTGAGAAGCTCCATATTTCTACCGAGGGTCGGGCTATGCCAATTGTGATACTCTCTCAACACTCTGGGGATCCTTTCAAATCTGGATTTTTATTTTGGCTTTTCTGAGCTGGCTTGGTTATGTTTTGCCCTGGTATCGCATCACTTTTGTATGCACGGCTACCAATAATTTCGGTGCCTTGCACCCAAGAAAACACCGCCAAACGGCGCTCTTACCAGTACGCCAAGATCATAACATAGACGGCTTAAGAGCGAAGCGGGGCGCCAATAGACAGCCCTCGCCCCATAACAAAACTTAGAGAAAAATTCGACGGGGCACGGATTCGAACCTGCGAAGCCTTTCGACGCGTGGATTACAGCCACGCCGCTTTGACCACTTGCATACCCGCCGACGAAGTCAAGAACAAACAGAGCAAACAAGCCCCGCCGATGGCATTCAATAATCTAATTTTGATACTTTCATACTTGACTCCTTTAGTTTAGTTTGGGTAGTTTGGGGTGAGAAAAAGCTTGCGCAAATGCAAGAAGTTTGAGATACAGAGTCGAAACAAAGTCGAAACAAAGCCAGCACCATATGTAGTGCCGCACTAGCAGTCTATTGCAAATAAAAAGCCCGGGCTTTTGACCCGGGCCGCTAGACACTTAGAGTTGGACCTATGCCAAGCAAAGCCTCTTGCAGCCGGGATAACCGAGGACTAATTGATAATATCGATAGGCTTTGTCTTTCATCTTCTACTCTCTAACTCGATTACTTATTGAGTTATATTCTCTGTTCGGATAGGTCTTTATGTGTGCTCTTATAAGGCAACAAAACTCTGCCGCCTGTCTTTACTATAACAGCAATATCGACTGCGTCAAGAGCCCCTAGAACATCAGATCTAGAATGCCACCAGAATATGTCACACAAGAATATCTCGTGGTCACGAACAATCTTTGCTTTGTTCAGCTTTGTTCCGCTTAGCTAAGTTTTGTTTGTTCTGCCTTACTTTGTCTTATTCTCTTTCTTTACTTACTCAATCACTTTCATGCCGTCTTTGTCGACAAATTCATTTGTACAAATCATCACTGCATCAATAAGCATCCAAATGCCCAGTCCACCAAATGTGAGAAGCTGGGCGACGCCGCTGCCATAGCGCTTTACATAAAAGCGGTGCATGCCGCAAAGCCCAAAAGTACCAGGCAGATACAAAAGTAAAAGAGCAGTACCTTTGCGATTACCACCCGGCACCACTTTGCCCTGACCATCTTTAAATACGCCGTAGGCAAGCATAAACAAATCGATAAGCATCCAAATTCCAAGCCCACCGAAAGTAAGGAGCATGCCGACACCACTCCAGGTCTTACCCAGATAGAATCGGTGCGCGCCGAAGACTCCTAGGAAAAAGCAGAGTAAACAGGCTACCGATGCGTCTTTCTCGGTCATGACGACCTCCTCGTTAGTGGGTTGAACTCTTATCTAGATTGAGATTGAAAAACTTCTCCTTACGGGCTTCCATTTCTTCAAAAGAAAGATCTTCTTTATGGGTCAGCAAAGACCAGCGATTACCAAAGGGATCTATAACCTGACAATATCTATCGCCCCAGAACATATCAGCGGGAGCCATGATCACTTCTGCACCACCAGCAGTGGCGCGCTCAAAGAGCCTATCGCAGTTATCGGTGTATAGCATAAAAGTGACAGGCGAATTGCCCAGGGTCTTAGCGCTGCGAGGCACAAACTCTGCTATCTCGTCGCATATCATCAATAAACTAGAACCTATTTTCATCTCTGCATGCATAATCTTCTCTGTACCCGGATAGGTCATGCGCATCACTTCAGTGCCGTCAAAAATATTTGCATACCAGGTTAAGGCCGCCGCGGCGTCGGGCACGGTCAAACAGACCCTCAGTTGGCAATCGCTAGGCTCGGTTCTCATTTGGTCCTCAAAATAGATGTATAGACAGATTGCTGAATATGCATAGTAAAGCACAGCGCCCTGGCTAAATGGGCAGACCCCTGAAAAGTCTTGCAAAGTCTTGAAAAAGATATGCGCGCAGAAATATCCCAAACAGTAAAGAAGACCAGGCCGCAAAACAGTAAGAGGCGCCGGCCCATCCATAATATCCGGCATGACCGACTAATGGGACTTTAGGCTGCTTAGCAAGCAGAGCCGCCAGCGGCTCAAGGCTCCTAAGAACCCTGTGGGCATGACTTCTGCGTATTTTCCGCAAGCCCTGCCATAAATATGTCACCAACCTGAAGCTACGATAAGGTCCCCACACAAACCCAGGTAGCTTTTCTTATGGACACCAAACCGAGCTATTTTAGACCGCGCCCATATATTGTTATTGCCGGAATATTCGCCTTGGCATTGTTGCCGTTTAGCAGCAAGCCGGCAAGCGCCCAGTGGCAGCAGCCGCAGTTGGCTTATGTGCAACCCACCCAGATGAACACCGGCGTGCAAAGCCAGCCGAACCAGATGAGCGACACCCTGCGCAGCCAGGCACAGGCTTATTATCAGGCTGGACAGTTTGGTCAAGCTCTCTCGCTCTATCACCAGCTTTGCTCTATCCCGGGGGCCTCTGCCAACGACTTTTACTGGCTGGGTGAAGCTTACGCCCACACAGACAACTATGCCAGCGCCGCCCACTCTTTCGAGCAGGCTATGAAGCTTGACCCAAACAATGAAAAGTTGCCGGTCAGACTAGCAGAATCTCTCATCGGCGCCGGGCAGAGAGACCGAGCCCGCGATATTTGCCAGATGGCTTTGCTTTCGGTGCGCAATGAAAGAGCGCGCCTGCAGCTCAGTATGATGATCAAAATCAGCTCGATGGGCGAGCCGGTCATGCAGCGAAACAAAATAACCGGCAACGGTCACAATGCCCACAAGGAGCGCTAAAGATGAGAATGCGCCTCCGCTCCAATCGTTATAGTCGCAATCGTCAAGGCTCTTTTGTAGCCGAGCTGCCCTTGGTTCTCTGGGTGCTCTTTATGGTTATCGGCTTTCCACTCTTAAACCTGAGTGCCGCCTTCTTGCGCATTTCATTTTTGTATGCCGGTGTGCACATGGCAAGCATCTCGGCAGCCCGCGCCAATACCTTTCTCAACCCGGTAGACGGCAAACCTTCTGCCTGCGCCGAAACCCTCACAAAACTCGCCCAGACCAAAGCATCTTTTGATGGCATAGATATTCAGAATATAAAAACCGAAATAGTGATCACCCATATCGATACCATGAAAATGAGTGTAGCCGACGCCCCCCTCACTAAACCCGCCGACTCAAGCGTCAACACCTATCAAATTCAGGTCACAGCTGAGTGCTCGGCAGCGCCTCTTTTGCCGATACCATCACCGGTGCCGATTGCTGGTGTCACCAAGCCGCTTGTCTTTATACTGAGCGCCCGGCAATTCTGCGAAAACCCACAAGGCTTGACTCTCTGATATTACGGAACCCTTTCTTATGCATGATAGAGAATTTGAAAAATTGAAAGCCTTCAGAAGAGACCCGAGAGGACAGGGTCTGCTTTCTTTAATGATGCTCTTCGCTTTGATTATCTTCCCCATGTTTGCTGTACTCGGCTTTGAATTTGGCAGACTATATCTTGCCAAACAAGAGCTGCAGAGCGCCTCTGATGCCGCTGCCCTGACAGGCACCGCCACTCTTGCCAGTTCAGATAATACCAATCCGACTCAGGCTCATCTTGATGCCATCGAGAGCGCCTTGAAGATTTTCAAAGCCAACACGGCTTTGGGTGTGCCTTTCACTAGCGCCACCGTGGTGGCATCTAAGGCGGCTCTCACTTGCAATGTCGGCGAATCAAAACTCTTTTTTGAATTTCTCAACCCTGTTACCTATGCCGTAGAACCGCTCAGCAGCCCCAACGGCAAAGTAGTCAAAATCACCGCCAGCACGGGTAGCGAACTAGCCTTTGGTAAATTTCTAGGCATCAAGTCTTGGGGCGTCAATGCTGTTTCAACAAGCGCCGTACCGAAACTAGACATGGTGGTTTGTTTTGATGTGTCTGGTTCGATGGACGATCAGACACCGGTCACTTTTGTAAAAAGAGTTTGGGACGAAACCCTCGGTACAGGCAAAATAGTCTACAAAGATGTGGTCGGTGTAAACGGCGTCATGAAGGGCAAAATCTATGACATCATGAAGCCCGGCGCCATGGGCACCAGTTTGAATGCCGTACAGCCGCAACTGCTCACCGACGCCTATTACAATTCAAAAGCTTATTTCAGCGAATATTTGGCGAGCTATTACGGTACCAAAGGTCTGCGCTCCAACTCGGTTTATCCCGAAGCCGGCGCACCGCCCGGCAACTGCCCGCCTGGAACAGCCTTCACCTTTGACGGCTTCCGCTGTTTCACCGATGAAGTGGTGAACATAGACGGCAAAGATTTCTTCGGCGGCTTCGTCTATGACGGCTACAGTTTCCCAGATGTAGCGACCTTGGTGGAAGCATCGCGCGGCAACCTGGAAAACGACGTGGTCTTCAAGTCGAGCAGAGCCTATACTTCAGTCTCGGTGACACCGCGCCCAGGCTATCAGAAAGCTTATTTCGAAGCAGCCGCCAAACAGATAAGACCTCTCATGGATGCGAAAGAGGCTGTCTTGACCATGAATCAAATCTTGAATACAGACGCCGATACTCATTTCGGATTCGCCGCCTTCGACTCGGAAGTAGGCACCGCCCCTAATAGCACTGTCGACTGGCACAATATCGATGATGCTGCTCCCTATGGGGCTATTCAGCCGTTCCCCTTGCCGCGAGTAGTTATTTCAAAAATAGCCGGTACGACTCAGTTCAACGAAGTCAACACTTCCATAAAAAGCTGCGTAGCCATGGGTGCCACCAACATTGGTGCGGCGATTCATGCGGCCACGCAAGATCTTAAAGCCAATGCCAGACAAGGTTCGGTCAAGGCAATAATATTGTTTACCGACGGTCAACCGACCGCACCAGGTGGACCGCTCGATGCCGACCCCAAAGCCAATGCCCGCAAAGCAGCAGTAGCAGCTAGAGATGCAGGTATCGCCATCTACACAGTCGGTCTAGCCCAAAACGCCGCCATCATTCCCGACCAGAAAGCCATTCTCAATGATGACAATCCCGACCCCACCACCGGCGGTATCGCCGCCATCGCAGGCAACGGCGGCACTTTCAATCTGGTGACCGATGCTACGCAACTGCGCACCACCTTCGCCAAAATAGCCCGCCGACTAGTGAAACTGGTTTCTAATCGCTAAGGAGACGATAATGAAAAGACAACATCATCAAGCTCTCCTGGCAAGAAAACGCGGCTCACTATCTGTAGAGCTAACTTGCGGCAGTGTAATGGCGGCAGTTTTTGTAGTGATAGCTCTGCACCTCGGCATCATCGTTTTCGGTGCCTATATAAATGATAGGGTTTGTCGCGACGCCTGCCGCCAGGCAGCCCAAGGTCAAGACCTTGCCGAGTCGACCAAACTGGCATCGGCTGTCATTAAGAGCTATCCGGGCGGAACATTTCTCTCCCAGCCCAAACTAGACGGCGCCGTGGTCTATCAGGATTTCGGCGGCAGCCCGCCGGCTCAGACCTCGCCTTATGTGCAAGTGCGCACCAAAACCGAAGCAGTAATGCCCTTTGGACCGCTGGCATTTTTCAATGCCGGTGTCTTGCAAGACGGCAAAGTGGCCTTCGTAAAGTCATATACGTTTCCGATAGTAAGAGTGAAATGAAGACTTTTTTGTCAGATTTGATTAATTCGAGAGCCTGCCACTAAATTCAAGAACAGATCAAAGACTGGACAACGCATCTCAGCAAGAGTTTTCAGCCATTTCAGTCATTGTAAAGCGATATTAAGGTCACCCTTTTAGGGGATAGCGCCTGGGATCGCCGACTGTCATAGTTAGGATGGCGGGCACAGTTTTTAGGACAAATTGTCGGGAGTTATTCATGACTTCTGAGCACACTGCTATGCCTGGAACCACGAATCTGGCCGGGCAAATTAAAGAGAGCGTGAGCAAGAAAGTTGTTCTCGTCGCTCTTGAGCAGCCACGCCAAGTGGTGCACTGTCGCGGACCGGAAGAAGTGGCGGTTACTTTCGCGATTGCCCTAGCTAACTATCCTCCTTCGGTAATGCGTTTACCATTCTGCGTGGTCCTACTCGATGTTTCGGGCCTAGACACCGAAAGCGAAACCACCGGAAGGCGCGCAAGAAGAGCTTTAAACCGTGTCACTAGCGTCATCAGAGGCGCCCTGAGAGACGGCGATATCATCGTCAGATATGGACAGAAACGTTTTGCTTTGCTTTTGCTCGGCGCCGATGAACAGGCTTCGGGCAAAATCTGTCAGCGCATCAAAGAAGCAATTCATCGATATTTCTTTATTGATATCAGATGGCGAGAGCCCATCACCCTCGAATTTGCCCTGACCGAACACGACCCCGAAAGCGGCAATGATATTAGCGAATTGATTTTCAGCAATGAAAGAAATATTCGCCTAGCCAAATCGCTAGGCGACGGTGCCATTGTCACCAGAACGGAAGCCCAAGATTCATTTCTTTCACACCGGAACTTTGTCTTTCACCTCGGCGACTGGCTCGACTCTGAGCTTTTGACCGAAGAAATCGATGACTAGAGAAACGAAAGGACCCTTCATGTACGACCATCTCTGGGGACTAAATTCGAAGCATCGACACGATGTTCAACAAAACAACGCCGAGCTAATCAAGAATAAATTGGCGCGACTGAAAGTAAAGCGCTGCGACTGCTCAAGCTGGATGCAAGAATTGGTAGCCGACTACAGTCATGAGCCGCGCGTGGAAGGAGAGTACTCCACCCATGTCTCAAACGAAAAGCTGATAGTCTTTTGGCTAAAGAAGCTCTTTGCCGAATTGCAGACCTTGGTCAATCAGTTCAATGCCAACTTGGTCGAAGACTATATGTTCATCGAAGCCACCGAGCCCGAGTTTCACACAGTCGCCTGCACCGAAGCGCCCGCCCCAGGTAAGTCCGGCAAAGAAATCTATTTCGAAGCTCATTTTGTCAGTCGCACTGCCGCTCTTTTGCTGCGCGGTTTCGACCACGAAATTGATGTCTTTATTGTTCCGGCCGATGTCTGGCTGGGGCTCAGCCTGAATACAATCGACCAGAAAGATTATCCACCGATTTTGAAGCTCAATCTTTTGAGTAAAGAGGAAGCCGAACCTATTTTGAGCGAAAGCGGCCTACGTGCCGGCGATGGTATAGCTAAAGCAGGAATCTCAGTGTCAAAAGCTTCGATGAATTTGGCTGGATCTCTGCTAAACCCAGCAACTCAAACTGCAAGCACAAACAAAGAGGCGGCGGCTTTACAGTCTATTGACAGGTCGATTAATGGGTCTATTGATGCGTCTCCCAACACTAATCATATTGACCCTGAACACATAAACGACTTAGCCCGAATGCTTTTCAAAGAGCTGATCAAAGCATCGCTCAGGTGAGGTTGCCGTGCCATACCTCCGACTCGTCGTCAAGACCCAAAAGCGTTCGCCATGTGGCACTAGCGCCCTAGAGCTGCCTCTTGCCATGTTCGCTTTGCTTATCATCTTTGTCTTTCCGATGATTAACTATGGCACAATTTTTCTGCGCTATGCCTTGCTGGAATCTGTTGCAAGAGAAGGCGCCCATGCAGCAGCCACCGCGCATAGTTTTAGCACCGGCAGCAGCGGACGTCCATCATCGCTTGAGGCTACGCCGACCACCGTAGGCACCTATGCCAGTCGGTTTACCGGCATAGACATTGTCAGCACCAAGGTTTCGATCATTTCAATTAATCGGCAAACCGGCGCCGTCGCCATCACGACCCAAAAGCTTGCCACTCCGGCCAACACTACAAACTATCTATATTTCATTCAATGCGCAGTGACCGCCGACTTGCATCCATTGGTCGAATATGCGCTACCGCCCCTCAGTAGTGTGCCTGGACTAAGACCATGGCGCACCACCGTGGCGATAAAGCAAGTGGCCGAAAACCCCCAAGGACTTAATGAATAAACATCTAGAAACGGACAAAATTGCATCTAATCAAGCGGATGAGAAAAATAAACCACACGGACGATGTGGAAAGCGAAACACAGTAGAAAAATAGTAAAAAATAGATGCGAGGCTGAATAGATCGCATTTGGCGTAAAGAACTTTCTTTTGAGAGCCCAGAAAAATGTCCAGCAGTAAAAAGAAAAGTATCGCAAAAATTCGCTGCCGCCAAGAAGGCGTATCTACTCTGTTTATTTGCATTCTCTTTGGCTGTTTGATACTACCGGCGATGGCTCTTTTCACCTTCGAGATTGTACGCGCTTCTTCTGTAAAAGATCAGCTCAGGGCAATCTGCGAAGCCTCTGCTTTGGCTGGAGCAGCCTCTATGGCAAGCTCAGATCTCACCGATCTCAACCAGACTCATCAAGTAGCTATCGATGCTTCTTTGAACACCTTCAAAGACAACAGCATCTTTGAGAAAAGACTAGCCAATGCCGCCCGCAGTTACAGCAAAGACCAGCAGCCCGAAGCCAATTCAACACTTATGTATATCGAGCTGCTTGACCCGGTCGGACCGCCGGTTAACTCGCAGGTAGCTTTTGGAGACAGCAGAGGGCGAATAGTACATGTCATTGCCTCTTACGGATTAACTCCAGTTTTTGGTGGTTTTCTCGGCATACGCGGACCTTTTACAATCAGGGCCGACGCCTACGGACGGGTGCCCCAGCTAGACTTAGTGCTCTGCTTCGACATATCAGGCTCAATAGACGACCAAACGCCGGTCACCTTTGTGAAAAGATATTGGGACACCACCAATAAACGCATCCAATACAGACTAACTAATGCCAGAGCAGGAGCCCCCACCACTGGACTAATGGCTTCAGGAAAACTATTTGACATTCTAGGTGCGCCGCCGGAAGGCACAGGTGTCAATGCCGTGTCACCGCAAAACTTAGACAACAGCTCTTCCAGCAGTCACTCTAGACGTCTTACTTTCTCGCCAACACTGAGAGGTTCTCCTAATGCCGGGTCGCCTCCGGGCAATTATCCAAGCAGCACCAGTATTGGTGACAACTACACTTACACCGACTTAATAGTAAACATCGCAGAAAACTCTGACTATACGCTCAACGTGCCATACCTAAGCCCCGGAGGCTTCTCTTATCCCAGCATGGAAGCAGTGGTTGAAGCAGCTAGAGGCAATCTTGAGAACGGCTCAGTCTACAGCAATGCCAAACTAGACACAGTGCCAAGCCTTACTTCAATCACACCAATGCCGGGCTATCAAGCCGACTATAGAGCCTGCGCCCAGAAAAAAATTCGACCGCTCAGCCAAGCTCAGGACGCAGCACTCAATTTCTACACAATCATGAATAACAATACAGAGGCCCACTTTGGTTTAGTGTGCTTCTCCAGCGACTCAGGCAGTCTGCCGACAGAGACTGTGAGCGGACCAAATGTAGCAAGCAACTATAGTGCCGGCGGCAATGGTCAGTTCCCCCGCCCCGGTGTCAGCCTCAATAAAGACGTGAGCAACTTCAATTTAGTGACAAATTCAGTAGCCATAACAGTGGCTAATGGCGGCACCAATATTGGTGATGCACTCTATACGGCTAAAGATATGATCGTCAATCAAAAACGCATAGGATCAAAGCGAGCCATCATTCTTTTCACGGACGGTCAACCAACAGAGCCCGGCTCTAATCCTTCTTCATATGCACGAACAGCCGCAGCTGCGGTTAGAGATCAAGGCATTCCAATATACACAATCGGTCTAGCGCAAAACAGTTCAATCATTCCTGGCGAAGTAAACACACTAAATGATGATCCCAATAAACCAGTAACCTATGTGAACGAAAGCGGACAGACCATGACTTATACACCGGGCTCAAGCTATCCTGGCGTATCTTACATAGCAGGAAACGGCGGTAAGTTTTTCCTTGTTACTGATGCCACAAAACTAAGAAAAACTTTTGAGAATATCGCACGCTCTTTAGTTCAGCTTGAAAAGATCGCCTCAAGCGAGTGACCAATATGAGAAGAAAGCAGCAAGCGACCATTTTACTTGAATTATCATGCGGCGTGCTCTTTCTGATGGCCCTCTTTATGATGGCTGTAGATATAAGCCTGATGATGCTAGCCTACCAGCTCAATGAAAAGTGCTGCAAGGAAGCCTGTCGAGCCGCCGCTCAACAAAAGACCAGTAGTCAGGCAATGCAGGCGGCGACAACTGCGCTTGCAGTTCATCAAGGCGACGGCGTCTATATAAGCAGCCCAAGGCTTTCGACTATACCAGGATCTTTCGAGTATCAAGACTTTGGCGGAGATCCCCTGGTGGGCCATCCATATGTAGCGGTTACCACCGAAATAACCGTCAAACTGCCGGTGCCGGTAATATTCATTGGCAATGATCTAGGCAAAGGCGGCATCGGCATGTCGGATACCTGGGTCTTCCGTAAACGCTACAGCTATCCGATTGTGGATCTTAATTTGACCCTGTAGAGAAGAAAGACGGTTATATTTTTGGGGTAGGGGCAAAGCCCTTGACTTCGCCCGCTGCGAACGAGCCGATTCTCTTCAATAACTAAACCGATATCGGTTTAGCTTTCCGAACCAAACACCGGCGTCCGGCAAACTCGCCAAAAGCCCCACCAATTGAGCATCCACGTCAAAAGCAAAGATTAATCCAAGCCCCCAAGATTAACTAGATTAATCCGAAAGACTGATTGCTTACTTAACCAATTATCGATATAGTTGACTTAGAACTGTGATTTCAGAGGAAGAAAGATGTCGCTAACTAAGAGAAAACTAGTGATTGTTGGTGGTGTAGCTGGAGGAATGAGCGCCGCCACCAGGGCCAGACGCCTGGCAGAAAACTGGGAAATAGTGGTTTTGGAGCGAAGTGGATTTGTTTCTTATGCCAACTGCGGGCTACCATACTATGTTGGACGTGAAATAGAAAACGAAGCAAGCTTAATCGTGCAGACCCCCGAAAGTCTCAAAGAACGTTTCAACTTAGACATCAAAATCTTGCACGAAGTTATAGGCATAAACGCCCAAGAAAAGACCGTAACAGTAAAGAATCTACAGACCGGCGAGAGTTTCTTCGAAAGCTATGACGAACTTATTTTATCGGTTGGCGCCAAGCCTATTAAGCCGCCACTTGCTGGCATCGACGGGCCAGGCATCTTCACGGTTCGAAGCATCGAAGAAACTAGGCAGCTAGATGCCTGGATTGCACAGTTCGCCGAAAGACTGCTCGACAAAGAATTAGATAAAAGGCCTAAAGCAGTGGTCTGCGGAGGCGGCTTTATCGGCATAGAAACAGCAGAGCAACTAAGAAAACGAGGCTTTCAGGTCACCTTAGTTGATGGCCGAGATCATATTCTAGCGCCATTAGACAGCGAGATGGCAGAGATAGTGCAACAAGAAATGGAAAGAAACGGCATCAAACTGCTACTTGGAGCAAAAGTGCTTGGTTTTGAAACCTATCAGGCGGGAACCGATAGCCTACCGGCAAGTTGCTTGGTCAAATGCGAAAACCATGAACCGCTTGCCGCCGAGCTGGTCATTCTTGGTTTAGGTGTAAAGCCTGACACAACTCTGGCGCGAGAAGCCGGGATAGAACTTGGCACCAGCGGCGGAATTGTTGTCGACAAATATTTAGCCACCAGTAAAGATTCGATTTGGGCTGTCGGTGACGCCATAGAAGTCCGCCAGCCCCTTTCAGGTCTGAGCACTCTCATCTCGCTGGGTGGTCCGGCGAATCGACAAGGCCGCAGCGTTGCCGAAAACATTGTCATGAAAGCACAAAAGAAACCACGAGCGCAGTGGAAGACATATAACGGCACCTTCGGCACGGCCATTCTACGAATCTTCAGACTGGCCGCCGCTTCCATTGGCTTGAACGAAGCCGCCCTAAGACAAAGCTCTAAAGATTTCGAAGTCGTCTATCTCCATCCAAGCCATCATGCCGGATATTTTCCAGAGGCAAAGCGCCTAGATATAAAGCTAATTTTCGACTCTGAAGATGGAGGCATACTCGGAGCGCAAATAGTCGGTGAAGAAGGCGTAGATAAGCGCATCGACATTATTGCCACGGCGATTAAAGCCGGGCTTAGAATCAATGATCTAGCCGACTTAGAGTTAGCTTACGCACCGCCTTTCGGCTCGGCGAAAGATCCTATCAATCTAGCCGGCATGATTGGCGAAAATATCTTGCACCGACACTGCAAACAATTGCTACCACAAGATCTTACCGCCGAGAGATTAGAGGAAACAGCACTTCTTATAGATGTGCGAAACCACAGCGAAAGACAGCGGGGCACGATAGAAGGAAGCTTGCACATACCTCTGAGTGAGCTGAGGCAGAGACTGACAGAAATCCCACGAAACCGAGAGTTGGTGGTCTTCTGCCAGAGCGGTCAAAGGTCTTACGCAGCGCAAAGGCTGCTTGAGCAAGCTGGTTTTCAGGTGAGGACATTGGCTGGCGGCTACCTAACATATAGCTTCAGCCAACAAAGCAAATCTCGCAAAAGGCAAGGAGACGCCAGCAATCCCTACCCTAAGCAAAGACTGAATGAGGGGGACGGCTCTAATCAAAGAATACTAACCTCGGCTTGATTGTTCACCACTAATTCACATGGCTTTGCCATTCTTTATGCAGAGGGTAAAGCCATGCTTGAATTTCGCAAAAAGCCAGAAACTGTTTCTCACAATGCTAAAGAAGAGCCATCATGCCAGAGCTCTGAAAACAGAGACTTGGCCAGCGACTATTTGGTGGAAAGAGCCTCAGCCGAGAAAAAAGAAGACAATCTCGATTGGCTTAAATGGAGCACTATCTCGAAAGAGAAACTGACAGACTGCAAAGTCTTTTCGGTGAGCAAGGTGCTCTCAACCAGCCGCTGCCCTGAAAAGAAGCGCGGCAATTTCTACACTCTCGACTGCAGCGACTGGGTAAACGTCATTGCCTTGAGCGATGACGACAGGGTCTTGATGGTAGAACAGTTTAGACATGGCATCGAAGACCTGACCTTAGAATTGCCCGGTGGCAGCAGTGAAAAATATGACGCAAGCCCTCTTATAGCTGCGCGTCGCGAACTGAGGGAAGAAACCGGCTTTGAAGCCGCCGAATGGCTTGAGTTGGGGAAGAATCATCCGAATCCGGCTTTGCAGAACAATCTCTGCTATACCTATTTGGCCAGGCAATTGAATATGGTAGAGGAGCCCCGCTTTGATGAGACCGGCACCGAGCGCATCGCCAGTCGCTGGTTGAGCCTACCGGAAATAGAAGAAGCGATTAGAGACGGCAAGATAAGCCACAGCCTAGTCATTACCGCCTTTCACTTTCTTGCTTTGCATCGCCGCCAAATCTTCACCAACATATAAAAGGCAGAGCCGCAAAATTTAAAGCGGCAATTAATTTAGCCGGGTCTTAAGGGCCTGGCTTTCTGTGTTGGGGCATGCTACATTTAACGATATGGTTAAACATTATTCCGAACAACTGGACCGCACTTTCTTTGCTCTTTCAGACCCGACTAGAAGGGCAATCATTGGCAATCTGGCCGGGCGCGGCGAATGTTCAGTGCTGGAGCTGGCAGAGCCCTTCGACCTTTCACTGCCGGCAATTTCAAAACACATAAAGCTGCTTGAAAACGCCAACCTTGTGAAAAGAAGAGTGGAAGGCAGGACGCACTTTTTGAGCTTGGCGCCACTACCGATGGAAGAGGCGACAAACTGGCTTACAGCCTACAGCCGTTTCTGGAACATGCAATTGTCCAGGTTGGAAGATTTTCTAAAAGAAGAAGAAGAAGAACAACAACAAGAAATAGAAGAAAAGAATTAGGAGCCTGCCATGTATGTTATCGAAAGCACCTGCACTAGTGAATCGCTGAAGATAAAGCGAGTTATCGCCGCGCCTATTGCCAGAGTCTATCAAGCCTGGGTCGATCCTCAAAAACTAGCAAAATGGTTTGGTTGCAATGAGACCAATAGAGTAGAAGCCGAGCTTGATTTACGAGTTGGAGGCAAATACACCATAAAGATGTTCTGCGATCAAGTAGGGCAAAATCTGCAGACTGAGGCTACGGCGGAAGCGATTGTAGGAGCGGCTGCAGGAGCGGCTGCAGGAGCCATTGTAGGCGCCGCTGCAGGCGCCGGTCTCAGCGAAAAGCCGGCGAAAGGATCATCGGCTATAAATAACTGCAATCAAGAAAATGTGCTCAACATAGCCAAGGGTGAATATCTCGAAATCGAACCAGACAAAAAGCTTGTCTTCACCTGGACCAACAACTTTCCTGAGTTTCCGGCCGACAACACCTTGGTCACCATAGAGTTTAAAGATCTTGGCGGAAAGACCGAATTAACCTTGACCCACAGTCGCTTTATGAGCGCCAAATCAGTGGAAGGTCACAGCTATGGCTGGTCTGCCGCACTGGAGAAACTGGACAATCTGGACTTTTCGCATTAAAGAATCCAAAACTGAGCAAACATAAATTGAGATACAAGCATGGAGAGAGAAATGAAAGATACCTTGGAACTAGTGAAAGAAGCATATCGCGCCTGGGAAAGCAAGGATATAGAGGCCTTGAGCAAACTCTTGCACAAAGACTACATAGCCAAGATGCCCGGCGGCATGCAAATTGTCGGCCTCGAAGGAGCGAAAGAGTGCCTGGCGATGTGCCCCTTCACCTGCACATCCACTAACGAAACCTATCTGGTGGACGGCGACAAAGTAGTGCGCATCTGGGATAGCTTGCACGATGGTCCAGCTAAATTCACCATGCGCATGGCCGAGCTCACCCTAGTCAAAGACGGCAAGATCTATGCCAATGAGGCTTTCTTCGATTCAGCCGCATTTCCGGCAGAAGTGCAAGAAGGCTTCAAGGCTGAAATGGAAAAGCAAAAACAAAAGCAGAAAACTACAGCCGCTTGCTAGCAAACCAGGCGAAACTTCAGTAGAGAAGAGCCTAGCAAAAGAGCAAAGACGAGCAAAAAGCAAAGAAAAGCAAAAAGCCGAGAAAACCCTGGGAACATACCCGGGGTTTTAGCTTTCCGTATAATTAAGACTCAAAATTATTAGAAAAGCATTGAGACCTGACATACTTTGGCAAAATGGCCTCATTCTAAAACTGTAACTCCAGTGGAGGTGATCACCGTGGCAATCGTCAAAAGAGTATTTCTTTTTCTGCTTACAAACTTCCTTGTAATCACGACTTGCTCCATCTTCTTTCACATCTTTGGAGTTGGTCAATATATGACCCAATATGGTGTTGACTATACCGGTCTAGCCATATTCTCGTTAATCTACGGCATGGTGGGCTCACTGGTTTCGCTCTGGATGTCGCGAGCCATCGCCAAATGGACCTATGGCGTTCAGCTTATCGATGAAAACGTCGCCGACCCGAGGCTGCGCAATCTGGTGCATGTGGTGCAAACTCTGAGCCGCAAGGCCGGTCTTAAGACCATGCCCGAAATAGGCATCTACGGCAGCAATGAAATCAATGCCTTCGCCACCGGACCAACCAAGTCTATGGCACTGGTGGCAGTATCAAGCGGCCTTTTGGAAAGAATGAGCGATGAAGAAATAGAAGGGGTGATTGGTCATGAAGTCTGCCACATTGCTAACGGCGATATGGTGACCATGACTCTCTTGCAAGGTGTAGTGAACGCCTTTGCCATCTTTCTCTCTCGCGCGATCGCAGCCATCGCCACCCGCCCCAGCAACAACGAAGAGGGACGGAACAGCATTCTCTACTTTGTCATAAGCTCGGTGCTGCAAACAGTTTTCCTCTTGCTCGGCGCCATCGTGGTCAACTGGTTCTCTAGACACAGAGAGTTTAGAGCCGATGCCGGAAGCGCCCAGATAGCCGGACGCACCAATATGATCCGCGCCCTAGAGAGACTGGCGATGAACTATGACCGCACTTATCAAGAAAGGGGCGCTCTGGCCACCATGAAGATATCCAACCGCCCAAGCGGCATTTTGGGACAACTCTTCGCCAGCCACCCACCTCTTGAAGAGAGAATCGCCGCCCTAAAGAAAGCCTAAAGTACTTCTCTAGCTAAGTACTAATCTAATAATTAGTTGTCGTCGTACTGGCTGTCGGGGGCTGCTGTGCCAAGAAAGCCCATCTTGTCGTTGACCACGTCATATCGACCAGACATGCCTTTCTTGAAAGTGGTTACGGTCATATCGGGTCTGAAGATTTTGATGTCTTGACCTTCTTTGACCATACGCGCCCGCGAGCCATTGGGGTAGGCAATAACAAAACCACCCGAATAGGGGGCCACGATGGTGCCGTCCATATAACCGCCCTGCAAAATCGAACTGCGGTCGGGATACTGAATCACCTGGGCGGTTGAGCCGTCGGTCATGCGCAGTTCAAAGGCTTCGTAAGGTTTATTGGTCGGCTTCTTGACGGCATAAGGGTCGATATCTTGAGCCGAGAAGACAAAAATGGCGTCTTTCATGAAGTTGACACTGTCATAAGCCAACTCTTTGCCGACTGCTCTAATCACTTTGCGCACCGGACCGCGCTTCTTGGCAGGGGGAGCCGGCTGCGCCGCCATGCATGTCTTGATTGGATCAGGATTGAGTTCGTGCAGAGCGCGGGTCTCAGCCAACTGAGCCTGGCGACGTGACTCCCAAGCGGCTTTGTCGGCTGAGGCCTGATCTGTAGCTTGCCCGGTGACTTGACCTGTAGCTTGCCCTGTGACTTGACCGGCACCTTGCCCGGTGACTTGACCTGTAGCTTGCCCTGTGACTTGACCGGCACCAACCTGAGTGCAGCCAGCCAGCGTATCGGCATTTGCCAAAGGCGGCAAAGCTTGGCAAAGCATCACTGCAAGCATGACAAACTGGCTTCTATTCATAAATCTCTCCGGCAAAATCTCTAGTATACTGCACATCTTCGAGCCTCTTTCGGTGCACGGCATGAGCAGAATTTTCTTCACTCTTACTGCCTCAATCGTTCTGGGGCTTACAAGCCTGCCAGGCCCCGCCGTCCTGGGCCAGAGTGGCGGCAAGGAACCGAGCGAGCGCACAAACAATTCTAAAGACTGGAAAGAATCAAGAGGGTTAAAAGAAGCAAGAGAGTTAAAAGACTTAAATGAGCCCAACTTTAAAGTCAAAAAACTAAAAGAAGCCAAGCGCCTTCTTCTTTCAAGCGCCAATCCGCAACTGGCAAGAGCCCTTGCCGATGAAGTTTTGCAAGTCTATCCGAACGACATAGACGCCCGCGAAATGCGCGGCATAAGCAATCTCAAGTCTAGAAAGTTTGAAGAAGCCAACCGCGACTTTGAGTTAACCCTCAAAAACGCAGACAAGCTGGACAAAAATAAAAAGGCCAACCTCTTGATGCTCAAAGGCACCGCCAGTATGGATCTTTGCGAAGCCGGTCGGGCAGTGCAAGAATTGACTGAAGCTCTAAGCATCAAGCCAATCGACGCAGCTTATTTCAATCGCGCCACTTGCAATGTACAGACATTCAACTATGAGGCGGCGATAAGAGACTACACTTTTCTTATCAACCACGAACGAAAACGCCCTAGAGTAGATTTTATGCGAGGGCGGGTGCACTATCTTTTGGGTGACTACGACCACGCCATTCAAGATTTCACCAGCGGCATCAAGATGTCGCCGAACAATGCCTCTTTACTTTATTTGGCGCGTGGACGCGCTTATCAAGCCAAGGGCATGGACAAAGAAGCTTTGCAAGATTTCAATAAAGGCTTTCTACAGAGTGATGACTTTGCCGAAAATCATTTCATGTTTTCGATTGATCAATCTCTCAGTGATACCGGCAGTAGTGCAGCCAATAGACTGACGCAAAGCGATAACAACTATGAAGCCGCTCTCAAGCTAAAAGAAAGCGGCAAACTAAAAGAAGCGCTTGTCTATCTTGATCGATCAATAGCACAAGACCCGCAACGAAATGCCGCCCGTGTCTTAAAGGGTAATATTCTGCTGCAACTGAATAGAACGGCTGAAGCCTTGCATATGTTTGATATCGCCTGGACAATTAACAATCTAGATCTCGAAGCAGTGACAGGCAGATCGAAGGCAAACCTTGCCCTGGGCAAACCTAATCGAGCTTTGGCCGATATCGGCAAGCTGATTTGGGCTAGCCCCGACGATGCTACGCTTTATATGCAAAAGGGCTTGCTGCTTGAGAAGCTCAATCAGAAAATAGAAGCCAAACAAGCTTTTGAAAAGTCTCTCAGTTTGAGCGCTAAAAATAAGAAACTGGCTTTAGCCGGAGGCAAACGGGCTATCGGCACAAAGCTTTCATCTAAAGAAGAGAGTCTGGTAAAAGCTCGTCTGGAAGTACTAAAATAAAGAGCTTGATGCAAAACTCGAAATAGACAAAGACCTCTCAGTAAAAGCAAAAATCAATTTATATGGCTAAGAAAGAATTACTAAATCCTGAAGAAATCGCCAAAGCCGCCACAAAATGCACTGCCAATCTGGCAAAAGCCCAAGACTTCATGGAAAATCGCAAGTATAAAAAGGCGATTCAGGTTCTAGAAGAAGCAGTAGAAACGGCGAAAGAAGCCAACTTGGCTGAAATAACATTCTATTGCCTAAAGGCGCTTGCCCAAGCCCAAAGAAATGCCGGACTAGAAAAACAAGCCGAAAAATCAGAAACTAAGGCAGTCGAGTTGGACTTAGATTTGGAGTCGGTCAAAGCAATAGGTCTGCAAACAGACCAAGAAAAGCGCAATGATAAGCAAAAAGGAAAAGCCAGTCTCACTGCGTTAAAAGCCATGACTGTAGATGACCTAGTCGAAGGCGCCGCAGAACCAGCGGCCAAAGCGGTGCCGATTCGCCCCATCAAAAAAGACGAAAAAGAAGAAAAGACCTGGCGATATTATCTGGGCAAATCAACCACCACAAAAAAATACGAGAAAAAAGTCGAACACTGCCAGAAAGCGGTAAAGGCAGCCCGCAAAGAAATCGGTAAAGACTGGGAAAGTAAATATCAAGGTGAGTTTTGGAAGGCCTTAGAGACCAGACCGATCATGATCTGCTTGGCGGAGCTGGCTCGCAATCTGAGATGGGAAGATGAGCTGGAAGAAGCCATCGAAATCTATGACAAGCTGATGACACTCAACCCAGATGACAATCAAGGCATACGCTATCTTTTGGCACCGGCACTATTTGAAGCCGGACGCTACGTCGAGCTGGAAGAGCTATTGCGTAAATACGGCAGTGAGAGTCATGCATTTTTGCTCTATACCAGGGCTCTCTGGCTCTTCACCAGAGACGGTGGCACCCGTCAAGCCGACGAGGCACTGCTGCGCGCCTTCAAACGTAATCCCCATGTACCAATTTTTCTTTCAGACATCATCGAAATGCCCGATGAAAGACCAGAGACAATGGGCATCGGAGACGAAAACGAAGCCATCGCTTACGTGCTCGATAACGGCTATCTGTGGGAGGCGCCCGCCACAAAGTGGATGGCGGCAGTGCTGGAGAAAGAACTCTTCAAAGCCTTCGCCGAAGATGGTGAACTAATAAGCGAAGTACTGAGCGAACTAAAGCTGCAATAAAATGGCTAAAGAGAACCTAAGAGCAGAGGGAAGAGCAAGAAACACAAAGTATGCCCCTCAATCTATCAAGCCCTTCACTAAAGCACTAGTCCTGCTACTGCTTCTTACCTTGACCCAGACAGTTTCTTTTAAAGCCCTAGTATGGTCTGAGGCAGCCGCTTCAGAAGCCAATGAAACCCAAGAAAGCAAGTATCAAAAAAGCTCTAAAGCAGCAAAAAATTCAGACAAATCTGAAAGTTCCCAAGTCTCGAAAGACACAGAAGAATCTCTAAAGAAGCAAAGATTGATTCTCAAGAACGGCTCCTTTTTTGTAGTGCTCGCCCCCGACGGCTTTATGGGTAAAGATAACGAAGAAACCCCATATGGTCTATATAAAGGTGACACTCGTTATCTCACAGCCGAAACAATGAGCTTGACGAGCGGCGTCAAACTACCGCTCAAACTAGAAAGTGCTGATACCACAGCCGGTTATAAGGCTGTCTTTATCTATGACGGTAAAGTCAAACTAAAGAGAGAATTGCTCGTCATAGGTGGACTCTTCGAGAGACTGACATTTACCAATACACTTAAAGACAAAGAAGTCAAAATCAAAGTTAGCTGTCGAGCCCTTGCCGACTTCAAAGATATGTTTGAGGTAAGGGGGCAGAAACGTAAAGCACGGGGCACCGTAGATACCAAAGCGATGACCGCAGTCTATAAAGGTTTAGACGGTAAAGCCTTGAGCACAAGCCTACTTCTAACCTCACCCGATTCGACTACTGACAATAAAGGTGGCGAACTGGCAAGCGAATTTTCGCTCACTCTTGCCCCCGCGCAAAACTCAGCAGATAAAGCAGCAACTGAAGCAGCTTACCAAAAGCAAGATGGAATAGTAGAGCTGGCCTATGTTCCCGACCTCACCAATCATAAAAAAGTGAGCTTTGAAGAAGCGCTTAAGCAAGCCGATGCCGACTTTGCAGCCTTCACCAAGGGTCTATTGAAGGTGCGCACAGATCTGCCCGAAGTGAATCAAGCCTTTGCCCAAGCCGAAAGAGATCTCTTTCTCTTGCATCTCGACATAGATACAGATAAGCATAAAGGCGGTGCCTTTGCCGCCGGGCTGCCCTGGTATGCCGTTCCATTCGGCAGGGACCAGCTCATTTTGGGGCGCATGCTCATGCCCTATGCCCCCCAATTTGCCAAAGAGATAATTCAATTTCTGGCTGCCTACCAGGGTCGCCACCTCAACAAAACAGTCGAAGAAGCACCGGGCAAGATTATGCATGAATTGCGCGACGGCGAAATGGCTAGAATGAAAGAAATTCCATTCACCCCTTATTACGGCAGCGCCGATGCCACTCCACTATGGCTCGTCTTGATTAAGCAGTATATAGACACCACAGGCGACACCAAGATTCTTGCCGATCTAGATGAAAATATCGACCTGGCCATCTCTTATCTAGAGAAAGAAACAAAGGACGACTTTCTTTACTATGGCGATAAAGAAGGAAAAGCAGCTCTTACCAATCAAGCCTGGAAAGATTCAGGCGATTCGGTCATGCACAAAGACGGCAAATTAGCAGCCGGGCCGATTGCCATTTGCGAAGTGCAAGGCTATCTATATGATGCCTGGTTGGCCGCCGCCCAATTTAAAGAGCTGAGCGGCAAAACCGGCGAGGCCGAAAAGCTGAAAGCGAAAGGGGCGCGCTTGAAAGAACATTTTCAAAAGGCATTCTTCCCAGAAAATAGCGACTTTCCAGCCCTTGCTATAGACGGCGCAGGTAAGCCTTGCCAAGTCACATCTTCTAATGCCGGACACCTTTTGGTCAGTGAAATTATCACCCCCAAACAAGCCCGAACAATCTGCGACCGCTTAATGCAAGAGGGCATGTACAGCGGCTTTGGAATAAGAACATTGAGTCAAGGCGAAAGCAGATACGACCCGGAGAGCTACCATAATGGTTCGGTCTGGCCCCACGACAACGCCATGATCATCGAGGGCATGCGCAAACGCGGCTTCCACGAGGAAGCAAAAAAGATTGCTTGCGACTTACTTTTGCTGGCAGCACAGAGCGAAGACAAAAGATTGCCAGAACTATTCTGCGGCTACAAAAAAGATGGCAAGCGACCAAAACCCTATGCGGTCTCGTGCGTGCCGCAGCTCTGGTGTGTCGGTGCGCTGTATCAGACCATGACCGTGCTCTTAGATTTGCAAGCAAGCAGAGGTGAACTTATGGTTAGAGACAGCTTGCCGCCTATGTTTAAACAAGTTTCTATCTGTGGGGAGTTAAACAACAAAGCAGTCGATCTGGTCGTAAAGTAAAATTCAAGGCTAGTCAAACGTATAGCAGGTCTTGCAAGAGTGACTTAACTCGATTGAACCCGGGCTCGTCGCCTTTATTTCTATAAAATTCTGCCAGCGAAAAATAAGAAATAGCACGCGGGGCTAAACTGCCGCTAAAGTACTCTCGACTCTCGTAGAGCGCCTGCCGATAACCGGCTTGCACGGCGCCGAAATGCCCCGCCGAAGCAGCCTCTTTCATACCCCTTACCAGTTCGAGAAAATGATTGAAATTAGCAGTCTCAAAGAGAGAATAATCTTGCATGGGACAGGTCCCCTTTCGCATCCCCACAATTACACTATAAGCAAGCTCTGTGAAGACCAAGTGAAGAGAGCATGAAATCAACGTGAAATGCAATATAATCTGCAATCTCCGACGCCATCTGTAAAAGTGATAAGCACCGCTAAGACTATATTCAATCTAAATTGCCTAGCCAGTCTGCTGGCGCTATCAAGTCTGCTCGGCATCGCACCGGCTTCGCAAGCGAAAAGCCAGAGCAAACCAAACGAACAACTAAGCATTTATGACGATCCTAGTGATCGGCAGACCTATATTGAAAGACGTTTTCAATCACCACGCAGTGCGGTTCAAGCCTTAGAAAAGAAAATAGGCAAGCGCCTACAAGACGACTTTACTAAAGCCGGACTGAGTTATCCGCCAGACAATTTGCTCATGCTGGCCACCAAGAACGACAGAAAAATGACAGTCTATATCAAGGCAAAGGGCAAATTGGTTCCTTTCAAGACTTATGAAATAGTCGGCGTCAGCGGTGTAAGCGGTCCCAAACTGCAGGAAGGCGACAAACAAATTCCGGAAGGCATCTATAAAATTATCGGCTTTCGCACAGATGTGCAGGCCTATATGGCTCTCATGGTCGACTATCCCAATAGTTTCGATAAACAAAAGGCGAAAACCGACAAGAAACGAGCTAAGAATCTTGGTTCAGACATACTCATCCATGGCTCTCGCTATTCTTCTGGATGCCTGGCTATGGGCAATCCAGCCATCGAAGAACTTTTTCTCTTGACCTACAAAGTCAGACCAGAGAGAACCAAGCTCATCATCGCCCCTTGCGACCTAAGAGCACCAGGGGCTTTTGAAGCGGCACTAAAGCAGGCGCAAGTAAAGCCTGACTGGCTGCCCGAACTATATCGCTCTATAAAAAACGAACTATCTAAAATCGAATAAAATCAATCATCTAAGTTAATGCGCTTTGACCTATTTTGTTTCTTAGAAGAAGTCTTGCCCTTAGACTGCAACCGGTCCTGCACCGAAGAATAGGTGGGTCGAGTAGCCCGGCGAGGCAGAGGCGGCTCTGATACAGCCAAAATCAGCTCGCGCAACTTATCTATGCAGTCTTGCTGATTTGAGCCCTGGCTGGCAAAACGCTGCGAGGCGATAACCATTTCACCGCCAGTGGTGAGCCTCGATGCATAGCGACTGAGAAATCGAGCCTTAACATCATAGGGCAGACTGCTTGCTGCCGGATACCAACGCAAAACAGCCTTACTGCAAACTTTGTTGACGTTCTGCCCGCCCGGCCCTCCGCTTCTGGCGAAAGTAAAAGAGAGCTCGGCGGCATCGAGGGCAACTTTTTCGTTAATATAGATTCGATTCATGGGTATAGATTATTTGGTTTATACAGGTAATTAAGTTGAAAAAGCCACTCTTGTTTCTGCTGACAGCCGCCCTGGTTAGTATAACGCCGCTCGGCGCCAATTCCGAGCCGGAAAAGGCAACCATCGGTCAGCCCGGGCAAAAAGAGTATAAAGCTGGAGTAGAAGCTTACCAGAAAAAAGACTATAAAGCGGCAGAGGCGCATTTCCGCAAGTCAGTACAGGAAGGTAATAAGAGCCCCGACGTCTATTTGTACAGCGCCCATACATTTATGGCACTGAAACAATACTCGCAGGCTTATCAGACCTATGAGATTGTCACAAAGTCTTTCAAAGGAAGCAAACAAGCCAAGACTGCCGAACAAGGCATGGA
>JAIETF010000044.1 GCA_019745415.1 Candidatus Obscuribacterales bacterium | reverse complement strand
CGAGCAGTAGGCTATTTCGCCTGGCAGGGAGATGGGCGTGCGCCCCGGCTCGCTCAACCGTCCCCATACCATTTTTTATATCGACTAAGAGCATTTTGATGAAAAAATCGCACCTCGACTCTAGGCACCTTGCTGTCTAGATCCATAACTGTTTTGGCCAGCAAGACTGCTTCGATTTTGCAGTCATGATCATTGGCCTTGGGGTTTTTATAGGTTGAAACATAAACCAAATCAGGCGTCACTTGCGCGTTCACTCTAATCGAGGCGTCCAGCACTTTAGCTTTATCAATTGCTGAAATAACCTCAGAAGAAGTAAGAGCGTAGGTTTTTTGAGCCAGCGAAAAGCTGAAGGCGAAGAGGAGTGCCGTCGCTGCTAGATTGATTTTTTTCATTGCTTATTATGATCCGCTAGATGCCTGATAGAAGTTCTGTCTTAGGGATTATCCAGGTCATCAATCAGAATAACTCTGCCCTTCGGCAAATTTCTCTTGAAGGCCCGACCCACACATTCACTTATGCCCGATACGGCATTTAAAGGTGCAAGTCGGCGTTCAATTTTATCTTCCTGTAAAAGAGACTGGGTAGCCACGGTACCGGCTGTAACATCGCGACTGAGCCGCACGACAGTTTGCAGATCACTTTTAGCTTCAGAAGTGGCCGAAAACGAGTGGAAAGCAAAAAATGCCAGACTGCTAAATAAGAGTCGGCATTTAATGTCTTGTTTTAGTAGTTTTGCGCGCAATTTCTCTAGCAAAGCCCTAAGAACTTACCAAGTCTGTACCAAAAGGTCTTTTCCAAGACACTGACTTTGTTCTGACTTTCAATTAGATGGGAAGCAGTTGCCTGGTGCGCTACCTTTTCCATTTCTAGTTCTTCCAACAGAGGAGCCTTGATCAATTCGGGCAAGGCTGCGATTTCATCAGTTTTATCAGCGAGATCAAGCTTCAATAGTCTGATTTCATCGTTAGTTATCTTAACCACATTGCGCAGTGTAATAAGTTCACGACGCTGGGAAGCAATGACATCGTTCAAAGCAGAGATTTCGTGCTTGTAGTCTGGAATGTCATCTGCTTCGATGATGCTCTTCCATTCATAAGATTCTTCACTAACTTTTTCATTGGTTTCTTCGATGAAAAAACTTTCGACACTAAAGTCGAGCAGGCTGTTTGATGGCACCGAAATTTCAGGACGACTTGCAGCCTGCTCGCGACTGATGGCATGCTCAATTTCGTCATTAAAAATCTTGCCGAGCAACTGCTCGAGTCTGTCCACCGTCTGTGATTGCTCACTAAGAGGCGGTTTGACAATTTCAAGATTGGGTTTGACTGAAGCCGGGCTAAAGCTATACATGATCAACCTCTGATAACACTTAGTTGTCATCAACAACACGCTTAAGTGTATCTCAGCTTGCTTTAGTTTGTATAGAGTTAATCTTGCGAATTAACCGCTTGACTACCGCCTGTTCAAGCCGCTTTCTATTTACCGATCGTGCCGCTTGCCACCAAGACAGCATTGTCTGGATGTATGTATTTGCGCAGCGCTTCATCAACTTTTTCCTTGGTCAAAGTCAGATAGCGTTCAGATATATGGTCTAGTTCGACAGCCCCTAATCCGAGGAATTCAAATTCGGTCAAGACCCTGGCGATGCCAAGGGAAGAGCTGAGACCAACTTTGAAAGAACCAAGAGCTCGACCTCTTTCTTTTTCCAGGTCGTTGACATCAATACCTCTTTCCATAAAGTCTTTAAGAGTTGCTCTGGTCAATTGCACGGCGCGTTTGAGATTAGCTGGATTGGTCGTCAATGAAACGCTCCAGGGCGCGCCACCAAATGCAGTGTCGGAGAAGCCGGAATAAATGCCATAGGTTAGACCGGCACGATCTCGAACCACCTGGCCTAGTCTTGATGTGATTGTATCTTGACCGAGAGCGGCATTGGCAATACGGGTGGCATAGAAGTCTTTGCTTGCTCTTGTCACCTGGCACGGATGAGCCAGTACTATGTCGAGGCTTGACTTTTCCGGGAGATAGACCGCAATTTCTTGAAATTTATTGGGCAGTGCCGTCTCAGGAATTAGCACTGCTCTTTCTGAACTCGCCATAGCTTTGGCATTGGTCCAGGCACCGAGTCTCTCTTCCACCAATTTGTGCGCCATATCTAGATCGATATCACCGACGATAGTGACAATCATCGAGGCCGGATCATAGAGCCGACTATGTATATCGACCAGTTTCTGACGATCAATCTTGGCCAGGTCTTTCAGCTGCTTATCAAAGTCTTCGTCATAGAAGGGATGATCTTCGCTGTAGAGAGCCTGCCTCAGTTTATTCCAAGCCATCGACTTTGTGGAGTTCTTGCTTTCGACATAGCGAGCATTCCATTCAATCTTGAGCTTCTCAAGCTCATCAGCCGGCAAGAGCGGATTAATGAGCAGATCACTGACCATATCTAGATAAGCAGGTAAGTCTTCCACGGCAAGATGAGTGCCGAGTCCGACGCGATAATTATCGACATAAACTTCCAGACCGCCGGGGATACCCATCTCTTCAAGATTTTCAGCAATCTTGAGCTTGTCGAATTTTTTGGAACCCCGGCTCAAAAGATCACCAAGCATTTCAGAGGGGGAGCCTGGTTCGCCGTGGGTAAAATAACGTCCGGCTCTCAGATTGATAGCGATTCCCAGTGATTCGGTACCTGGATTATTCATTAAAAGCAAGGTGAGTCCGTTCTTGAAGACAACTCGCTTGACTTTAGACAAATAATCGCTTTCTTTCGCTTTCTCAAACTTGATAGTGACCGGTGTACTCTGCCAGGTCAGCAAGTCTTTCAATTCGGTGTCGGAATAAAGTCCGTCTTTAATCCCATCCGGGCTAACGGGGCCCTGCACATACGGTGGTGCATACTCTTCATCGCCTTCATTGATAGTTGGATCATTGATATCTGAATCAACATCAAGAGAGCCTTCTTCCTGAGCTTCAGGGGAAAGCTCATCTTTGGGATAGAAGTAGCCGACGGTGCGATTGCTGCGCTTGAAATAGGTGCGTGCCACGCGCATGATATCGTCTTTGGTGACCTGGTCAAAGTTGTCATCGTAATTCAAGAGCCAAGTAAAATCTGCTCTTGACTCTGCTTCACCAAGCATAAAAGCCAGTGACGAGGGATCGGCTTTGGCAAGAATCGTGCCTTTGCGATTACTGGCTTTGATACGCGCCAACTCTTGATCGCTGACCGGCTCTTTAGCCAATCTTGCAATTTCGTTCAGCAATATATCTTCCACTTTCTGAGGATCGACATCAGGATTGACCATGGCTCCCACCATGAGTAGACCAGGGTCTCTCAGATCATCATGACGAGCAAAAACATCGGCAGCAAGAGAGGTATCGATAAGAGCCTTGTAAAGTCGACTCGACCTTTCATAGGTACTGCCCAAAATTTGTCTGGCGGCAGAGACGGCATAGTTGTCTGGATGTGCCGCTTCTGGAACATGGTAACCAAGCCAAACTCTCACCATATCGCCGGCCCTGGTTATCTCAAAACGGCGCTCTCCCTCTTGAGGCGGCTCAACTGTGTAGACTTGCGGTATCGGCGAAGGTGCGCTGGCTATGGCGCCGAAATATTTATCGATAACAGAGAGAGCCTCTTCGGTCTTGAAGTCTCCTAGAGCAATAACAGTGGCATTGTCCGGCCAGTAGAAAGTATTGTAGAACTCTCTCAAGCGTTCCATCGGCACGCCTTCAACATCAGAGCGCCAACCTATAGTGGGATGGTGGTAAGGATGCTCGCGAAAAGCGATGGCGTAGAGTTCCTTCTCCAGTGCTTCTTCCGGTTGGTTTTCGCCTCGCTCCAATTCATTGCGCACCACACTCATTTCGCTGTCATGATCTTCTTGGCGCAATCTGAGATTACGCATGCGATCAGCTTCAAGCTTGACGCAGAGTTCAAAAAACTCGGTCGGCACCACTTCATAGTAAGAGGTGCGATCAAACCAGGTGGTGGCGTTCCAGTATGCCCCTATCTGAGTCAAGAGATCGTCCAGACTGTTGCCCTTTTCGGCATTATGCTCGTCTGTACCCTTGAAGAGCATATGTTCCAAAAAGTGAGTGGCGCCGGTGTAGCCAACCCCTTCATTGCGACTGCCTACCTTATAAATGACCAATAAGGTGGCAACCGGAGCCGAATGGTTTTCTGAGATCAAGACCTTGAGGTTATTTGCCAGCCTAAATTCGCTTACCCCTTTCTGCTCGGAAACTTTCTTCGGCATACCTGCCTTTTCCACCGACGCCTTTGCCAAATGCCTGCCCTCTTTAGTAAAATTTGCGGTCCTCTGCCTGCCAGCCCGTTTGCAGATATTGCTTAGAGAATTTGCTTACAGATTTCCCTAGAGAACGTCTCTACAGAATGTCTCTATAGAATGTGTTTATAGAACACTATAGCGGTCCCACCGCCATAAACGCTTAGCGGCAATTGTAATACTTTCATCATAGACTTTCAAAGCGGTAGACCGTAAAATATCAGACTGTCGACAGGCTAAATGGTCAATACAGCCCCGCGGAGCTCTTGAAAAGCCGGGTCGGCAAAGCCATCTTTCGATATCCAGGAGATATTTAGGGCGATGCGGTTCTTCCGCTTTTTCATTTTGAGCACTGCCACCCTGCTTCTTGGTCTACCATGCCAGGCACTTGATTCCGCCGCCTGGCACAAAAACACAAAAGACGGCGGGCGAGCTTATGAGAACGGCAATTTCGGTGAGGCCGAAAAGCTATATAAAGCCGCTATAGAAGACTTAAAAGGCGCCCCTGCCAATGATATTAGGCTGGCTGAAAGCTATAACAATTTGGCCGTACTTTATGTCAATCGCAACCAACTTGCCAAAGCCGAACCTCTCTTTGAAAAGGCTCTCAAAATAAAAGAAGCAGCTCTGGGCGGTAGCGATAAAGATGTCATAGCTCTGACCAGTAAGCTTTGTGTTTTCTATTTCAACAATGGCAAGAAAGCCCAAGCGCAGCCGCTTATAGACAAAATGGTCAACTATGGTGAGCGTGAAACCAGACAGTTGATTGAGATAAGTTCTGCCTTTTCAAAGCTGGCCAGCTATTACAGTAATCATAAGCAAAAACTTGAGAACGCTGAAATAGCAATTAAACAAGCTGAAGGCGAAACAATGAGCGAAGCCAAAAGTCAGGCGCAAGAAACCGCAGTAATGCTCGACAGTGTAGGCGATGCCATCAAAAGTCAGGGCGACTTGGTCAGACAGGCGGAAAGACTGTACAAGTCATCTTTAGCCTTAAGAGAACGCAGTCTACCGCCCCAGCATGCCGCCCTTTCTGCATCGCTGGAAAATCTTGGCAGAGTTTATCAAGCCCAAGGAAGAACCGCTATGGCTGAGCCTTTGCTGCGCAAGTCCTATGAAATCAGTTTGACCACCTTAGGCATGGAAAGGCGCGAAACGCAAAAGAGAATGGAAGCCCTGGCTCAGCTCTTTACTCAACAAGGGCGCTTATCTGAGGCCCGAGCCCTTTATACCAGCGCCTTGGAAAACAAAGAGAAATTCAAACCTTCGGCAGATTTTCTGGCTGGCTATGCCGCTCTCTTAGTAAAAGAAGGACGTTACAGCGAATCGCTCGGCTATTATTCGCGAGCCGTAAAAATGCAAGAAGCATTGAATGGTCCCCAGCATGCCAGTCTGGCTGCCTTGCTTGACGCCTATGCCTATGCCCTGGCCAAGGCCAATAGGCAGTCTGAGTCAAATAAAATTAGTTTGCGCGCCAAGGCAATTAGAAGCTAGCTAAGCAAATAGACTTTGAGCAGTCTGCAAAAGAAGTATTTTGAGAGCTGAGCCCTGACTCAACTGAGTCCTAATTTGACTGTTTCCTAATCTAGCTGAGCTAGTTCTTGCAGAATAAGAGTAAGTCTATCGATACCCTTGTTGAAAGAAGTGATGGGCAGGCGCTCATCTTTACCGTGCATTGTCGCTAGGTGCTCGGCATCAATTTCAACGGGAGCAAAGCCATAGGCTTTCAGACCAACTTCTCTAAACCAATGCGAGTCGGTGAACCACGGTACTATAACTGGTACTACAGGAGTCTTGCCATCTTTGCTCTCTATGGCATTCACCTTCTTCACTGCTTTGACAAAGGCACTCTCGAACGGCGATGGTTCAGCCTTTTCCCATTGTATTACTGAAACTTCGATGCTGTCGTCCTGCAAAATTTCTCTTATTTGCTTGATGAAAGCCTTATGATCAACTCCGGGCAAAAGACGACAATCTAGTTCACAGTAAGACTCGGCCGGTATGACATTTGTCTTATAGCCGGCTTTCATGACAGTAAGAGAGACTGTGTTTGCCAACATGCTCGATTTGAGTTTGTCTTCTTTCAATTTAGAAGCTGTGGCTTTGTCGGCGCTGGTAGACTTTTCAATATTGCGATAGAGAGCACCTAACTGAGCCGGTTCAGTATGAGCAATACTCTCGTAGAAATGCTTTACTTCTGGCAAAAGCGTAAAAGGCGGCGGATTATCAGCAAGTCGAGCCAAGGCGCGCACCATGCGATTATTGGCCGAATTTTCTTGGGGCATCGAAGCATGCCCGGCTAGACCCTTGGCAGTCAGACCAAGCCAAAGAATATTCTTCTCAGCCACGTCTACGCCCCAATATTTTGCCTTGCCATCGCTATAGGCGTCGATGATAAAGCCTTCATTGATTAAGTATTCACAGTCTTTGATCAAGTCACCTTTATTCTTGACGAACCATGCCGCACCATGGGCGCCACCAACCTCTTCATCTGGTGTTCCTAGAAAAACTAAATCACGATCTAATTGCTTGCCTGATCGTTTAATGGCAATCATCGACATTAGTTCGATGATGCCCATACCTTTCATGTCTATGGCACCGCGTCCCCAGATTTCTCCGTCTTGCTCGGTACCTGAAAAAGGCGGGAATTTCCAGTCGGGAGCGTGAGCCGGTACTACATCTATATGATTGAGCAGGACCACGCCTTTGCGCTTGCCTGTGCCTTTCAGTCGGGCATAGACGCAGGCCCGCCCGGGAGCAGTCTCATAGACACTGGCTTCGATGCCGTTTTCCTTCAACACTTTGGCTAGATAGTCTGCGCCAAGCTTTTCATTGCCTGGAGGATTTGATGTATCGATCTGTAGGTATTCTTTAAATATGGTCAAAGCCTGGCTATGAATATCAGTTTTCTTATTTTCAGTCTTAACTGCAGCATCAGGATTTACGGCTGCTAAAGATTGATTGGCCAAAAGAAGCTGCAGCGCGAGTAGTGAAGATATGAGCGACAACAGCGATCTTTGAGGTGAAATATATGAATTCATTTGCTCTAACTTTTTTGCATTCAAGAGGGTGAGACCGAAACTATTCTACCGACTTTGAGTCTATTATTTGAGTTATGTTCGGTGGTTCCAAAGAGGATACTTCAATGAAAACCCTGCAAATTGCTTTGCTTGCTGCTTCTTTCTCCTTCGTCGGCGCGGCCGCTCAGGCTGAAGACGCCGCTGCCCCTAAGGCTGCTCCTGAGAAAAAATCGGCCTTGAAGACAATCGAGAGCGATATTAAAAAAGTCGGTGTCGGCATCGGCACTGGTGTTAAGAAAGGCGCAGTGGGAATTGTCAAAGGCACAGAAGCAGTTGTCAAAGGCACTGGTAAAGGCATCGAAAAAGTCGGTGAAGGTGCCAAAAAAGGCGTAGAGAAGCTGACCGGCCATGGCAAGGCTAGTGATAAAGCCAAAGCCTCTGCTGAAAAGGCTGCCGATAAAGCCGGCGATAGTGCCAAAGATGCAGCCCCCGCAGGCGGCGCTCAATAGCCCCAATATAAAAGAAAGGAGAACCCCGTGCAGTCAAGATATACCAGGTCAGAAAAACTACCTTTGGCGAGTTGTCTGACTCTCGGGGTGATTCTTTCGCAATGTGTGGCTTTCGCTCAGCCTGTTTGCGCTGAAACAGTAGTCAAGAAAAAAGGCGCCAGCCCTAGCACAGCCTTTGAAAGAGATCTCAAGCATGGCATTGAGGCATACAAACTACCCAATGGCCTCACGGTTCTTCTAGTAGAAAGAAAGACTGCACCGGTGACGGTGGTGAACATGGTTTACCATGTCGGCTCAAGAAATGAAGCGGTCGGCTATACCGGCTCTACTCATTTTCTAGAGCACCTAATGTTTAAGGGCACAAGTAAGCATGATCCCCTCAAGGGTAATGGTCTTGATGATGTGCTCAAGAAAGTGGGCGGTATCAATAATGCCACCACTTATTTTGACCGCACCAACTATTTTGAAGTAGTACCCAAAGACTCACTGGCACTGGCCCTAGAGTTGGAAGCTGATCGTATGCGCAATCTGCTTTTGCGCAAGTCTGACCGTGATGCTGAGATGACCGTCGTGCGCAATGAACTTGAACGGGGTGAGGACGAGCCTTCTGATTTGCTCACTAATATGACTTTTGCCACTGCCTTTAAGGAGCACCCATACCACCATCCCGTTATCGGCTGGCGCTCAGATGTAGAAGGCGTACCCCTTAACCGTTTGCGCAAATTCTATCAAGACTTTTATTGGCCCGATAACGCGACATTGATGGTTATCGGCGATTTTGAAAAAAGCAAAACTCTAGAACTTATCAACCAATACTTCGGTAAACTGTCCAAGAACCCTACTAAGTATCCGCCGGTATATACAAAAGAGCCGCCTCAGGAAGGCGAGAGACGCTTTGTCGTCTCGCGCGGTAAAGAACTGCCCCGAGTGATGATCGCTTTTCACACTCCTGAAGCCGTTTCCAAAGATACAGCGCCGCTCGACATACTTTCGTTCGTGCTCGGAGACAGTTCGCGCAAGTCTACACGCTTGTACAAAAGTCTTATCGAAAGCGGCTTATGTTCAGAATGTTCCACCTCCAATATAAGTTTGCTTGATCCTGGTCTATTTATCATTCAAGCGACAGTGCAACCGGGACAGAATCCGGTAAAAGTAGAAGAGGTGATTAAGGCTGAGCTGAAGAGACTAACTGAAAAGGGCATCACCGAAGCCGAACTGAACCGGGCCAAACAATCTATAGTGAAGCGCTTTAAGCTTTCACTCAGTGATCCTATGGGATTGGCGCAGTCTTTAACCGAAGGCATAGCCTGTGCCGGTTGGAAATGGTGGTGCAACTATCCGGATCAGGTAATGGCAGTGAAAAAAGCCGAGACCGATAAAGTCACCGCCACCTTTAATGAGAACAATCGCACAGTCGGCTATTACTTGCCAAAGGGTGAAAGTCTGAGCCAATATAGCGACCAATACTTAAAGGCCTCTGAAAAGATTGAGCTTCCCTCAATTGCCGACGAAAGCAGCAATTCGACTGAGACCACAGGCTCGGCATCGCCAACGGCAGATTTTATTAAAGCACCAGCCGGTAAAACACTAGGCGGTAAAGCACAGGCCGGCAGCAAAATTGCCCCGCGGGTGGAGCGTATAGTGCTCAATAACGGTATGACTGTGCTCATGCTCAATATTGATCATGCTCAGACAGTGGCCGTCTCGGGTAAGGTCAGAGCCGGCGACTATTTCGCCAGTGCTGGTCAGGCTAGTTATCCAGAATTACTAGCCCGCATTTTAGGCTATGGTACAAAGAAATTTTCAAAAGATGAGCTAGCTCGCAGACTGGAGAATATGGGTGCAAACCTAGACTTTAGTTCAGAAAGCTTTTTCCATACTTTCGACAGTGAAGTAACATCGGACGATCTGGAAGATATGATCAAATTGATCGCTTCTAGTTTGATGGAAGCCAAGTTAGACCAGACCGACTTGAAAGAAGTACAAAAGATCTACGCCGCTCAGCTCAAAGAAGAATCTAGTCAGACAGCGATGCTGGCTTGGAACAAGTTATTGACTCGTATGTATCGCAAAGACAGTGTTTATTTCGCCGACCTATACGAAGATCAAATCAAGCAGGTCAATGAAGCGACGATCGAAAACCTGCGCGACTATTACAGCAAGCACTATCGTCCGGCAAACACTGTACTCACCTTGGTCGGTGACTTTAAGGGTAAACAAAGCGAGATCAAAGCGCTTCTAGAGCGCGAATTTGGACATTGGCAGGGCTCTGGTCGTGAAGAAATTAAGGTGACCGATCAGGTCCTAAATCAAGAAGATGAGATAAAGAGACCACTGGTGAGTAATTTACCCGACAAAGCCAATGTCGACATCGTGCTTGCCCGCCCGGTCGATTTAAGCGTCAAGGCGCCCGATTACTTACCTAGTCTTGTCGCTAATGCCGTGCTCGGCTATGACAGCTTTGCCTGCCGCCTAGCGCCGGTGCGTGACCGCTATGGTCTAACCTACGGCATCTACAGCCGTATTGTCGACCCTGAGTTTCCCTTTGCCCCTTGGTCTATCGAACTTTCGGTCAACCCTGAAAATGTCAAGAAAGCTCTCAAGATTGTCGACGGCATAGTGAAAGACTTTAACGCCAAGGGCATCACTCAGGCTGAACTGGACAAAGAGAAATCCCATCTAGCCGGTACTTTCCAGGTGGGCTTGCGCAGTCCTCGGGCTATGGCCCGCAAGTTGAGCGAATATGAACAGCTGGGGCAACCCCTCACCAATATAGATAATTTCCCGGAAAGGCTCTCTAAAGTGGGTTTGGGTGATGTAAACAAAGCTATTGCAAAATATTTCGACCCCAAGAAGCTCAAGCTTTCGGTGGCCGGCAACCTGAAAGGTGGACTTGATTAGAAAATAAGCGCCTCGGGTAAGTTCTTGAAGTAGCTGTTTTAGATCTAGAGATGAGCGACAAGAAATTCGATATAGACGAAGGCTGGTCGTCAGCCAAAGAGAATAAATTCACCAAGATGGTGAATGAAACTCGTACTGACAGAGAAAAGTTCAAAGCCGATAAGGTGCGTAAGACCTCCGAAATTGAGTTGAACAAGCAACTTTCCGACGAAGAGCTATCTGACTTGGAAAAATCTTCCATGCTTGATCCCCTTACAGGACTTCTCAATTTCAAAGCATTTTTCAAAAAGCTCGATTATGAATTGAGAAGAGCTAAGCGCTATAAACGTCCTCTCTCTCTAATGCTGGTGCAACTAGACAATCTCGAGGGTTCAAAACGTCAGTACGGTGCCATGATTGAAGAAGAGTTGCTCAAGTCGGCGACCCAGACTCTCAAAGCCTGTATCCGCGATATCGACTTCCCCGGACGCGGCGATGGGCCTTATCTATTGGTGGTTTTTCCTGAAACCTATTCATCAAAAGCCATGGTTGTAGCAGAGAGAATGCGAGAGAAGCTGACAACCCACAATATCAGCAAAGATCTGCGTCATCTGCGAGTGACAGCCAGTATCGGTGTAGTTTCCTTCCCAACCCATGCCCGAGACGAGCATGACCTGTTGGCTTTGGCGCTGGAATACGCCAACCACGCCCAGCGTGAGGGTGGCGACCGCGTTTATAACGGCTAAAGCCATACTGGCGATCTGGAAAGTACTGAAGGCTCTTTAGAGCAGTCTACTCAAGATCTTTCAGCGTTTTTTCTTCAGTGGGCTGTCTAGGCTCGTCTGTTTTCTCGGGTGTGCGAAGAGGCTCGGGGCTGGTGCGTGCATCACCGCCGGTGGGGGCAGAGCCATTGGTCGCATCTTTTTGACTGTTCTCGCCGTTCTCGCCTCTATCTATTTTCTTCTCTTTAATGCCTATCGGATAACTGTTATAGAGTTTGCCGTCGAAGTAGACCTTGAATTCGCACTTACCATCAGCTTTCACCGAGACACCACCGGTGATATCGACAGCTTTTCCTTCCTTGCTGCCCAGAGGCGGCACATATTCGTCAACCACTCTCGTTTCCTTGCTCCAAAGCACTTCACCGTCTAGATTGACTATCTCTACTTTCATACTAAGCGAATTTATAGGGTCTTGATTCGGATTCCAGACCTGCCCGGACAAGCGCGGCATCCCCTGGGCAAAGTCTATCTTGACCTGTTTCATCGTCACAGAAGGCACCGAATTGGATGGATCCATCGAGCGGGCTTGCTGCAAATAGGCATAACCGGTTTCTTGTTCACCCTTATCGAGCAACTCTTTTCCTCGTTTGGTCAAAAGCAAAGCTAGCTTCTTGCGAGCCGCATCATCACGAGTGGATAGCTTTGTAGCTTTGCGCATCTGATCAATAGCTAATTCCAACTGACCGGTACGCTCATAAAGGTCTGCCGCCATTTCATAATTGCGGGGATTGTCGGCTATGGCATTCAGCTTAGAGAGATAGTTGAGCGCTTCCTTGTCTTTCTTCTCAGCTGCATACTTTTCAGAAAGTCTTTGATAGATTGTCGCCAGTCTCGCATCTGCTTCGGTGTAGCGAGACCCTTCTTTCAAGTCTTTTACTTCTTCCCAGAGTCTCAATGCCGACTCCAGCTTGCCGGCCCTAAACTCTTCATCGCCCCAGAGCGCTGCCAGATCGGCCAACTCTGCGCGTTTACCGGCGACATTCTTGAGGGCTAAAGGTCTTAGTAAGCCGACCGCCTGGTCATACTGAGCATGCATACGATAATAGTTGGCCAATTGACTGGCTAAACTAGGATCTTCCGCGATACCGCTGCCTAATTGATTGGCTTTTGCGATTGCTTCATTTGCCTTCTCGACTTGATCTATCCCGATATAGGCTCTAGCCAAGGCTAACTGCACGCGGGCGGCGCCCTGACCACTGGTATTGTTTTCGGCGGCTTTGCTCAGCGTCGAAACAGCAAAAGCATATTGTCCGTTCTCCAGCTCTTTCAGCCCTTTGACCAGCAATCTATCAGATTCGGGAGCTTTGGTCAGGAAATAGAACGTAGCACCGGCCGATACAGCCAAAATCACTAGGGCAGTGACAACTCCAGCAGCTTGGGGCGCTCCGCTTTTGAGCATGTGTTTCATGCCCTCAGATCGTCTTTTTCTCCGAGGTTCATCGAACTCCCAGGCTGTCTCACCCGTGTTGCGGCGAACATCATGATGCTGTTTTCGACGCCCCGACTGGCTTTGCTCCAATCTTAAGGAAGCGGCTTCCTCATCGTGCCCTTGGACACGAGAGAAAGCCGCTTCTTTATTGGTTCTTTGATCTAAATTAGATCTTGGATCTACTTTAGTTCCTGATTCTAAGCTGGACTGAGAAGAAGAGTTGACTAGATTGTCTGCAACAACCTCGTCTTCTATTGCTTCTCCACCCTCATAGAAATCTTTGCCGCATGAGACACATTGCTCATAGTGAGATGGATGGGATGTGCCGCAGGCAGGACAACGCATGATATTTGATCGCTCCTTGGTATCAAGGGTAGATCATACACCTTACTTGATTTCTACTTTGGCGCCGGTGGCTTCCAGCTTCTTCTTCATTTCTTCTGCTTCTTCTTTCTTCACTTTTTCTTTGAGTGGTTTAGGAGCAGAATCTACGAGGTCTTTGGCTTCTTTCAGACCAAGACCGGTTACTTCGCGAACAACTTTGAGAACTTCGATCTTCTTGTCGCCAACATTGGTGAGGATGACGTCGAATTCGGTCTTCTCTTCAACAGCAGCAGCAGCGCCGGGAGCAGCAGCAACAGCCATTGCCATAGGAGCAGCAGCGGTTACGCCGAATTTGTCTTCCATTTTTTTCTTGAGGTCAGCTGCTTCAAGAAGGGTGAGGGAACCGATAACGTCGAGAAGTTCGTCGACGGAAATTTTAGTAGCCATTTAGTTTATTCTCCAATTTTCATTTCAAATTAAGCAATTAAGCGTTGTTTTGTTTCTTTGCGACTTCTTCGGTCAAAAGGGCAATGTCTCTGATCAGACCCTCGAAGATACCGGCAATGCCTCTGGCGCCGGAATCCAGACCACCCATGATGGAAGAGAGAAGCTGCTCTTTGGAGGGGAGTTCGGCTAAGCCTTTAACTTCCTCTTTAGAGAGACATTTTCCTTCCAGAACGCCGCCCTTGACTGAGCCTTTCTTGAGACCTTTCAGAGTCTCAACAACGGCTTTTGCCGGAGCAGCAGGATCGTCATAACCAACCACAACGGTTGTAGGTCCTTTAGCTAGCTTTTCGATAGCCTCAAACTCAGTGTTCTTACTGGCGATTTTAACCAGGGTATTTTTCGTTACTTTGACCTTAGCATTGGCTTTATCAAGGGAACGACGAAAATGAGTCAGTTCTGCTACCGTAAAGCCGCTGAGATCAGCAACAATAGCCACTTTGCCGTTAGCAAAGAATTGATCAAGATCGGATACTACTCCGGCCTTGTGTTCTTTAGTTGGCATTAGGCCTCCTTAGAGATTGCTATCTCGGGGATACGGTACTTAAGAACGCCTTGGTCGGGTTCCTTTAAGAAAGAAGACTTGCTGGAAATAAAAAATCCCAGTCTTCCTTTTTAAAGGAACCAGACCGGGGATCACAAAGCGAGAATTCGCTAACGACTGCTCGATGATTGTGACCTAAAGCCGGTGTTACCATTAAATCCTTACGGATGCCGAGCTATCTGCGGTCTTAACAATATAGCCAGAAACAATAATGCCTCTAACATATATCGAGGGCTCATTCTCGCCAGATTATTCAGTTTCGTCAAGCGCCAGAATGCTGATATAAAGTAGGTGTTACGTCAATGATCATGAGTTTTATCAAATGAAAGTCTTTGAAAAGCACGTTTTTGTTTGCACTATGGGCAAGACTTGCGCTGAACAGGGCGGTGAAGAGCTTTGCAGCGTCCTGCGCCAAGCCGTACTTGATAACGGACTGAAGGGAAAGATCAGAGTAAACAAGGCTGGATGCTTTGACCAATGCGGGCATGGCCCGATGGTGGTCGTGTATCCAGAACAAGTCTGGTATGCCCATGTAAGCTGCGATGATGTGTCTCAACTGGTGACAGAGCATCTAATTGGAGATAAGCCTCTCGAACGACTTTTATATGATGGTTCTGGTCGGCTGGATAAGACTAAGAAGATCAAGTAAAGTCACAGCGGTTGCCAAGATGTCTTGATCTTGACTTGCGTATTTAGAAAAGGGTCTACTTTGATTTTGTCTTTAAACCGATATCGGTTTAAAGACAAAGGGCTCACTAAAATTTCCGGCAAAAAACCAACCATGTAACCGCAGTTGAAAAGAGACACCTAGAAGATCGATTCGCCAACTTCTCTTAGCAACCGACATAATCTATTTGCCAATTACTTGCCGGCAGGCTTACTTTCTGTTTTGACTTTGTCAGCAGATGTCTCTTTAGGCGCCTGTTTCGGTGCTTCTTTTTTGACTTCTTTGCCAGAGTCTTTTGCTGCCTCTTTATCTAGGTCTTTAGATACTTCTTTTGGTACTTCTTTGCTTGGATCTTTTGCAGGTTCTTTACCGGCTGCCACCGGGTTTACCGCTTTTGAATTACCTTTAGATTCTTCCTTAACGGCGTCAGCCTGGGCATCACCTTGAGTATCAGATTGAGCACCAGTTTTATCCTGGCCCTCAGCTGCACCGGTGCCGGAGGCATCAGAGGAAGTGGCTCCGGTGCCGCCACTTGTGCTAGCTGCGGTATCAGCTCCAGTCGCTGAAGTGGAGGCAGTCATGGAAGCATGTGGATCGTTTTTCCTTGCCTCTTCTAGCGCAGTTGCTGAAATGTTGCCGTCATCACCGACTAGCCTGGAATCAATCTTCACAGCAGCCAATTTCTCGGCAAAGGAATGGGCCTCGTCAAAAACTGGTGGTATAGCCAGTTGACCGGTTGTATCGATAAAGCCGCGGCGAGAATTTCCTACTGCTACAACAGCGAGTCCTTCCGAGAAATCTTCAGCATAAGTAAAGCGCCTCTTGATCACTGTTTTTCCAGCTTTGTTCATAAAGCCGTATTTGCCCTTTTTGAGCGATAGCCCCAGACCATCATGGAAGAACGAGCGCGAATTGAGCGGATCGCTCATTGATATAGTTCCGATATCTCCGATGATGACAAAATCGGCGCCAAAATAACCTTCCGCCACTCTGTCACGGAAGGGTTTCACTCGATCAAACTTAAGCTCGGTAATCTGCTTACCTTCTTTGTCGATGAAGCCCCACTTGCCAAGTTGCGAAACTGCAGCAAAGCCTTCTGAATAAGGCTCAACATTCTCATATTTAGCTTCGATCTTTGGATCACCTTGCAGGTCGATATAACCCCACTTACCGCCCTCTCTAAAGGGACAATAGATGAGATCGACAGGCTCGAGGGGCGTGGAAGCCTCGCCGCAATCTCCAAGTTGTTCGTATTTTGGCGCCACAACCATATTGCCGGTCTTGTCGATTAAGCCCCATTTGCCGGCAAAGACCTTAACTGCAGCGTATCCCTTATTAAAGGGATGCACATCTTCGTAGGCCCGTTCGATAACAAACTTGCCGGTGTTATCTATAAAGCCCCAACGAGCAGAGAGGTCGGCAGCCGCGAGTCCTTCGGAAAAAGAGAAGACCCTTCTGAATTGAGGTTTGATCACAAACTTGCCGGTATGGTCAATGAAACCCCACTTCGGTCCCAGTTCAGGCGCAGCCTGAATGGCTGGCTCTTCTTTCTTGCCGGCGCATCCAGTCAAGCTTGCCAATAAGACTGTCGTTAGAAAGCCCTTAACGACCCTATTGGGAATGGACTTGCTCTTGCCAAGAGATTTCATCGAAATATCCAGCCTGTGTTCTTTTGCCTTGAATTTTTGCGACATATTGCCTGTAAAGATTACCGAACTACCAGTTTAAATAATAAGCTTTAGAGCGCGCCTTGTCCAAGGTCACCAAATCAAGAGCTGGGGAAATATGTCGAATTATCTATTAGAAGTTGGCGTGGAGGAGTTGCCTGCCGGATTTGTTCCAGAGGCTATGGAACGTCTTGGCAATTTCTTGAAAACCGAACTGAACGAGAACCATATTGAATTTGGCGGCATCACTACCTTAGCTACGCCCAGACGTTTAACGGCAATCATCAAAGATATAGCGCCCGAACAGAAAACTACAAGTAAGAGAGTAAAAGGACCGCCACTCAAGAACAGTTTCGATGAGAGCGGCAAGCCGCTTGGTTCAGCGACAGGTTTTGCCTCTCGCAATGGTGTCAAAGTAGAAGAATTAGAACGTGAAACCGTGGGCGGTATCGAGTATCTATTTGCCACAGTGGTCAATCAAGGCAGACCAATTGCTCAGGTTTTGCCTCAAATAATCGAGAAAGTTATTGGACAAATCTCAGGTGAGAGATTGATGCGCTGGGGCAATTCCACAATGAAGTTCTCTCGCCCTCTGCGCTGGTTTGTTTCACTTTTGGATGACCAAGTTGTACCCTTCAACATAGCCGGTATTGAGAGCGGTCGCAACTCAATTGGGCATCGCATTCTCAAACCTGAGACTGTCGAAATTAAAGATGTTGACAGCTATGAAGCGACGCTTGAAAAAGCTTTTGTCATGGTTGATCAGAACAAACGCCGCGAAAAGATAGTGGCCGAGGTAAAGGCGAGAGCCTCAGAGTTGAACGGCTACGCCATGCGACTTGAGCTAAACGAGAGCTTAGTGGACGAAGTCGTTTATCTGACCGAATGGCCCAAAGCTGTAGTGGGAGATCTGGAAGCAGAGTATCTGGCACTACCCTCGATGCTCATCGAAACAATTATGGTGCACCACCAGCGGTATTTCCCAGTTTCCAAACTGGAAAAGGTTAACGAGGAAGAAATCGATCACAAGCTGTTACCGCATTTCATCACGATTTCAAACAATGACCGAGAAAATGCCAAAGCGAAAATCAAACAAGGCAACGAGCGAGTCTTGCGTGCCAGGCTGGCCGATGGGAAGTTCTTTTATTTTGATGATGCCAAGCTGAATCTGGAAGATCGCAGAGAAAATCTTGCCAAGTTGACATACCAAGAAGGATTGGGTAGCTACCTGGACAAGACTGAGCGCATGACTCGACTAGCTGGAAAGATGGCTGAACTTGGTGTGGCCCGCGGTGCTGAAGCTACCGATTTGAAAAGAGCTTGCGCCCTCTTGAAACTAGACTTAGTCACCGGCTTGGTACGCGAACTACCTGAATTGCAGGGTTTTGTCGGATCTTGGTATGCGTCCAAGAGCGCAGCAAAAGCTTCCGCTTCTGGACAAACAAGCGCTGGAGAGAGCCCCGCCGTTGTTCGGGCCATAGCATCGCATTATTCTCCCCGAGGCAGTCATGACTCTATCCCAGCCGACACAATCGGACAGATGGCTGGTCTCATCGACAAACTTGACCATATCGTCGGACTTTTCGCCATCGGCAAAAAGCCCACCGGTTCATCAGATCCTTATGCTCTCAGGCGCTCTGCTCAAGGTTTAGTGGATATTCTCTTTGACGGCCTAGGTGACCGTCAGGTAGATGTAGAAGCCTTGATCAAGTTCCTTCTATCCGAATACTCCCTGGCCAATCACTCTGGGAATGGCGAGGCAGTAGAGCGCGAGGTTCTAGACTTTTTGGAACAAAGATTGAAAGGGAAGCTACTCGACCTCAACTACTCCAGAGAAGTGACCGACTGCGCCCTATCTTGCGGAGCGCTTTCCGACATAGCTTCATTGAAGGTAAGACTGGCGGTGCTCGATGACCTGCTTGCCGATCCTAAATATCAAGGTCTGATTAGAATGGGCGTGCGTGTAGGCAATATTCTCAAGAGCGATAGCGGCGACAAAGTTATCGAAGATAAGCTCAGTGAGCCGGAAGAAAAAGCCCTGTGGCAAGCCTTTAAAGAAAAAGTAAAACTGGATGAAGGTGTGAAACTGTCCAGCAAGGCTGATTTTCAGTCGATGCTTGCCATGCTTGGCGAACTATCCGGTCCGGTCGATGCCTTCTTCGACAAAATCTTGGTAAATGACCAAGATCCGGTCAAGAAAGCCAACCGCCACGGTATTCTCAAGAACATCGACAAATGGCTGAAGCGACTTGGTGATTTCACCAAGCTGCAGTCTTTGATTAATTAATTGACAAGTTAACTAAAAGCAATCAATAGTGCCGGAACAATTGAGACGCTTTCACGCCTGTTAACTTAGTTTAGTTTGTCCAAAATCAATCAAGATAGGTAGACCTTGTTTAAGACCATCAGACCAAGCCGCACCCTACTAGGAAACAAGACTAAGCAAACGGACTGCCTCGATGAGGCGCTCAAACCCAATTGGGTTGGTGGTAGAAAGATTAGAAAGATTCTGCTCAGTTTTTCTCTTCTTGTTCTGACTTTCTGCTCCGGCTCTGTCAAATTAGCTTCAGGGTTTTCTTCCGGTTTATCAATAGAAGTCGGCGCCGCTAGGGCTAAAGGGATGGACTTACCCCCAGAGAGTCTGCGCACACCGCCCCTGGCTAAAGAAAATTCGGTCAGCACTTATGTGCCCTCCGAGACCTGCGAAGGACAAGGGTTGGCGGTCAATTTAATTTATGGAGAGAAAGCCCGTTACGAAGAGGGCGCACCAGTGGTGGTGGTGGTTCCGGGCGGCGAAGGCGCCGACGGTTTGTCTTTCAACACGCACATGGCCCAGGTAGGGCTCATCGAAGTTCGTTTTGCCTTTCCCGGAGGCGGTAGTGCCAAGTTCGGCAGCAAAGGCACGTTCGACAACCGCGGTGCACTTTCGGTGGAAGCCCTGCGCGATGTTCTGCTTTTTGCCGGAGGTAAGAAACCAGACTACAAGGGCAGATTCATTGCCGATCTGGGTAAGCAGTCCGGCGCGCCCCATCCACTCTCGGACAATATCGGTATCTTGGGTTGGGATAATGGCGGCAACCAAGCCCTTGTAGCACTAGCTAAGTATCCGGAAGATCTAGGCTTTATCACCTGGCTGGCCTTTTATGAAAGCCCGATTGGTTCAATGTTCCATCCATCCAATCTGGGTTCTCAGCAAGATTTGATAATCAACAAACATTACCGCGAGGGTTCAGCCTCCTCGGGCAATCTAGTGGTTGATTATCGCAAATTGCGTTGGCTTCCCCAGGGTTTTCGCCGCCCCAACCGTCTCACCGGCACCAAAAGAGGCACCCCTGGTCTCAAGGGCGTACTTTTCTTTGACGAAAATGAAAACGGACAATGGGAAGAATCAAAAGAATTTGCCTTCAACTCTTCTCTTGATGTAGCCCTGACCAAACAGTTCTTTCCTCCTCAGGTGGCGGCGGCCTGCGAACGCTTAGCCGTCTTCAAAGGACCCTGGCCGGCTAATGTCGGCACTGTGAGCGAATCGGAAGAATTTTTCGCCAACCGAGACGGCTCGCTCTATGTCGGTCAAGTGGCAGCCAAATACCCCAAGCTTATGGTTGGTATTTTTGCCAGCAGTGTTGACCACAATCAACAGCAAATCGACCACCCGCATATCACTTTCCTCTACAACTCTTTTCTCACCAATAAGGTAAAGTGGCTCAGGTTAAATCCTGACCCTGTCTATGTAGCTGCCATTGCGGCCATGAATCTAGCCAACTTCGTCAATAACCGACCCAATACTTCAATCGATACAACCACAGACCAAGGTGCCCTACTGGCTCATCTCGAGCCTGAAGGCATAGTGCCTGACTATGTCTATATGCAGGCTTTCGCTGCCGAAATGAGCGACAGATTCAAGCTAAAGAAGTTTAGAGAGTTGCTTAAAGCTCCCTTGGTCAATTATTCCAACGGCGCCCAAGACGCCCCCAAGCCTGAGTAATAGCTAAATTAGACTGTAAAGAGGGTGTGCTACTATCTATAACAGATAGAAAAATATCAGGGTGAGTGAGAGGATCTAACATGTTCAGCAGTCCAGTTGATGTGGCGATTGTTCTAGGAGTGGCACTCCTGGTATTCGGCCCTAAGAAGCTGCCCGAACTTGGCAAGTCTCTGGGGCAGGGTCTGGGTAATTTCAAAAAAGCTCTCACTGACGCTCAGGAAGATGTTACATCTATAAAAGACCGCGAGCGCGACACTGCCTCGAAGAATACTGTCAATGCCGACGAGGCCCAGCCAAAGTCCTCGGCGCCAGCTGGTTCTAGCGTCAAGACAGAGGAAAAAGCAGCCACAGTGCCGCATAGCGGCAGTGACGGCGAGACCTAGAGTAAACTTGTCTAAGCAAATGCCGGAATTCAAGGTAGTCTCCAGCTTCAAGCCTGCCGGCGATCAGCCTCAGGCAATCGACAAACTATCAGACGGTCTCAGACAAGGGACTCGCTATCAGACCCTTTTGGGCGTCACCGGTTCAGGCAAGACCATGACCATGGCGAGCATCATTGCCGAGACGAAAATGCCGGCGCTCCTTCTTGCTCATAACAAGACTTTAGCCGCTCAGCTCTGCAATGAAATGAAAGAGTTCTTCCCCGATAACGCAGTTGAATACTTCATTTCTTACTACGACTATTACCAGCCCGAGTCGTACATTCCATCTACCGATACATTTATCGAGAAAGAAGCCAGCATCAATGATGAGATAGACAGGCTCAGACATTCAACCACCCGTTCTCTCTGGGAAAGAGAAGATGTAGTGGTTGTGGGTTCGGTATCTACCATATACGGTCTAGGCGTGCCTGAACGTTATCTTTCGGCGGCTCTCGAACTGAGAGTCGGGGTGGAGTATGACCGACAGGATATTTTGCGTAAGCTGGTTTCGATTCACTACGATCGCAATGATCTTGTGGTGGAAAGATCTAGATTCAGAGCCCGCGGCGAGATTTTAGAAGTTTATCCATCTTATGAAGAGCGCATCATCAAAGTGGAGTTTTTTGGGGACGAAGTAGAGCGTATCACCCAGGTAAATCCCGTCACCGGCGAAGTTGAGGAGATTCTAGAGAGCATTAGAGTTTATCCTGCTAAACACTATGTAGCCGACGAGAACGAAATAGAAGAGTCGGTCAAACAAATTCAACTAGAGCTTGAAGAGCGGCTCGGCGAGTTGGCTTCCCAAGGTAAACTGGTCGAGGCCTATCGTCTCAAACAGCGCACCAATTTCGATATCGAAATGTTGAAAGAAGTGGGTTATTGCAACGGCATCGAAAACTATTCGCGCATTTTAGAAGGGCGCAAGCCGGGTGAACCGCCCAAGACGCTCATCGACTACTTTGTCAGGAAATACGGCAGAGACGGCTTCATTACTTTTATTGACGAATCACATGTGACCGTGCCTCAGTTGCGAGGGATGTTCCACGGCGATCGCAGCCGCAAAGATACTCTCATTGATTATGGATTCAGACTGCCCTGTGCTCGCGATAACAGACCGCTCACCCCGGAGGAGTTTTTCGAAAGGGTAGGAAAAGTTGTCTTTGTTTCAGCCACTCCCGGTGACTGGGAACTTTCTGTTTCACAAAATGTTGTAGAGCAAATCATCAGACCAACCGGTCTGGTCGATCCGGAAGTGGAGATTCGTCCGATTCAAGGGCAGATAGATGATTTAATTGGCGAAATAAAGGAGCGCAGTAAAAAAGATGAGAGAGTGCTGGTCACAACCCTGACAAAACGAATGGCTGAAGACCTGACCGATTATCTAAGCGAGCTGGGCATCAAGGTTAAGTGGTTGCATTCAGACATCAAAGCAATTGAGAGAGTTGAGCTTTTGCGCGACCTCAGGCAAGGTGTTTTTGATGTTCTGGTCGGTGTCAACCTCTTAAGAGAAGGCTTGGACTTGCCCGAAGTGTCGCTGGTTGCGATCATGGAGGCAGACAAGGAAGGCTTTCTCAGAGCGGAACGCTCGCTCATTCAGACAATTGGTAGAGCCGCTCGTAATGCTGAAGGCAAGGTGATTTTGTACGCAGACAAAATGACCGATTCAATCATCAAAGCCAAGGGTGAAACCGAAAGAAGAAGAGCCTTGCAAATGGCTCACAACCAAGAACACGGTATTGTGCCTCGCACAATCGTCAAACATTCTTCCAATATCTTGCTTGACACTCTGCGCGGTAAGAGTGAAGAAGTGGAACTTGAACAAGCAAATGTCAAGAGGAAGCGTAAAGAGAAGGGAGGCAAAGGCAGTCGTCCAGAGCCTATACCCGAGGCTGTGCTTGAGCTATCGCAAAGAGATCTGTTGCTGGCTATAAAGCGTATAGAAAAGGAAATGAAGGACGCCGCCCGAGAACTTGATTTTGAGCGGGCCGCCGACCTGAGAGATCAATTAAAAGTATTACATGAAAGAGCGCAGCAATTGCGCAAACCAGGTAATAACTAGGTTATTGAGCTTTTCTACTATGTTTAGCACCTTTTTAAAGGTGCTTAACTAAATGAGCACAACATGCTAGGCGCACTTATACTACAGTTGAAGCGTTGCCAAGCAACTTGTTCAACTCATAATAGGTTTTGCCGATATTGCAAAAAGCGCAGGGCAAATATTATGGAATTGTTGATTTCCCTCTTGGATACATAAAACGCACATACGATATTGCCGTCAAACAGACGAAGAGCAACACCGCCGCTATAAATGGTCCTACGGGGACAGCCAAGTCAGAAACAGTCGGCCAGTGCTCAATAAAACTGTGGCTCTTAAACAATGCTCAAGGCAGACTTTAGGGCGCGCATATCATTTTGATCAAAAGATCAAACCGCATCGGTAAATTCATAACGAGGCAACTATGGCTAAAAGCAAGTCCCCGGATACAGATCGCATCATCAGTCCCATTCTCATCGAAGATGAAAACCTGGCTAAAAGAAACGAGTTGGAAGAACTCGACCTCATTGATGACTCAGACCAGTTCACTATCTTAGATGACGAAGACGATAGCATCGACGATGACGATGAGCCGGTAGAACTTCCTTCCACCCGCGAGATCGCCACTGAAGATTCAGTCAGGCTCTATCTCAGAGAGATTGGACGTATTCAACTACTCAAGCCCGATGAAGAAATCGAGCTGGCCCGTAAGATTCTGCAAGGCGACATGATGGCTAAGCGTAAGCTGGTGCAAGCCAACCTGCGACTAGTCGTATCTATCGCTAAGAAATACATTGGACGCGGACTTTCCTTCCTCGATCTGATTCAAGAGGGCAACCTCGGTCTGATCAGAGCCAGCGAAAAGTTCGACCACGAGAGAGGCTACAAGTTCTCAACTTATGCCACCTGGTGGATTAGACAGGCAATCACCCGGGCTCTTGCAGACAAGTCTAGGACCATCCGTGTGCCGGTGCACATGGTTGAAACTATCAACAAACTCAAGAAAGTGACCCGTCAGTTGGCTCAAGAGCTTAATCGCAAGCCCACTGAACAGGAATTGGCCAAAGCTATGGATGTATCCATAGTGAAACTGCATGAAATCATCAAAGCAGCCAAAGAGCCCATTTCACTGGAAACTCCTATCGGCAAAGAGGAAGATTCTCGCTTAGGCGACTTCATCGAAGATGCTGAAACAGACAGACCAGAAACCACGGTCACCCATGAACTGCTTCGTCAGGATCTGGCTAAGATGTTGAACGAACTCACCCCTAGAGAAAGAGATGTGCTCAGACTGCGCTTCGGTCTAGATGACGGACGTCAGCGCACCTTGGAAGAAGTGGGTCAACTCTTTGCCGTGACCAGAGAGCGCGTGCGCCAGATAGAATTCAAAGCGCTGCGTAAACTGAGACAGCCCGGCCGGTCTTCCAGACTGCGTGAGTATCTGTAAATCTCAATAGTCTGAGACTATTAAGCAGACAGAGTTAAAAGAAAGGGTGGATATCCGCCCTTTCTTTTTCTACAATACGACTATGTTTCCTTTCACATTGGACACCCAGTCGGGCTTTGCCATCATTCTCAAAAAAGAAGGCGGTAGATTGCAGCTTTCGGTGCGGCGAAAGATTGGCACTCCCCCGGGTAGTCAAGTCGTACTGACAGCTGATGAAAGCCAGCGCCTGGCAAATGCGCTCTCTAGTTCTCTCCCAGAATCTCTAAGTCAATCTCTTGTCGGCTCTTTCCCCGATTCAATTAGAGCTCATAATTCAGCACTACAGCCAGCTGAATCTCCCTCCTCATCTGAAGATCTCTCTGATATGGAGGCCTTCCTTGCTTCTGAATTCCCCGATTTAAAGCGCAAGAAGCGCTCCAAAGCACAGAAAGCCGATTTCACAATAGTGAAAACAGCCGCCTTGGGACTAGGTTGTTTGCTTGTCCTAGGGGCGATTTTTGCTATGTCGGACAAATCGCCGACTAAAGTTTCAAGCCCTAAAAGTCAGGCGCTCCCAGTCGACCCCAAGGCTAAAGTTGAAGACTTTGCCAGACTTTACGTCTCCAGCATGCTTGACTTCCGCCGCGACACTTACAGAGCCAGTCAAATCAAAGCCATGTCTATGATGGGTGAAGAGCAACTGGCAAAATACATCAAAGAAACTGCTTTTCCTCTATCAGAGGAGCGCATCAAGCGTTTGCCGGCCGAGCAGGATGTTCGTATTGAAACAGTCGAGTTGGGTGAACAAGACAAAGACTTTTATTTGGTCAAAGTCAAAGGCGGGCTTGTTGAAATGAGCTCAGGCACGTCAAAGTCGCATCCACTGGCTCTAGATCTAAAAATCAGCAAGGAGCCCCTAATCGTCATCGAGCAGATCGACCGCGAGAACCAAGCCAAATGAGCAAAAGACCAATCAGCGCTCCGCTTGTATCAACCAGAACATCAGAAAAGGTGGCGGAACGCCCGGGTACGAAAGATTGGTGCCATTCGTCGCTGAAAGCATAAGCAATCGCCATAAGCAAAGCCAAAAGACTAGGCTTCAAATGATTTACAGAGCTTGTTATAGAGCTTTTGGCGATTTTTTCGCTTGAGATTTGAGGTGAGAATTCAGCTAAGTCTTTAGTTAAGTTTTCGCATTTAGATTCGAGGACCTCATTTGCAGAGCCATTTGTGTTTCGCTGAGCAAGCAACAGAGACCGAAGCAACAACGTGCGGTAATAAAGAATTGCCAAGACTGCATATTCGAACATGTGGGCAAACTTGCGCACAGGCACATTGGCATCACCGAGATAATCTTCGGTAATGCGTCCAGAATGAGCCTGGTGCGAGAAGCAAAAAATCACAAGCATCCAGATTGCCGAAAGCAAAAGACTTAACTTAAATTGTCGCTCTTTGGTCAAATGGACGCTCTCTAGTCAAATAGGTGCTCTTCAGTCAAATATGCTTGAGGCTCGCTTTTCTCTTAGTTTATTGCTTAATTTGCTTCTTAACTTTATCCAACCAGAAACCGCCAGAGTCTATCGGCATCTTTAGTGATGCCAATTCTTTTGGTTCTTCTTATTAGAGGCGGCTCTAGCGGTTCTTGCTCCGGCAGGTCGATTAGCTGTAGAGGACTTTCAGAGCTGGTAAGTGATATGCCATTGTAGGTAAGATCGATATTGAGAGCCCGGCACAAACGCCCTGGTCCAGCCAGCTTGTGGTTATCTCGCAAGAATTTGTCCTTAAAGTCTTCGCTTTCTCGGCTGAAGCTAAGCGGTGCACCGAGCCCTCTAATTAAGATGGCACAACCACGCCCTTTTGGCTCGGTGACAACATTGAGACAATGATACATGCCATAGATGAAATATACATAGGCCAAGCCTGGTTTCTCAAACATAACGCGGCATCGGGAAGTAACCCCTTTGTATGCATGACAAGCTGCATCTTCTTGGGTGTAGGCTTCCACTTCGATAAGGGGAAAAGCCAGTTCTATTCCAGGTTCAAAGCGCCTAAGCAGATACTTCCCCAATAGTTCAGGCGCGACAGTAATTGTCTCTCTAGCAAAGAAAGAGCTTGGCAAGCACTTGTGAGCAGTTTTACTTAATTTGCCGTCTTTTACCATAAAATAAAGTCTGCAAGCCTACAGAGAAAGTTGAAATATGTGCGGCATCGTCGGTTATCTCAATCTAAATAAGCATCATATCGAAGAAAAAGACAATCATCTGGGACGGATGTGTAAAAGCATCTATCACCGCGGTCCGGATGAAGAAGGCTATACAGTGCTTGGACCTTGCGCCATTGGCATGACCCGCCTGTCGATTATCGACGTAGCCGGCGGACAACAACCAATCGCCAACGAAGATGAGAGTATCTGGATAGTTTTCAACGGCGAGATATATAACTTTCAAGAATTACAAAAATTGGTCTTGGAACGCGGACATAAGCTAAAGACCAAGTCTGATACTGAAGCGATTGTTCACCTCTATGAAGAGTTCGGTATCGACTGCCTGAAGTATCTCGAAGGCATGTTCGCCTTTGCAATTTGGGATAAGAACAAAGAAAGACTCTTTATTGCCCGTGATCGCATGGGTGAAAAACCGCTTCATTGGGGTGTCTTCAATAACAAACTGATCTTCGGTTCGGAACTTAAGGTGATCCTCGCCCATCCAGACGCTAAAAAAGAGCTGGATGACGAAGCCATGCAGAAATATCTCAGCCTCGAGTATGTGCCGGCGCCCCATTCGATGTTCAAGGGCATCCACAAACTACCTCCTGCCCATTTCATGCTTGTACAGAATGGTGAGATCCATACCGAACGCTATTGGCTGCCCTCAACCGAAACTGTCGATATCGGCGAAGAAGAAGCAAGCAAGAAACTAATCGAATTACTGTCCAAATCGATTGAATTGCGTCTTATTTCAGAAGTGCCCCTGGGGGTTTTCCTTTCAGGCGGTATTGATTCGAGCGCTATCGCCGCATTGGCCGCTAAGACTTCAGACTCTGCCATCAAGACTTTCTCAATCGGCTTCGAAGACAAGTCCTTCGACGAATCGAGCCATGCCCTGGCCGTGGCCAAGCATATCGGGTCCCAACATGAGGTGGTGACTTTCTCGCCCTCCCTCGGTTTTGAAACCCTCGATGAATTATGGGGCATTCTGGACGAGCCGATTGCCGATGCCTCGATTGTGCCCACCTATTTCCTCTCAAAAATGACGAAACGCAGGGTCACTGTAGCCCTAGCCGGTGAAGGCGGCGATGAACTCTTCGGTGGTTATCCCACCTATCAAGCCCATAAAATGGCGCCAATGTGGTCAATTTTGCCCCAGGCCGTCCGCCATGGGGTCTTAGAGCCGGCTCTCAGCAAACTGCCGGTCAATATGAACAATCTCAGTTTTGACTATAAAGTCAAACGCTTCATAGGGTCTGCGGCAGAACCTCCCGTGCGTCGTCATTTGCGCTGGATGGGCTCAATTCCCATGTCGAGACAGGAAGCCTTGGTAAAAGAAGACCACCGGGCCCTTTCCAGCGCTGTTATGGAAGAAGCTCTCTTCTCGGACCTGCCTTTGGTGAACAAGAATGGCTTGGCCGGCTTGACAGGCATGAATGGTGGAAATTCAAAAGATATTCTGGAAGTAGTCAACAACATTATGCGCCTGGACATGACTACTTATTTGCCTGATGACCTCTTGGTCAAATCAGACCGGGCCTCCATGGCCGCTTCCCTGGAAGTGCGCCTTCCCTTCTTGGCCTATCCGCTTGTGGAATTCGCCCTCAGCCTGCCGCCCTCTTTGAAGGTGCGAGGTATGACAACCAAATACCTGCTTAAGAAAGCAGTGGCCCCTTATTTGCCGCCTTATATTTTGAAGCGACCCAAAAAAGGCTTTGGCATTCCAGTGGCTAAATGGCTCAGACATGAATTTCGTCCTCTTGTGGACGAGCTATTTAGCCGCGAATTCGTTGAAAATCAAGGTATTTTCCACTTCCAGTCCATAAATACCCTGCTAGAAGAGCACATGTCTATGCGGGTTGATCGGCGCAAAGAGCTATGGACCTTGCTGATGTTCCAGTGGTGGTGGAGGAAGTTTTTCCTATAACAAGGTCAGCCACTTGTATGGAAGAGTCCGAAGCACATGCATCCAGCCTCTTCTTTCTTTCCCCTGCTGCTTTGAGTAAAGAAGTAAAGCTGTAACTATTAGGCATAAAGGCTTAGGCAGAGGCATAAAGGCTTAAGTATCGAGGCATATAGATCTAGTATTCAAAAGAACCGGAAGAGGTAGATGACCGGCAAAAGCAATCTCAACTCAGACCAGGCTCTAAAAATGAGCGCCGCACCGCGCGAGGAATTCCTCGATGCGGTGGAACGCCACATTTGCCAGGTTCTAGGTTTTGATTACGGCTTTATTGACATAGTTTCAGGGCATGACATAGTCAATCTCGTCGATTTCAGCGCCGCCGAGAAAGACGAGCAAACCATCAACCTCGTGCGCAACCTACTCGACGAGAATAAACAGCCTCTAGCCGTGGCCAATTCTTTGCTCTCTCAAAAGGTCAAGTCGACGCAAAGAGCCTGGGTGGGACGCGCCTATCTGAAGAACGAGAACCGTTCTTCTTCGAGTTTGCCGAATGATGAAGGGGCGATGCCCTATGCCATAGTGCCGATTCTTTGCGATGCCCATGCCACGACACCTATTTCGGTTAAGGGCTTTCTGCGTGTGGTATCTTTCGACGCTTCAAGAGAAATAACAAATCAAGATCTGACCACTCTAAGGTTGATGGGCGAGCATCTGGCTAATCGCACACAACTTTTCATCGGCGCCGATACCGAGAAGGAAAAGGGACAGGCAGCTGTCGCACTGGCTATTGCCGGCTCTGAACGCAACCTCTCTGATAAGAGTGGACACGAAGAACGTGACCACATCCTCATTCTTCATTCCAACCGCGTATTGCGTAGAAGATTCAGCCGTATCCTATCTGAACGCTATTCCATTTTGGAGTGCGACAACGAAGAGAAAGCGCTCTCTTTTCTCGGCGAGACCCGTATCGATTTGATTATCGTAGATAGCAACCTGACCGGCACTTCCGGTTACGGTTTCTGCAAAATGGTGAAAGACTCACCCGATTGGAAACACATTCCTGTCTTGATAGTGACTCCAGACTCTGGACCGGCCGTGCGCGTGGAGGCACTGGGAGTCGGAGCAGACGATTGTCTGGCTGATAGCTGTTTCGATAGCGAACTTTTGGCGCGCGCCCAATCTTCGTTGCGACATCGGCGCATTGAGAAAGAGCTGGCCGTGCAGTTGGAGCTGCTGGAAGATTACGCCCAACGTCTTGAGAAAGCACATGAACAACTTTCGCAAGATAGGCAGTCCCAGATGCAGCGTAATACAATGCTGGAGCAGCTGAGACGTGAATCAGATATCTTGCGCAATCAAGAATCTCTGCTGCATCGCATCAGCAATACGATTAGACGCTCTTTCAATATCAAAGAGAATCTCACCGAGATGCTCGAAGAACTCTCCGGCTATTTCGCTCTCGACTGCAGCTTTCTTGTTTTACCTTCCGAAGAGGAACCCGAAGACACGATCCGAGTAGAGTATGTGACCGACGAGAGCTATAAGGTCATTGATTTTGACCGAGACCTATCCACCCTTGAACTCTATTCCAAGCTGTTTGCGCCCGACCAGGCAATAATCGCCAACGATGTGGCCAATGATCGCCGTCTCGATGCCTTTCGTTCGCATGTCTTGAACGGCTATAACATTCTTTCTCTTTTTTACGTGCCGGTGCATTACAGTGAAAAACTACTGGGTCTATTGGTGGGCTTTAAAGGCGAAGTACCTGCAAACTGGAATAGAGTCAACGAAGCCTTTATGAAATCAGTTGCCGACCAGGTTGCATCGGGAGTCACCAATGCCAGACTTTATGCAAGAGTTCAACGACAGGCCACCACAGACGGTTTAACATCTCTATTCAATCACCGCACGGGACAAGAGAAGCTAACAGAACAGCTGCGTATGGCTGAACGCTATCAGCGGCACCTTTCAGTGCTTATGGTCGACGTAGACCATTTCAAATCGATCAACGATAATTATGGACACCCTGTAGGCGACACCGTCCTTAAGGCTGTAGCCAAACTAATCAAAAGTAATTGCCGCGACGTAGATATACCTATTAGATACGGCGGTGAAGAATTCATGTTGGTTTTACCGGAGGTCAATCGAGAAGGTGCGCATGTTGTGGCCGAACGTATTAGACGCAGCCTCTCTCAAGAAGTAATCCATCACGAAAGCTTTTCGCTCTCGGTAACGGCATCCCTTGGTATTTCTACTTTCCCAGATGACGCAATCGAACAGCATGTGCTTTTGGACATGGCTGACAAAGCTCTCTATATGTCTAAGCGCATGGGACGTAATCAAGTGCGCACTGCCGATGAACTGAAGGGTAATCAACCGCAACCGACGGCAGTGAAGCAAGAGAACTTTGGCTTTGATGTAGAAAAGCTATCAGACGAAGCTAGAAATAGCGCCGAACTGATGCCCGAAGTGGTAGAGATGGTCAAGCAACTTGCCCAAAATCTCTATTCTCGTTCGGACTACAACAAAATTCACCACCTTGAAGTGGCCAGACTCTCCGAAATGCTTGGCAAAGTTATGGGACTCTCCAAAAGTCAAATTGAGCAGATTCGTGTAGCAGGACTGCTACACGATGTGGGAACACTTCGCTTGCCAGATGACATTCTAAACAAAGTGGGAGCTTACACCCCGGACGAACGAAGAATCGTCAATCAACATTCATTGATGGGCGCAGAAATGCTGCGACCCGTAAAAGCCTTGTCGGAAGTCTGTCAGATTCTAGAGAATCACCATGAACGTTGGGATGGAACTGGTTTCCCGAGGGGCTTACGGGGTGAAGATATTCCTTTAGCTGCACGTATTGTCTCAATTGTTGACAGCTATCATGCCATGATATCAGCAAGACCTTACCGGCAAGCTCTTACAGTAGAAGAAGCAATTGCAACGCTCAGAGCCGGAGCAGGCAAACAATGGGACCCATTTTTGGTCGATATTTTTATCGCGGTGATAGCGAACCTCAACGCCCCGATTTAATCCAGCTTCTTGAGGCTCTGAGCACCCTATTTGTAGACTTTTAATTGATTGTCTCAAGATATCTCTATAGTTGTTTCCGAACATGCAGCCAATAGCTTGAAACCCCGCAATCTTGTATTTTCCATCAGTGGTCCAGAATCATAAGCTCAATGGCATCCCCGGAGCCTGAATTCTGAATAACCTCATTGGCATTTTTTGCCACAGTAAAGTCTTTAGCCGGCTCAATTTCGAAAGTTCCTTTCTGTATCGACACTCGATAGGTCGATAGGTAATTTCTCTTATCTCCACCTACATTTTGATAGTCAATCTGCAAGGGAACACCTTTTCTGTGTCGTTTGTTGTCCTCAATGAAGGTGGTATCTATATCTTGAACTTGCCCCAGAAGCTCCAGCGCCCTCTCATTTTTCACTGAACTCTTGAAGCAATTTGTCAAAACTACTACTCTGGCACTTATTGGCGACGAGGAGTAGATCTCATGTCTCTTCTTCCTCTCATTCTGTGCTAGCTGAAATGCCTTTGTAGTATCAAAACAAACCAAATGAAAATAATTCGGCAGATTGAGTTTCTTTCTCTTTGAAGCCTCTTCTGCATCTGGGAGTTTTGTTTCTGGTCCATATTCAACGCCACTGAAGCTCAACCCAGTTAGCAACATACTAGCCTTGGTAAACGGATTAGATACATGACCTGTCTTGCCGATCTCTAGACTAGAAACCTTGCGGCTGTGTTCGTTAAAGATCTTGACTGCACGCCAACCTTCTTTGTAGGAGAGACTGACGCCAGTGTCCTTGATTCTTAGAAGAAAAGAGTCATCGTTAAGACATAGAAGATAGTCACCTAAAAGTTCACTCCGCTGTGTCAAAGCTATATAAGTCTTATCCCCAACCTCTCGATTAACTCCTTTACCTAAGGCTTCTATTGGCTCAATTTTTCTCGCATTTTCTCGTCTAGGTATCGCAATGGGACGAGAAAGACATGGTGACTCTTCTATACTCAAATTAGTCATCAGAATAATTATCGACGGCAGGATCCAGAGCCTTACCCTCATACGATTCTGAGGCTTGAGCCAATTCCGCTCATTGACGAGGGTAAGGACATCTAGTATTGAACGCGCCGCCAAAAGTAATCTCCCTAAAGAAAATCTATTGACTTCCAATTAATAGGTTAGCATTTCTGGCAATCATCCAGTGGCTACTGTAAGCGGAACAAAAGTCAAAGAGCTGTTCTGCTTTTTGCGAAGAGAATTAAGTTTTTGGCTATAAACCGATATCGGTTTTTAGCCAAATTAATGCAAACCTTTGAACTTTTTCTAGCCAAATTACGTCTATATATCTAGACCCTATTTGGAGCTGCACTATGCTAAAGAGCCCTGCGGACTTAGGTTTAAGCAAGAACCAATATAGAGAAGCCTATGGCGCGATCCTTCAAGATCTTTGGATGCATTTTGAGAAGCTATTCCCCACTGAGGATAGTTGCTGGTGCAGACTACTCGTCCTTCTAAAGGAGCGAAAGCTACTGTTCTGCAGAAACTGCCACAACGATAATATTGAAATCAAGGCTGGGAAACGGAAATTTCGTTGCAGTGAATGCCATATGCATTCATCCGTCACGGCAGGCACCTTTTTTCACAGAGTCAGAAAACTACGAGCATGGTTCGCGGCTATTTGGTTCAGTGAAAATGGTGCACTGATTTGCTCTACGACATTTGCAAGATTTCTGCAGATAGCCCAGTCATCAGCTCTGCACATAGTAAAGAGCGTAAAAGGAGCAATTGACCTCTATTGCTCTGAAAATGTCGATTCTCGCCTGCCTGTCAGCACAGTCCACTTTATAGAACTATTTGATAGAAGGAGCATGATGACGAACCGGCTGATGGCGCCATATTTCGAAGATCTCAATTCAACAGGAAAAGATAGGGAAGAACAAGCCTTCGATAGCCCTGAATCTAACACCACAAGTTCAAAGGACTCTGACGGCATTGCAGATCCAGCTTTGATAGATAGCCAGGATGAACCGCAAGATTTTCAAAGTCTCTCGGAAACGGATTCACTGGTTCTCTCAAGCCTCAATCATGGTTCAATGACAATAGACGAAATAGCTGCATTCGCTGGACTGAGTCTTTCTCAAGTATATGACTCTCTAATTGAGCTGGAGCTGAGCGGCGAGATTGAGCTTAAACCAGGGGGCAGATTTGTACTAAGGGAAGCAAAAAGACAGTTCAAAATCGCAAAGCTTTCAAGTTCATCGAATGGTTCTAATTCCAATAATGCTGAAAGATACTGGTGGGAATTGATCGATAGCGAATCAGCAAAACTTCTTTGGCAAGAGTTCATAGTGCGCGGAAAATCCGAGAAGATAGCTTTCGAAACGCTAGAAGAGGAGGGACACCTTCGCAATTTGCCGATGTGGCAGATTGCAAAAGCACGAAAGACCAAAAGAGAGCGGAAGGACTTGAGTCCGTTTGGTGGCTCTCGCTGCGACGCTGTTGACTGCACTCTATGCACCACTGCTAATGGAGCGGCCGTTGCTAACGAACTATTCCGAAAGACCCGGAGTTTGATATCGATCTTGAAAACGCTAGGAATTGGCTCAGCGAGAAAGCATATTCAACTTCTGGTCAATTTTTCGCTTAATTTCATAGAAACCATAGAAAATACTGAGAAACCAACTTCTTCATTAGTAGAAGATTTTGGCGGTTCATTGACTCTGGATAGCAGGGAAGCCTGCAAGAATAACCTATTTGATGTTTGCTTATCTCACGGCTATTTAGGTTCGCCCCTGTTGCGCGCAACTGTCTCGCCTGCGTTCATTCAGGTCTAGTACTAGATCAACAACCAGCGCGAAACTAGATGATATCTTCAAAAAGAGCCGTCGAAAAATATCTTTCACCAGTGCTGCAAACGAAGGTGACTATCTTGAGACCTTTGTTCTCTGGGCGTTTGGCAATACATAGTGCGGCATGTACGTTTGCACCGCTGGATATACCGGCGAGTATTCCTTCTTGTGTTGGCAGCCATCGTCCCATCTCTAAGGCTTCATCGTTTGTGACATGGAACACTTCATCGATAAGGTCAAGATTCAATACACCAGGAATAAAGCCTGCACCGATTCCTTGAATCTTATGGGGTGCAGGCTGCAAGGGTTTGTTTGCTAGTTTTTGGCTAATTACTGGGCTATCTGCAGGTTCTACAGCGATCACCTTAATCTTGGGGTTTCTTTCCTTGAGGAAGCGTCCAGCACCACTGATAGTGCCACCCGTGCCGACTCCTGCAACAAGAATGTCCACTCGCCCTTCGAGATCTTTCCAAATTTCTGGTCCAGTATTCTCGTAATGAGCCTTAGGATTAGCCGGATTATCGAATTGCTGCAGCATGAATGAATTGGGACGCTCTTTTACGATTGCTTCTGCTTTTGCCACCGCACCTTTCATGCCTTCCGGTCCTGGCGTTAGAATCAATTCGGCTCCGAGGACCTTGAGCATCCGGCGCCGCTCCTGGGACATGGTTTCAGGCATTGCTATTATCAGTTTATAGCCTCGTGCTGCTGCTACGAATGCCAGAGCTATGCCGGTATTGCCGGAAGTAGGCTCAACAAGGACCGTCTTGCCCGGTTCAATCAGTCCGCGTTTTTCAGCATCTTCGATCATAGAGATGCCTATTCTGTCCTTCACCGAACCAAGTGGATTCATCGATTCCACTTTTACGTAGACTTCTGCTTCCAGACCAAGAGCCAGTCTATTGAGGCGAATCAAAGGCGTATTGCCGACGGCAGATGAAATACTTGTTTGTAAAGGCATACTTACTGTTTAGCCTCTTCCGGACTAGCCTGTAGCGACTGACCCGGAAGCGGGTTGTTTGTCTTAAGGTTCTCGAGCGCTCTCTCGCCAACACCCTTAAGAACTTGCCCCTTCTTGAGGAGTTTGTTGTCCTTTCTTGCTTCGCCGTCTTTGATCATTTTGTCGGCTTTAGCAATCAAGGTTTGAGCGTGCTTGATGGCTAATTTGTATTTCTTCTGCATGCGCTTTTCGTCATCAGTAAACTCAGAGGCACTTGGTGAAGAACTAATTTCAGAAGGTGAAGAAGAAGAGGAAGCCGCTGGTCTAGTCGAACCTGAGGGGTCGCCCACTGTCGGTATGCTATTACCGAAAAAGTCATTGGTGCCGCAATAGGCAGGATTCACCGCAATCGAGACTAAGGAAAGAGACGGCAAAAGAGCTGAGAATGTCAAAAATCGAGCCAATCCAGCCGATCTCGCCAAGCCAGGCAAAATCGGTAAACAATAATTGCTACGGTTAACTGAATTGAGTTCGACGGATCTCTTTTTTTGCAACATGTTTTGGTCCTCCCAGTTTCCGACCTGTCATCGGCTTGGCTTTGCCGCCTCTAGCTTTATAGTGACGCAGAACCAGGGCAAAAGATTCCTTGGCTTCAGAAAGACTATTCTAAGGCAGGTTATTAAGAGAGAGACTAACTGCTCTTAATTTTTGTCTTGAGAAAGAGACTGTCGATCTCAAGGTTGAGCAGGCCTTCCAGTCCATGGGCTGCTCTCAAGAGAGTGCCATCACTAAGCGGTGCCCCCAACATTTGTAAACCGATAGGCATCGCGGCACCTGTTCCTGAAGAGACTTCTTTAGAGGTTCCCAAAGAGGCTCCCAAAGAGGTTTCCAAAGAGGTTCCCGTAGACACTTCAGCAGTGACGCCGCAGGGCAGAGATATAGCAGGCAGACCGGCTAGATTAGCTGGAATAGAGGCAATATCAGACATGTACATCTGCAGCGGATCGCTAGTCTTCTCGCCGAGTTTGAAGGCGGTCGTCGGCGCAGTCGGCGAGATAAGAAGGTCATAGGTCTCGAAAAGCTTATTGAAGTCGTTTGTGATTAGCCTTCTCACCTGTTGTGCCTTCTTGTAATAGGCATCGTAATAACCGGTACTGAGCGCATAAGTACCAAGCATTATGCGTCTTTTCACCTCGGCACCAAAGCCCTCGCCCCTGGTCGCATAATACATGGCGTGGAGTTCTTCGGCATCAAGATTGCGGTGCCCGTAGCGCACGCCGTCAAAGCGCGCCAAATTGGCCGAGGCTTCGGCAGTAGCGACGATGTAATAGACCGGCAAGGCATACCGCACATGGGGCAGGGATACTTCTTCTACAAGAGCTCCAGCCTGGCTTAGACGTTCTGCCGCCTGCCTGACAGATTGACCGACACTGGCATCGATGCCTTCACCCATCAGCTCTTTGATTAAACCAATTTTTAGACCCTTCAGTTTCTCTTCAGAAGAACTAGCGGCTAACTTGGCGACAAAGGCTGCGTTTACAGGCTCGCGAGTGTTTTTGTCTCGATAAGCAGGGTTCAAGCTGGTTGAATCTTTAGGATCAAAGCCTTGAATGAGGCTGACCATAGTGGCGCAATCTTCGACAGAGCGAGCGAAGGGACCAATCTGATCAAGACTGGAGGCATAGGCTACCAGACCAAAGCGTGAAACAGTACCGTAGGTTGGTTTCATGCCCACCAATCCGCAAAAGGCCGCTGGTTGTCTAATTGAGCCGCCGGTGTCTGAACCCAGAGAAGCTGTGCAGAAGCCAGCCTTAACCGCTGCGGCAGAACCGCCTGAACTGCCTCCAGGGACGTATTCTAAGTTAATGGGATTGCGTGTTTGCTTGTAAGCTGAATGCTCGGTTGATGAGCCCATGGCAAATTCGTCCAGGTTGGTTTTGCCCAAGACGATGGCGCCGGCTTCATACAATTTCTGGGCGGCGGTGCCGCGATAAGGGCTCGAGAAGCCGGACAAAATCTTGCTACCACAGGTGGTGTGAAAACCAGGTTCGCACATATTGTCTTTCAGAGCTATCGGAATGCCGGCTAGAATAGGCGGCGCCTCACCGGAAGCCATCGAGGCATCTTGCTCGGCCGCTCTTTTGAGAGACAGTTCAAAATTATTTTCAAGGAAGGCGCCTACTTCATTTTCGTGGGCTTCTATATGTGCGATGTGCGCCTTGGTAATTTCAAGCGCTGAGACTTTTCGCTTAGCTATGAGGTCTTGCAGGCTTTTTATTGAAGCGCCGACAAGTTCTTTCTCGCTAGACATTCGACACCTGTTTTATTGCTTGAACCGTTTGAAAATCAAAGAGCAGTTATGCCCACCGAAACCGAAACTGTTAGACATTGAGATATCTATCGAGGCATTGTGGACAGCTTTATTGGGAACGTAATTGAGATCGCAATCCGGATCGGGATTTTCTAAGTTGATTGTGGGCGGCAATATAGATTCCTGAATAGCCATAATTGAAACAGCTGCTTCCAGAGCGCCGGCTGCACCAAGTAGGTGACCGGTCATCGATTTGGTTGACGAGACAGCCAATTTATGCGAAGTGGCATGCTCGCCGAAGACGCGCTTGATCGCATTAGTTTCAGCCTTATCGCCAAGCGGCGTCGAGGTGCCGTGGGCATTTATGTAGTCGACTGCCTCAGGTTTTAGTCCGGCTTGGTCTAGGGCGGCCTGCATGGCTCTTGCGGCTCCGGCGCCGTCGGCGCAGGGTTGCACTATGTCATATGCATCACCGGTGCTACCAAAGCCGACCAGCTCGGCATAAATATGAGCACCACGGGCGAGGGCATGACTGAGCGATTCTAATATCAAAATAGCACCACCTTCGCCCATGACAAAGCCGTCTCTGTCTTTGTCGAAAGGACGACTGGCTTTTTCCGGTTCATGATTGCGGGTGCTCAAAGTGCGGGCAGAGGCAAACCCGGCCATAACGAGAGCTGCGATCGGTGCTTCCGAACCTCCCGCCAGCATTATGTCGGCTTCGCCTCTTTCGATGATGCGGTATGCATCGCCTATAGAATTCGAAGATGTAGCACAGGCAGTGACAGTGCAGGTATTCGGTCCCTTGGCATTGTTTAGCATTGAGACCCAACCGGCTGCCATATTGACTATAAGCATGGGCACAGTAAAGGGCGAACAACGGTCAGGACCTTTGTCCAGCAAAACTTTGTATTGATCTTCGATGGTCTGAAAACCACCGGCCGCCGAACCCACAGAGGTGCCAACCCGTTCCGGGTTTTCTTTAGACATATCGAGCTTGGCATCTTCTACAGCCAATTTCGCAGCGGCAATGGCGAATTGAATAAAGCGATCGGTTCGCTTCACTGCTTTATGATCCATGAATTTCGACGGATCAAAGTCGAGCATTTCAGCAGCTATCTTGCAAGAGGGACGCAGTTCAACAGGAATACGTTGCACCAGCTTGACGCCGGACTTGCCTTGCACTATGCCCTGCCAAAAATCCTGGATGCCGACTCCCACGGCGGAAACAACTCCGAGCCCGGTTACGACTACTCGCTCTTTAGTCATTGTGACAACTTTTCTCTAGCTAAATCCAACCAGAAAGGGCCGACACCCGAAGGGCGGCCCCGTTCTGAACAATACTCTGGCAAACGCCTGCTAAAAACTGATTTTTAGAGGTGCGATGCAATGTATTTAACGGCTTCACCGACGGTGGTGATCTTCTCGGCGTCCTCATCAGGAATTTCCATTCCGAACTCTTCTTCAAGAGCCATGACGAGTTCTACTGTATCGAGCGAATCAGCACCTAGATCCTTAGTGAAGCTTGCTTCCATGGTCACTTCGTCACCATTGACATTAAGCTGAGCCACGGCGACCTTCTTGACTCTTTCGAAGGCTTCCTTCTCTTCCATGAGTATTTAACTCCCCCCTGAAAACGCACGTAAATCTAAGCTGGACACTAAGGAGTGCCAAGGCAAAATAGAATAACACGTACGAAGTACAACATTAGTTTTGTGAATTAGGTGTAAAGCCCGCCGTTCACTTCCATGACCTGACCGGTTACATAGGCACCGGGACCGGCAAAAAAGCACACGGCTCTGGCAATATCGTCTGGTGTTCCCATACGTTTGAGCGGAATACGCTCCACGTATTTATTTATAATTTCCTCACCAAGAGCTCTTGTCATATCGGTATCGATAAAGCCGGGAGCGACCACATTGGCTGTGATGTTGCGGCTGGCATATTCAAGGGCTACTGTTTTAGTGAAACCAATCATGCCCGCTTTGGCAGCAGCGTAGTTGACCTGCCCAAAGTTGCCATGAACACCTGTGGTGCTGGCAATATTGATGATGCGACCGCTTCTCTGCTTGCTCATTATTTTTAGAACCGGCTGGGTCACCTTAAAGGCCGAAGTCAGATTGGTATCAATGACAGCCTGCCACTCGCCCTCCGACATTCTCATAAAGAGATTGTCGCGGGTGATACCGGCGTTATTGACAAGTATGTCAATCCGTCCCCATTTTGCCATTACAGTTTCCACCATTTTGGCAACACTCTCAGACTGAGTGACATTGCAGGGAGCGGAAAGGGTTTCACCGCCCTGGGCGGCAAGCTCCTGTGCTGTTTTGCTGCACAGTTCTTCGTTTATGTCTGAAATTACGACTCTGGCGCCTTCTTTCATGAGGGCCTCTGCTATGGCTCTACCAATACCCCTGCCGGAACCGGTGACCACAGCGACCTGATTAGCTAGGCTGGCTGATGTAGTCATTTTCTTAGTACTCTCACTTCTCTATATAGATAAGATTTCCGGGCTGCCCCGGATGCAAGAGCAACTCTAAAGCTAAAAGTCCGAAAAAAACGCTTAGACTCTTCTAAGACAGCCCCTCCCGGTGGGGGTATTTTTTTTGTGATACCCAGCTAATATAAAAACTCACCTTGATCCATAGAAAAAACCTTACTTACAGTGGGGTTTCCACGTAGAAGAGCGGATTAACTCGTAGTGACATGAAATACTTTCTCTATTAATCTCTTGACATAACCGGCGGGCGTGAAACATTTCGGAACATCAGAAGGCTTTGGCTATCTGGCTGTTTTGTCGCGCCCAAGTCGGCGCCAAGTAGGAAACAGGGGAAAAGCCAATGGTAGAAAAACGACCTTTGGAAGAAGGGCAGAATTCTGGAGAAGCTAAAGAAGCAAAAAGAGGTCCGGAAGGAGAGACCACAGCAAGAACCGCTGCCGAACAAGCGGCACTAGAGAGCAAGCAGGCCGCACAGAAGCTTTCTGAGAGCGCGATGACCGAGCCTCTAGCTGGAAAGGGACCGAATCTCAAAGCCGGCTACCAGTTTCAGCTACTGAACGGCAATTCATATGATTTTGAAACCATGAATGTGGCCGCTGTTAAAGGTGGAGCCGCCTCTGCCCCAGAGTCGTCGATGGAGCGCAGAACTTATGTGCTCAGCCGCGGCTTAGCCAGAGCCCCTGAAGGTGTAATCAATGCCGTTGTGCATGACGCCACGCATTTAGATCAGTTCGCCGCCAAGATGGGAGTGGCTGCCAGTATCGGTGTGGTGATGAAAACAATCTTGCCCAAAACCGGAGTTGGCAAAGCCGTTGTGGGAACGGTAATGCTCGGCGCCATGGCTAGAGATGTGGTGAGACCATTTTATGAGTCGATGGGCGAGGCCGGACAAGCTAAGACCATGGACCAACTGGATAAATCAGCCAGCAAGCTAGGCGACGGAGTGGGAATGTTCGCCTGGGATACTGTGGCCGGCGGCGTCGTCGGTCTGAAAGCTGAGCGAATGACCGGTCGCTTTCTAGAAGCGAGAATGGGCACTGCTCGCTATGCCGCTTTTGAGAACAAGAAAGTAGACATCTTCTCTTCCGATGAGTATTTGATTGGTCGCACTCTCAATAGCATTGCCAAGCCGGTAGATGCTTGGGCGGCAAGAACTGCCGATCGCTTGACCCCGAAAGAACAAGAGATCAAAGTAACGCCAGAGGCAATAAAGAAAATGTCTGAGGCTCATGCACAGCATGCTGCCGACTTCAAATCAGTAGATATGTATCTTTTCGGAGTGACCGGCAAAGACGGCAAACATCATGGCTATTCGCGCATGCATGATTTGCTTGAAATGGGCGTCGATCCGCGCAATGTTTCCACCGAAGAAGCAGCCCGTCTGCTGGCTAGAAACGGCGTCAGAACTGAGACTAGGGGCATTGTCGGCAAAGACAATTTCAAGGGAGAAGAGCCTAATGTACCCGGCTCTAATGCCGGTCCCGAAGCTGGTAAAGACGCTGGCAAGGGCGCTGGTAAAGACGCCGCACCAGAGACAAGCAAGGGCGGCGATGCCGCCAAGATTCCACCTGAAGTTCCGGCTAAACCAGGAGATCAAATACCAGCCACTGTGCCTTCCGCGGCGGCAGGCAAATATGTCACCAGGGCCGAGCAAGAATTAAACGTAAACACAGTCAGCAAGCTGGCTGAGATGAATAAGAAAGACATGGACAGTTGGACCGAAGAAGCGGTCATGGTGCAAGATGCGCTCGGACAGATGATTGGTCCTATGCATGCAGCCACCTCGCCAAGTTACAAGCCTTTAGATCCTGGCTATATGACTATTCGCAACGCCATGGTGCAAATCGGCAACCAAGTGCAGAGTCAAGCCGACCTCAAACACGTCTATCCGCTCTTTAACCGAGCCTGGATGGCTGCCAATCAGCACATTGGCATCGGGCTCTCGGAAGTGAACGGCTACTCGCACGAATTCAACCTGTTCGGGCGCGAAATCCACTCTTCCCTGGTTAAAAACATGAAGGCAAACGGTATCGATCCCGATACTGTTTTGCGCTCTAAGAATCCGCCGCTCTTCTCTATTTCAGCTGATGGCGGTGCAGGTCCGCATACAATGCGACAAATAGACGGTGTCTGGCCTCTAGACCATGTACTCTATCCGCGCAATATGGTGGGAACCAGAAGTGTCACCGCCAGCGGTATCTATGGCCATGAAATCGGACACGATCAGTACGGCGGTATCTTGAAGTTCGATGAGTCAATTCGCGAACAGGTGATTAAAGATGCAGTGAAAAACGGTCTTTTGGCCTTAGAGAGGAAACTCTACGGCACCGAAACCGGCAAACTAGCCGGCGAGAAGATAACTGTACCTGGCCATGGAGAAATGACCAAGGCAGACCTGTACGAACACATCTTCAAAGCACAAGCCGACGAAAATACTGCCGACATTTGGGGTGCAGCCTGGACTGGGCACAATGGCGGCGGCGCTCTCGGTATTCTCTTGCAGTCGCTGCGCACCGGCGGCAAACTCGAAACCCGCAACGTCTACGGCAAAGAGTTCGTCGATCCGGTAGAGAATCCACTCGGTTTTGAAGTGCACGCTTTTGACGCTCTGCGTCCAAAGATAGTGGCTGAAACAATGAGAGCAAGGGCCAACGGCGACAAACGAGTCTTGGAACATGCCGACGCTCTAGAGCGTTACGGAGCGGAGGCTTCCAGACCGGGCGATTATGTCTTTGCCAATATCGATACGCCCGCCGAGCGCATCGTCATTCCTCGACAAGAACTGGAAGCAGTAGTGCCGGAGCTAATCAAGGCTCAGATGACTACACCATTGCCGGCCTTGCAGGGTAAAACTTTCGGTGATGTCTTGCCCGACCTGCCCAGCCATATGGCCAAAATGGACACCTTGGCTGAGCTCATGGCTGATGCTGTATTGAAAGGCAAACGTCCCCAGGAAATTCCTTTCGACACCAGCCAATACACAATCAACCAAGTTTTCGGCGCCGGCATGCCGGCGGCTCTTAAGCTTGTCGCCGGCGGTATGGACGCCACCAAGGCTAATGCCGAAGTGAACCGAATGTCCGACTTCCTGCGCTCACAGTTCCACGCCAACGACCCTCACATTTCGCCCTTGCGGCCGACATCGCTACAAGCAATCAAGCTAAACTCTCCTCGCTCTTTCGTGGAGGGCACCCGCATCTTGGGCACCGAAACCAAGAATGCCGTCAGTAAGGCACTGAGAGCCAATCCAGCCATCCGCGACTATGTGGCGGAAAGAGCCGCCGCCTATAGCGGTGCCTATGGGGCTCTCTATGCAGATAAGGTCATGCGCGAAAACAGCAAAGAGACAGATCGTCCAATAATTTCAGCTTTGCCGACTAACAATAAAGATCTTGAATGGCTGCAGAATAAAGACCGTACAATGCAAAACATACTCTTTATGCAAAAAGCCGGTCAGGAACTAGTCAATCCCCAGCAAAAGCCTGAAATCTAAGGTACTTGCTCTGAATTATTGAATAGGTTTCTGCTCGACGAAGCCTAATCTGATTTTCAAAGAGAATCGGATATCATAACCAGTATGATGCGATCTGCTCCTATCGGCGAGAAGTCACGCAAAGAGGTATCCGCTTGGGCCTCTTTGCTTAGTGCTTGCTCTCTACTTCTGCTTGCCCCTTCCCTTTGCAGCCCGGGCTTTGCACAGGCTCCGCCCACCTTCGAAGCCAGTAATGCCAAAGGCTCGATGCTCTATATGAAAGCAGTGCAGGCTTTTAATGCCCGTGACTATTCCACCTGCATTCAAATCTTGAAGCAAGCCTCCACTTTGGAAGCTTTCAATAAGAATGTCTTTCATCTGCTCGCTCTTGCTTATTGTGAAAATAACGACAGCTATAACGCCAAGATGCAGTTCAAAGGTGCATTACAGCTTGATCCTAATTTTGTCGAATGCAGGAATAACTATGGCGTCATGCTCAAAAAAACAGGCGATCTGGAAGAAGCCCAAAGACAGTTCAAAGAATGCATCAGAACCAATGCCAATTATCCAAATGCCCATTACAATCTAGGCGCCCTTTACATGCAAAGAGGCGATCTAGACGCTGCCGTCGCCGAGCTAAAGACAGCAGTGCGTCTAAAACCAACTTATTTTGAGGCCCAAAGAGATCTGGGTTTGGCAATTTATCAAAAATTTGAAAGAGGCGACGGCGGCGATATCGCCGAGTGCCTCGATAAGCTCACTACAGCAGCGCGTTTGCTGCCGGCTAATGCCATGATTCACTATCATCTGGCCAATATTCACTGTGCCGACGGCAATCTCGACGAGGCTGAGGCTGAGTTTAGGCAAGCTCTTTCTCGTGACGCCAACCTTGCCGCAGCCCATTTTGAACTGGCACGTCTGCGTTACCTCAGAGGCGACCCCAACCGGGCTTTGCACGAAGTAAAGTTGGCTCAGAAAGCCAGCCCTATGTATAACGAAAGCAAGAACTATCCGGTCTTAGATCGCATCAAGGTGAAGCAATTGCAAGCCAAGTGCGAAGAGTTGTTGGACGACTACCAAGCGGCGGCTGAAACGACTAAAGAAGTAGCATCTTTACAAGCCAACAATAAAGAGACCTTGAAAAAGGTTGCCGAGCTGAATCGGCTAGCCCGTTCAGGCGGCAAGCGCCGCAAGGGCGAGGCCGACCCGGAAGAGATCAAGTCTCTTATCTTGACCGGTATAGCCGAAAGTGAGAGTGGTCAAAGCGAGAATGCCGCTGCTTCCTATAGCAAGGCCTGCGAGCTTGATCCAACTTCATTTCTAGCTTTTCAAGGTTGGGGAGCAATCTTGGAAGCCCAGGGCGACTTGCGGGGCGCAGCTGAAAAGTATCAAGCCGCTTTAGACTTGAGACCTAAATACGACGGGCTCTATTACAATATGGCTTATCTTCTAGAGAAGCTAAATATGCGCAGCGAAGCCGGTCGCTGGTATAAGCGTTTCCATGAAATGGCCGGTAAGTATCCATACGACCCTAAACATATTGTCTCGCTGCAACAAGATGAAGCCCGCGAGAGAATGCGACAATCAGGACGATAAACTATGACAAAGGCAGTCTCAACCTTAACTCTGCAAAAGTGCAAGAAAGACGGTCGCAAGATCGTCTGCCTGACTGCCTATGATTATTCAATGGCAAAGATATTAGATCGCGCCGGCGTAGACCTCATTCTGGTGGGCGATAGCTTAGCCATGGTAGCTTTGGGCCACCGCACCACCCATGCCGTAACCATGGAAGAAATGCTGCATCACACCAGGGCAGTCACCCGCGGTGTCAGCACCGCCATGGTTGTAGCCGATCTGCCTTTCATGAGCTACCAGGTTGATGTCACCCAGGCCATCATGAATGCCGGACGCTTCGTGAAAGAAGCCCAGGCCCATGCCGTTAAGCTGGAAGGGGCAACCAAGCTCAATCTTGAAATTATTGAACGCCTGACTGGTATGGGTATACCGGTGATGGGGCATCTGGGCTACACCCCGCAGGCCATCCATGGACTGGGTGGTGCCAGAGTGCAGGGCAGATCAGCCGATGAAGCAATAAAACTCATGGATGAAGCCAAGGCTCTGGAGAAGGCCGGCTGCTTTTCAGTGGTATTGGAAATGGTGCCGACAGCGGTGGCTAAGCTTGTCACCGAAAAGCTCTCAATTCCAACTATCGGCATCGGGGCTGGCAACAGCTGCGACGGGCAGATACTTGTCACCGACGACCTCTTAGGTAAATTCACCGATTTCCTACCGCGCTTTGTCAGACGCTATGCCGACTTGTCTTCGGTCTGCCAGGAAGCTGTGGCTAATTATGCCGCCGATGTGAAAAGCGGAGACTTTCCAAACGCTTCTGAATCCTTTCTCTTTCCCCGAGAAGAAGAAGCTCTGCTTAGCAAAAGAGTAGAAGCCGAAGTCTAACTTGCTCTAAATATACTTCAGTGACAAGTACCGCAAGAATGAGTACTGCAACTGCCACAGCCGTGTCCACCGCCGCTTGCTTCTTTGCGGGTACCCTGACCAACATCGGGGGTGGTGCCGCCGGCGCGAATAAACATGTTCCAAATACGCGACACTTTATCGGTTTGGCAATGAGGACAATTAGTCTGGCTCGAATCAGTCATTGAGCGCTCTACTGTAAAGTAGGAGTCGCAGCCCTGGCAGCGGTAGTCATAACTCGGCATCGTTTTTTCCTCTTATCTTCCTTTGAGCTTTTCCTTCATCTCCGGCTTGATATCAAGTTCGCCGCTCATAAGTGCTGAAACATCATTGACCATGACCAGAACCATTAGGGCGATAAGGCTAAGAAAGCCCCACTTCACCATCTCTCCATGGGCTCTCTCTTCAATTGGTTTGCCTCTGATGGCTTCGACCAGCATGAATGCCAGGTGACCGCCGTCAAGAGCAGGCCAAGGCAAAAGGTTGATGATAGCCAAGTCCATAGAAATCATGATCGTAAACATGAACATTGATCGCCAATCTATCTGCACCATGGTTGCGCCCAGCTTGACCACAGCCAAAACCCCATGTAGATCTTTAAAGCCAGCTTTTGGGGGCGCCCCTGGTTGTTTTGGTCCAAAGTCCGGAGTGAAATCTTGCACCAGCTGAGCCAAACGCACCACCATCAGACGAGTGCGATCTGCCAGTTCTGATCCGGCCAAACCCAAAACTTCCAATGCATTCGCTTCTAGCTTGGTGTACTTGACAGGTCTCTCACCTAAGACCATGCCCACTTTGCCCTTGGGGCTGGTGGTCATGACTAAATCAACCGGCTTGCCGTCCCGCAAAAGTCCAAGAGTCACTGGAGTGGACTTGCGATTACCCAAATAGGCGATAACTTCGTGAGTGGTTGTCACCGGGTGTTTATCCAAGGCAACGATATCGTCGCCGGCCAAGACCCCGGCTTGCTTGGCTATGGGATTACTGGGATCAAGGGCTGATACATAAGCCTGCTCTACTGGTCGCCCGACCGAGAGGAACATGACTACCATCAAGAGATAGGCAAAAATGGCGTTAAAAGTAACACCGGCTACAGCAACCAGGGCCCTTTGCCAAATTGGAAACTTTTTGAACGGATTAAGCTCTACACCGAAAGCCTCGGAAGAATTACTAGCATTGGTTTCATCACCTAATTCAGGAATAGCGACAAAGCCGCCCAAAAGAAAAGCGTATATCCTGAACTCGGTGTTCCACTTCCTGCCTAGGCTGATATAGGGACCAAAGGGCAGTCCTACACCAAAGACAGGTGTCTGAAAACCAAATAAGCGAGCCACCAGAAAGTGACCGCATTCATGTACCACAATGAGCACGCTCAAAATAGCGAGCATCAAGAAGATACCTAAAGCCTGATCAAACAAGGGAAACCTCTCAAGGACTATATGGACGACTCCTGCCTCAGTCCATCTAGTAGGCTGGTGCCGGGTAGAGACTCAATCGTCACATCTTTATAGTAATACGAAAGAATCTGAGCTGCATTATAACCCCGATCGGCTAAGGCTTTGGCTCCCCATTGCGATAGGCCTAAGCCGTGGCCGAAGCCCCGTCCCCCAAAAATAAAGGCGTCTCCATTTTGATAGACCGAAAACTGCGTGCTGGGCAGGTTAAAGAGCCTCCTGGCTTCAGCCCCCGAAAGCAGCCTTATACGGGACTCACCCACCACCATAAGATTCTTTACGCGCTTGGCTTCACCCGGATAGCGACTGACAACCAGTAATGCCAGCACTCTTTCGCTACGACTGCTGCCATCGGATAAAAGCGGGCTAACTGGCGGCGATATACTACCTGACCCATTAGACTGGGGACCGCTGGCTTGTTGCAGTAAATTAGTTAAGGTCTGCACCTTCACTTCACGCTGCCAATTAAAATGAGGCGATTCGTCGTCATAGTCGTAGACTGATTTTAGATAAGGAAGAGGCTTACCCCAAACCGACTCGGAAACTTCGGTGGTGCCGCCGCTGGTACTATGAAAGAATGCCGAAATCACCTTGCCGTTATGTTTCAAGACTATGCCGCGGGTTTCGGCGCAGGCTCGGTTGGTTTCTTCACTCTCCGACTGAACGCCGAGATAAACCTGGTCATCCACCGTATCTCTCACATCAAAGCCTAGTTTTTGATTTTTGTTTAGGTTGGCATAGGCATAAGAACGCGCGGCCACTGCTTGAGCTTTCAAGGCTTCGTCCGGCCAACTTCTCGGCACCTCTGATGGTACCACCGAAAGCAAATAATCTTCCACCGGCAATAGATTGATCGCACTGATTTGGCTAACACCATTCTTGACAGTCGGCTTGAGCAACATTGATCCGCGATAATAGCGATTGCCCACCCCAATCAGACAACTAGACTGGCGTCCCTCGGGCGGAACGATGATATAGCCCTGCGAACCATCAATTTTGTCTTTGCCTGAGTTTCCTTCAGAAGAGGTAAGCATTTCCTGCGGCGCCGCCGCCCCCTCTAAAGGTAAAAGCTTTTCTAAGGATCCTTTGATTGCAGAAGCAGTGGTGGGTGTGAAGACTACATTCTCGACCGGGCTCAAAACACGATCACTGGCACCCTTGCCCCGCAAAGCCAGCTGTTTGCCTTGCTTGAAATTGAGAGAAGCGGTAAAGCCGGTGGTAGAAGGTAGGTTTCCGACCAATGCACCATCAGCGACACTATAGACGGCGGCACCATCGGGAATATCAAGGTCGAAACGCTCGCCTTCTTTGACTAGCACTCTGATATGAAAGGGCGGAGCCGTCTTGGCGGCTGCTAAGCTGATAGCCTGAGGTCTAGAATCTTGCCGGATTTCGCTGATCTCGGAAGACCGGTCTGAGTCGCCAACCCTAATTTCTCTAGAAGACTCTTGCGCACCGACGCCGGTGGCGGTTAAGACTGAAGATAGTAAAAGGGTCAAAGACAAGGTGAGACTGCGCCAAGAAGAAGGCATTGCCGACGGTGTCGTCGGTCGCCCCGATTTGACCCAATTGCTATCCGAGTTTTGCTTGGGCTTGGCTTTTTTCTTTTCATCTTGCCACTGCAAATAGGCTCTAAGTGCGGCCATGACACCAGCCGCCTCATCATCACTGATGGCAAGATCACAGCTCGAACTCAAAATTTCGACAGAGATTTTTCTTCTATCCAAATTTTCGCTATTTGCTTGCTTGCTATCTGTCATGCCATTGCAGCCCAAAGAAAAAGACCTAAAGGCATTATATAGCCAGAGGCTGCCAGTATGGAATTAATTATCTAAGGCAAAGCAGAAGGCTAGTACAGCACTTCTGCTTATGATAAATCAACTGATGCCTTAAGGAGCAGGCGAAGTTAGCCTTTGAGAGCTTCGGCACCACCGACGATTTCGAGCAGTTCTTGAGTGATGGCAGCCTGTCTGGCTTTGTTATAGACCAGGGTGAGGCTGCTTATCAAATCGCGAGCATTATTCGAAGCATTGGTCATGGCATTCATTCTAGCCGCTAGTTCTGAAGCCGAAGCTTCGAGGAGCGCCTGGAAAATAACGTTCTCAATGTACTTAGGCAGAAGCTCTTCTTCCATGACCGTCAGTATGGAAGGCTCGAAAAGTCTAAGAGGCGTGGCCGCTGTCGACTTCTCCATGGCGGCGGGTAGTTCCACCGGCAAATATTTGGTATTCACGACTTCAGAGCGCAAAAGCGATATGAAGTCGGTACCAATTACTTCCACTGCGTCGACCTTGCCCTCTGTGTAGAGCTCACCAGCATAACCGGCGATAAGTTTGGCTTCTTCAACTGTCGGTATAGCAGGCAGAAGAGTATAGCTCTTCATTTTTTCGACTTTGATCGACTTAAAGAAGGAATTAGCCTTCATGCCGACCAGAATCAGTCCCACTTCTTTGCCTTCACCTTGCAGCACACTGATTCGGCTCATCACTTCCCGGAAAACCGAGGTGTTGTAACCGCCGCAAAGACCTCGGTCGGAAGAAAGAACGATGATCGCCACTTTCTTGATCGGCCGCTTCTCTAAAAGAGGAATGCCGTGCAAATCGATAGGGCTGACTTCAGCCACTACTTCTCGCAAGATCCTTACCACAGCTTGGGTAAAAGGTCTGGCACCCTGCACACGCATCTGAGCACGACGCACCTTCGCGGCAGCGACAAGTCGCATAGCTCGAGTGATTTTCTGAGTCGATTGAACAGACTTGATTCTCTGTCTAATAGCTTTAAGGTTAGCCATTGTTTATCCTAGCCTAGGGTTTGAAGTAGTTTGACTTGAACTTGTTGAGATGGTCGACCATTGATTGCTCTTCAGCATCAGTCAGTTTGTCGCCGCTCAAGAGTTTGGTCTCGAGATCTTTCGCTTGGGTGGAAAGATATTTGAACCACTCGGCTTTGAATTTGGAAATGTTCTTGCCTTCGACATCATCGAGAATGCCTTTGTTGGCAGCAAAGATGATCGAAACCTGTTGAGCCAAGCTGAGCGGCTGATACTGAGGCTGTTTCAGAACCTCGGTCAGTTTCTGACCGCGGCGAATCTGATCTTGGGTCGACTTGTCGAGGTCGGAAGCAAACTGAGCGAAGGCTTCCAATTCTCTGAACTGAGCCAGGTCGAGACGCAATTTACCAGCTACAGATTTCATAGCCTTGGTCTGGGCGGAACCGCCTACGCGGCTGACCGAGATACCGGCGTTGATAGCAGGACGGACACCGGCATAGAAGAGGTCGGTCTCAAGGAAGATCTGACCGTCGGTAATTGAAATGACGTTGGTGGGAATGTAAGCGGATACGTCGCCGGCTTGGGTTTCGATAATGGGCAAGGCGGTAAGTGAGCCAGCTCCTAATTTATCGGACAGTTTAGCGGCACGCTCCAAAAGACGGCTGTGCAGATAGAAGACGTCTCCTGGGAAAGCTTCACGACCTGGAGGACGGCGAAGCAGCAAGCTCATGGCACGATAGGCGTTAGCGTGCTTGGAGAGGTCATCATAAACGCAGAGAGCATGCTGTCCTCTGTTCATGAAGTACTCACCCATGGCCACACCGGCATAAGGAGCGAGGAATTGCAGAGCGGGGGCGGCTGTTGCCGGAGCGTTGACGATGATGGTGTATTCCATGGCGCCGTGCTCTTCCAAAATTTTCTGGATTTTGCCGACGTTGGAGTTTTTCTGACCGATTGCTACGTAAATACAGATCGGACGGTTGGGCTGATTCTTCTGGTTGATGATGGCATCGATAGCGACGGCGGTTTTGCCGGTTTGACGGTCGCCGATGATTAGTTCGCGCTGTCCGCGGCCAATCGGGATCATACCGTCGATAGCGGCAATACCAGTCATGAGAGGCTCGTGTACTGATTTGCGGCTGACAATACCAGGAGCTTTTACTTCGATGGGCGAAAATTCGCTTGTATTGATCGGACCTTTGCCGTCCATGGGCTGACCGATAGCGTTGACGACACGACCGAGCAGAGCTTCACCCACTGGTACTGAAGCGATCTTGCCGGTGGTGCGCACTTCCATGCCTTCAAAAATCTTGCGGCCTTCACCGAGTACAACCACACCAACGTTGTCTTCTTCAAGGTTCAAGACCATACCCATGGTCTTTTCTTCGTCATCGAATTCGACCAGTTCACCAGCCATGGCTTTTTCCATGCCGTAGATGCGAGCGATACCATCGCCCACCTGCAGTACGCTACCGACGTTGGTTACGTTCAGCGAAGAACGATAATTTTCCAACTGGCTTTTGAGAACTGATGTAATTTCGTCGGGCCTGATTGCCATGGTTCGTCTTTAACCTCTGCTTCTTTGATGTTCCGTACTATCGTTATTTGTAAAACCGTTTTCTAAACTGAAAGTAGCGCCTTTTCTATGGTCTTGAGCTTGCCTTTCAAGCTGCCGTCAATGACCTGGTCGCCAATCTTGAGCACCACTCCACCTATAAGAGAGCTGTCAACTTTTACTTCCAGTTCAAGCTTCTTGCCCAAGTGCTCAGTAAGCTGAGCCTTTATATTGGCGATGGCGGCATCTCCCAGCGGCTCGGCGCAGCTGAGCGAGGCTGTGAGAATATTCTTGCGCTTGTTAAGCAGTCCTCGATAACTCGATTCAATAAAAGGAAGAATATCGAGTCGACGCTTGTCTGCCAAAAGATTGAGCAAAGTACCGGTCAGTTCGCTCAACTTACCGCTGAACAAAGAAGAAAGAAATTTCTTCTTCTCATCTGATGAAATGGACGGGTGGTTGAGAACCACTGTCATATCTCGATCTGAACCGATGACTTCATTAACCAGATTGATCTCAGCTAGAACTTTATCTGCCTCATTGGCTTTTTCAGCCAAATCCAAAACAGCTTCTGAATATTGCGCAGCTATACCTTGCAGTTCAGTATTCATTCATCACTCCCTACTTTGTCACCGCCTACTTTGTCATCGCCTACTTTGTCACTGCCTACTTGGTTGCCGAGAGCGATGCGCCGGAGCCGGCAGTCATCGTTCCTTTAGTTGTGTTCATTGTCTCGAGCTGCTCCATAAACTGATTGAGCAACTGAGAACGAACCTCAGGGGTGACAGCAGATGCCAACTGCTCGCGGGCAAGCTGCATGGCTGCTTTCACCGAAGCTTGACGCATTTCAGTGACTAGCATCTGACGCTCAGCAGCCACAGCATTCTCAAATTTAGCGAGCATGTCGGCAACATCTTTACGTGTCTGCTCTTCGATTGAAGCCTGCATTTCTTTGGCGGCTTTCTTGGCTTCATCCAAAATCTGATCAGCTTCTTTCTCGGCATTAGCCACAGCTTCTTTCTGCTTAGAAAGCAGAGCTTCCGCCTGACTGCGTGCTTCGCGAGCAGCGGTGAGAGTGGCGTTGATACCATCTTCTCTAGATTTGAAAGCCGGAGGCAAAAATTTAGCGAGCACCCAATACATGAAAGCAACCAGCAATAGCCAGTTGATCAAGTTATTTTCGAAGATGCTCATAATGCCGGGTGCTTCCACTTCTGCAAAAAACATCAGCAAGCCTCCTCGAGCGAACGTTTCACTCTTTCTCTGTCAAGGCTCTGGCTATTGCCTCCGACTCCGACCAATTTCGCAATTATGGTCTGCACCAGGTTCACCTGTTCATCGACCAACTGGTCGACAAGTTGCTGCTTTTCGGCTTGCAGGGTGACTTTGGCGGCAGTAAGCTTTTCGCGACCCTGCTCCATAATCTTGCCTAGTTCTTCGTTACGGTTTTTCTGCGCTGCCGCCACTGCATCACTGATGGTGGCTTGAGCCTTGTCTCTCACTTCGGCCAGATGCTTCTGGTACTGGGCGAGAATTTCTTCAGCTTCGACCCGTGCCTTTTTAGAGGCATTGAGATCATCTTGTATTTTCTTGGCTCTGACTTCCAGAACCTTAGACACTGGTGATACGAAAACTTTGTCTAGCAAATAGATAAATGCCAGAAAGCTCACCACCAGAATCAGTAATGTGCCGTTTACTTCGAGCATCTTGCCTGTTTCTCTCTTCAGATGTTGCTACCGACGGGCTGAGCCCATAGCACAGCTCCTCCTTTTCTTGAGGAGGAGCTGCCTGCCAATATTAGTGATTGGCGTTGCCGATACCGACGAGCTGAAGAGCGACGAGGAAGGCGAAGAGACCGAGAGCTTCCATCAAAGCGGCGAAGATGATGCCGTTGACGAGAAGTTTGCCCTGCATTTCGGGTTGACGAGCCATACCTTCGAGAGCTCTAGAGGCGGCAATACCGATACCGATACCAGGAACGCCTACGCCGATTGCGCCGATACCTGCGCTGAGAAGCGCTGCGCACTTGATCAGGGTAATATTGTCAATACCGCTTGCCGCTGTTCCAGCCTGGGCAATCAATTGGTGGTCCACTGCAATTCTCCTTAAAATGACCGTTTCGCCAGCCGCCCCAAAATAGAGACCCTACCTGGTTCTCCACGAGGCAATCAGATTATATCAGGCTGAAAGTGCCATCCTGTGGGGGTGAGAGACCGTTAACACGTCTCAAAACCCGAACACCAGGCAGCTTTGAAGGGCTGAAGAAAGCAAACAGCCAATATTTTCATCAATCAAAAGTGAACAATTTCCTAAGCAAGTCTATTAATGCTTGACGCGTGTGCTTGGCAAGCGGGTTTCAAAGCGGGGGTTTTTATTGTCGAGTGAACGAAAACTTGCCGATTCATTTTTGGAACTAAACCGATATCGGTTTAATTCCAAAAGTAGACAAACAAAAAATAAACGGGAGAGTCGCCTCCCCCGTCCCTGATCTTGACAATACCCTGACCTAGTGGTGTTCAGCCACAGCGGCTCCAATATAGATAGAAGTCAGAAGTGTAAACACGAAAGCTTGAACCAAAGCGATGAAAGTTTCAAAGCCCATAATCGCAGTAGGAACAAGCATTGGGCAAATTTTCAAGAAGGCAGTTCTCAACATTTCATCGGCTGTGATAACCAACAAAAGACGAAGTGCCAGGGTTGAAGGTCTGATCACCAGGTCAAGCCATTCAAGTGGAGCAATCGGCTTCAAGCAGAAAAGCTTCACATATTCGAAACCATGCACCATGACGCCGGAACCGAGATAGGTGAGAATTGATATAGCAGCAAGACCAGCAGTCAAGTTGAAATCGGTGGTGGCGGCAGCCACTTCAAAATGCTCATGACCAACATGGGGCCAGCCTTCCATATGCTCAAAAACGGGATAAGGGAAAATCCCGATCAAATTGGATACCAAGATGAAGAGGAACAGTCCACAAAGTAAAGGCAGATAAGGCTTATAGCGATGATCGCCGATTGAACCTTTGGCAATATCAGATACGAAGGTATAAATGCCTTCTAGAACCGCCTGGCCTTTCCCGCCTGGTCCTTCAGCCACCAAAGAACCGCTTATCGAAGCGCAACCTAGGAGGATGACAATCATCGCCACCCAGGTAAGGATGATTGTATCGGCATGTATGTCGCCTACGGTGCCGAGACCCAAAGGGAACTGTATCGAGGTGAGGGACTGATCATGAACCAGTGTTGAAAGCGGCAGATTCTTTCCAAGCATTCTGTTAGATAACTCTCTGGAGGGTTT
>JAIETF010000063.1 GCA_019745415.1 Candidatus Obscuribacterales bacterium | reverse complement strand
AGCTCCTGTGGTCACGATCATGGACATGACCATAATCACGAGCACGATCACAGCTCCTGCGGTCACGATCATGGACACAGCCATGGAGGTTGCGGGCACCACCATCACCATGAAAAACCAAAAGATGAGAGAGTTGGTCACAGAGAAGCTGAAAGCGGCGGCAACGCCTGCCAATTCAACTTAGACTTTATACTACCGGGCGAGACCGACGAGATCGGTCGTTTTGAAAAGCTTGAGAAACTGCTGGAAGAGAAACTAGGAATTTCGGATGTACACCTAAGGAAAGACTCTGATCGCATCGAGCTATGCATTCACTACGACCCAGAAATAGTGCAGCTTTCACAAATACTGCATCTAGCAAACTCTATGGGTGCAGATGTAAACAAACGCTATAGACAAGGCACCTGGTTTGTAAGAGGCATGGACTCAGCACAATGCGCCTACATGATTGAATACGCACTTAATCGAGCCAAAGGAGTCTTGCAAGCCAGTGTTGCCTATGCATCAGAAAGACTGGTAGTCGAATATGACAGCACCTTGATCAGTAAACGCCAAATCGAATCAAAAGTAAAAGCACTTAACTTTGACCTGGAAGAACCAGAGAAAGGTCATGCTTGCTCGTTTCATTCTCACGGCGGCGGACTAGCACCAATGCTAGAAATACCACTAGTGGTGGCAGCCGGTGTCCTACTGTTTGTCGGCTTCTTCCTTGGCATAAAGGAAGGTGCGGCAGCACCCGTGCCTACGACATTCTGCATTATGGCACTTGTCGCTGCCGGTTTCTTTCCGGTGAGAGGAGCGATAAACTCAATCAAGCAAGGAATGTGCGACATTGAGACTCTTATGGTGCTGGCTGCAGTAGGCGCAGGCTTCACCGGCGCCTGGTTCGAGGGCGCTTTTCTGCTCTTTCTCTTTAGCCTCGGTCATGGACTTGAACACAGAGCGATGGACAAAGCCAGACGAGCCCTTGAAGAGCTGGGTAAACTTAGACCAGAAAAAGCCCGACTTAAAGTTGGAGAAGAGATTAAAGAAGTGCTTGTCACCACGGTCAAACGAGGCGATACCATCGTCATCAGGCCAGGCGACAGAGTGCCGCTTGACGGCAACATCTTGAGCGGCAGAACCTCGCTTGACGAAGCGACAATTACAGGTGAATCAGTACCGGTGGCAAAAGGTGCTGGAGATTCCATCTACGCCGGCACTATCAATAGTGAAGGTGCCATCGAAGTAAGAGTGACCAAGCTTAGCGGCGAATCAGTATTGGCAAGAATCATCGATATGGTTGCCGAAGCTGAGGCGCAGAAAAGCCCAACACAAAGACTTGCTCAAAAGATGGAGCGCAAATTCGTGCCACTGGTTTTAGTGGCAGCACCAGCTCTTACAATTATCCTCATGCTGATGCAGACAGATTTCAGAACAGCGCTTCTGCGCGGCATATCTCTATTGGTGGCGGCGTCTCCTTGCGCTCTCGCCATCGCCACACCGGCGGCGGTGCTGGCCGCTGTAACAAGAGCAGCCAGAGGCGGGGTCCTGATCAAAGGTGGAGCTTATCTTGAAGCCTTGGGAAAAGTCTCGGCTATCGCATTCGACAAAACCGGTACCTTAACAGTCGGTAAACCCAAAATAGTATCAATCACACCGTTGAACGGTATGTCTTCCGACGAGGTTCTACAGAGAGCCGCATCAGCCGAATCGCATTCCTCGCACCCTCTGGCCCTGGCAATCATCGAAGCAGCCAAAGAGAAAGGGCTTTCTATCGATAACGCCGAAAGCAGTGAGGCGATTCATGGCAAAGGGCTCAAATCTCTAGTGAAGGGCGTTCCGATTTCAGTTGGCAACCTTCTTCTTTTTGAAGGCAGCAGCATACCTGAAGAAGTAAGCAAGCTCGTTAAAGAGTTAGAAGAAAACGGGCAGACCATCATGGTCGTCAAAGAAAACGAAACTTTTGTCGGTGTGCTTGGCGTAGCCGATACAGTGCGCAGCGAAACGAAGCATGTCTTGAGCGAACTAAAGAGACTAGGTATCGCCAAAAACATAATGCTATCAGGTGATAATAGTACCGTCGCCAAAGCCATCGGCAAAGAACTGAATATGGACGAGGTCAAAGCACCGCTTTTGCCTGACCAGAAAGTTTCAGCGGTAAAAGCCATGGCGAAACAAGAAAACGTAGCCATGATAGGAGACGGTGTGAACGATGCTCCAGCTCTAGCGGCGGCCTCTGTGGGCATAGCCATGGGTGGAACAGGTTCTGATGTGGCGTTAGAGACTGCTGATCTGGTACTAATGAGCGAGGGACTAAACAAACTGCCCTTTGCCGTCAAGCTAGCCCGCACGGCCACCAGTACTATAAAACAGAACATGGTCATCGCTCTTGGTGTCAGCGCCCTTCTGGCAATAGCATCTATTCTAGGACTGGTGCAAATCAGCGAAGCCGTCGTGCTACATGAAGGCAGCACCCTACTTGTGCTGGCAAATGGACTGAGACTCTTGCGCTTCAAGGCGGACTAGTTGACGGTCGGTACATGAAAGTAGCCATACCAATCACTCTTATAGTCTTGCTTTTGATCGTGGTAGTGGTCAATCTTTTTAACGCTACCACCAGCAATACCAATGCACCACTAGACCTGCTTGAGACAGAAACATTTAAAGACAACGCAAAGAAATTCGAAAGCTGCCTGAAAGTGCCATACCAAGCTGAAAGTGACGCCTATTACGAAGTCGGACAATTTGGTTCTTTCGTATGCAAGATAGCTCAGTCAGACCTAGAAAAGTGTGTCCGCAACCTCAAGTTAAACAAGGTCGAAAAATTAGAGGATGAGGAAAGAGCTCTGACCCTAATGATTCCATCGTTGGAAATCAAGTTCGCAGAACCAGCCAAAGATGTACAAATCTACCACGGCGACAACCTGCGTTCGAGTCAGATGCCTTTTGACTTTGTCATCATGTATTTCGAACCCAAGACAAGTCAGTGCTCATTTCTCTTGAGTTACAACCCACCCTTCGCCAGATCGACGCTGGCTTTTGCCGACAAAGTTAAAATTGATATCCCCAATAATCTAATCGATAAAGCCAAGGCTGGAGACGCCAATGCCCAATTCGAATTAGGCGATTTAATTTCTAAGAAAACCACAAAAGGTGAATCAAAGGAAGCATTCGACTGGTTTATCAAAGCAGCACAACAGGGACATGGTGAGGCCCAGTTTCGGGTTGGCAAACTCTATCTATCAGATTGCTTAGGCAAACCAGATAGGAAGGAAGCTCGCCTTTGGCTAGAGCGCTCAATGCAGCAAGGCAATAAACTAGCCAAAATGGCTCTTGATCAAATGGATATTTCGGGCTCGAGCAAAAAAGATAGAGAGGCTGTTCTTTTGGAGCGAGTGCTGAGCGGTGAGACCCAATCTAAAGTAGATCTTGCCAATTTCTATCACTACGAAGTCGGTGATATGGATAAAGCCATGATCTGGTACAAAAGAGCCTCCGACGACGGCGAGGTTGACTCAGAAATTACTCTTGCCAAATTGCAAGAGGAGAGAGGCAATATCGCCGCAGCGGAGAAACTCTATTATGCAGCGGCGTCTTCAGGTTCTTATATAGGGCTTATGAAATGCGGAGATATTGCTCTCAAGAAACAAGACTACAAAACTGCTGCCAATTATTTTCGTAAAGCCATAATGACAGACCGTACCTATTTTGGCACCACCCATGCGGCGGTTGCCCCTGAAGCTGATTGCCGACCGATAGACAAAATTCTGAGAAGCGGCGACGTAAGAGGCGCAGCTCAAAAGTATAGAGAAACGGCAATAAGGAGACACGCGAAATAAATAGCGAACCACAAGCAGTTATCCGTGTACTTGCCGCTGTAATTTGCCGCAGCGGCAAGTTCTTGGTTTGCAGACGTCCGCCCGAAAAGAGACACGGCGGTCTATGGGAGTTTCCCGGCGGTAAATTGGAACCAGGCGAGGATCATCTAGCCGCAGCAAGAAGGGAACTAGTTGAGGAATTGTCGCTCACCGTCACCAACTGCGCAGGCACACTACATTCGGTGGCAGACCCGCATTCACCATTTATTGTAGACTTTGTTGCAGTCGATGCCGAAGGCAAGCCGCAACTGCACGAACACCAAGAATTGCTTTGGGCGAATACCGATGCACTGACCGCCTTGGCATTAGCACCAAGCGACAAAAGATTTGTACAAGAAAGAAAAGCTGTGTTGAAAGAAATTGCCGCAAGATATATGGAGAGTGAAAGCAATGAATAAAGGCAGACCAAGCAAAACAGTATTTACTCTGGCAGCCGTTGCTCTGACGATTTCGGCAAGCCAACTGCCGGCCCAGGCTGAAAGAGACGACAGTAAAGGCAGACAAAGACTAGCCGGCAAAACCACAGAATACCAACCCAAAGAAGGTTTTGAAAGACGCGCTCTAGATCTGGTCAATACACTGAAAGAAAATGAAGTTGGTCGCTTTGGCACCCTCTTGGACGGCTTGAGTCAAGCTTACGATATGGACAACACCCTCAGAGGCACAGGTCCCTTCACTCTCTTTGCTCCCAACGACAAAGCCTTCGAAAGATTGCCGCAAGAAACTAAGGACACCCTTTGGGCAAATAAGTCTAAGCTAAAGCAGGTTCTCAGCTACCATGTGGTGAAGGGTAAACTGACAGCCGACGACCTCAAGGACGGTCAACAGATTCAGACTTTAGAAGGTCACAAACTCACAGTGCGCCGAGATGGCGGCACTATATACATAGATAAGGCAGTTTTAAAGGTGAGCAATATTCCTTGTTCCAATGGCGAAATGCACGTTTTAGAAGACGTCATAATGCCCCCGCTTGCCAAGTAAGTTCTCGGCATTTTGGTAAAATAAGCCGAATTACGCCCTACGTGAAAATCTAAAGACAGAAGCAAAGGCAGAGGCAACATGAATCTAATCAATAAACTCTTCAATATCTCAGCTATGGCGGCGCTTTCGCTGCCTCTCTGCCTAAGTTCAGTCCCGCCTGCTCAAGCCGACAACCCAGTCACAAACGCAATGAAAAGCGTTGTCGGAGCCACTGAAAAGGTGGTGAAAGGTACGGCTAAAGGGGCAGAAATTCTTGTGAAGGACGCTGTCAAAGGTACTGAAGTCGTCGTAAAAGGGGCGGCCAAAGGCGGCGAGATTCTGGTCAAAGACACAGGAGCCGTGGTGGTAAAAGGCGGCGAAGCCGTGGTGAAGGGCACAGGCGCTGTCGTTAAAGGCACTGTGCACGGAGCTGAAGCCGCTGCCGCAGCCACCGGCAAGGCTGTCGGTCATGTGGTCGGAGCCGGTGCCGGAGCGGCCGGTGCCACAGTGGGCGCCGCATCAAGCATCACCGCCGACGCTGTTAAGGGCACCGGCAAGGCTGGAGTTGCCGTAGTTGGCGGTGCCGCCGCAGCCACAGGAGCCGCTGCCGCTGGAGTGACCAGCTTACTGGGAACCACCCTTGCTGTCACCATAGATGGTGCAGGCAATATCATTGATGATACAGGCAAACTAGTCGGTCGAGTCAACAAGGACACCACCACGCTTGCCAAAGGCTCGCTCTCGATGTCGGGACGCATGATGACTGTTTCTGTAGATCAAAAAGGTCAAATGCTCGACTCGACAGGCGCCAATATCGGACACATTCTTGGAGCCGAACCGGCCCAAATAGAAACAGCCCAAGAGAGCAAGGCGAGTGTGACACAGGCGACAAGCCAGAGTTCGAGCTGGACAGACGAGGATGCTCTCAAAGACGCCGCACCTAAATTGCACGGGCCGATTGAGAAGTAGCTAGTTTCAATGGCATCTAAAGTTTCATAGAATTGTTCAGTTTCATACCTGCGTTCGCAATCAATCTCGCTAAATGGACTTTCTCTCTAAGCGGGAAGGCTTATCAACACGTTTCTGCATCTTGCGATGCCTATCTGCATTAAGATTCTTAGATGCTATCTTTCGGGCGGGCTCAGCCACAACCGGCTGACTTTTGGTGCCTGAGGAAGTCGGGCAGGAAGTCGGGGAGGAAGTTGTGGAGGAAGTTGTGGAGGAAGTTGTGGAGGAAGTTGTGGAGGAACTAGGCAAGACAGCCGATGTGCCAAGCGACTGACTAATCATTGCTATTGAAATAAAAACAAAGACGAACAGAGAGAGCAAATTCGAAAAGAGATCGTCATTATGGTTTGCTCTGCAACTTCCTAAAATGGGCAACCTTCCTCTAAGCTGATCAAGAATGTCGGAAGACGAAATGATGACCATACCCATTGAGAAAAGAAAAACCGCGCGGAACAGATCTACATCGGAATAAGACTGCCTAATTAAATAGGCGAACCAAATCAGGCCGGCCACGACCAAGAGACAGCCTAAGCTATAGATGTGTTGAATGTCCTTCCTTTTCTTGACGTCCAAATAGAAGGCAATCACGCAACCGATAAGAAACAGAATCGAGAAAATATCTAGAGAAAACATTGGTCAATTCCAGTGGGGATGAACCTATCCTAACAACACCCCTTGACAACAATCCTTTTCTTCATCGCGAATTAACTATTACAGGTCTATATGCCAATCAGCTAGAATTAGCCTCTAGTTCAATAATGAGGCTTGAAATGAAAGAAACAGCCACTTCTCCAGCCCTTAAGGCGCTGCTTACCGGCTTTATCGACTATGCCGGACTCTTTCCGCCGGCCAAGCTAGAACTAGACAAAGCCTTGAGCAATTTCGAGCAATACAGACAGGGACAATACGCCTGGATGTTGCGCTGGTTTGTGCTAGGTGCCGCAGAACTGGAGCACACCCCAGCCAAGTTTGATGGTTGCCTGTCGGTAATTGCAACAGACGACAAAGCAAGAGCTGCGACTATAGAAAGTACGGCAATCTTGAGCGCTAGTCGTCCGGTCTATTGCGAAGTTACCGACTTAGGAAAGCTGGAAACTGTTAAGGCAGCGGGAAACTATGCCAAGATCAGAACAGGCGGCCTTAAGCCCGAGGCAATTCCGGAACCACGCATGGTTGCCGACTTTATCAAAGCCTGCGCCAAACTAAGGCTACCCTTCAAAGCAACAGCGGGGCTGCACCATCCAATTCGGTCGATTCAACCTCTAACTTATGAAGCTGCTGCCCAGAAAGCAACCATGCACGGCTTTATTAATGTACTGATGGCGAGCTGCTTGGCCTGGCGGGGCGAAGAAAATATCGAACCGATCATAGCCGAAACCGAAGCCAACGCCTTTCACTTTGATGATAGAGCCCACTGGCGAAATCTCTCACTCAGTCAAGATGAGATTGCCGCAGCTCGCAAAGACTTCATTCATTCAGTGGGATCTTGCTCGTTTGAAGAACCGGTCCAAGACTTGAAAGCGCTTGGCTGGCTCTAAGCGACGCGACATATGAAAGAAGCATCAAAATCTAACAGACTGGAAGGACTGGCACTACCGGTAGGGACACAGGTTGTCACCACTGGCGAGGTCAGAGACGATGCCGGCACTGCTTGTAAACGAGCTGGCTCGGTAGGCAAAATCGTCGGAGCTGATAAGAGAAACGGAAAGCTCTTGTATAAGATTCTCTTTCCCGACGGTTTCTCGGCAAGCTTGAGCAGAGAAGAAATATCGGTAAGAAAACATGTACAAAGCATAAATTTCGACCGCCCGAGTGGCGATGAAGATCTCTTTCAATACATTATCTACAAATGCCGTTTTGGCTCGCGCGCCTACGGTCTAGAAGTTGAAGACTCTGATCACGACATGCGCGGCATCTACTTAGCACCGGCGCGCTTGCACTGGTCGCTCTGGGGGCTACCGGAACTAATCGAAAACAATGACAATCAAGAAGCCTATTTTGAACTGCAAAAATTTCTAGTGCTGGCGCTCAAGGCTAATCCAAATGTAATCGAATGTCTTTATTCGCCTTCGCACGAGATTATGACGCCCATCGCCTCAGAACTGATCGAAAATAGAGAACGCTTTCTATCTAAACTGGTCTACCAGACTTACAATGGCTATGTACTGTCTCAATTTAGAAAACTGGAACAAGAACTGCGCAATCGCGGCGAACCAAAGTGGAAGCATGTCATGCATCTGATTAGACTTTTACTTTCATGCATTGAGATACTGGAAAAAGGTAATTTAACTCTAAAGGTTGAAAAAAATAGAGACCAGCTGCTAGCCATTCGCAAAGGTGAAATGAACTTTGAAGATATTGATGCATGGCGGCTTGAGCTGCACCGCCAATTAGATCAAGCCCATGAAAGAACGCAACTGCCGGAGCGCCCGGATTATGAATGGTGCAATCAGTTTTTAATTAAAGCAAGACAAGCGATGATTTAAGGAGAGACAAGTTAAATGTTCGAGAAATTTACTAAATCGGCTCTTGAATCTATTGTTCTTGCACAAAAAATTGCTTCTTTGCAAAAGACAGTGGAAGCCAAACCGGAGCATATCTTGCTCAGCCTGGCAGCACTTGAGCAAAGCAGTGTCAAGCAACAACTTTGCCAGGCCGGCATGAGTAGGGAAAAGATTGAAACCGCCATCAAAGCAGACCTGGCAGAAGTACATCTGGAAAGCCTGCAAGATTTGCTGTCAGAAAGCAATTCAGCTCCACTCAAAGAAATTCCCTTTAGCAAAGCATCGATCGACATTTTTGATAGAGCAGAAAAACTAGCTGCCGACCATAATCAGGTCGGTGTAGGCAATGAACATCTTTTGCTTGCCCTCTTTCAGCTAGAAAAGGATCTATCCTGCAAATGGCTTGGAGAGGAAAAAAGCGACGCAGTTGAGGCGACCATCATGCAAAATCTGGGTGCAGCAAAGCATTGCAATATCAAAAGTGCCAAAACTTAAATGCTATATAAACATGCAAGCCAATCTTTAGATTGAATCAATTAGTGATACCACTAACAATACCGGTGCAGCACACAACCTTAATGCACCCGGAGCCTCGATAGAGTGCTTCCTAACTACAGACATTAAAGACTCTCTCTAAGTACGTAGTGGCGTTGCCGCCGGAAGCAATTTTGAGCAACCTTATTGATAGTCAATTTCGAATTCGAAGCAGCTCCACCAGAGCAACACATTAAGCAATGCTAAAGCAGGCAGAGCGTTGCAAAGTGCAGACAGAGAGCTAAAACCCGGGCATTCGCGATGAAATACGACCTCGATTCATCCTCTAGAGCGATCAATAGAGATATCAATTGGATACAATTGCGATGTACTTTTCCATACGGGTCTTTCCTCTGATGAACTACAAATCGCTTTTTATCCAAGGTGCTCTTTCACTTCTGCTCTCGAGCTCGGCAATGCTTGCGGTTCAACCCGCACAAGCTCAAGGTCAAGCACAAGGTCAGCCAAATGTATCTGTGGTTCATCTGCAAGTGCAACCGGGTGCCAATGGGCAGCAGATGGTATTGACCCCCAGAGGCATGTTGGTGCCGCTACCTGGCGCCGGCGTCAACAGCAATGTGGCTGAAATCTATATGGGCCAAAATGGCGGCTACTGGTATGTAGACAAAAATGGACAAACCGAAGACCTGACAAACTATGTGCAACAACTGAAAGCGCGCGCCGGCCAGTTTCAGACAGCAACCCCGCCGCAGAATATGCCCTATGCCGCGCCGCAGACAACAAATAACACAACCAATAACTATAATTCCGGCGGCAGCGGTGCCGGTACCGCAGTAGCTACAGCCGCTGCCGCAGGTCTAGGTGCTATGGCCGGGTCAGCCATGAGCGGCATGTATTACAACAATGTTCCGTACGGCACACCGCTCTACTACGGCGCCAACGGCCGCCCCTATTACAACAATAACGGCAATAACGTATTCGTAAACGACAACGGCGATGTTAATTGGAACAACGTAGCAGCCGCCAATAACATGCACAATTACAATCAAGAACAGAAAGCCAGCCAAGTTGCTTCCTACCAAAATCAAAATCAGCAGGAACGCCAACAATCCATGTCCAGCAATCAGCAAGCCAGACAAGCGGCTTATGCTCCGCAGCAGCCCGACTATGGCGCACAAAGCCAGCGCTTTCAACAGCAACAACAATATTATCAATCGCAGATGCAAAACAAAGGTGAGCGGGCTCAATCGTGGCAACAGAGCGGCGGTGGCGAAAATCCCTTTGTTAGACAACAAGGTGAAGGCAGCAACCGCTTTGGCGGCGGCACAGCCCAAGGTGAAGGCGGCGGTCGTTTCGGCGGCGGCGCAGCCCAAGGTGAAGGCGGCGGTCGTTTCGGCGGCGGCGCAGCAGCCCAAGGTGAAGGCGGCGGTCGTTTTGGCGGCGGCGCAGCCCAAGGTGAAGGCGGCGGTCGTTTCGGTGGCGGTGAAGGTGGTAGCCGGTTTGGCGGCGGTGAAGGCGGTAGCCGATTTGGCGGCGGTGAAGGCGGTAGCCGGTTTGGTGGCGGTGAAGGCGGAGGCCGCCTCGGCGGTGGCGCTGCAGGTGGCGGTGGTCGCATGGGCGGTCGCCGCGGCAGATAGAGCCTGCCGACAAAAATTACAACCCCCTAACTAGTCGTCGCATCCCAATCTAAACGAAAGTGAAAATAATGAAAAACAGCAACTTCGGCCATGCTGCCCGCAGAGGCTTTAGCCTTTGTTCGTCTTTGATTATGGCAAGCACAATCTCTATATCTCAGATTGCGGCTCAAGAACAAAAAATGGACCGCACTTCTTTGCCCATCAAAGAACCCGTGCCAGTGGAATCACACGAACTGGACGCACGTAAAGCTAAGTTGCCGGAGCTTTTCTCGGTGAAGGCACCGGCCGATGCACCGAATGTCTTGATAGTACTGATCGACGATATGGGTTATGGTCAATCTAGTGCCTTCGGCGGACCAGTGCACATGCCCAATCTGGAAAAAATCGCCCGAAACGGACTGAAGTTCAACGGTTTCCACACAACAGCCTTGTGCTCACCGACCAGAGCCGCGCTCTTGAGTGGCAGGAATCACCATACTTGCAACATGGGCTCAATCACCGAGCTAGCTACTGGCTTTCCCGGGCAGACCGGCAAGAGACCAAACTCGGTAGCACCGCTGGCTGAAATATTGCGCCTGAACGGCTATTCCACCTCAGCTTATGGAAAGGCCCATGAAACAGCCGCCTGGGAAGTAAGCACCAGTGGACCCACTGATCGCTGGCCGACTCGATCTGGTTTCGATAAGTTCTACGGCTTCATCGGCGGCGAAGCAAACCAATGGGCGCCAACTTTGTACGAAGACATGACACCGGTGGAGACCACCCGCGACAAAGATTACCATCTGGTAAACGACATGACCGAAAAGGCAATCCGCTGGGTCAAAGCAGAGAAATCGCTGACGCCCGACAAACCTTTCTTTATGTACTTCGCACCAGGCGCTACCCATGCGCCGCACCATGTACCTAAAGAGTGGATAGCCAAATACAAAGGCAAATTCGATCAAGGCTGGGACAAAGTACGAGAAGAAACACTGGCCAGGCAGAAAGCACTAGGGGTGGTGCCGCAAGATGCAAAACTCGCTCCCAAACCGCCAGGTATTAAAGACTGGGATAAACTGACTGCAGACGAGAAAAAACTCTTTGCCAGACAGATGGAAGTCTTTGCCGCCTATGGTGAATTCACCGACCACAATGTTGGCAAACTGCTCAAAGCTGTGGAAGACCTTGGACAGATGGACAACACCTTGGTCTTTTATATCGCCGGTGATAACGGCGCCAGCGCTGAGGGCGGATTTAACGGGCTCTACAACGAGATGAGTTATTTCAATGCCGTGCCCGAGAAAGTAAGCGATGTACTCAAGCACTATGACGAACTAGGTGGACCAAATTCTTACGGTCACTATGCAGCCGGTTGGGCAGTTGCAGGCGACACTCCTTTCACTTGGACAAAACAAGTTGCCTCCAATTATGGTGGCACTATGAACGGTATGGCCATTCACTGGCCAAAAGGCATCAAAGCAAAAGGTGAATTGCGCTCGCAGTTTCACCATGTCATAGACATCGCCCCCACCGTTCTAGAGGCCGCAGGCATTCCTGAACCCAAGTCGGTGAACGGTACAGAGCAAACCCCCATAGAAGGGGTAAGCATGCTCTACACCTTCAACGATCCTAAGTCTGAATCAAGGCATAAAACCCAATATTTTGAAATCTTCGGCAACCGCGCTATCTATCATGACGGCTGGCTGGCTGGTACAGTGCACCGTGCGCCCTGGGCATACGACGCCGCACACACTCTCGAAAACGATGTCTGGGAACTCTATGACACCAGAAACGATTTCAGCTTAACCAACGATCTTTCAGCTAAAAATCCAGAAAAGCTGAAGGAAATGCAAGCTCTATTCATGAAAGAAGCAGAAAAATATCATGTGCTACCCATAGATGACAGAACTCTTCTGCGTATGAACGCCGCCTCAGTGGGCAGACCAAGCCTACTGGAAGGTCGCAGCAGCCAGACTCTCTATGAAGGAATGACCGGACTCACAGAAAACACCTTCATCAGTACGAAAAACCGCTCTTATACAATCGTCGCCGAAACAGAATTGCAAAGCGACAAAGCTAACGGCGTGATAATAGCCCAAGCAGGTAAATTCGGTGGTTGGAGCCTCTACTTCAAAGACGGTAAGCCGACCTTCTACTACAACTTCCTCGGGCAGACAGCCTACAAAGTGCAAGCGACAGAAGCAATTTCGAAAGGAACTGCCAAAGTCAAATTTGACTTTGCTTATGACGGCGGCGGCGCCGGTAAGGGCGGCGTGGGCACTCTCTATGTGAACGACAAAAAGGTCGCCGAAGGTCGTATAGAGCGTACTCAGCTAGGCATGTTCTCTGCCGATGAAGGCGCTGACGTCGGTATGGATTTAGCCACACCGGTATCAAGCGAATACCAGGCTCCTTTCAAGTTTGACGGCAAAATTTTGAAAGTCACTGTGGACGTAAAGCCAATCGGACAACTCGATAAGAGAGCCCACGAAGAAGCTCAAATCGATGCGCATGTGAAAAAAGCCATTTCAGACTAATCAGCCAAATCGGCGACCAAGTGCTAGAGAGAGAGAGACAGCTTTCTGGTTGTCTCTCTCGTCTTTACTGCTAAATATGCAGAGGCCACTTCACCCATATTTTCTGCCATCTGGAACTCTCGCCAGCCCCGTAGAACTTAATAAAATACGGTCCATAGACATAAACAGCTCGCCCTGGGTAAATCTGCGGAGTCTTGTACGGAAAATCATTTTCTTCCATAGGCGGCCGCACCGCCGGCGGCACCAGCTTATCAACCCAAGTCCATGCCGACCCGTCATCGAGATCTTGACCGATCGGATAGACCGTAGCAGCATAAGGACGGTCGCCATGAGACTGTCTATCATAAACATAGAAAATCTCGACATCATCTTTCTGCACCAAGCTGACAAAGCCTCTATCTATTGCGGCCTTGGGCAAAACGCGATAGTGATACGCCAGATGCCAGGCGCAAATGCGCGCAACAAAATCATTCTTTGAAAACGACAATTGCTCAAGCAAGGGTTGCATACCCTCAACCACAAAATCTTCCTCTGTGGCAGCCATGGCAGCAGTCTCTTCGGCGCCCAATTCAATAAGCTTGGCCACCGATTTGCTATCGGTGCTCAAATGCTCATGCGCATAAAAATCGATGCCGTTATAGAACGGGAGCTCCGGTTCTGGTCCGCTTCGCCTTGCAATTATCTCAAGTATCCAATCACTGAGATTAATGCCCGAATCATCCAACTGCCCCTGGTCTAGCCCATTGAGCAAGAGAGGGCCGATGAACGGTCCGGCAAAACCAGGTCGAGCAATCTCAAAGTCACGAGCCATACGCATAGCCTCGCCAAGCGAGGGCAAATTCAAAGCATCATTATTGTACATTTCGCCAAGAGCGGACGCTGCAGCCGCTCTCACCAATTCAGATTGATGATCAAAAAGCGGTTCAAGAAAAAGCCGCGCCTGGTTCCAATCATCAGCATCATAAAGCTCGGTCATAATCTTGCACGCCAAAATCACAGCGGAGCCTAAAACCTCACCTACATCCGCCGAGCCAAGCCAACTAGAGAGAAATTCTTTATGCTCGTCTTGGTAGCTACCCCAGCGCAGAAATGTCATAACAAAATGAGCGGGCTCTTCAATACTCAAAATCGCCGCAAAAATTGGAGCCAACCGTTCACTCGCAGCCGGGGGTTCGAATCCGGCGGATCTGTACTTTTGACTATTCTCAGCCCAAACAGCATTCTGTAGGCGATTGACCGCATAGTCGCGCACATCATAGTCATTGCAGGCCAGTAAAGCGACAGCCTTCTCAAAATAGTTGTTCCATTCTTCGGCGCTATGAATCTCTGAAAGCTCGAAAACCTCTAGGAACTCTTTTGTTTCTTGGAACTCATTTGTCAGCACAATACACCAATAAAACCGAATCAAGAGAAAAATCATTCTGAATTATAAGACATAGAAAGTCGAGTTGCTGAACTGCGAACCTTCCCTAGAAATCAATTAAAAATGCAGGCTTAGGAATGACGGCGTCAAAATAAAGCTGAATTTGGCGAGCAAAAAAGTTGAACTCTATAATGACCGGCAAAGAGATGCAGGACACAAGAACCGAAGTCTAGAGGACCGAGACTAGATGCCCTATAAATCCAGAGAAAGCAAATCAGAATAGAGAAAAAAATGATGCAGCGCAAAAGACTTCTAAAGCTATCATTTTCTCTAATCTGCTGTTTTACAGCGGTTTTCCTGGCTTATTGCTTCACAGAACTGAGAAATCTGCGCCCAAGACAGATAGTCTCAAAGATTATCGGCTCGACCACAGTAGAGACTCAGGTCGTGCCCACAGTTGAAATGCAAATTGCCAACTACGGCTCCCAAACTCGAGAACGTCTGCAAAATCAGTTTAGGTCGATAAACAAGACCTATCCGCCCAAAGAAGTGGCCTTGGTCGCCATCAAAGATACAAAAGAATTGCAGGTCTATGCAAGAAATAATCGCTCTGCTTTTTACTATGTCTGCACCTATCCAATTCTCGGAGCCAGTGGAATTCTCGGTCCCAAATTAAAAGAAGGCGACCGCCAAGTTCCGGAAGGCATTTACAAGCTGACCCTGGAACCAAATACGCCTTACCATCTGGCGCTGCGCTTAAACTATCCAAATGAAAAAGACTGGACACGAGCCAAAGCTGACGGACGCGAAAGTCCCGGCAGCGACATTCTGATTCACGGCAACACCTGCTCTATAGGATGCCTGGCGATGGGCGACATAGTGGCTGAAGATCTGTTTGTCCTGGTGCACGATACAGTGCCTCAGACATCCAAATTAGTTATCGCCCCAGTAGACTTTAGAAATCGCGAAGCACCAAGGCTAGATGCACCGCCCACATGGCTTCCTGAACTCTATGATGAAATAAAAGAGGCGTTGTCTGAATTTCCCAGACCTGGTAAAAACTAGGGGAACTAAGAAATAGGCGCCAAACGATTGCCCGTGGCGTTCGCCCACAAGTGTTCGAAGTAATCGTAAGGCAAGCATTGGCAGGGGCACCGTGGCGCGAGATTGCAGCCATGCCGATGCTTGTCTACAAAATCAAAGCTGAAGAAATCGAAGAGGAGGTAAAAAGACGCCTCGGTGAAGCATAGATGAAAACTTCAAATACCTGCTTCATATATGAGTTCTCGTAGAATTCCCACACCCATCCCAAAATTGTCACAAGCATAAAATAGGCTCTAATTACGCAGAGATTTTCCCTCAGTTTTCTTTTCGGATTAGAGCAAAACGTTAGATCTGAAGAATCTAGCGGTACACAACTAATCCGCAAGGCTAAGTCTATATCGCGAGTCCTTTCCTCAGCAATCGATTGACATAGTCTATAGAGTGATTCTCAAGACTCTCTCTGCATTTTTATAGCAGAGCTTTTCTCGAATACTCTCACTGAAGGGAGCATTCTCGATGAATTCAGCAGCAATACGACTGCTCTCATAGGGATAATCAACAGAGAAAAGCACATTGTCTTCACCAAGCTCAGAAACGGTGCACAAAAGTGGATTGTCAGCGCAAGCACCAGATGTGGTGACGACAAAATGCCGACGAATCACTTCAGAAGGCATGCGCTTCAAAGCCTTGGCAAAGGGTGTTGCCTTAATGCGACTATCGAGGCGCCATAGCATAAAAGGCAAACCTTCACCCATATGACCAAGAATAACTCTTAAACCAGGAAAGTCATCAAAGACCCCGCCAAAAACCAAGCGCAGAGCGTGCGCCGCAGTCTCGCAAGTCCAACTATATACTGCTCCATTTAGCTCGGGACGCCCTGAATAAACATGAGGCTCGTCAAAGGGATTCATGGGATGCAGATAGAAAGGAACATCTAGTTCTTGTACCTTTTCCCAGAAAGGCCAAAAGCTTCGGTCGTCCAGGTAAACGCCCTGAGTATGCCCGTTTACAAGAGCACCAACGAACTTATAATCACGAACACAACGCTCAAGCTCATTGGCGGCGGCAACAGGGTCTTGCATCGGCAAACAGGCAAAGCCACGATATCGACTGGGATGTCTTTGTATCTGCTCAAATAGAAAGTCGTTGCACCTGCGCGCCGACTGCACCGCCGCTACGACATCAGCTTCAGCCTGCAAACCCGGCGCCGTCTGCGAAAGTACTGATACTTCAATGCCCGCTTCATCCATAGCCTTGAGGCGCTGCTCATCGAAATCAGAAAGCAGCTCTTCCATCGAAGCAAGTATTTCTCCCTCGAAAAGCCCCTTCATCACGTTCATATACTTACCGAATCCGGGACCGGAAAAGTGCTCTTCCAGGGCAATCTTCTTCACTATTTTGCGACCTCTAAACAAATTCACCAATCACGATACGATCCCAGCTTACAACTCACCAACCAAAGGATGACCATCAGACCCAGCAAGCTGAGCAGTACGCAGTTTGCCATCGGTTGCAGGGTAGCCAATAAAGCCGGTTTGCCCAGTTTGACGATTTGGTGGCAGCCCTAGATTCTGCAGGGTTTCTTCCACCGAGTTATACCAAGTCCCTATCTTGAGAATGCGCCGGGCATCATCACCGGTGGCAACTTTACGGCCGAGCTCTTTCGCGATTCTCACTTGCTTTTCAATCATCTGAACAGAGGTAAGACGCTGACCCTTAGCCGTATCCCAAAGGTTTTCTTCGATGCCAGCACGAGTGTGCTGACCCAGGGCAATCATAATCGCAGCCAGCGGATGAGATAAGCGATGCACGGATTGATAGGTAAACACAGACCCATGCGGAGTACGTCGAACAAGTTCCATCCAATCAAAGGGATTAGCACCACAGGAGCCACCACCACCCATGCTGAAAAATCCGTTGACGGGACCCATATAAAGTCCTCGGCGAATCAGCCGTTCTACAATCTCAAGACTATGAATATGCGCCAAGGCAAAATAGGGCTGAATGCCGTGCTGCCGCAGACGTTTCAAATGCTCAATATAGAAATCGGGGGTGGCATCGACAACCATATTCGAAAATGCCCAAAGCATTTCTTCGTTTGCCACATGGGTTCCAGCCCAATCTTCCATTGTTGTTAGCGAAGTAATATCCCACTGACAAGATCCGATTGCTACTGTTACTTGATCGGGCTTTGGATCTAATTCTGCCAACATATGACGAGTATCATAACCCTGCCACTGCGCCTTACTATGGTCGTCAGGCGGTGAGAAACTAATCGACCCACCCACTTGCAAAATCATCTTGGGCACGGCTTCTCGCAATCGCCCGATTAACTCTCCATACTCCTTGAAATTCTTGGAAATCTTTCCTGTCTTGGGATCTCGCACATGAATATGTAGAATGGTCGCCCCAGCGTTGTAACAGTCGACAGCCTTCTGCACCTGCTGATCCCAAGTCACGGCAATATCCTCAGGATAATCTGAAGGCAACCAGACCGGACCATAAGGCGCCGCAGTAATAATCAAAGGATCTTGATTCTCGGGCAACAGTGAATCATCAGTAAAATACATTGCCTTCTCCTATAGCCTGAAGCCTGTTTCCGAACTGTAAGTATTGAGTGGGCTGCTTGTTTAATCCCTCAAAGGCTAGACCCAGCCTGCGACAGAGAACACAGCTACTGACGTCCCAAAACTTTGAGTTCGCTTATTGTAACTTGCATCTCACTTCGGAAAGACACATTTCCGACTTATCAGGACATGCGCGACGAATTCAATCAATTTATTCAGGCAATTTTGGCAAGCGGCTCGCCATGCTCGTCCACAAAGACCGGCCAAATCATATATACCGCATCCAGCTCGTCTTCGTATGAGAAATCAGAGCGATATCCTTGTATGAAAAAATCGCAAGCGCGCTTCAAAGTCGTTCCGAATCGAAGAATATTCTCTCTGCTCGCTCATAAACACCCGTTCTTGTTTTCCGCTCTGACATCGTATACACTCTTTTGATTATGACCGAAGAAACGACAATCTTATTTCGCCCGGTTGGACAGAAGGAATTGGACTTGATTGAACAATCAGGTTTTACTGCCTTTCCGCCGCGTTTGGAGATTCAACCGATTTTTTATCCGGTTCTCAATCAGGAATATGCGGCTCAAATTGCCCGCGACTGGAACACAAAGGACGCCGCATCAGGCTATGTAGGCTACGTCACCAGGTTTCAACTGCGCTCGAATTATCTGGCTCAGTATGACGTCCAGACCGTAGGCGCCGCCGCCGTGCATCAGGAATATTGGATTCCGGCGGAGAAACTCGATGAGTTCAATTCAAATATCGTCGGGCTAATCGAAGTCATCGATCGGTTTGAACGCGAAACCCGATCCTCCCCCAAAAATCCTTACTAAAACCGGGTGATTTCAGTTCCGAAGAATAAATCGACGGGACATAAGAGGGGCCACACCTTCGCACGCCCCTTATTGAGAATGCGCGAAAGCATGCACCAATGCTGCTCTGAGCCCTATTTGAGAGAAAAAAAATGGTGGAGGCGGCGAGAATCGCCTGGGCAGCCATTCTCATTAAGACTCGTCAATTGATTTTGTTTGATGGTGCGGGTTTCGAGGTTTTTCTCGCTCGCGCGAAGCGGCGCTAGTGGTCCCGAATAGACACATGAGGGGCCACAAAATGGGCCACAGATTTTGAAGGAATTTTGGGGTAGCAATCGGCGCCCCCGATCACGAGAGAAGCTCATAGGCCTTGCTAAACTAGACTAGCTTCGTGGTCAGGGTGTTTCCATGTATTTGATGTAAGTTGATGAGAGCGGCGATATTGGATTGACAAACTCTCCATCCAGATATTTTGTGCTGGCTGCACTCGTTGTGCACGAATTGAGATGGCAAGACACACTCAACAGCCTCATTCAGTTTCGTCGCAACATGAAAAGCCGATTTGGTTTGAACATGCGAGAAGAGATTCACGCGTTCAACTTCATCAGCAAACCCGGTCCGGTACTTATGCAGATAAAGAGAAATGACAGGCTGACAATTCTACGCGCATTTCTCGATCATCTCGCGAGCTTACCGGATCTAAACGTATTTGCAGTTTGCGTAGACAAATCAACAAAGCCGGCTGGCTATGACGTCTTTGATCGGTCGTGGCGAGCCCTGATTCAGCGTTTCGAAAACACTATTTCTCACCGCAATTTTGCCGGACCAGCAAACCCTGATGAACGAGGAATTTTGTTTGCAGATGAAACGGAAAGGAAACGCGTGCAGACACTTCTGCGCCAAATGCGTCATTTCAATCCAATTCCAAATCAAGCTCAGTTCAACCGCCCTGGGCAAGCCACGTTTCGGCAACTCCCACTCGTGACCTTGGTTGAAGACCCAAGCTTCAGGGATTCCGGAGAGTCATACTTTATCCAAGCCGTGGACACGATTGCATATTTCCTGAATCAGCAAATGCAACCGAACAGCTATGCACGAAAGAAAGCGGCGCACAATTATTTCGGCCGTTTGCGACCGATAATTGTCACACGAGTCTCGTCGACTGGTGATGGGATTGTTAGGCTCTAAATAGTAAGAGCGCCCGTGCGGACGCCCGGATGAATCCTACTTCTAGGATAAGCCTAGTTTCAGACTCACGATGCTATTATAGCACGAGACCATACATGCGTATGAATCTTAATAATTTCGATTTGCAACCCCAATCAATCAATTCCCAGATCTCGAGTTATAGATGCGCTGGGCACAACCTCTTCGGGACGGACATTTGCTTGTCGCACGAATACACGGACCAAACGGTTCCAAATCTCTTCTTCGGAGTCACGCTGCGGAGCCATGTTTCTGCCGTTTATCATGATCAGGGATTCAACCAACTCTCTCATAGTCAAGCTTTGGTCTGTAAGCCTGAATCCAAGAAACTCGTTTGCTACCTTAAATGGTGGCGTCTTTAAATCAATGAACATTTGCAGAAATGGCCAACCATCCTCGATTACGTTCAGTGGCAGAAGGTCAGTAAGTCTGGTGTCCGGTGCGATCGCATGTCGCTCCAATCTGTAGTTCTCAATTAACGCTCGTCTTAGCTTGTAGAAAACTCGTTGCGTAAGACAGGCGACGGGATCAGCACTGGCAATGCGAATTTTCAGCCAGTTATAAACATCGCCTACGGTAAACATCTTTTCTGCATCTCGATCAGGAATATCCAAACCGAACTCCTCCTCAATAGCCATTACAAGCTCTACGGAATCGAGTCCCATTCCTATGCCTCCGCCCATTGCAGTCCTGAAGGAAGCTTCGTACCTGCATATTCCAAATGCAACACTCTCCGGTGCTCGGGAGACTCGGATACGGACGAGCTATGAAGTATGAGAGGGCGCATGGCTATGATGTCTCCCCGTTCTGCTGCACACACAACCGAAGCATGACCATCTCGCCAACGGGCAAGCTCATCCGGCTCTAGGATTCCGCTACGATGTGAGCCGGGGATAAATTTGATGGCACCATTTGATTCCAAGCATGCATCAAGATGTATTCGCAACGAAACCATTTTCTCCAGGATGCTAGCTGGTGGCTGTACATGCAAAACGCCATCTTTCATGGACCATGGTCCGTAGCCCTCGATATCAACTTTGCTTTCGACCGGAATACTCAAGTCTTGAGGCCATGTCACGTACCAATTCGCCGCAGGAGTCTTGTCGAAGAGAATTGCTCGCACAGGTAACGGTTTAGTGCCAAGGATTTCCTCAGCGATCTTGAAAGCAATTCCCGAAAACGCAACCGATTTCAACGTTGATGAACGTCTCAACAAATTCCGCAATCCAGGTGCCGATTGCTCGATGCGCGCCTCTTCTACAATGGAGGTCAATTGCTGAATCTCATGTGCCGCCACCACAGCTCTCAAAGCTGCAAACCCGTCCCTCTCAAATTCAGTGAGTGTTTGTAGAACCTGTTGCATAACCATCAAATTCTATCACTCCTGTGCATCCCTCAGAAAGAAACGCAGGATGCCGCCCGACGAGAGTAGAGAGCCGAACCGATGGTGGCACACCATCCCGTAAGGCAAGATAAAGAGAATTTCCTCATATCCCGAATCGCGCATCCAGTCGGCGTTTCAAGAACCGCCCTGAACATCGCAATCCATTAAAACCACTCCTCTTATCTCCAACGGTGCCAGGGACGAGCATTTTAAGAACCGACAAGGTAGGGCATTGACTCGTTCTGCTATTTCGATTTCGGGCGACGGCGATTCGATGTACAGCAAGTGAAAAAAAGACTTGCCGCCGTCGCGAGTTGAATGTTAGCAGAACTGTCAAGCCGGGTCCTTCCAATTTTCGGGCTCTGGACAAAAGCGATACCAGCAAGCATCGCAGCGAAGCAAGCCGAGCGATGGTGGCACACCATTCGGTAAGGCAAGATAAAGAGAAACATGCAAAATTGCCGAATCGCGGTACTGGCTGGACTATTGGGTGCAGCATGGAATGGAAGTTCCCGAAAAATCCGATGCAAAAATCCCGCATCGCAGAACCAGCGAATGTCTTGCGTACTGCATGATGTCCCGACTTACCACGCCCATCGGAATCAGTAATTTCCCTAGAGACAGAAAATCGAAGTGTCGATGACAATTGTAGTAACAACCGCGCAAAGACAAGCGCGACGTTGACAGTCATTTCTCTTCTTTGATCGCCGAATTTTGTTCCGGCGATCTTTTTTTATTCGAAAAGTCGCAATAAGAAGCGACATTTTCACGCCGCGAATTCTGATCGCGGGCAAGGAGATCATCATGTCCGAAACACTTCCCAAGCTTCATTCAGTAGCCGAAGCAGCCGAACATCTCGGCGTGTCGCTAAAAACAATGTGGCGGCTTATCAACTCTCGCCAAATAACATTCATCAAAATCAATCGTCGTGTTCTCATATCAACAGACGCAATGAACGAGTTCATTCAAGCAAACACAGTCAATAAACTTGATCCGAATGACATCGCACGAAATTTTGTCTACCGCTAACGGAATTGACACACCTCGCATCAGCTAGCATCAAGCCCTGATGCTGATTTTCCAACGAGGAAATACTCGTCAAATGTGCGATCATTAGCGCACCGTCTATAGTGCCAAGTGAATTGCGCGCCAGGAGGGTTACCCATGGCAGGCGTCAAAGATGGTATCTGGAAACGTGGTAACAATTGGTACATCTCGGTAAAGGTCAACGGCCGTCGCCGAGTGAAATCTTTCGGACGCGACCGCAAGGCCGCGGAGCTTGCGCTGGCAGAAATCTTGAAGCATCGCGCAGTTGCGAATGCCACCAATGATTGGTCTGGTCTGGCCGAGTTCACCAAGCCAAAGCCTCGAAAAACGTTTTCCGAAGTTGCAGAAGATTACCTTGCTGAAAGAGCGAGTTTGAAATACAGCACCTTGCGCGGCTACCGCGAAGTCTTGAAAAACTATTTGCTGCCATCGTTCGGAAAAATGGAAGTCAGCGACATCACCGAAGAAGATGTCGCCCGCTTTCAAGCCGAAGTGTCGAAGGATGTTTCCGCAGTTAGGACAAACAACATTATGGGTTTGCTCCGCTACATCATGAAAGTGTGTCTCCGTCGAAAACTGATCACGGAAAATCCTACGGTTGGGGTCCGCCCGCTTACCGAAAAGCAACCCGACATAGATCCGCTCACAAAGGAAGAACTCGATCTTGCGATTTCGAAAATCGCTCCTCATTATCGACCACTCTTTACTTGTCTTGCATGGACCGGAGCCAGACCAAATGAGCTGTTCGCACTACGCTGGAAAGACATCGATTTCAATCGCGGTGAAATTCGCATTAACAAGGGTCGCGTGAGTGGATCTGAAGATCTTCCGAAGACGGCATCGAGTTCGCGAATTATTCAAATGCTATCCATTGTGAGGACTGCGCTGGAACAACTGAAAGGACGAGATACAGCAAATCTCGATGGCTATGTATTCACGACTAAGAGCGGCCAGCCAATCGACAAGCACTTAGATCACGTTTGGCGGACTGCACTGCGAAAAGCCGGTTTACGCCATCGTCCATCGTATCAATTGAGACATACGTTTGCTTCACTGTGCCTACAAAGCGGTGTCGCACCTGGATGGCTAGCAAATGTACTCAGGCATTCAACTTTGCAAACGACCTTCAAGCACTATGCACGATTCATCAAAGACACCTGTCGTGAGAATGAAGCGCGCATGGAGCAACTACTAACTCCATCCGAGCGGCGGCAAGCAAAGGCATGAGCGCAAGACTCGCCATCTTTGGTATACTTAAATAGTGTGTAGATGTACAGATTACTCAGAGGTAGGCGAATGAGCTGGCTCCAGATCCGTCCTGAAGACTTAGAGAATGATGAGAGAATCGAGCGCAAGTTAGAGCTCGAACGCGATGAGGCGCGTCAGATTCTCATGAATTCAGGATTGGTCGAGAGGGTCGTTTTTACAAACTGCATGATTCCGCTTCAAATCGATGCCTTTCTGCCAACTGGCGAGATGTGCTACGGACGCAATTCGCGCGTAGGCGGCAACGTCAAGATGTGGGTCTATGACAAGGAATACGATCTCGGCAAAGAGGCGCCGCCCAGTCTGTTCAAAGGAGAACGTACTGCCGATGCAGACAAGTACACGATAATCGCGCAAGAGATGGTAGCCCTGATCAGGGACTACCTTGAACAAAAGCGCGGATAATTCACTTTAGTGAACGAACACCGGCTGAATCAAGCTTCTGCAAAGATCTTCTCATACCAATACTTTTCTGGATCTTTGAACCAGTGCTCGTTTTTCGGAGTAAGCTGCGAACGTAAAAAAGACATCGGAACGTCATATCGAAAAAGAAGTCCGATCAAATCGCGCAACGCTGGTTCAGAGAGTGCAGGGACGGATAAATAGACCGTCAAGCCAGCAGTGTGCCCGCGCACTTCCTTGACACCGTCGATCTCTTGCAGCCACTTGAAGAAGTGATCTTCATCAAGCTGGCAATAGAAAGGTGCTGGCTCAGGAATTGTTAGCGTCGATATGTGTTCTGGTTCTGTCCACATAGATGACATTTTACGTCCCCCAAAATTCCGAGCGGAAACCGGGTGATTTCAGTTCCGAAAAATAAATACACTGGCCACAAAAGGGTCCACACCTTCGCACGCCCCTTATTGAGAATGCGCGAAAGCATGCACCGATGCTGCTCTGAGCCCTATTTGAGAGAAAAAATGGTGGAGGCGGCGAGAATCGCACTCGCGTCCAAAGTCGCCGAGAAGCAAGTTACTACAAGCTTAGTCTGATATTTCCTCAGTCACCTTGTGGGTCCGCTGAAGGCGGCTCAGACCGCCGACCGGGTTCGCGATTATGGCTTAACAGATGCTAGCACTCGCTAACTTTGCACCTGAGCAACTACCATGGTTTACCCTTGCGCTTCGGGTAGTCAGGAAGCGGTCGAGTACCGCACCTAAGTTAAATTAGGCAGCAAGCGCAAGCTTAGCTTGACGCTTGGCGGTGAAATCGATGACGTTATTGGCATCTTTGTTTTTGCTTATTTATTAACGAGGCACAAGCTCCCCGGCTTGCAACTTACGACCCAACAGCCCTGTCGAATCTAAACGCCCCCATGAATAAATGGAGTCAGTTGCTTACTTGTCTCTTCAGTTTTCAGGTTACAAAAGCCGCCCTTGAGCGACCTACATTTAGTTTATACCAGAGCTTGCCCCTCGACAAACCCCCAACCTAAAGTCTTTATGGTTGCCTGCTAAAAGGAAAAAATGAAAGAAAAGCCGAAAGTAAGGACAGGTCTAGCCTTTCTGCAACACAATCCCCACCCAATGCCCGATTGTTTCAGACTGTACAATCCGGAAGCCCTTCTCGCCTGCCGCCTTTTCCAACAAGGGCAGTTTTTCGGCTAGAATGCCGGCACACAGCACTACACCGCCATTAGAGAGCATTTTGTAATAGTCGGGCAGCAAAGCAACAATGTCTTCGCAAGTCAAATTAGAGAGCAGCATATCGAAAACCCTGTCTTTGACCACATCGGTGCTGCCGGTGAGCAGTTCAATACGCCCGTCCACTTCATTAAGCTCAAAGTCTTTTGCGGCAAAATCAACCGCCACTTGGTCGATATCGACTGCGCAGATACGACTGTCTTTATTCATGAGCGCCGCGGCGATAGCCAAAATACCGCTTCCTGTGCCGACATCAAGAATGCGCTCACGGGGCGGAAATGATTCGAGAGCGCGAAGACAAAACTGGGTGGTCGCGTGCAGACCAGTACCGAATGCCATGCCAGGCTCAATATAGATGACATGCCGATTGCTCTTAAGCTCTTCATCGAGCTTGCCGGCACAGTCGCCATCTGCCTGCGGGTGATACCAAGAAGGTGCAACGACAAAGCGAGTACCGACTCGAAAGGGCTCGAAACCCTCCTTCCAGCGAGCCAACCAGTCTTCTTCCGGCACATCTTTGCGCTTCAGCGACTTCAAACTCTCGGCTAATCCATACTCTTCAAAAGCGGCGGTAATCTGACCAAACTGCTCCTCGCTCAACACCGGCACGTCGTAAGTGGCGCGCACCCGTACCTTCCCACCTACTTCAGGCTGAGCAGGCAAACCTTCCACCTCGCAGCCGGCGGCTCCCGACTGCATGAGCACCCAGCAAGCCAGGTCTTCGTCTACCTGCTTGACTTCAATCTCAAGGGCAGCCCAGCTCTTGGTTGTTTCAGTCATTTTCTAGCCTCCCAAATTCGCCACTTAATATAACCTATCGATTTAATCTAAATCTTGAGAATCAGTTGAAACTTTTTGCCAGCCGGGCCGTATGCACCTATGTGAGCACTTTTCTTGATGGTGGAGACAAAATCATGTACGAAGGGGCGAAGGCAGTTTTTCTGCCATTTCTGATAGCGGCGCTGCTCTGCGTGCTGGCAGAACTGGTCTGGGCGGCAATCAAAAAGAGAGAAGTTTATAACTTCAAAGAAACACTCTGTAATCTCTCGATGCTGGTAATTAACCGGTCGACCCAGTTTATGTTCTTGGGCTATACCTATTGGATGCTGTCCCTGATGGAGAAACTGCAACCGCACAGACTGGCTGATACCCCGCAGAATGCCATTCTGGCGATAATCTTTGTCGATTTCCTCTACTATTGGGAACACCGGGCGCTGCATACAAACCGCCTGCTCTGGTGCCTGCATCAGGTGCACCATTCCAGCCCCTGGTTTAATTTTACCGCCAGCTTTAGACTGCACTGGCTTGGTCGAATTATTACACCAATCTTCTTCGCACCGGCAGTAGTGGCTGGCTTTTCGCAAGATCAAATTATTCTCTTTACCACAATCAATCTAATCTATCAATTCTTCTTGCATACCGAAATGGTTGGAAAACTAGGTTTTCTGGAAGGCATTATCAACACGCCTTCGGCGCACCGGGTGCACCATGGCAAGAACGAGATTTATATAGATAAAAATTTCGGCGGTCTATTGATGATCTGGGATCGCCTCTTCGGCACCTATCAGCCCGAAGAAACCAAACCAGTTTACGGCGTTACCGAAGGTTATTTTGGAGCCAACCCATTTGTGGTGCAATCGGCGCTCTTCCGCCGTTTCTTCAAAGAATTGTTCAAAAACGCCAAGCAAGCCCTGCGCTAGCACCTTCTGAATTCGCCGAAATTTGGCAAAGCAAGACTGCAAAAGAGTGAGTAACCAACTGTGCAATAGCACATTAACAGGGCGAGGCGAAAATCATATTATTCAATCACAAAGGGGACATGTTGATGGACCAATTGCGGTGATTGAATTTTCTTCGATTCCTCCAGCCAATCGCCCGCTTTTCCTCCGCCATCACCATGCAGAATAGAGCTTGCTTTGCCGCCCAAAGGGGTGGGTTCAAAGCAGGCTCAATTCTGCATTTCAAATAAACTTACAGAGCCGGTGACAGAGCCAAAAATCGCTCCCACCTTGATTACTGAGCGCAAGCACTGTAGTACACCGGAGCTTCACCTAGCTTGCCTTAAGACTAGTCAGCTTAGCCGCCATTCTTCTAAAGAAAGCAGGCATCTGCAAATAAGCACCGTGGGCAGAGACAGCATCCAAGCCAGACTCAAAAATCTCATCGTCTACTTTGTCGCATACAGAACCGGCGCTATAACTAAACAAATCGGAGGGATCCCAAACATTCCAAAAATAGCCGAGATGTTTATTTGATGCGAGCATGGTACCAGCGCCTGTCTGACTGGTGAGGGCGGCACTGCTTTCTAGAAAGAGCTTCAATTCGTAAAACAGTCCCACCTGCGAAGCAGTAGCGCACCAAAAATCTACAACAATCTGACTGCAATCAGGCAAGCGCGGCAAGAAATGAGTAACCACATCATAGACGATCTGCCCGCCCATGCTGTGACTGACCACCACGATAGGCTCGCCGCCCCGCCTGAGCTTGCTTTGCTGCGCCGCTTGCAGAGCCCCTATAAAGGCGCGAGGAATAGTCCCCGGGCTGTTGCCGCCCCCTCTTGTAGAGAGATAAGACCAGATATCGTAAACAAACTTGGCAGCGGCAGACTGAGCCAACTTTTCAATTGGACTTTTGCAAAAGGGCGAAGTGCCGCTCAAGAGATCAATCATAACCGAATCTTTAATGGTCGGCATACTAAGCCTGTCACGATAAAGCGGCTGAAATTGAGATTTAAGCAAATCAAAGCGAGCAGCCATAATACCGCGTAAGAGCTTCATTTCATCAGTGATTGTCTGGCACTGACCCATCTGCAAAAAAGTTTCCTCGTCAAAAGCAACTTCATCGGCGGCAATACAGGCAATAATCTCGTCCGCCCCCGATAGCCTCTGACTCTTTCTTATTCCTTGACAGAGTAAATTACTAAGCGCCTCACGACTTAGGCGGGTAAAACTGCAAGCAGTCTTACCTCCATCAGAAAGCTTTTCTCTAAGAACTTGAAAGCGACCACTCTCAGTGAGCCGCGCCGATACGGGGCTTTTGACGCCGACAGCCTTCACCGGACGAAGCTTCGACAGTGTTCTAGACTTATCTTTGATACCGGACAAATCTTTGATGCAGGACAAGTCTTTTATGTTAGATAAACTGGCGCCGATAATTTCAGTCAAGCCGCTTGTTTGCATAAAGCGCGAAAGACCCAAAACCGAGAGCCAACGCGCGCCTGATCGATCTGAAAGGTCGCTCCAATTGCAGCGACTTATCTCGACACCGGCAGGATCATCTGAGATACAAGGGGCAACAAAACGGCGAAGCAAAACTTCCATCTGTTCCCAATCTCGCTCATCGCGAACAGACACGCCGTGCAAGTAAATAATCGGCAAGGATTAAGTCTCCGTGCGCAAAGCTATAGAATGACGCTTCCTATTTCTGTCATACCACATCCTTCAATCAGAGAAGTCGTATTGCATCGTTATACCTAGGTTTGGTTTAGAATCCTTTACTTTTCTGCGCTCAAGACTAGTGAGCTGGCCTTTCACCAAATCTATGCGTCTCAGTGTATCGATAGCCGAAATAGCCTCTACAAGACTCGGCCCCTCAATACGAGATGCCACTCTCAGGTGCTGAAGATCGGCGCACCCCCCAAGCTTAGCAATCTGCTCGCTGCGCACAGAGGTGCATCTATATAGATTGAGCTCTCGCAGTTCTTGCAGACTTGCAAAATTAGAAAAGTCAACACCGCTAAAGTCTGCAGCTCGGAAGACGAGAATCTTCATTCTCATGCTATACGAGGCTAGCCTCTCAAGCAATAATCTTGGCGAACCGTTCAATTTGAGTTCAAGATAGCGCATATCGTTTAGATTTTTAAACTGACTTACCGCATCGTAGTTGAGTGCAGCAGCGATTCTGTACCTGTCTCTTTCATGGTGCACTTTGGGCACCAGAGTAAGAGACATAAGTTCGGGCATAGCACCAAGGGTCTTGAAGGCTGAGTCGGAAGCATCGAGATCTACATTAATAAGACTGAGAGCCTTGACCCGACGAAGACCAGTGAGTGCTCTTAGAGCCTCGTCTGAAATAGATTCTCTGCATTCAGAGCCATCGAAATAGACTTCATCGATATTGTCATCTTTAAGCCCGGCAAGCAAACTCGGCTCTTTGACGAAAGCATTGTTCAAATAGAGACTAATAGACTTGCCGGTGCCTACAACAGGCTCTTTCAGCCCTTTAGCAATTTCTTTAGTCAAGAGAATGTTATCGCGCAGATCACGATGATAATAGTGCTTGTTATAAGGACCGATAGTATAGCTGCCTATTGGACGAGCAGGAAAATGCAGTTGTCTTATCTGACTCTTTTGTATTATCCCAGTGCTGTCTGACTGAGGCACCAAGGGCAGGGTCTCAAACAGCGGATACATATGAGCCAGTTCGATAGTCTTTCTGGTGGTCTGGTCCTTGCCTTCCGACTTATGCTCCGCTTGAGTGTAAGCTTCTTCCGGCACCATAGCGGTATCTTCAATGCCTATACTTTTAACAGTTAGACCTCCGTTACGCGTCACCTCAGAGTGCGAAAAGAAAAAATAGAGCCCAAATCCAGCCAAGGTAATAAGCGCCGACGCAATCAAAAGCAAGCGCCCTCTCAACCTCGATTCAACCAAATCAACATGGCTGGAACGTCCAAAACCAGTAGCGATACTATTTGCGGTATTATCGCCGGCACTACTGCCAGTACTATTGCTACTGCCAATATGAGCAGCACTGGTCTTGGCAGCGTACACTGCCTGTCTATCTAAACTGGGTAGGCTTGAATTACGGCTAGCAGGATCTGAAAGTACTGATACGAGTATGCTCTCTAATTCAGCAGCAATTGCGCTCATGCTGGTCGGGCGCGCCAACGGCTCTTTAGACAACATTGAGAGCAAGAGCACATCAAGCCGTTTCGGTACTCGAAAATCAACCTTTTCAGACAGCACCGGTATTGGTGCCTCTAGATGTAGACCAATGGTGCGCAGGGCATTATCACCCAAATATGGCGGTACCCTCGACAGAGCACAAAAAAGACTGCAACCAAGCGAGTAGATATCGGAAGATTTTTCGACTCGACGTCCCAATGCTTGTTCAGGGCTCATATATAGAGGACTGCCAAAAATCGTCCCGGGTTTAGTCAGGCTCTGGTCGTCGCCGATAAGCGAGGCTATGCCGAAATCAAGAATTTTGAGCACCGAACTATCTGCCGATACCCCGAGCCCTTGCGGATCTTCTAATATCCTATCGAGGAAGCCACGACGCAAGAAAAGGTTGGAAGGCTTAATATCACGATGAACAATGCCCTCCCCATGCAGCGCCGCAAAGGCGCGAGCCGCCTGCAAGAAAATCGACAAAACCGAAATCAAGTCAAGCTCTTTCTCTGAATCAAGCAAGGCTTCGAGGCTATAGCCTGCAAGCAGTTCCATCGTGTAGTAAGGAAATCTGTCTTTAGCCACGCCAAAGTCGTAAACTCGGACCACGGCAGGATGCGAAACCTTAGCCATAAGTGATGCTTCGCGCTGAAAACGTTGCCAGCTTTCAATAGAGATCTCGCGATCTTTCAAAAGTTTGAGGGCGAAATCCACTCCAAGCAAGTTGTGCCGAACGCGATAGACAGCCCCCATTCCACCTTCACCAATCGGCGAAAGCACTGTGAACTTGCTGTCTACTATCTCGCCATCGACAAATAGCGAAGGCGAGACACGACTTGCCAATTCGTCCAGTTGACGGCCATCAGCCAAAACTGTAAAGAGTCTAGATCTCGACTGTTCTAGAATTTCTTCGCGGGTCACTTATTGGCCTCTAGATCAAGCTAAAATTGACACCAGGCTGACAAACACAAACACCAATAGCTGATTACTCAAAACCGACTGATTAAATGCGACTGACTAACCAAGATTGACTAAACACTCAAAGAATACAATGAGAGCAGAAACCGTGCAAAAAAACGATAACCAGCCCCCAAAGACATTCAGCGCCGCAGATATCGGGCTGATTTTGAAGGCCGCACACTTTGCGGCCAACAAACACAAGAGCCAGAAGCGCAAAGGAGGGGAGGCTTCGCCGTATATCAATCACCCGCTCGAAGTAGCCGAACTTATCTGGAACACCGGTGAATACTACGACCCGGAAGTGGTCTGCGCCGCTATACTGCACGACACCGTCGAAGACACCGAAACTACTTTCACCGAAATTGAAGAACTTTTTGGACTGCGCATTGCCTCACTTGTTAAGGAAGTGACGGACGACAAGTCTCTGCCGAAAGCTGAGCGCAAAGCTTTGCAAATTGAACATGCCCCTCATTTGAGCGAGGGGGCGTCCTTAATAAAGCTGGGCGACAAAGCAAGCAATGTCAAAGATATTGTCAATGATCCGCCCCCTGATTGGAGCGAGGAGCGGAAGCATGACTATGTCGAATGGACCAAGCTGGTGGTGAACGAGTTGGCGGCGGTGAGCCCGCCACTGAAAGAACACTATGAAAGAAATTACCAGAGCGCGAAAGCAACTCTGGCAAAACAAGCTAAAAAGATTCGAGATTAAAAACTTGCCGAAGGTCGGAGTCGAACCGACACGGAGTGTTTGCTCCGGCTGATTTTGAGTCAGCTGCGTCTGCCATTTCGCCACTTCGGCTTGGATGGGTTTATTCTACACCAAGACCTACGAGACAAACAAAATGAAAACAAAAGCAAAGAGCGAAAAGGCCGGTTCAAGCCCCTCCCTAATGACATCCAGTGACTACATTTGCCTTCTCAGCGGCTTTGGGAAATTCGGTGGTGGCTCATACAATCCTAGCCAGGAGACCGTTGAGAGCTTCCCCGACATATTGATAACCCAAGGTGAAAGCAAAGCCGCTAGAGTTAGAAAGCGCGCAAAAGAAGTTCACATTGAGAAAGTGGTTCTTGAAACAGTAGGCAAAACAGCCTGGAAAAACTTAAAGGGCAAACTGCAAAAGCTGCCAGAGAACAAACCGGTAGTACTTGTCATGACGGGCTTAGCAGAAGGAATCAAGGGCTTGCACCTGGAACGCTTTGCCATGAATCTACGCGACTATCGCATCAAAGATATGAGCGGCGCCCAAATAGTGGACAAACCAATAGTAAAGAACGCTCAAGACTTAATTCGAACCACTTTGCCTTTAGATAAGCTGAGCGAAAGTCTTGGCAAGAGCGGCATTCCCTGCCGAGTTTCCAATCATGCCGGCACGTTTATCTGCAACGAGCTTTATTTCAACGCCATGCACCACACGCAAGCTATCAAGGCTGTGAAAGCCTGCCTCTTTGTGCATATGCCCCTAGCCGAAGAATTTGCCGAAGTCTGCCGCAAGGCAAAAAATAAGAAGCTCAAAGCAAGGGCTATGGCAGCAAACTCCCGCGAGAAGCAAATTGAGCTTTTGCGCGATGCCCTGGCAGAAGTAATCGAAGGCGTGGTCAAGACCATCGCCTGATAGATCTAAGGATCTACAAGTACGCTTGCTGTATCATCGTCAGTGATTCGAAACGGTTTTCTGAGGAGAATGGAAATGTCGGCTTCAAGCAAAAACAATGGCGCTTTTCTCAAAAAACTCGCGGTTCTTTCATTGCCTCCACTTCTGCTGGTGCAGATGGCTCTGAGCATACCGGTTGCCGTCAAGGCAGACTGCGGTGATTGTCCCAAGAAAGATGCCGACAAAGAAAGCAGAAGAGAAGGCTTCAACCAGCCGATGATTCTCGCAGGAATTAAAAGCATCAAGCTGGCAGTCGGTGAATTAGAAGACAGTCTCAAAGCCCAGGGCGCTTCTTCTGAGAATCTTATGGCAAAAATGAAAGAAGAGCTAAGCACCACTCATGCCACTATCGTTGAAGATGCCGAAGGCTGCTGCAAAACCAAAGCCGGCAAAAGCAGCGAGATTCCCCCCATCCTCTATCTAAAAGTGCGCTCTCTGAGCGATGAAAAAAACAGTGTCTACTCTGTCGATCTATCGTTAGTGGAAAAAACGCGAGTCAGTCGCAACCACAAAGATATTATGGCGGCGGTTTGGCACAAAGATCTGATTAGCAAGAGCAGCGGCAAGCTAGCAGATGATCTCGCCGAGCAAGTAACTATGCTCATGAAAGACTTCAAAAAAGACTATTTACTGGCTAACAGCGCCGACATTTCGCATCCTGAAATGCTTGATGAGCAAGGCAAGAAAAATCATCCTTTCAAGAAAAACAAATAATGTCGCTGACTAAAGAAAAGACCACGATTATCGCTCTCTCTGCCAGTCTTTTGCCATTTGGTTTAGCCTGGCCGATACTAGCTCAAACATCAAAAGAAGAACCGGCGAAAGCCAAGATTTTCAAAGCCACCGACTTCAAAAGTTCGCTTTTGTCTTTGTACAATCTGCCGCAGGTAAAGAAACACAATGGCAGAGTGGAATTGAAAGTACTGGGACGGATAGATGATCTGAGCCTATCTATCTATCATCTCGCTACAGGCTTCAAGACCAAAGAATTGGGCGATAAGAAAGAGAAGATTGCTTCACTGTTTCAGCAGGCGCTCAATGAAGAACACGTAAAAATAGTAAGTGACTCACCTAATAATCTTCTGGTTGTTATCGAGGAGCGCGGCAAATTACAAAAGAAACTTACCGTCAGCGTCATGCTTTCTAGAAAAGTTGAGAGAAACGACGCTTCACTCAATAAGTTTGTCTTCTGCTCTTTCGAAGAAACAGACGAAAAGAAACTGCTGAACACCCTTGAAAAGATGGCAAACTCTCTTGGTCGGCAGTTTGCCATTGCGCATGCTCGCGATGAAGTCAAGCCGAAGCCTTAGACTTATACTTGTCCTGCTTTTGGCAAGCCAAGTTATGCAGGCTGCTTGGGCAGCTAAACCTGCCGTGCAAACACTCATCAAAGATAATCTAGACTTAGAGCCTTTGCTCCTAGATTCGCCCAAAAGACAGAAGATTAGGCTAAGGGATGTCAGCCCCTCTTACTGGTATGCAGCCGGCTACCTTGTCGAGCCAATAATTTGGCAGAAGCCGATTCTAAATAGCCGCCTTCTTCCCGGAAACAAGCAAATTCTTGCCAGTACGCTGCACGCGAATCGCAAGGACCATAGTCTAAATCTTGAACCGATTTCGCCTGCAAGCAATAGCATTTTGACAAGCAACCTGCTAAGACACCGGATGGAAGTTTCATCAATTAGACATTCTCTAGAAATCGAAGCCGACGAACCGCTGTTGCTTTCTCCGCCTTTGGAAAAGACACCTTACTGGCCCCATTCGCTCTATTAATCTAGGCAATGTACTAAAATTAGACCGGCACAGTAATTTAAACGGTTAGAGAAGATGGGAAAATACATACTCAGCATTGATCAGGGAACCACAAGTTGCCGAGCGATTGTTTTCGACAAAACAGGAAAAACACTCGGTGTCGGGCAGTTAGAATTCGAACAGATCTTTCCAAAGCCGAGCTGGGTAGAACACAACCCGCAAGAGATTTTAGATAAGCAAATTGAGTGTATTAAGCAAGCAGTCAAGAACGCCGGCGTCAAGGCTGAAGAGATCGCCTGCGTTGGTGTGACAAATCAAAGGGAAACAACTGTGGTCTGGGAAAAGGCTACAGGCAAGCCCATTTACAACGCCATCGTTTGGCAATGCCGAAGAACCAGTGACTTTGCCGAAGGTCTGAAAGACAAGATGGACCTCTTTAGGTTGAAAACAGGGCTTGTTCCCGATGCCTATTTTTCCGGTCCCAAAATCAGATGGATTCTAGATAACGTGCCCGGAGCACGAAAGAGAGCCGAAGCAGGCGAACTACTTTTTGGCACAATTGATACCTGGCTAATCTGGAACCTGACAAAAGAAAAGACCCATGCCACCGAAGGCAGTAATGCCTCGCGCACAATGCTCTTCAATATCAATACTATGACCTGGGATGACGAACTTCTAGATATCATAGGCGTCCCGAAGGCGGTACTACCAACGGTACTACCTTCCAATGCCGATTTCGGTCATACAATTAAAGAGCAAGTCGGCTTTGAAGCACCTATTTTAGGCAACCTGGGCGATCAACAGGCAGCGCTTTTTGGTCAATGCTGCTTTGAAGAAGGCATGGCGAAATGTACTTATGGCACCGGCAGTTTTCTTTTAGCCAACATCGGCAACAAACCGAGATTAGCCAAAGGGCTGCTCACCACAGTGGGTTGGCAATTGGAAGGCGAAAAGCCGACCTATGCCTTCGAAGGTGCAATCTTCATAGCCGGTGCAGCTGTGCAGTGGCTGCGTGATGGTCTTGGCATTATAGAAAGCAGCGACGAAACAGAAAAGTTGGCACGTTCTTTGCCGAGCAACGAAGGGGTCTATTTCGTACCGGCTCTAGTTGGGCTCGGGTCGCCTTGGTGGAATTCTGATGTGCGTGGCACTATAGTTGGTATCACGCGAGGCACTGGTCGTTCTCACTTTGTAAGAGCTACTCTTGAATCAATGGCTTATCAGGTGGCCGATGTCGCCCACGACATGCAAGAAAACGGCATAGTCGTGAAAGAACTTAGGGTAGACGGCGGTGCCACCAAGAACACTTTCATGATGGAATTTCAAGCCGATGTCTTGGGAGTACCCGTCACCCGCGCCACCAATGTGGAAGCAACAGCTTGGGGCGCTGCTGCCCTTGCCGGTCTAAAGGCTGGTCTGATTAAAGATTTGGCTGAGCTTAATGCCGGCTGGCAGAAAGACTTGAAAGTATCACCTGCGAGCGATAGACAAAGCGAACTGGCCGGTTGGCGCAAGGCATTAGACGCAGCCTTCGCCTTCTAGAAATTTTTTTTTGCTTCCCTCCTAATTGCTTCTTAATGCCGGTTGGGCTGATACGCACCCCAACCGGTTAAAAAAATGAAAGCAGTAGCTTCTTATCAGAGTCAAAACATTCACCTTAGTGTCGAGAAGGACAAAGCAGTGGTCCTTCTCGGACTTGTCAACAAGCTAAACAACTCGCAGATTCAGCTCGACCACCCAGCCGAGCGCAAAGTGCTTTGGGATCTCGAATGTATGCTCGCTGGCGTAGTGGAAGAAGCAAGACAAGTCGACTTTCACTCGCGCTTGCATAGAGCAAGAGAAGCAACCTGGCCGACCAGACGCCGCACTGCTCAAAACCTATCGCCGGAACTCGTGAAGCAAATGTGCATACAGAAAGAATGCATACAGAAAGAAAGCTCTGTGGAAGACACCCTGGTTATTTCAGCCTGACAAGTGAAGCAAAGATTTTAATGCCGACCTGAAACAGAAAGACCTCCGTAAGGAGGTCTTTCTGCGTGTCTTCGTCAAGCGGGGGGAAAACTAAAACTGAGATTTATTTGCTGGCCGTATCGAGCAAGGCACGGGGCAAGCCTTCGGCGACGACTGTATTGAAAGACTCGACAGAAACGATGTCAAACTGGGCGCCTTCATCGCCAACCATTCTGAGATCAAGTTTTGCAAGTGCTTCAGTACCATTTCTTTCGTTTCCTATTTGCAAGAAGTTGATTCTTACTTCATCGGGTCTGACCATCTTGGCTGTGGCTCGGCTGATTACAGCAATCAACTCGCCTTTATCACTTGGTTCACCATCACTTATTACTTCTATGAGTAATTTTTTTGTGGCACTCTTGTTTTGCTCACGCCTTTCAAAATAGTCATCTAGAATTTGAGACAGGGGTTTGGCCATATATGTTCCCCCGTTCGGAACATTTTTAGAAAAAATATCCGGAACCACCGAAAACCCTACATTCTTGAAGATTTGAGAGTTACTCGAGAAGAGAGCGACTGTGATACCGCTCTTGAAAACAGGAGAAATCTGTGCGGTAAAACTGAGCAATTGGTCTCGGCACCACTGCCAACGGCTGACGCCCCCGGGGCAATCGGTCTCATTCATCGAACCCGACTTATCTATAACAATGGCAATCTCATAATTCGACAAAAGACTAAGCTCTTGAGAACTGAGCACTTTGCCGACAATTGGAACTTTAGAAGCAGCCGCAGAAAGAGCACTGCCGGCATTGCTCAATGCCGTACCGCCCGAGAGCTTACTATTGCCTGCCAAAGTGCTTGACGCAGCGCCACTAGCAGAGGCGGCACCGGAAAGATTGGTCCTGTTTTTATTGGTTAATCCTTTCAGCAAATGAACGGCTTGCGACTGTAGTTCGGGCGAACTAGAGAGGGCACGTCCAAGCTGAGTAACTGCCTGCAAACCACGCTTGAGCAAAAGTTCTTCTGAGGAACCGGCATTACTAGGGTTGTTTGAATTACCAGAAGTATTCGAGCCATTGGCCTGACTTGCCTGGCTGGTCTGATTTGAATTACCGGACAAATTAGACGAGCGAGCTGGCGGGCTTGAAGCAGAGGAAAAAACGCTGCGGTCGTCAAGTGAAAAGAGCCCGCCCTCTCCTGTTGGGCTAGATGATGGCTGCCGCCCCTGATAGGTACCCTGCGGAGCGCCTTGAGAATTACCCTGATAGACCGTGGCGCCGCTATCGGGACGGCTGAGGCGAGGATTGGTCAGGGTACTCTGGCTGACCGATCCGGTTAGTTTTAGATCGTCTGAACGTTTGAGGCGGGTTGGCGCCACCGGCGGCATTTCATTGCCCGCCCAGGCTGCTTGACCGCAGCTCAAAGCGAGAAAGAAAGCCATGGCGCGCTTCTCAGGCGAAAGTATTTTGAAACGCTGACCCATATACATATTTATAGCCCTCGCCTTTTGCACTCAATCTTATGAATATACAGCCTGAAGGAAAGTTCCATGTTTTAAAGTGGTCAGTTATGGTACTTTCTTGGTGGTGCTTACATTGCCCAGTTCAGAGTAAATTGAAATTGGGGTCGAGAGGTAAGCATCTGTGACTGGTTATCAGTTTGAGGTTTGAAGTGAATCGTACGAGCCTACCTTTGCTTTCCGTTTTGTCGGTCTTGTTGATGCAAAATGCCGCTTTCGCTCAAGGCGAACAGCTTGAATTGAAGGGCTACAAAGACAACGATCCAAGCAAACAAGAAAAGGCGGCAGCCAAGACTGCTCAACCTGGAGACTCAGTTCCGGTTCGCCCCCTATTAGACAATGGTCAGTATGTTCCGCCCGATGGAGTAATTGACGGCTCCAACTTGAAGCAATTCCTCAATTCCGGTCCAGTGATCGATCCCCGCGAAATGGAAGAAGCCTCAATACAGGCAGACAATATGATGCAGATGCCGGCGGAAGCGCCCAACGGTCGCAAACCCAAGAAACGGAAAGGGTTTTTCGGAGCCATTTCCAGAGGCTGGGAAAACACCTGTAATGCAATCGGCTTTCCTGTGGGCAAGAATGACGACATCGGAGTCGACGCCAGTCTCTCGTCAGACTTGCCGCAAGAAGTGCGCGACGCATACGGCGCCTACAATCCAAACAAGTAGTTATTTGTTGTAATAGAGATCGAATTCGCTCAAAGCTTTCTTGGCCTTGGCTAGCGACCGACTATCTCCTTCTTTTGCAAAGAAAAGACAGGCGTCACTGATCACCTGTCGATAATTCAGATCGGCTTCAAGCGACCACAAATATTCCCTTTTCACCGCAGCTTTATCACCTAGGGCTTTGAAAGAATCGATACGCAGCATAATGGCTTTGCGACGACTGTTGTAATGAATGACTGAGACGATCTTCAAGATCTTCTCGGTATCTTGCAGAACCCCCTTATATTCTTTCAGCTTATACCTAAGATCGGCACGGGTCAAAAGCAGGTCTATCCAAGTGGGATACCTATTCAATCCGTCGCTCATGGTCGCTTCGGCGTCCTTAAGCAAGCCGAGCCGTTCTGCCACTTTCGCTTTCAACAAATAGCTAGCCGGCTCAACTTTCAACAATTGATTGGCACGACTAGCCACCTGATAAGATTCTTGCAGTGAGCCTTGTTCAAGCAAAAGCTCTGACAAAATCATTTGGGCATAGCCATCGTTGGGCGATAGCGCCACGGCTTTTCTAATAGCTATCAGTGCTTCACTACGCCGATTCAAGTCTTGCAACCAAGCAGCCTTGGTGCGATAAAACGAAGCCTCGTCAGGCGCCAATAGAATCGCTTTATCGAGCAGTGATAAAGCTTGCTCTGTGCCGTCAAGACTGTTATCCCAAGCCGACTGAGCTTGCTTGGCTAATTTCTGCGCGGCGTTTGAAGGCTTGGCTTGCAGACCCATAAATAACTGCAATGACAAAAACAAAGCTAGCAAAACAGCCGTAGGTCTGACCAATGATACAGCTATAGATTGCAAGAATGACAAGTCAGAACTCCAACGCGCTATGACTTCAGTCTAGCATCTAAGAAATAGCTGCTTTCCTAGTTGCCTCTACCCGCGTTATCGCCCTTGCTCTTGCAATAGTACTTGCTTGTGCAATAGGACTAGCTGTTGCTTAATCGACTTCGGCACTAATGAAAGTAACGGTTCTGACCACACCAAGAATCGCCGCAGTAGGAACGAGTAACATGGGAACGATAGTCCAGAATTCCATGGGATACCTCTTTCGTTTGTCGTCCGGCGGCTAAGCGCACCGGATCTGATAGCAAGATGGTAACGCCGACCGCAAGAATTGCACCCGATAACTTGCCCAAGATTTACAGAAGCGGTCCAAAGAATTATGAAGAAAGAGGCACAGCCACGCTGAAAGCCCAAACAGACGAATAATAGCGAAAGAGAAAGGGCAGCAATTCGAAATCACAATTATTACAAGCATTACGCAAAGTAAATGATGTTACTGATTGTTTCTCTGCGCATCCTCTCTTAAAGCCAGCATTAGAGCTATCCCCCAAGCCGGTGCAAAGAAAAGACCCAGCACCACCATCAGTATCACCAAAGGTCTATTTGACTGACGTCGATTAGAGCGAAGAATTGGATAGAGAAGCGACCAAATGGTCACCAAGACACCAAAGCCCAGCGCTATATAACTGCCGTATCTGATTACCTCGATATATTGGTTGGCATGTGCCTCAATTACCGAAGCAAGCAACCAGTTAATGAGCCCAGGGAAAGCCAGTCCAAACAAGCTCAAAAACAACCCCTGAAATAAATAAAAGAGTCCCTTGAGGCGCAGTCCGCGCAAAAAACTGATAAGCAACCCACCGACAAAAAACGACAAGCCGAGACGCATATAGATGGTCAAAGAAAGCCAACTTATGGTGTAGAGGTCGTATTGCTTGATCAGGGTCTGGGCCTGAGCCACAGTTTCGCCGTCCAATTTATTCTTTTCCTATTTGCTTGCCTGTTTGCCATTCTGCCTTATCTAAGGTAAACGGGCTCGGCGTCAACCTTTACCCGAAAGAGAATATAAGGCTTCTCGCGCAAATCTTTACCACCATGAAAGAATGGCTGGCGATGCAGTTGGTTGGCGGTGAAATAAAGATAGCCGTCCTGAGCCAAACAAAGAGTATCAGGCCAGAGCACGCGCGGGTCGCAAACCAGGGTTTCGTGCTCACCCTTGAGCGAAATACGATGAACGGCGTTGTGCTCATAGTCGGTGGCATAAATACGACCAGCCGAATCAGACTCCAAGCCGTCAGAAGCACCTTTCTCAGCCACCTCACAAACTGATTTTGCCACCTCTTCGTCGCTTATGCTGCGGTCGCATAACAGGTCAAGATTGACACTGTAGAGTTTGCGACTGCTAAGCGGACAGTAAAACAAATGCTTGCCATCTGCACCAATGGCAATACCATCGGCGCCGACGCGCAAACCAGTACGCTCGCCGTCTTCCGAGACGAACATGAGCGGCGCCCCCTCAACGATGGGCAGAAAGCCCGGCACCGCTTTGGTGGAAATATGCCCTGATAGGCGGCGGAAGCTCTCTCCAGTTTCGAGGTCGACCACGACAAGGGCGTTATTGCCGCTCGAACTAGAATCGGTTAGAAAGGCCATGCCGCTCTTGCCGCGCCTGAGATCGAATCTCATATCGTTGAGATAAGAAGTAGGGAGGGCCACATCGGCTGGAAACTTGATCACTTTCACAACTTTGTTGGTGCCCAAATCAACACAAACCATCTTGGCAGCACCAGGTTGTACAGCGCCAAATTTAATTGAGCCGGTATCCAAAAGCCAGAGCCTATCACGAGGATCGATGACGACGCTCTGCACTGAAACCAAACAGCTGTCGACCTTGTCCAATTGCAACTTGTTGATCTCGGCACTGGGATAAGGCACCAAATTACCTTCCTTCAGCTCGCAGCAAGTGTTCTCCACCCCGTCTTCCCAACGGGGAAAATTGAGAAACTTGCGCCCCGAGAAGGAAACGGCTACGCCGGTGGGCATAGCACCCTTGATTGTCGCGACCACTTCGGGCTTGCCAAGAAAGCGCTGGCTAGGTACAAGCTCTTCAATCTCTTCTTCAGCCTTGATGAGGGCGCCGCCGCTGCTCGCCCCGCTAACGGCGCCGGCATTCTCGCTATTGCCTGTATTCACAGCTTTAGCCTTGGAAGCGGTGCCCTTGCCCGAAAAGGCGCCCTTGCCCAAAGCGAAACTCTTGCCCGAAGCAGCCCCGCTGCCAGAAGCGGCACCCTTGCCCGAAGCAGCCCCTTTGCCCGAAACCGCAGCGCCTTTATCTAATGCGACCACCTCCGCTTTACCAGATGCCGCTTCAGCGGCACCTAAGGTCTGCAAAGACAAACTCATGGCAATTGGGACTAACCAAACCGCTCTAATTAGGTTATTCAATTGAATACTCGGCATCACAACCTCATCAGTCAACCAATTCATTCTATACTGGTGCGCAGTTCTATAGCTTTCATCAAAATAAGTATTGACGATATTAGACGACCGGTCTATTATTGATTTAGTCGTCATACGGACAGTTATAACTAACCTTAGAGGAAGACCAATGTCCAATACCAGTCAGAGTCAGGGGCAAACACTGACAGCCCAGAGCCAGACAGAACTAAAACATCTGGGACTCTTTAGCGAACTCAAGATTAAGGAAATCACTTTGCGCAACCGCATAGCGGTATCGCCTATGTGTCAATACAATTCGATTGACGGCCTAGCTAGTGATTGGCACTTGGTGCATCTGGGTTCTAGAGCCATAGGCGGCGCCGCCCTGGTCATTACCGAAGCCGCAGCTGTTGAGCCGATTGGTCGCATTTGCCCTGACGACCTAGGCATTTGGAGTGACGAGCATATCGCCCCACTAAAGAAAATCACTACTTTTATAGAGAGCTTTGGTGCCGTTCCTGGAATACAAATCGCCCATGCCGGACGCAAAGCTTCAACTCGCAATCCTTGGAGGGACGGCGGCTCAAGACACGAAAAACAAAATGTGCCCGAAAATGAAGGCGGCTGGCAACCAGTCGGTCCATCAGCTTTGCCCTTCTCCGAAAATTCAAGCACACCGAGAGAACTATCAATCGCTGAAATCGAAGCCATCCAAGATAAATTTGCCCAGGCCGCAGAAAGAGCCTACAAAGCTGGTTTCAAATGGTTAGAAGTGCACGCGGCTCACGGCTATTTACTGCACAGCTTTTATTCGCCGCTTTCAAATAAACGCACCGACAAATATGGCGGCAGCTTAGAAAATCGTATGCGCAATGCCCTCGAAACCATTGATAAAGTGCGAAAAGTCTGGCCCAAGAATCTGCCTCTCACAGTAAGAATCTCTGCCTCAGACTGGGTTGAAGGCGGCTGGAGCGTTGAAGACTCAGTGATTTTGGCAGCTGAATTGAAAAAACGCGGCGTTGATCTGATTGACTGCAGCAGCGCCTTTGTCAGAGCCGGCGACCGCTATCAGTACGGTCCAGGCTGGCAGGTGCCCCTGGCAAAAACAGTAAAAGAAAAAGCAGAAATTATGACCGGCGCAGTCGGCATGATTACAGAAGCGCAGCAAGCCGACCAAATCATCAGAAATGGCGAAGCCGACCTGGTCTTTCTTGCCCGCGAATTCATCAGAGACCCCTACTGGCCTTATCATGCAGCACAAGAGCTTTTGGGCAAAGCCGAAGCCAAGCAGATTCTGCCAATCAATTATTCTTATTCGATCTAGTTCTTAAATCGAATAAGTTCTTGTACCAGTCTATCTTGTTTGAAAACGGGAGTTAAAATGACAACAGCAGTTGCTTACAAAGCCTGGGAACTGAAGAGCTTTTCCCTAGACCCTAAGAAAGATATTCAGCCGTCACAGAGACAAGAAAAAAGCGAAAAGCTTGAACATGAACAGGTGCGCATTGAAATCAAGGCAGCCTCGCTAAACTACAGAGATTTGCTGGTTTCGCGCGGACACTACAATCCGAAACTACCACTGCCTGTGGTACCGCTAAGCGATGGCGCCGGTGTCGTCACCGCAATAGGCGACGGCGTGACCAAATTCAAAATCGGTGACCGCGTCATGCCAAACTTTATGCCCGACTGGATAGGCGGAGAGGTAACACCGCAGGCAGCCAAAACCGCTTTGGGAGGCTTTGTTGACGGTATGCTACGCCAATACGGCGTATTCCATCAGAACTCGCTAGTTGCCATTCCCGAGCATCTCTCTTTTGAAGAAGCCTCTACATTGCCCTGCGCCGCCCTCACCGCCTGGAGTTCACTATTTGTCAACGGACAAATCAAAGCCGGGCAGACAGTGCTAACTATGGGCACCGGCGGCGTTTCTCTCTTTGCCTTGCAGTTGGCCAAGCTGGCTGGAGCCAGAGTAATCGTCACATCAAGCTGCGATGAGAAATTGGAAAGACTTAGAGCCATGGGAGCTGACGAGCTGATCAACTATAAGAAAAACCAAGACTGGGATAATGCAGTGCTGAAAGCAACCCATGGTCAGGGCGTGGATCATGTGGTAGAGCTGGGCGGCGCCGGTACTTTGGAGCGCTCGATGAAAGCGGCTGCCATGAATGGACATGTAAGCGTCATCGGTGTCTTGGACGGCATTGCCGGACCAGTCAATACACTGGGTTTGATAATGAAGAGCCTGAAAGTGCAAGGAGTCTTTGTTGGTTCGGTTGAGCGCTTTGAGGCTATGAACAAAGCTATCGCCTTGCATAAGCTTAAACCCGTCGTAGACAGGGTCTTCAAGGCAGATGAAATTATCGATGCACTCGCCTATATGGAAAGCGGCGCCCATTTCGGCAAAGTGGTAGTCAAACTATAGGCAGACAAATCTACCGGTTCAACATCAAAAACAACAAAAGAGCCGTCCGCTAGTGGACGGCTCTTTTGCTCTCCAAATCAAACAAGCAAACTTTTAGAACTTAGTAAGACAACACACGACCTTTGACGTTTCGATTGCTGTCGTACTGCGCGGTTGAACGCACCGGCTGACTGAAGCTATAAGAACCATAGGTGGATGCCACCGAACGATTGCCATAGCTGGCAGGCTGCTGCTGATTGCGCAAATAGCCGCTTACATCGCTGGATGCGATTTGATTGTCACTCATTCTGCGAGCTTTAGCACTCATTGCTGAAGGCTTATTGGGGCTGGCAGTGCGGTTGATGATTGTATAAGAAGATTTCTTGGACGGTGCCACCCTATTGATGACATTAACGCGATAGCGGCTGCTGGCGTCGATATCAGTCCAGTAATAATGCCTCAGATTGTTATCTCTATTGCACAGGGGCTCTTCCCAACCAGATACTTTATGCCGCTCCTCAAACACAGTCGATTGAGCATTGGCTTGCAGATTGTTGGTAAGAATCAGGGCGAAAATTAGGGATACCAGGAGTTTTAGATGGAAAAGAAGATTTGCTGTTCTTTGCCGGTGATCTAATGAATGCTCGCTCATTGGAGTTACCTCAAACAATTAGAAAATCAGCTGCCTGATATATGTATACAAAATTGATGTAATCGATTTGTAAACGATGTCAGGGGGGCTTCCCACCAAAAAGATTAAATCTCAAGAAGCCCAACCCTTGGGGAGCTAACCAGATAACTGAACCGATATCGGTTTATTTTATAAGTCTCAACCCGGTGATTTTTCAACCGATATCGGTTTAATTTACGGCTCTGTTTTCAAATCGCGAAACGGCTTTTATTAACCGATATCGGTTTAATTTACGGCTCTGTTTTCAAATCACGAAACGGCTTTTATTAACCGATATCGGTTTAATTTGCAGCTCTGTTTTCAAGTCGCGAAACAGCATTTAGTTAACCGATATCGGTTTATTTAGTCTAAGCCTTATCAAGAATATAGCCGCTGCCGTGTACAGTCCGCAGAATGCTGTTCTTGCCTTCCTCGTCTATTTTCTTTCTCAACTTATTTATATGTACGCGTACCGTATCTGCAGCCGTGTCTTTTTCATTAGACCAAACCTTGTCCAAAATCTCTTCAGAACTAAAAACCTTATTTGGATTGCGCATAAAGAACAAAAGAAGATTGAACTCTTGGGGCAATAGCTTGATTTCAGCGCCGCTCTTTAACACCCGCCGAGAATTGCCGTCTATTGAAATGTGACCGGCGCTGAGCACATCGGACATCATCTGACGTGGGCGACGCAGTAAAGCGCGCAAGCGTGCGCCAAGTTCTACCGGATGGAAAGGTTTGGTCAAATAGTCATCGGCACCCGACTCAAAACCCTGGGTTTTGTCTGAAATCTGACCACGTCCGGTCAGCATAATCACAGGAAGGGCGCCGCCGCGACTGCGATAGGTACTGCACACTTTGTAGCCGTCCATGTCGGGCAGTCCGACATCCATGACAACAAGATCATATTCATAATGAGCCAGTCGAGAAAGGGCATCTTCGCCGCAATCGGCAGATTCGACTATATAACCTTCGCCCTCAAGCCATTCGCCAAGTACTGAAGTAAGCTCAGTATCGTCATCGACAAGCAGGATCTTCGACATAAAAACCGCGGGTGAAACTGACAGTGAAATACTAACACGAAAGAGGGAGGGGGCAGCCCCTCCCTCTTTCTACTCTCTCAACAAGGTCTTTATTTCGATAGCTCGACCGTTAGCCGGCCAATTCAGTGATTAGTCCCAGCTCAAGGCTCCGCCTGTTTGATAATCGATGACTCTGGTCTCAAAGAAGTTCTTCTCCTTCTTGAGATCAATCATCTCGCTCATCCACGGGAAGGGGTTCTTGGCGCCCGGATACTGTTCGGTTAGACCAATTTGACGGCAACGACGGTTGGCGACGAAGCGCAGATACTCTGAGAACATCTGGGCATTCAAGCCAAGCACGCCGCGCGGCATGGTGTCTACAGCATAGGCATATTCAAGTTCCACGCCCTCTTTAATCAAGGTCTGAATCTCTTCTTGGAACTCGGCTGTCCAAAGATGCGGATTCTCAATCTTGATCTGGTTGATAACGTCGATGCCGTAGTTTAGGTGCATCGACTCATCGCGCATGATGTACTGGAATTGCTCGGAGGCGCCGGTCATCTTGTTCTGACGTCCGAAGCTGAGCATTTGCACGAAGCCCACATAGAAGAAAATGCCTTCCATGATGATGTAATAGCCAATTAGATTACGCAAGAAACGCTGATCTGTCTCGGGTGTACCGGTGTGGAAGTTAGGATCGGCGAGTTCTTGAGTGAACTGTAACTGGAAGACATCTTTTGCGTGAATAGAAGGCACTTCGCGGTACATGTTGAAGATCTCGCCTTCATCGATACCGAGACTTTCCACTACATATTGATATGCATGGGTGTGGAGGGCTTCTTCAAAGGCTTGGCGCAAAAGATACTGACGGCATTCAGGATTGGTGATGTGGCGATAGATAGCCAGAACCAAGTTGTTTGCCACCAGTGAATCGGCGGTGGAGAAGAAGCCGAGGTTGCGCTTGATGATCATGCGCTCGTCTTCGGTTAGTCCGTTAGGGTCTTTCCAAAGAGCAATATCACGGCTCATGCTGATTTCTTGCGGCATCCAGTGGTTGGCGCAAGCATCTAGATATTTCTCCCAGGCCCATTCATATTTGAATGGAACCAACTGGTTGAGGTCGGCGCGGCAATTGATGATGCGCTTCTCGTCAACAGTGACGCGGTGGCCGCTCATCGAAATTTGCTCAAGCCCGGTGGCACCAGCACCGGGAACCATGGTCACCGATATTTCTGCACCTTGAGTCATGGGCGGCGGCGTGAAATCGAGACCCGAGGCTGTGGCGGCCGCGGCACTGGTGCTCGTGGGCGGCTGCTTGGTGGTGAGGGGAACGTCATCAAAACTGAGCATGTGGATGTCCTTTTCTAGTTTTGTTTTAGGGTTAATTACTGACACGCTTCACAATCAGGGTCGGTTATGGAGCAGGCCTTAGGCGCCACCTGAGCCTTTACGGCTGAGGCTGTGGGAACTTTGTTGAGCACGCCAATCTGAGTAGTTGACTTTTCAGGGGCTGTAGCGGAAGCAGTGCGCAGGTAATAGGTGGTTTTGAGACCTTTGGTCCAGGCCAGTTTGTAGGTCTCATCCAGTTTCTTACCGCTTGGTTCAGCCATATAGAGGTTCAAGCTCTGAGCTTGATCGATCCACTTTTGGCGTCTGGAAGCGGCTTCCACCAACCACTTAGGTTCAACTTCGAAAGCTGTAGCGTAGAGAGCTTTCACATCATCAGGGATACGATCGATGGGCAGCAGAGAGCCGTCGAAGTATTTCAGATCGTGCACCATCACTTCATCCCAGAGCCCGAGGCGCTTCAAGTCTTCCACCAGGTAAGTGTTCACCACGGTAAACTCACCAGAAAGGTTTGATTTGACATAAAGATTCTGGAAAGTAGGCTCGATAGATTGGCTGACGCCGATGATATTGGATATGGTGGCAGTGGGAGCAATCGCCAAGCAGTTGCTGTTGCGCATGCCGTGGCGAGCGATATGCTCGCGCACTGGTGTCCAATCAAGACGGCTGGAGCGATCTACATCGACACTGCCGCGCTCGCTTGCCAAGATCTCGATTGAGTCTTGAGGCAGAATGCCTTTGTCCCAGAGCGATCCCTTGTAGCTGTTGTAGACACCTCTTTCAGCAGCGAGCTCAGAGCTGGCCAAGATGGCGTAATAGCTGACGGCTTCTTGGCAGTAGTCGGCAAAGTCGACTGCTTTATCGGAAGAATAGGGCAAACGCAAGGTGAGCAGAGCATCTTGGAAGCCCATGACGCCTAAGCCGACCGGACGGTGGCGCATATTAGCGTTGCGAGCCTTGGGCACGCTGTAATAGTTGATATCGATGACGTTATCGAGCATGCGCATGGCTACGCGGCAGGTATGGGCAAGTTTCTCGAGGTCGAGGGCGCCGTCTTTGATATGGGCGACCAAGTTGATGCTGCCTAGGTTGCATACCGCGGTCTCGCTCTCAGAGGTATTGAGAGTAATCTCGGTGCAAAGATTGGAGCTATGCACAACACCGACATGCTGCTGAGGGCTTCTCAGGTTGCAAGGGTCTTTGAAGGTCATCCAGGGATGGCCGGTTTCGAAGAGCATGGTCAGCATTTTGCGCCAAATGGTGACAGCCGGCACCTTCTTGAAGAGCTTGATTTGTCCTTCTTCGGCCATCTTTTCATAGCGCTCGTAGGCAGCCTTGAATTTCTTGCCATAAAGATTGTGCAGATCTGGCACTTCGTCTGGGCTAAAGAGAGTCCAGTCGGCGTTCTCTTTTACTCTTTCCATGAAGAGATCAGGAATCCAGTTGGCTGTGTTCATGTCATGGGTGCGACGACGGTCGTCACCTGTGTTCTTGCGCAGTTCGAGAAACTCTTCGATGTCCATGTGCCAGGTTTCCAGATAGCAGCACACAGCACCTTTACGCTTACCACCCTGGTTGACGGCAACGGCGGTGTCGTTGACTACTTTCAAGAAAGGAACTACGCCCTGGCTCTTGCCGTTGGTGCCGGCAATATGAGCGCCGAGAGCACGCACCGGTGTCCAATCGTTACCCAGACCGCCGCTGAACTTAGATAGCAGAGCGTTCTCTCTTACCGCTTCATATATAGATGACAGATCATCATCGACCGTGGTCAAGAAACAAGAAGAAAGTTGCGGTCTATGGGTACCGGAATTGAACAGTGTGGGTGTGGAGGAAACAAAATCGAAACTGGAAAGTAGATTGTAGAACTGGATTGCTTTCACTTCGCGGTCGATTTCATTGAGGGCGAGCCCCATCGCCACGCGCATCCAGAAAGCCTGGGGCAATTCAAAAACAACGCCTTCTTGGTGCAAGAGATAGCGATCGTAAAGAGTCTGCAAACCGAGATACTGGAACTTCAAGTCTCGATCGGCGTCCAAGGCGGCTGCCACTTTATCTAGATCGAAAGTAGCCAGGCGTGGATCAAGTAAACCGACTTTGATGCCTTTGGCAATATAGTCGTGGAAATAAGTTTTGTAGCGGTCCTTCATTTGCTCTTGGTTGACAGACTCGCCCAATACTTCTAGACGCATCTGCTGCAAAAGCAAGCGAGCAGTGGCGAAACTGTAAGAAGGATCGGTCTCGATCAGGGCACGCGCGCTCATAATGGCTGAGCGAATCACTTCAGACTCTTTCACGCCTTCATAGAGACTTTCCACAGTAGAATTGAAAATGCGACGAGGGTCGACCATTTCACCAAGACCGGCACAAGCGTCGACAACGATATCTTTCAGTCCGAGTTGAGCTAGCGGCACGGTGCTGCCGTCGGCACGGGTTACATTTGGACCAAGATTCATAGGCTTAGTTTCAGGCTGCTGAGCAGCACGCTCCTGTGCGCGCGCTTCACGATAAAGAACATAACGACGAGCCACTTCCTGCTCACCGGCGCGCATCATAGCCAGTTCGACCTGGTCTTGAATATGCTCGATGTGCAAGACGCCGCCTTCAGGCAGGCGCTTCATCAGGGTTTCGACTATCTGACCGGTGAGTTTGCCGACCAAGGCGCGTACACGAGAACTCTCGGCGCCATGGGTGCCTTCCACAGCCAGGAAAGCTTTGGTCATAGCCACGGCAATTTTGGAAGGATCAAATTCAACGACATTACCGTTACGTCTGAGCACCTTATATAGTGCAAACTGGCTGATCCGTTCTTCACTCAGTCCAAAACCAGCGGGGTCGGCATGGTGGACTGCTGTAAGCACCTGGGTCATCTCGTATCTCCTGAAAAGTAAGAAATTAGTGCGGGAACTGCGGTGAGAATCTTTTTTGAACTAAGGGGAAAGTGGACAAAACAAAGCCCTCTCAGTGGATTGAGACCAAGAGGGCGCAACAAAACAAAGCATGCCTTGTCTATAAGCGCCTCTTAACCTCGAAGAGGTTTGACTTTATGTGCGCCCAGGTGGGTAGTCTGGCTCTAAGTGCGACTCTTTCGAAACGCTCTTAATTACAGTTGCGGGACAGCGATGGATTCACACCATCTTCCCCCACCAGATCTCTCGCTTGTTTTACCTCGCTTTCAATTCATAGATAGCCAGCGTCAAATAGCCCAGGAGCAAAACCAAGTTTCGAACTTGCCCGGGGCTTATTAGATTGGATATGAATGAATCGAAAAGCTGGAGACTCGAGTAGATCCCGTAAACTGCAGGGCACTCAGCTAATTAAGCGAAATTTCTCCTTGATTCGATTCGTCGATGTGTAGCAAGGTAACACTTACAAATTGCAGGCGCAAGGCTACCCCAAAAGCAAGGGAAAGAAAGGCTGAAACGAGGCTAAGCTTGGGGCTCATAAGGCACATCGAGAACCACCTTTGACTTTGATAATATATACAGCCGCAACCATTCGTGATACCACTGCATAAACACCCGATAGTACGAAGAACATAAAATTTCCTCTTCCTGCGTCGTTTTAGCACCATCTAACGATATATAGAAACGGCGTTACACGGCGCTAATAATGGCACTGCAGAGCACTGACAATAGCCTTACACAGCATTCATTTTAGGTTAACGAAGAATGATCTTTCAGGCTCAAATAGCGGCGAACTGTTATCTTGCTAGGAAGCAGTCTGTTGTAGAGACTAAAAGGAGATAAGACGTGGCAAAAGTTATAGTCAAAGCCAATGCGGCAAACGGATTCAGACAGGAAATTTCTTCCGATAATCACGCCTTTGCCTCCGATGCCCCGAAAGAATTCGGCGGCTCCGACTCCGCCCCCAATCCGCACGAACTCTTATTGGGTTCACTCGGCGCTTGCACAGCAATTACCTTGCAGATGTACGCCAAACGGAAAGAGTGGGACTTACAAAGCATTAATGTAGACGTGCAGGAAGAAACAGTAGCCGGCGATGACGGCACTAAGAAATCGCGCATAGTGAGAACTATCGAAATGACGGGCAATCTAACCGACGAGCAAGTGACAAACTTAAAAGGAATCGCTGACAAGTGCCCGATTCACAAACTGCTCGAAGGTCCCAAGCAAATAGAGACCACAGTAGTTCATAAGTAGTCCATCTATAAATGACTAAATCGGCGAGAGACATAAATCCCCGCTTATCTTAAAATTGGGGTGTATGAATTCTGCTGTTCTCAATCTTGCCGATTTCTCTGCCGCCCTCAAAACCCGATATCTGGGCAGGGGCGCAAACGAATGTCATGAAGAAATAGATAGCACCAATAACCGCGCCGCCGTCTTAGCCGCCCAAGATGCGGCCAGCGGTACAGTGGTAATGGCCCGCAGCCAAAGCGCCGGGCGGGGTCGCCAAGGTAGACAATGGGTCAGCCCCCTCGATGGCGGTCTGGCTTTTTCAGCCATATTGCGACCCAATCTGCCCCTCAATAAACTGCCCTTAGTAACCTTGGCGGCGGGCAATGCCGTTTGCCGGGCCGCCAGAGTCACTTGCGGGGTCGAGCTAGGTTTGAAATGGGTGAACGATCTCACCGCCCAAGGCAAGAAAGTCGGAGGCATACTCGCCGAAAAACCGCTGAAAGCGCTCATTGTCGGCATCGGCATCAATATCAGATTGAACCGCGACGAACTGCCGGACGAAATTAAAGATAGAGTGGACTGGCTGGAAAATCTGGCCGGCATGCCTGTAGATACCAATCTGCTGGCGGCAGCGCTCTGCCAAAGCCTGGAAGAAGAGCTGGACAAGCTGGAAGAGCAGCTGTATCAGGCAGTAATAGACGACTGGAAAAGAAATAGTGTCACCCTGGGCAAAACTATCAAAGCCACCTATGGCGGTGCCGAAATTATGGGCGTCGCTAAAGATATAGGCGAAAGCGGCGCCCTAATTGTTGAGAAAACAGGGGGCGAGATTGTAGAACTATCAGCCGGTGAAATTTCAATTCGTATGGCCGACGGAAGCTACTGCTAGTGATCTTCTGCACCCATTGGTTCATAATCGCCGTCTCAATCTTTCTGCCAATCTATTGGCTTGCCGGCGGCAGACCAAAGTGGCGAGCCTTTATTTTGCTTGGCTTTTGTCTAGTCTTTCACAGTCATTTTGCCGGTGCCGCCGGGGTTTTGCCCATAATCACCCTGGCTCTAATCACCTATTTTTGTGGACGCCTCTCAGGCACCACCGGTGGAGCGACGGCAATCATCGGCATTATCATTTCAACGGCGGCGCTGCTTACATATAAATATCACCAATTCTTGCTCTTTGATTTGCTAGGGGCAGTAAATAGACCACTGGCTGAACACTTTGCTTCGCTGCTCAAGCCACTTTTGCCGGCCACTCCTCCTTTAGCTATTAGCTTCTTTGCTTTTGAGTTTATCCACTATTTGGTCGAAGTCAAAAGAGGCCGGGAACCAATCAAGAATCCCTTTCAGTTTGCCGCCTTCACAATCTATTTTCCCTCTTTGGTAGCCGGACCGATTAAGCGTTACTACGACTTTCTGCCTGAGTTGGAAAAGGGTCTGAAACAAACCAAAACAATAATGATTGCTCAAGGTTTGCTTTTAATGGCTTCCGGCTTTTTCAAAAAAATGGTGCTGGCCGATAACATCAATCAGTTTATCTTGCATCAAGAGCCTTTCTTTAGTGTGCAAACCCTGCCCGAACGCTGGCTCTTCGTGCTGGCTTTAGCCGGACGCATCTATTTCGACTTCTCAGGCTACACAGATATTGCCTTAGGTCTATCTTCTATGCTCGGCATAAAGCTGCCAATTAACTTCAATAGACCCTACAGCGCCAGATCAATCAGAGAGTTCTGGCAACGCTGGCATATGTCGTTGAGTTTCTGGATCAGAGACTACATTTATATTCCTCTCGGCGGAGGGCAACACGGCGCCTTTAGAAGAATACTGAACGGGCTTATCGCCTTTGCTCTCTGCGGACTCTGGCACGGAGCCAGCTGGAACTTTGTTTTCTGGGGGCTATACCATGGCGTCGGTCTGGCTATAAATAACTACTATCGCCGTCTCGGTCCATTCAAACCACTGGCAAAAGCATTCGACCGCCTTCCCGCGCTCGCCTGGCTGAGCACCTTCCTTTTTGTTATATTGGGCTGGCTTCCCTTTTTCTATCCACTCGATAAAGCCTTCGGCATGTTCCTCTTGCTCTTCCAAACAAAGCTGGTGCCGCTTGAATAGAGAAAAGCAAAAAAACTATAGTCGCTATTTTTTGCTGGGCACAGCTCTAGGCTTTATGCTGTGCACAATCATGGGACAGATGCTCACCACTTCACCACTGGCGGTGCCTCATTTCGAACGCTTCCACGAATACATAAATCCGAACGGTGGTTTTTATCTAACCTATAACGAAATGCTTGCCCAGGCAAGAAAGACTATGGCGGAAAAGCCAGGGCGGAAGCTGCTTATCATTGGCGGTGACTCGGTCTTTTATGGAGAAGGGCAGAGCATCGAGCATTGCTGGACAATCGCTCTGCAAGAAGAATTGGACAGACTTTACCCGGGACGGTATGCAGTGCTCAACCTAGCCCTACCCGGCACCAAAGTTTTTGAAGCCGGCAATTGGGTCTATGAAAAACTGAAGCGCGAAGGCAAAAATGTTCTTCTGGTCACCAATGCCATGCCCTCCACAGTTTTTGAGCCATCGGGCACCATTCCTTTGCACTATATGTTTTTTGATGCGGTGGAAAGAGGGGCTCTGGAAACATTTCCAGAGAGATTGTCTTTTGCCGAAAAGCACAAAGAATGGAGCCTCTTTCAAGACGACAGCCATGGCGAAAGTCTGAAACTAAGAGCCCTTTTCAATCATTATTTGGCACCGGAAGAATTGTGGACCCGCTTTACTTATTATGTCATGGGTAATTATTATCACCGCTCCACAGCTGCAGCCTCGCTCTTGCCCAGGCGCGTCTTCAAAGACCCCTTTATAGACAGACCAACCTTTGACCGTACCGATGTAGAGAAACTAGACCACGGCATAAGCCAAGTAAGAAAGTTTCTTGCTGGTATCACCGCCCTCTATGAAGGCGGCAAGGCAAGTGAATATGAGCAGTTCTTTTGGCGACGACTGCGCGGCTGCACGCAGTGCGCCGTGCCGGCGGCAACCCGTGACTCGATAATTGTGGCTATCACGGCTATCAATCCGCTCTTTATCGACGAACTCACACCTAGAGAGAAAGACGACTATTTGCATATCAAGAAACTCTGGCGTGAAAACTTTGAAAGATGCGGCTTTAAGACAGTCGAACTAAATGAAACTCTAGCAAGCGAGAACTATGTCGACTTTGACCACCTCAACCAGGCAGGTGGGAAGCTTATGGCAAAAGAATTAGCCGCCAGACTGGGGGATAAATATAATGACTGAAGAAAAATCCGAAGAAAAATCTGAAGAAAGAAACGAAGAATCACCGATACAAGAAATAGTCTTGCGCAAGAACAAATGGTTATCGCTTATCTCTGGTTTGGCGGTGGGAATCTTTTTGCACTATATACTCTTTAGGCTGACCCTGCCGACCGAACCCTTTATTTATGCCGCTTTCTAAGCGGCTAAAATCTCCGATTCTCTCAAAATAGTCCTACAAAAAACGCTCCAACTCTTCCACATATAAAGCAGCTCGCGCCGCTGCGTCACTTTGATCTTGCATAAGACGAGCCGCTTCTTTCGCCTTGTCTTTATATGAATCGGCAAGCAAGATTTTGCACTGCTCGGTAAAGGTCTGCGACCGGCTTTCTGAAAAAGCATCAGCCTTAACACTTTGCGCCACCCCAAGCTTTTTCAGGCGAAAGGCATTATCGAATTGATCGTGGGCGAATGGCGCCACTAGCTGCGGCACTGCAGCATTAAGGGCTTGGGCGCTGGTGCCTATGCCGCCATGATGCGAAACGAAAGCAGCACGCCTGAACAAAAGGTCAAAAGGTTCATACTCTGCATGGTGAACAAAGTCGGGCAAGGGCGGCAAACAGTCGCTATAGCGACTGACAAAAATCGCCCGTCTATTTAGCTGTTTCACAGCGGCGAGAGCCAAAGCAAAATAACTATGACTATGGGCCATGGCTGAACCAGCCGTGAAGACAAGAGGCGCCTCACCGCTTACAATAAAGCTTTCGGTAGCAGCGCTGAGACTCTCTACACCAGAGCGGTTATAGAGCGGAAAACCGACGTAACGCAAAGAAGATGGCCAGTCTGCTTGCGGCGCCGCAAACCATTCAGGAAAAGCACAGAGCACTTGATCGGGTGAATGCAACCAACGAGAAAAAACTTGCTTAACAGGCGCCAGACCAAGCGAGCGTCTGTAAGAATTGAGATCGGCGCGACAATTGCCGTCTAACAAAAAGCGATCGACAAGGTTGAAATAAAGGTCTTTGAAAATCTGAGGGCAAGCACTGGGAATTTCGAAATCGGGACCGGTGGGCGGCTCAAATCTAGAGACCAAGCAACAAGGCGAAAGGTGCACCGTCGATAGTGGCACAGACTGCAACTTTGCCGATGCGGCTTTCTCTTGCAAAATGCGACCGGCGATAGCTAGAGTGGTACCCACCATAACTGTTTTACCAGGCACCACCAGTTTCTCTAAAGCTTCCACCGAGCCGGGAAGATACTTATAGAGATTCTTCCAAACGGTGGCGAAAGCCTTGCGCGGCTGCCACAAAGCTGGGTCAGCAGCCACCGCCTCAAAGCTTGCCCGGTCGCCCATTTGTATAAAATCTAGACCATGGGCGGCTACCTTGGCGGCAAAAAATTCATTGGCGACGAAACCTACATCATGACCACGCGCCTTAATGGCGCGCGCAATCTCGACCATCGGATTGATGTCGCCGTCACTGCCTAATGCCAGTACCAGGACTCTCAACTAACTAAATCAGTATTGAATAACTGAGAAGACCTCAAGCGCGCCTTCTTTTCCGGCAAGCAACTTATCACGACCAGAGAGGAAGTCCAGCTCGACGACAAAACCGGCTCCGACTACTTCGGCACCCAGCTTCTCCATCAGTTGTCTGGCCGCCAGGGCAGTACCGCCGGTGGCCAGCAGGTCGTCGATGATCACCACTCTATCACCCTTACCCACTGCATCTTTATGCACTTCCACAGTGTCTTCGCCATACTCGAGGGCATATGAAACTCGCTCGACATGGTAGGGCAGCTTGCCCGGTTTGCGCACCGGCACAAAGCCGACGCCCAGGTGGTGAGCGACAGCCGGCGCCAAAATAAAGCCCCGGGCTTCGATACCGACTACAACAGTGGGCTTAAGTTTCTCGGCGGTATTTGAGAGACTGTTGAGAACACAGCCGAAAGCTTCGGCATTCTTCATCAAAGTGGTGAGATCTTTAAAGATAATGCCCGGTTTGGGAAAATCGGGAATGTCTCTAATGGT